>DXMD01000015.1:40002-53491 GCA_019414385.1 Collinsella sp. | reverse complement strand
GTGTTGAAAAATGGGGCGGTTCCCCATATTATTGATGACGTCGACAGGCGGGGGGGTTTCCCGCGTACGTGCCATCTGAGTAACCGAGGGGAGGGCGCACATGGGAATGACTGGTGCATACGAGCGCAATCTCGATGCAAAAGGTCGTCTATCCCTGCCTGCGCCCCTTCGCGAGGAGCTTGGAGAGCACGTTCGCGTGTTTAAAGCCCTGGATGTCGATGCTCTGTACGTGTTCTCTGCCGAGGCCTTCGATAAGTGGGTCGAAGGACTCTTCGCGGGTCGTGAGGGCCACGAGGGTTTTAACCCGCGTGACATTAATGACCAGAAGCTCATGAGGGCGATCAACAAGCGCACCACGTCGATGGACGTGGACAGCGCCGGTCGTATCGGTCTTTCCGAGTCTCTCCGCAAGCAGGCGAACCTCGACCGCGAGGTTACGGTTGTGGGCAACTACGACCACCTTGAGGTTTGGGATCGCGCCGCGGCCGATGAGGACGATGACGATGAGGCCCTGCTGGACCTCTTCTTCTCGTAAGGGCAAGGCACGGGTAACGGATGGAGCGTGGGATCTTGACACAAGAATATCGGCATGAACCTGTCATGCTCGGCGAAGTGCTTGAGTCGCTGCGGCTAAAGAGCGGCTCCGTTGTCTGCGATTGCACCCTTGGCGGTGCCGGCCATTCGGTAAAGATGGCCGCGCAGGTGGGGGAGACGGGCCTTTTGCTCGGCGTCGATCAGGACGACATGGCCCTCGAGGCCGCTGGCGCCCGTCTGGACCGCGAGGTTCCCGGCGTTCCGCACCAGCTGCTGAAGGGCAACTTCGGCGACTTGGACGAGCTGCTTTGCTCGGCCGAGGTGCCCGGGGTCGATGGCTTCCTGTTCGATTTGGGCGTTTCGTCACCGCAACTCGATATCCCTGGCAGGGGCTTTTCGTATAACGAGGACGCCCCATTGGACATGCGGATGGATCCGGGTAATAACACCTTAAACGCAGCTGAGGTCATCAACACCTATAACGAACACGACCTCGCCCGGATTCTACGCGTCTACGGCGAAGAGAAGTTTGCCTCGCAGATCGCGCGCGAGATCGTGCGCCGCCGCGAGCAAGAACCGATCGAAACCACCGGCCAATTTGTCGAGATCATCAAGGCGGGTATCCCGGCTGCCGCTCGTCGGCATGGCGGACACCCGGCCAAGAAAAGTTTCCAGGCCATTCGCATCGAGGTCAATCACGAGCTCGATGTGCTCGAACGAGGGCTTGATGCCGCCACCAGGTGGCTCAACCCGGGCGGACGTATCTGCGTCATCTCGTATCACTCGCTCGAGGACCGTATCGTAAAGAACCACTTTAAGGAGATGAGCCAGGGGTGCACGTGTCCGCCGGAGATTCCGGTGTGCGTGTGCGGCAACGTGCCGATACTCAAGGTCATCACCCGCAAACCCCTGGTTGCCCAGCCTGATGAGGTTGAGCGCAACCCTCGGGCGAGATCAGCCAAAATCCGCGTGGCGCAGCGTCTGTAGGCGCGACCGCGCGATATTGGACCTCCCGCTCGCACCATAAACGAAGCTTAAACACACTACCAACGTACTCGGGATGGGAGGCGGCATATCATGGGCTACAACACTTCAAGCGCAGCACTCGCCTATGATATGAACGCCATGCCCGCCTATCGTGAGACGCCGCAGGCCCCCGTTGCTCCCCGTGAGCAGCGCACGCCGCGCTTTGATGTCTACACGGGCGCGGGCCGTCAGGCAAACCAGGCGGTAAGCCCGGTTTTCATGAGCGTTCTTAAAACGTTTTGCATCATTGCGGCTATCTTCATGACGATCGGCGTCGCCCGCGTGGCGCTCGCCGGCGTTACGGCCCAGGTGCTCAACAGCAACGCCGAGCTTACCAACACGCTCGAAAAGGCGACCGATGAGAGCTCCGACCTGGAGGTCATGCACTCGGTCTATGGCGCCGACACGCGCATTCGCGACCTTGCGGGCGCTTATGGCATGGTGGAGCCCAGCGAGAGCGTTACACTTGACTTTTCGCAGGATGCAGCCGCGGGCGCCAACGCGACCGCGACCGCTCAGTAGCAAGACGGTAGCTGAGTATGACAAATGACTATCGCCGCGGTTCCGATAGGGGCCGCGGTTCTGGACGTCCCTCGTCGCGGGGACGTTCTGGTTATCAAGGAACGGGTCGGCAATCTTACAACGCCGGGCGGTCCCGTGGCAACGACCCGGCGTCGCGACTTCGCGGCTCGGGCGGCCCTCAAGTGCATAACACCAGGTCGCGCAAGAGTTCGCCGACCGAATGGCTCACAGGCACGCCTCTGCCTCGCCGCAAAGCCGTCATGGGATTCATTGGGCTTGGCTTGGGCTTGGGCGTCTTTCGCCTTGCCGACTATCAGGTTGTCGAAGCCGATAAACTGCGCGAGCGTGCCGATGCGCGTCGCCTGCTTGCGCAGACCCTCTATGCCAAACGTGGCACCATCTACGACCGCAACGGTAACGTGCTGGCGTCGTCGGTCGAATGTCGCAACATCGCCGTGAACCCGCAGCTTGTCGAGGACGTTGACAAGACGGTGTCGGCGCTGGTCAAGGCAACTGGAATCGATAAAAAGACCTGCCGCAAGCTCGTTGAGTCCGATGGAACCTGGGTGTATATCAAACGCCAGGTGGACGAAGACGATGCTGCGACGCTGGAGAAGAAGAACCTGCCCGGTGTGCTTTTTGAGCAGGCCATGAAGCGCGTATATCCATACGGCAATCTGGCATCGCAGGTGCTGGGTGTAGTGAATGTGGACAACGATGGCTTGACGGGTCTCGAAAAGCAATACAACAAGCTTCTGACCGGCACGAACGGTTCTCTCGTACGCGAGCGCGCGAGGGACGGCAGCTATATCGCGGGCGGTGCCTATAAAAAGGTGGCTGCGGTCGACGGCGTTGATATCGTGACGACGCTCGACGTCAATATCCAGCGTGCGGCCGAGGATGCCCTGGCAGAGGCAGTTGAGAAGACTAAGGCCAAGAACGGCTCGGCGCTGGTCACCGATCCTACGACAGGCGAGATCTTGGCAGCCTGCTCGTATCCGACTTACGACCAGACCAATCTGGAAAACGCCAAGACCGAGGATATGAACTTGCGCCTGGTCACCGACGCCTACGAGCCCGGCTCGGTCTTTAAGACGCTCGTGGCGGGCGCCGGCTTCGACTTGGGCGTCGTGCGATCGAGTACGTCGTTTGAGGTGCCGGCGAGCATCAAGGTGGGCGACGATACCGTCACCGATGCCGACAAGCGCGACTACGCCATGACCATGGATGTGCGCGAGATGATGCGCCGTTCGTCCAACGTGGGCTTTGTCCTGGTGGGGCGCAAGATCGGTGCCGATGACTTTGCCGCTTATGTGGACAAGTGGGGCATCGGTCACAGCTCTGGTGTCGATTTTCCGGGCGAGAGCCTGGGTATCGTCAAGGAGCGTGACCAGTATGACGGCGCCACGCTGGGCTCGATGAGCTTTGGACAGGCGCTGTCCGTCTCGCCGATTGAGATCGCACGCGCCGTGGGCGGCATCGCCAACGGCGGCGTGATGATGACACCGCACTTCTATAAGTCCAGCAAAGGCGACGAGAAGGACTGGGGCGAAGGCGAGCGCGCGATTTCGGAGGACGCCGCATCCCAGGTGACATCGTGCATGCAGACGGTCGTGTCCGAGGGAACGGGCGTTGGCGGCGCGGTTGACGGCTATGACGTGGCGGGTAAGACCGGTACGGCCGAACGTGCCGACGAGAACGGCGGCTACCTCAAGGAGAACTACATGTCGTCCTTTATGGGCTTTGCACCGGCACAATCGCCCAAGGTGCTGTGCTATATCACGCTCGACGGAACGCCGAGCGGCTCAGATGCCGCTGCGGTGCCGTTCCAGTCCATTATGGCCAACGCGCTCGACGTGCTGGGTATCCCGCACACGAAGTAGGGGGTTACAATCTTTGGGGCGTGGTTTGTTGTCCCATATGAGGGTGTTCACATGCCCTGCACCACGCATGTGCGGCGCTGGGATACAATACGCCGATAGCATTATTAGGTTTACAGGGGAGCTGCAATGATAGAGATCGCCGTCAACAACCTCGCGGCCGCAACAGGGGCCCGAACCGTGACGGGAGAAGCCGATCGGGTATGCCGCGGGTGCGTTATCGACTCGCGCCAGGTCGAGGAAGGGACGATTTTCGTCGCCTTTCCCGGTGAAAACGTCGACGGCAATGATTTTGCTTCCCGTGCCGTCCAGTCGGGTGCCGGCGCCGTCGTGATGACGCGTGAGCCCGAGGCCGAGCTGGTCTCGCTGGCGCAGGACAAGGGCTGTGCCATCTTGCTGACCGATGATCCCGAGGACTTTCTGCTGCGTTTGGCGCACACGTACCGTCTGGAGCTTGGCTGCCTGGTCGTTGGTATTACCGGTTCCATCGGCAAGACGACGACCAAGGACGTGCTCGCCGCCGTGCTCGCCAAGCGCTATCGTGTCTGGGCCACCAAGGGCAATTTCAATAACCTGATCGGCATGCCGCTCACGGTGCTTTCCGCTCCGGCCGATACCGAGGTCCTGGTGCTCGAGATGGGCATGAACCATTTCCACGAGATCGAGCGCCTGTCTCTGTCTGCCAATCCCAACCTTGCCATCGTGAGCAAGATCGGCACTTCTCATATCGGCATTTTGGGCAGCCGCGAGAACATCGCCCGCGCTAAGGCCGAGATCGTCCAGGGCATGTGCGCCGCCGGCGACTATTTGCCGCTGCTGGTTTTGGGCGGCGAGGACGACTTTACGCCGTTCATTCGCGACACGTTCGCCCAGCCTGCTGGTATCGACGTGATGCTGGCCGGCGTCTCGGACGATGATGAGGTCCGTGCCCGCGACATTCGTGTTGATGACGAGGGCCGTCCGGTCTTTACGCTCGATTTTGGCCAGGGTGAGACGATCGATACCATGCTTGCCATCCCCGGCGTGCAGTCCGTTCCTAATGCCGTTAAGGCCGCCGCGGTTGCCTATCGCCTGGGCGTGACGCCCGAGCAGATCGATGCTGCCTTTAGGGGCCTCACGATCACCGGACACCGCCAGGAGATCAAGCGCGCCAAGAGCGGTGCACGCGTCATCGATGACTCCTATAACGCCAGTGCCGAATCCATGGCTGCTGGCCTCGATCTGCTGTGCTCGCTTTCGTGTGCGGGGTCTCGCATGGCGATCCTGGGCGAGATGGGCGAGATGGGCGATGAGGCTCCTCGCATGCATGAGCTCGTGGGCGCCTATGCCGCCGCCAAGAAGCTCGACATGCTGGCGTGCGTGGGTGGTGAGCTGGCCCAGCTTATGGCTGATGCCGCGCGCATGATGGGCATGGACGAGGACCGCATCCAGGTGTTCTCCGATTATCAGCAGGTGCTCGACCGCATGGGCGGCGCGCTTGAAAAACATGATGTTGTACTGGTCAAGGGTTCCCGCTTTGTTGAGCTCGACCGCTTTGTGGAAGGTGTGTGCTAGCCCATGTTCGGCAATCCCTCGTATCCAACGTATCGGGCTTTTTTGGGGCTTGGCATCGCCGCCGCCATTGCGCTGCTGCTCATGCCGTGGTGGATCAAGCTGCTCAAGGTCGAGGGTATCGGCCAGCAGGTTCGTGCCGACGGCCCCAAGCGTCATTTGGTTAAGCAGGGAACGCCCACCATGGGTGGCGTTGTCATCCTCGTCGCGATCTCGCTGACCTGCCTGCTGATGGGCAAGCTCACCACCGAGCTCGTGCTCGTGCTGCTCGCCACGCTGGCGACCGGCGTGCTGGGTCTGATCGACGACCTGACCTCCGTTACGCATGGGCGCTCGCTCGGTCTGACGCCTCATGCCAAGATGATCGGCCTAACCGTTATCTGTGTCACCTTTACGGTACTTGCCGTCAACTGGTGCGGCGTCGCCCCCGAGATTCGTTTTCCCGGTGGGTTGACGATCGACCTTGGCGTGCTTTCGACTACCATCTGCGGCTATTCGTTCCCGTGGCTCTATATTGTCTTTTGCTGGCTGATGATTGCCGGTCTTTCTAATGCCGTGAACCTGACCGATGGCCTTGACGGTCTTGCTGGCGGCACCTCCATGATCGCCATGCTCGCCATGGCTGCCATGGCGTTTTTGCACGGAGACGTGAACCTGTCCATCTTCTGCACCGCGTGTGCCGGTGCCTGCCTGGGCTTTCTGTGGTTCAACTGCTATCCGGCGAGCATCTTTATGGGTGATACCGGCTCGCTTGCTCTGGGCGCCGCGTTTGCCTGTACGTCCATCATGACTAACACCGAGGTCGTCTCCCTCATCATCGGCGGCCTGTTTATCGTTGAGACTCTGTCGGTCATGATTCAGGTTGTCTACTTCCACTTTACGCACAAGCGCGTCTTCCTTATGGCGCCCATCCATCATCATTTCGAAAAGAAGGGTTGGGCCGAGACCAAGGTCGTCATCCGTTTTTGGATTATCGCTGCGGCATTTGGTGCCGTTGGCCTTGCTCTGTTCTTCCAGTTGGGATAGTGGTCTTTCATGCCTCTTGCTGATGTCTTTAGCCTGCTCGTTTTGGGTCAGGGCAAATCCGGTCTCGATGTCGCCCGCTGGGCGCTGGCACATCCCGAGCGCGTAAGCGCCGTTACCGTGTATGGCGGCGGCACCTCTGAGCCCAATGACGCCACGCGTGCGCTCGAGGCTGCTGGTGCGTCGTTTGTCTATGGGACCGAACAGGTCGAGGGCGCCTATGACGTATGCGTGACGTGCCCGGGCATCTCGGAGTTCTCGGGCTTCTTTAAGGCCGGGCGCGAGCATGCCGCCCAGATTATGGGTGAGCCAGAGTTTGCCTATCGCCTGTCGCCCGATAACTGGATTGCCATCACGGGCACCAACGGCAAGACGACTACCACGTCGCTGACCGATTATCTGCTCAAGGCTGCCGGCGAGGCCAGCGTAGCTGTCGGCAACATCGGCGAGCCGCCGGTCAACGAGATTGACGGCCGAGCCCACAACGAGTGGTTTGTGGCTGAGCTCTCGAGCTATCAGATTGCTACGACCACCGAGCTCCACCCTCGTGTGGCGGTGCTGCTCAACATCACTCCCGACCACTTGGGCTGGCATAAGAGCCATAAGAACTATGCGCTTGCCAAGATCAAACTGTTTGACAATATGGTCGATGACGATCTGGCGGTTGTCGACGTTGAAGATGCCGGCATTCACGAGTTCGATGAGTACATCTACACGCCGGGTCGTCGCATCTGCAAGGTTGCCTTTGACGAGCCTGAGGGTGAGGATGCCGCCTTTGTACGCGATGGCAAGATGATCGTGCGTCTGAAGGGCGTCGAGACCCCGCTCATCGCTACATCCGAACTCAAGATCTCGGGCCATCACAATGTTATCAATGCCCTGTGCGCTGCCACGGCTGCCTTGGCAGTCGGTGCCGATGTCGATGGTGTCCGCCGCGGTCTGGCCTCGTTCCAGCCGCTCGAGCACCGCGTGGAGCCGTGCGGCGAGATTGACGGAGTGCGCTACGTCAACGATTCCAAGGCGACCAACACCGACGCGGTCGAGAAGGCACTGACGGCGTTTCCCGATGACAACGTGATCTTGCTGCTCGGCGGCCACGATAAGGGCACGCCGCTCACGGACTTCGCGCGCGTTGTTATGGATAACGTACGCTCGGTCGTCTGCTTTGGCGATGCGCGCGAACGCTTTACCGCCGCTATGGACGAGGCCGATGTCGATGGCGATGTGGATATCGCCCAGGCGGATGACCTACGCGATGCCGTGGACGTTGCCCGTTCGCTGTCGAGCCGTGGCGACGTGATCTTACTTTCTCCTGCGTGCTCTTCGTTCGATGAGTTCTCGGGCTATGAGGAGCGCGGCCGCGTGTTTAAGGACTATGTGGCCCAGCTTGCCGCTGCAGCGAAATCGCAAATGGAATAGGGGTTGCCGGTGAGAGAGGAGAGCCCCCGACAAGGTATGAGGAGGCCCGACTCGGACCGTGCTTCCTCGCGGCGTAGCACGCCGCGTTCCGGTCGCGGCGGGCAGTCGTTTAGCGAACGCTATATTGCCGGCGTTCCCGCCCGCATCATGCGCCCCCGTCTGATATTCATGGCCTGCCTGTTTACTTTGGTGTGCTTTGGTCTGCTGATGGTGTACTCGGCGTCTTCGGTCGAGGCGCTGCACGAGAATGGCTCGGCGACGTTTTTCCTGGGTCGACAGGCCGCGTTTGCCGTGGTTGGTGTTCTGGCGTTGATTGCCATCGTGCGCGTTTTGCCGGACAGCTGGTTTGGGGAGGATGTGCTCAGGATCTTCCTCATAGGCATGATAGGGCTACTGTTTCTGGTGTTCTTGGTGGGCAGCGGCAGCCGTGGCGCCACGCGCTGGCTCAACATCGCCGGCATTCAGTTCCAGCCTTCCGAGTTTTTAAAGCCATTTGCCATTGCGTATTCGGCCATCATGCTCGATCGCTTCTTTTCGCCCGGTGGCAACATCAACGAATTCCTTCGCAAGATGGGCATCTACCTGGGCATTTCGCTCTTTCTGATCTTTATCCAGCCCGATTTCGGTACCGTCCTGATCATCCTGTTGACCCTCATGTGCATGGCGTTGTTTGCGGGTCTCGACCCCAGATTTATCATCGGCGTGCTAATCTTCGGCATTCTCGTGATCGTGATTGCGCTTGTCGCAGAGCCATACCGTATGGTGCGTATTCAGGTTGCCTTGAACCCTTGGGCCGACGAGTATGGTGACGGCTATCAGGCCACGCTTGCCATCATGGCCTTTGCCTCGGGCGGTCTGTTCGGCCGTGGCATCGGCAACTCAACCATGAAGTACTCGTATCTGCCCGAGGCGCACAATGACTACATCCTGGCCATCATTGGCGAGGAAGTCGGTTTTGTCGGAACCGTCCTGTTCTTCTTGGTGTTTGCGATGCTGATCTACTCGGCGTTTCGCATTGCCGAGCAGGCGACCGATCGTCGGGGCGCGCTCATGGCGTCTGGCTCTGCGGTCATTCTCGCGGTGCAGTTTTTGATCAATGCGCTGGGCATCCTCAACGTGTTTCCCATGACGGGCAAACCGTTGCCGTTTATTAGCTATGGCGGTTCGTCGATTATTGTGTCGCTTATGCTTGCCGGTCTGATCCTACGCGTTTCGTACGAGAGCGCCCGTCGCGATGAGTACGACCGTCGCCGCGAGAGCTTTGCCGTTATGGATGAGAGTACCGCCGGCGTGCCCCACGTGCGCGGCGAGCGGTCTTCGCGTAACGGCTTTACCGTTCTGGATGGCTCTGCGACCGAGCCGGCAGCCCGTCCGCGTCAGCGAACGGCGCCGCAAGGTCGTCCGCAGCGCCCAACTCCTCGCAATGTGGGCGGCGGATATAATCGAATCGATTTGAACTCGGACCCGTCGACGCGTTTGCGCACCGACGACCAGGGACCGCGTGTACGAAGGGACTACCATGACCGATAAGATGACCGTTGCTATTGCAGCCGGCGGCACGGCAGGGCATATCAACCCCGCGCTCGCCTTGGCCGAAGAGCTGCGTGACCGTGGCCACCACGTTGTGTTCGTGGGCCAGTCGCGCAAGCTCGAGGGTCGTCTGGTCCCCGAGGCTGGGTTTGATTTTGTGCCCATTACGGTTACGGGCTTCGACCGCTCCCGTCCTTGGACGGCGCTGACCTCGCTGTGGCGTGTCAACAAGGCCAAGCGTGCGCTCGCCAGTCATTTCTCAAAGGTCGGCAAGCCCGATGCCGCCATCGGTTTTGGTGCCTATGTCGAGGTTCCGTTGCTGGGGTGGTGCAAGGGCGCAGGCGTTCCGTATCTGCTGCATGAGCAGAACTCTGTTCCGGGCCTGGCCAACAAGATGATGAACTCCCACGCCGCTCGCGTGTGCATCTCGGTGCCGGCAGCGCGTTCGGTCTTTGAGCGCGAAGGTGACCCTGACCACGTGCTCATGACCGGCAACCCCGTACGTCGCTCGGTGATCGAGGGCGATCGCGCTCGCGGCCGCAAGGCACTTGGCGTTCCCGAGGACGCTACGCTGCTGCTCGTCTTTGGCGGTTCACTTGGCGCCCAGCACCTCAACGAGCGCGTGGCTTCGCTCAAAAACGAGCTGCTTTCGCGCAAGAACCTCTATGTGTTGCATTCGACGGGTGCCGACGGCTTTGAGGAAACCGAGCGCGCTTTGGCGCTGACGCCCGAGGAGGCGAAGCGTTACCGCGTCCAGCCTTACATCGACAACATGGGCGACATGCTGGCTGCTGCCGATTTGGTGCTATCGCGTTCGGGCGCATCGAGCGTGGCCGAGATCGCTGCGCTCGCCGTGCCCTCGGTGCTCGTGCCGTACCCGCATGCGACGGCCGACCACCAAACCACCAATGCCCGTTATCTGGTCGACGCCGGGGCCGGCGTGCTCTGTGCCGATGCCGATATCGACGGTTCTGCCTTTGCCGATGAGCTGCTGCACCTGGTCGATGACGCGGCGGCACGCGACGCCATGCGTCAGGCGGCGCGTGGTCTGGCTCAGGATAGGGCCGCCGCTCTTCTGGCGGATGCGGTAGAGGGTTTGCGTTAGTTAGACGGGATATCGTCGGTCGCCCTCGCGCTGATGCGGTAGGTGCGGTACAGTTAACGGGTTACAGGCAGTGTTTACGCAAGGAGTACACGAGCACATGGCTGATTCCCAGACTGCAACCTCCGCGCCCGAGTTTAAGAGCGCCCACTTTATCGGTATCGGCGGCGCCGGCATGAGCGGCATCGCCCTCGTTCTGCACGAGCGCGGTTATGCCGTTACCGGCTCCGACCTTAAGACGTCACGTTATATCCGCCAGCTTACCCGCGCTGGTGTGAAGGTGCATGTGGGCCATGAGGCCGCCACGATCGACGAGGTCAAGCCCGACGTGGTTGTTGTGTCCACCGCTATTCCGGAGTCCAACCCTGAACTCGTGCGCGCTCGCGAGCTGGGTATTCCCGTGTGGCCCCGTGCCAAGATGCTCTCTGCTTTGGGCCACGGCTACACCACCGTCGCTGTTGCCGGCACGCATGGCAAGACCACCACGTCTTCGATGTGCGCCACCATGCTCGACCGCATGGGTCTGGATCCGAGCTTCTTGATCGGCGGCATCGTCGAGGGCTATGACACGAACGGCAAGAACGGCTCGGGCGACTACTTTGTCGCCGAGGCCGACGAGTCCGACAGCTCCTTCCTGTTCCTGAACCCCAACGTGGTCATTGTGACCAACGTCGAGGCCGACCACCTCGATCACTACTCGGGTATCGAGGAGATCGAGGCAACTTTCGCCAAATTCATGAGCCTGGTGGGCGAGGACGGCACCGTCATCGTCTGCGGCGAGGACCCGCATCTGGTCGAGCTCGCCAAGTCGACGGGCCGTCACGTGCTTTCCTACGGCTTTGCCGAGAGCAACGACATCGTCTGCGTGCACCCGGATGTCAAGGGCATCCAGAGTGACTTTATCGTTCGCCTTGAGGACGGCACTGAGCACGCTGTGGAGATCAAGAGCAACCCCGGTCGCCACAACATGCTCAACGCCACGGCGGTGCTCACCGTCGCCCATGTCCTGGGCCTTGACATCGACGCCGCCGCCAAGGCGCTCTCGAGCTTTGAGGGCGTCCGCCGTCGCTTTACCCACGTGGGCGATATCGATGGCATCACCGTGGTCGATGATTACGGCCATCACCCCACCGAGATCAAGGCGACGCTTGCTGCCGCTTCCTCGCTGGGCTACAAGCACGTCGATGTCGTGTTCCAGCCGCACCGCTATTCGCGCCTGCAGGCCCTGTGCGACGACTTTGCCGATGCATTTGCCAATGCCGATAAACTGCTGCTGATTGATGTGTTCTCGGCTGGCGAGATGCCCATTCCGGGTGTCACCTCTAAGATGCTCGCCGATACCGTGCGCGCCAAGCATCCTGGCAAGGAGGTCGTGTACTGCTCCAGCCGTCTTGAGCTCAATCAGGAGCTCGAGCAGATGGTGGGCGAGGGCGACCTGCTGCTCACCATGGGTGCCGGCGACGTTACGACCGTCGGTCCCGAGTTCATTGAGTATCTGACTGCCAAGAAAGACGCTTAAGTCTAATGGGTCTGTTTAACGCCGTCATGGCGCTCTCGGGCATGATCGACACGGATGTGATCGAGGACGAGCGCCTTGCGCGTCATACGAGCTATCGTATCGGCGGCAAGGCCGACCTCTTTGTGACGTGCCATAGCTATCATGCCCTCCGCCGCGCCGTGGCGGTGCTCGATCGCGAGCAGGTGCCGTGGGTCATCATCGGCAAGGGCTCCAATCTGCTGGTTGCCGATGGCGGTTATCGCGGTGCCGTCATTTCGCTCGGACGTGAGTTTCAGCGCACGGTTGTTGCCGATGACGGTTGTACGCTGACGGTCGGTGCGGGCGTGATGTTTGCGCGCCTGGTCAACGATGCCCTGTCGCGTAGCCTCTCGGGCCTTGAGTTTGCCGTTGGCATTCCTGGTTCGGTCGGCGGTGCGATATCTATGAATGCCGGCACACGGACCGAGTGGATTGGCTTGCTGGTTGAGGATGTCGTAACGTTTGACCCGGCATCCGGTATCAAGCATTATGCGGGGTCCGAGATCACTTGGGGCTACCGCGAATGTAGCCTTCCCCGCAATGAGATCATCCTCGAGTGCGTGCTCAAACTTAAACCGGCGCCCAAGGCCGACATTCGCGAGCGCATGGAGCGGTACCTGACGAGGCGCAAGCGTACGCAGCCCATGGGTCGCGCATCCTGCGGGTCGGTCTTTCGCAACCCGCCCGATGCGAGTGTGGGCAAGCTTATCGAGGATTGTGGATTAAAGGGTTTTTCGATTGGCGGCGCGGAAGTTTCGCCCGTTCACGCTAATTTTATCGTTAATAACGGAACTGCCTCGGCCGATGACGTTGCCGCGGTTATCAGACATGTGCACGGAAAGGTGAGGGAGGCGTATGGCAACGAGCTCAGACCGGAAGTTAAATTCCTCGGCTTCTAGAGCATCGAAACCCACCTTCCGCCGCGCCGGAGGGCGTTCCGGCGCGCCTGCCAAACCTCAACGCAATACCGTCGCGCACTCTAAGCTTGTCGGGCATGCTCGACAGACCAGTCGTCCGGTTGTCGGCTCGCAGCTCGGCAATCGTCCGGCCGCAAAAAAGTCCTCGCGTCCCTCGCTGACGTCAAAGCCTGTTATGGGCGCCAAGCCTGCCCGTCCCATGGCAACTCCTAAGCCCTCGACGGGAACTAAGGCGGCGCGTCCGGGTCGCACGCTTGGCGCATCGAAACCGCGCTCGCTGACATCGGTGCCGGCTACCGCCAAGAAGCCTTCGGGTAAAAAAGGCGTCAACCCGTTGTCTTCACTTGGGGCGATGGCAAATAAAACGTCAGACGCCGCTTCTCTCGTTACAGGCAAAGGCAAAATCGTGGGCGGCGTTCTGGCCGTCTTGGCCGTGCTCGTCGTCGTT
>DXMD01000015.1:0-39992 GCA_019414385.1 Collinsella sp. | reverse complement strand
GTGGTGATCAACTCTGGATTGTTTACCGCCACTGATATTCAGATTCAAGGCAGCGAGCATGTGACGAAGCACGATGCTATCCAGCTGATCGATTTGCCCGAGGGAACGTCGCTTTTTAACGTCGATCCCGACCAGATTACCGAGGACCTCAAGCAGAACCCGTGGGTCTCGGGCGTGGATGTCCAGCGCCAGTTCCCACATACGCTCATCATTACGCCGATGGAGCGCAAGGTCATTGCAATTGCCTATATCAGCTCCGATGACCTTGCCTGGGCCATCGGGGATGATGACACCTGGATCGCCCCGCTGTCGACGTCGGTCGAAGTGGATGACCAGGGCAACGTCATCACGACGGGGCAGGGCTCAAATACCCTGACCGGCATTGATGCCGCGCTGGCGCTCGCTAAGCACTATGGCGCGGTGTTGTTGACTGATGTCTCGGCGGATGTCGCTCCGGTTTCCGGCCAGGCAGTGAGCTCCAAGGCCGTTAAGGCTGGCTTGGATTATGTGCGTGGTTTTTCGAGCGAGTTCTTGGGACAAGTCAAGGATATTTCCACGCCTTCGGTCGAAGCCATCTCGGCAAACCTCAATAACGGCATTGAGGTGTCGCTGGGCGATTCGAACGATATCGTCAAGAAGGAGCGCGTAGTCACCAAGCTGCTTTCGCAGGTAGAGGGCGTAACGTATATCAATGTGCGCTCTCCGGGTAACTATACATTTAGGAACGCTCCGACCTCGTAGCGCTGGTTGATGCTTTGTTGAGGGGCCATACCACGCCGTTTATCTGGTTTGTTTGGTTTTCACGGTCAATTATTTGACTGATACGTTCATAATGTGCAAACATAATACGGTTTACCTTTGCATTTACTTTCAACCTGAAGGTTAATGTGCGCAGGGGTCGACCCATGCTATGGCTATAACCTTTGTTCGGAGGACCGACATGCACGAGACAGAGATCAACAACTACCTTGCCGTCATTAAGGTGGTCGGCGTCGGCGGCGGCGGTACCAACGCGGTCAATCGAATGATCGAAGAGGGCATCCGCGGCGTCGAGTTTGTTGCCATCAACACCGATGCTCAGGCACTCGCGATCTCTGATGCCGATATCAAGGTGCACATCGGCACCGACCTTACCCGCGGCCTGGGCGCCGGCGCCAACCCCGAGGTTGGCCGCAAGGCTGCCGATGAGTCCCGCGACGACATTGCCGAGGCGCTCGCTGGTGCCGACATGGTGTTCATCACCTGCGGCGAGGGCGGTGGCACCGGTACCGGCGCTGCTCCCATCGTTGCCGATATCGCGATGAACGAGGTCGGTGCGCTGACCGTCGCCGTCGTGACCAAGCCCTTCACCTTCGAGGGCCGCAAGCGCAAGAAGAGCGCCGAGGAGGGCATTAAGACCCTCTCCGATTGCGTCGACACCATGATCGTCATCCCTAACGATAAGCTGCTCGACATCGCCGAGAAGAAGACCACCATGCTCGAGGCCTTCGCGATTGCCGATGGCGTCCTTTCCCAGGGCACCCAGGGCATCACCGACCTCATCACCGTCCCCGGTATCATCAACCTGGACTTCGCCGATGTTAAGACCATCATGAAGCAGGCCGGTACCGCCATGATGGGTATCGGTACCTCTTCTGGGGACACCCGTGCCGTCGACGCTGCCCAGCAGGCCATCTCCAGCCCGCTGCTCGAGAGCTCCATCGATGGTGCCACGCGCGTGCTGCTCTCCATCGCCGGTTCCAAGGACCTGGGCATCCAGGAGATCAGCGACGCCGCCGACGTTGTCGCCAACGCCGTCGACCCCGAGGCCAACATCATCTTCGGTACCGTTGTCGACGAGTCCCTGGGCGATCAGGTGCGTATCACCGTCATCGCTACGGGCTTCTCCGACTCCAACGTCAACCGTCAGGACGAGCTCTTTGCTGCTCAGCAGTCTCAGAGCAAGGCCGCTGCCTCCGCTGAGCCGCAGCGCACCGCTCCTGCCACGAGCCCGGCTCAGGCCGCTCCGAACCGCAACGTCGGTGGCACCGAGCTTCCTAACTTCGGCAACGATCAGTTCGAGCTTCCCGACTTCCTGAAGCGCGGTAGCTTCTAAGTCGTTCTTTGCATTGTTGTGCGCAGGGGCGTGTCCGTATGGACGCGCCCTTTTTATTTCGACTTTGTAAACTAGAACCTCCAATCTCTTTACGTTCCCTTTACGATTGCCTCCAGCGCAGCAGGTATCCTTTTAGAGAAGTATGACAGCCGTATAAACGCGGACTGCGCGGCGATGCCGCGGTACTTGTGTTATTAGGAGGCTTTAGTATGGCAGCACGTGCGGACAAAGTTTCGCGTGTCGACCATGATGGAGTTACGTTGGTGGAGGGCGCGACATCCGATGTTCGCTTTGCCTTCACCGAGCGCGCCGGTGGCGTTTCCGAAGATGCGTACTCCTCACTCAACTTGGGCTCGCATGTTGGCGATGACCCCTTTGCTGTTCAAGAAAATCGTCGTCGCGCGCTCGAGGCTATGGGTGCCGCCGAGTGCGAGCACAACCTGCTCATTCCCAATCAGGTCCATGGTGACCATATCGTTGCGGTGGCCTCGAACGGCGCCGATGACCTTGAGGACGTCCGCGAGCAGATTGCTGAGGGCTGCGATGCCATCGTCTGTACGGCGCGTAACGTGCCCGTGCTGCTCTGCTTTGCCGACTGCGTTCCCGTGGTGCTGGTGGCCCCTGGCGGATTTGCCGTGGTGCACTCCGGTTGGAAGGGCACGATTGCACGTATTTCTGCCAAGGCGTGCCAGGCGCTTTGCGATGCTGCCGGCTGCGATGCGAGCGACGTTTCCGCCTATATTGGCCCCCATATCTTGGGTGACGAATATGAGGTATCCCAGGAACTCATGGATCGCTTTGCCGCCGAGTTCTCTTGCATCGATGCGAATACCTCTCGCATGCTTGATCTTTCCGCTGCCATTCGCGAGGCGCTGGTAGATGTCGGTGTCGACGCGGATAATATCGTGGATACCCAGCTTTCGACCGTGCGTCAGAACGACCGCTTTTATTCCTACCGTAACGAGGACGGCACCTGTGGGCGCCATGCTGCGATCGGCGTGATGCTATGAGAAAGATCGTATCGGTTCTGAGCGCCGCTGTGCTTACGCTTACGCTGTGCGCCTGTTCTTCGGGATCTTCGACCTCTTCCATTACCGTGGCCGGCTCCACGACCTGCCTTCCTATCGCCGAGATTGCGGCCGAGGGCTTTAAGGAGGAGACCGGCATCGACGTGCTCGTTTCCGGTTTGGGTTCTTCCGCTGGGATCGAGGCCGTCAGCGCCGGCACGGCCGATATCGCCAGCTCCTCCCGTGGACTCAATGCCGACGAACAGGATCTGGGCCTGACTCCCATCGTCATTGCCCACGACGGTATCGCGGTCATCGTGAACGACGACAACCCCGTCGATAACCTCTCGACCGAGCAGCTCCGCGATATCTACGCCGGCAAGATTACCAATTGGAAAGAGGTCGGTGGCGAGGACCTGAGGATTCAGGTCATCAACCGAGACGAGGCGTCCGGTACGCGCGAGGCCTTCCGTACCATCGTGATGGATGGCACGCCGTTCGATCGCCGCTCGGCTGTTCTTTCGGGTACGGGCCAGGTGCGCGACGTGGTATCTCGTTCGCGTGGGGCCATCGGCTACATTTCGCTGGGCTTCGTCGATAGCCTCAACGCCAAGACCTCGGTCAAGGCCGTCTCGGTCAATCATGTTGAGGCGTCCGAGAAGACGGTCGCGAGTGGCGGCTATCCCATCTCGCGCGACCTTTACTTCTTTGTGAAGGGTGTGCCTTCGCAGCAGGCGCAGGATTACATCGACTATGTGACGTCCGAAAAGATGGACAAGCAGATTCGCGAGGCGGGCTTTATTCCCGTCACCAACGACGAGAAGGGGAGTGAGTAGCATGGAAGCACAGGAAAACTCCCAGACTGAGCAGAATGTTCAGACGCCCAAGAAGCGCGAGCTGGCGCTCGTATCGCGCAGTACCTATATCAAGGAGAAGGCGCTGCAGTGGATCTTCTTTGCCTGCGCGTTCTTGGCGGTCGTTACCGTCATCCTGATTTTTGTCTTTACCACGTACTCGGCGCTGCCCGTCTTTACTGACATCGGTCTGGCTGACTTCTTTAGCTTTACGTGGGCGCCTTCCGAGGGCCACTACGGCATCTTGTCGCTGCTTGCCGGCTCGGGTCTGGTGACCGTCGGTGCGCTCGCCATGGGCGTGCCGCTGGGCGTGGGTACGGCCGTTTACCTGGTCGAGATTGCCAGCAAGCGCGTGCGCAAGCTCATCAGCCCCGCCGTTGACCTGCTGGCGGGCATACCCTCCATCATCTACGGCTTCTTTGGCATGATCATCATCCGCCCGTTTATCGCACAACTGACCGGCGGCCTTGGTTTTGGTGCGCTGACGGCGTGGTTTGTGCTCGCCATCATGATCGTCCCTACCATCACCACGCTCACCATCGATGCTCTCAATTCCATTCCCATGGGCATTCGCGAGGCATCGTATGCCATGGGCGCCACAAAGTGGCAGACCATCTATAAGGTCGTGCTACCTGCCGCGAAGCTGGGTATCGTTGATGCCATCGTGCTGGGTATGGGCCGTGCCATCGGCGAGACCATGGCCGTGCTCATGGTCGTAGGTAACGCCCCGGTTATTCCCGACAGCATTGCGAGCCCCATCTCGACGCTCACGAGCCAGATTGCGCTCGACATGAGCTATTCCTCGGGTCTGCACCGCTCGGCGCTGTTCGGCATGGGTGTGGTCCTGTTTATCATCTCCGCCACGCTGGTGGGTATCGTCCGTCTGATTTCCAAGAAGAAGAGGGGGTAGGCTATGTCCGATTCCGTTGACACGACGGTCGATACGACCTCGTCGCGCGAGCGCATCAAGCGTGCCCTTTCCCACGGCAAGAAGGGCCGCATCAACAAGGACCTGTCCAACAAGATCATGCTTGGCGTGTTTCGTGCCGCTGCCTACATCACCACGCTGGTGCTGGTCGCTATCATCGCCTACGTGGTCATCAACGGCCTGCCACACATCTCGCTCGACTTTATCTTCGGTTGGCCCCAGGGCGTCAACGCCGAGGGCGGAATTTGGCCCACGATCGTCTCGACCGTCTACGTGACGGCGCTCGCCATGCTTATCTGCACGCCGATCGCTGTGCTGGCAGCCGTCTATCTGGCCGAGTACGCCAAGCAGGGCAAGGTCGTCGAGCTCATTCGCTACGCTGCTGACGCTTTGGCCTCGGTGCCCTCCATCGTTATGGGCCTGTTTGGCTACGCCTTGTTTGTCGAGGCTATGGGCCTGGGCCTTTCGATGGTCTCGGCCGCTCTGGCGCTCGCGCTCTTGATGCTTCCCATCGTCATGCGCACCACCGAAGAAGCCATTCGCGCCGTTCCGCGCTATATCCGTTGGGGCGCGTACGGCCTGGGCGCTACCAAGTGGCAGGTCGTCTCCAAGATCGTGCTTCCTTCGGCCTTTGGCCGCATTGCCACGGGCATCGTCCTTGCCATCGGCCGTGCCATCGGCGAGACCGCCGTGGTGCTCTACACCATGGGCCAGGCCATCAATCTACCTATTTCGCCGCTCGATTCCGGTCGTCCCATGACCGTTCACCTGTACCTGCTTGCCAACGACGGCATCAACATGAACGCAGCCTACGGCACTGCGCTCTTGCTGATGGTGATCATTTTGGCCTTCAACCTGTTTGCGCGCTTCCTGTCGCGTAAGCGTCGCTAGTTAAGGAGTCCCATGTCCGTTTATCAGTCCGCTCCCGCGTTGGAGCAAGCGGCCATTACGGCCAAGGATTTCAACTTTTGGTACGGTGACTTTCATGCGCTGACGGGGCTTGACCTCAACATCGCCAAAAACGCCATCACCTCCTTCATTGGCCCTTCGGGCTGCGGCAAGTCGACGTTTTTGCGCTGCATCAACCGCAT
The DNA here is from genome assembly GCA_019414385.1 of Collinsella sp. Classification (GTDB taxonomy): domain Bacteria; phylum Actinomycetota; class Coriobacteriia; order Coriobacteriales; family Coriobacteriaceae; genus Collinsella. The sequence continues at coordinate 34,017 of DXMD01000015.1, read as the reverse complement.
GAATGACCTGATCGAGGGTACGCGCGTCGAGGGCACCATGACGCTCGACGGCAACGATATCTATGCCGAGGGTGTCGACCCGGTCGACCTCCGTCGCCGCGTGGGCATGATCTTTCAGCAGCCCAATCCGTTTCCCAAATCCATCTACGAGAATGTCGCCTTTGGCCCTCGTCTGCAGGGCGTGACTAGCAAAAGTGACCTCGATGACATCGTGGAAGAATCGCTCAAGCGCGCCAACCTCTGGAAAGAGGTATCCAATCAGCTCAACAAGGATGGTTTGGCGCTCTCGGGCGGTCAGCAGCAGCGTCTGTGCATCGCGCGCGTGCTTGCGGTGCAACCCGATGTCCTTCTGATGGACGAGCCCTGCTCCGCCATCGACCCCACGTCCGTCTCTAAGGTCGAGGATTTGATGGCCGAGCTGGCGCCCGAGATGACGATCATCATCGTCACGCATTCAATGCAGCAGGCAGCTCGCATTAGCGACTACACCGCATTCTTCTTGCAGGAAGTTGCCGGCGAGCCCGCTACGCTCATCGAGTATGGTCAAACCGACGCGATCTTCACCAGCCCGGTGGACTCGCGGACGGAAGACTATATCACCGGCCGCTTTGGCTGATCGGTGCGACTAGTCCCAAGCCGATCGGACCTGGTCCGGTGCGTATTCACTGTGCGGGCGGCATGACCGCACCCAACTGATTGGAGTGAACCATGCGCAAACTGTTTTCCCGTCAGCTCATCGAGGCCCGCCACGAGATGCTGAGCATCTACGAGGCCGTCGATCTGGCCCTCCACGATGCCGTGAGGGCCTATGTTACCGACGACCGCAAGCTCGCCACCAAGACCAAGAAGCGCACGCTTTCGATTGACGCACGCTGCGCCAACCTGGAGGCCGTCTGCTACAACCTGATTGCCACGCAGTCACCGGTCGCCTCCGACTTCCGCTTGCTGCAGACGATCATCTACGTCGACTTTAACCTGCAGCGCATGACCGATAAGGTTCGCCAGATTTGCCGCGCCACGCGTCATATGATCAAGGCCGACATCTCGCTGCCCAAGGAGCTTGTCGGCACGGTCGAGGCCGAGGCTGAGGCCGTCTACCAGGTGCTGGGCTCTTCGCTTTCCGCGCTCGTCACCAACGACATGTCCATCATCTGCAACTTGGCCGTCGAGGACGAGCCAGTGCACGCCGCCTACGAGAAGTTCTTCCGCACCTTTAACCGCATGGACACGGGCGATTTTATGGACGACGACAGCAACTATGACGACCTGCGCCGCGCCATCATGGTATCGCGCTATCTCGATCGCATCGCCTCGATTTCCATCGATGCCGCCTGCCGTCTGACCTTCCTGTTGACCGGACAGCGTATGACTGCCGGTGATATCGCCTGCACTGATGAGGATGAGCTCGAGAGCATGCGCGTGCCTTCGGGCGAGGGTGTTATCATGAGGCCCGCCGTCGATGCACGCTACGTTGCCAAGGTGCCCGTTAACGAGGTCAGCGAGGGTCTTCGCTACCTGCTCGATCATCTTGAGGATGAGGACGATGGCGAGGACGACGAGGAGTAAGTAACCCCGTTCGTCGAAAGATTGTAAATACCTAAGTGAGCGCGGCCTTGCACATGCGGGGCCGCGCTCTTGCGTTAGCATGGGACTACTTGTTTGGCTGTCAGCGGAGGCGATTGGCAATGGATAACTATTTGGACTTGATGCGCGCTCGCCGCGAGCAGATTCTGGAACGTTTTTATGCGGCGCTCGATCGCGCGGGCCGTCCCCACGACGCCGCGAGCCTCATTGCCGTGTCCAAGACCGTTGGTGTCGATGAGACCGTTGCCGCCATCCAGGCGGGGTATCGCCATTTTGCCGAGAACCGCCCGCAGGAGCTGGTTCGCAAGCTCACGGGTCTGGCGGAGCATCCGGAGCTGCCCGAGGTGCGCTTCGATATGATCGGCAACCTGCAGACCAATAAGATCAATGCGGTGCTGGGCTCAGCCGAGCTGATTCACTCGGTGGGTTCGCTGCATCTGGCGCAGGCGATCTCGAGCCGTGCTGTTCGCAAGATTGAGGCAGGCGAGCTCGTCGGCCCCCAGCGTGTGCTCATTGAGGTCAATGTGAGTGGTGAGGAGTCGAAGGGAGGCTTTTCACCCGATGAGATTCGCGCCGCCGCGGGTGAGCTTGCAGAACTTGAGGGAATTTGCGTACAGGGGCTTATGACTATGGCGCCCCGGGGGAATAAGGATGTGGCACGCCGCACCTTTGCGGGGCTTCGTGAGCTGAGGGATGAGCTGGAGGCGGCGCATCCCGATTTGAACCTGCCTGAGCTTTCCTGCGGTATGAGCGAGGACTTTGAGTCTGCCCTTGAGGAGGGCTCTACGCTCGTTCGCCTGGGCAGGGTAGTATTTAGCCCGGAGTTTGCAGTAAAATAAGGCTCTGAAGTGCGCACTGATTATCGGGGCGCCTGCACTAAACCGCGAGAGGACACAACCATGGGCTTCCTTGACGAGATTAAAAATAAGATGCACCTGGGCGGCCAGCAGGGTTACGACCAGGGTTATGGCCAGGACGACGACTACGGCTACGATGACGGCTACGACGATGGCTATCAGAACAACGGCTACAGTGGTGCTTCGGGCGAGGGCTTCTACACCCAAGACGAGCCGAGCAACGGCCTGCTTGGCCAGACGCGCCGCGGTGAAGCTGAGTCGGTTGCCGTGTATACGCGCTCCGGTCAGCTGGTCGGCGATGACTCCCGCCATGCCACGACGTATAACCCGCCTTCGCGCTCGCAGGACAGTGTTGCGAGCGGTTATCGTCCTGGTGCCTATGACACGCCGTCGAGCTACGCCGAGAATACCCGCGCCCGTGCCGCCGCTGCACCCGCGCCTGCACCGAGCGATGCCTCGGCCTATGCGAGCAATATCATCAACGCCACGCCGCAGCTGCCGGCCTATGTCCTGCGCCCCGAGAGCTATGACGACGTGGAGACCGTGGTGCGCCGCGTTCGCACCAAGCAGCCTGTCGCACTGATTTTTGTGGGCGTACGCACCGAAGTTGCCAAGCGCGTCTTGGACTTCTCTTACGGCTTTGCCTGCGGTCTGGGTGCCACGGTCAAGGAGGTGGGCGACCGCGTGTTCATGGTGCTGCCCGCCGGTTGCGAGGTCAAAGATTCCGATCTCAAGAAGCTTCGTGCCGACGGCTACCTTAAGTAAAGACAAGACGAGGAGATTCCCATCAACATCTACACTATCGTCCAGCTGGTCAACACGCTGTTCAACTTCTATTCCACGCTCATTGTCGTCTACTGCTTTATGACGTGGATTCCCATGAAGCAGGGTGGTTTGCTTCAGGATATTGCCGCGGTGCTTGATAGCGTGTGCGGTCCGTGGCTCAACCTGTTCCGTCGTTTCATCCCGCCGATGGGCGGTATCGATTTTTCGCCGGTCGTTGCGATTATTGCGTTGCAGTTGGTGCAGAGGCTGGTTCTGCAGCTTCTTATAGGTATACTCGTGTAGAACTGACTTAGTAACTTACGTCGGGCGTGTAGCGCCGAGGCGATGAAAAAGGAGACTTGTTATGGCTATTACCCCTGCAGACATCCAGGCTCAGACTTTCTCTGAGGCCAAGCGTGGCTACGATCCTGCTGAGGTCGACGTCTTCTTGGAGACGCTGTCCTCCGAGGTTGACGCTATGCTCGCTAAGATCGTCGACCTTAAGGGTCGTCTGACTGCTACCGAGCAGCAGCTTGCCGATGCGCAGGCTCAGCTTGCCCAAGCTCAGGATGCCACCGCCCAGGCCGTTCCTGCCGCCCCCGTGACTGTTCCCGCCCCTGACTTCTCCGCTCAGGAGCGCCAGATTTCCGCTGCCCTGATCGCTGCCCAGCAGACCGCTGAGACCATCGTCAACGATGCCAACGAGAACGCTGAGCGTATCCGCAACGAGGCTGACGCCAAGGCCCGCGAGGTTATCCGCCAGGCTCTGACCGAGAAGCAGGCCGAGCTCGAGGAGATCGATCGTCTCAAGGCTTCTCGTGAGGAGTTCAAGGCCGAGTACCTCAAGCTCATCCAGCACTTCATGGACGATGCCCAGAATTCCTTCCCGGCCGATCTGATGGCCTCCACGCCGGTCGGTTCTGCCGCTTCTCCTGCAGTGACTGTTCCCGCCGAGCCGCTGCCCGTCGCTGACCCGGTTGTCCCCGTGGCCGATCCCTTCGCCCCGATCGACAACTTTGCTGCCGACGACCTGGACTAACATTCGGCCTACAATTTAGTGCCTAGAAAGGACCCGCAGCTTGCGGGTCCTTTTTTATGACTGTGCAGGGGCGCGCAACATAAAAAACCGAGCCCTGCACATTGTGGCGCAGAACTCGGCGAATGGGTGAGCGGTAAAAGGTAGGTTTTAGGGCATGTCCCAAAACCTACTTGAGGAGGAAGTCGGAGAGGGGAATGGTACGGGCCTCGCGATGCTCGGGATCGGCGATGTGGTCGGCAGGATATCCACAGACGAGCATGTGATAGGGATAGACGCCCTTGGGCAGATTGAACTGCTCCTGTGCCACCTCAGGCTTAAAATGGCATACCCAGCACGTTCCCAGGCCCTGCTCGGTGGCCTCCATCATCATCTGATCACACACGATGGACGTATCGATTTCGCTGGAATTCATCTGATCATACGGGCGCACCCAAGCATCATCGGTAACGCTGCAAATAAGGAAGATGAGCGGAGCGCCAAAGATAGATCCATCACGAGCAAACCGAGGCTGACAAGCAGCAGCCTTCTCCAGAAGCTCAGGCGTATCCAGCACCATCACACGAGAAGGATGATTATTACAAGCAGAAGGAGCAATCCGCCCAGCCTCAACAATGGCATCCACCACAGCCTGCTCAACAGAACGATCCTGAAATTCACGACAAGAATACCGACCCCGAGCCAGATCCAAATAAGACATACAAGCCCTCCAACAATTAAAAATCAAACAAACCCAAAGTAACCCAAACAGTACCCAAAGCAGCAATCAGCCAAACGCTCATCGAGGGCCAAAGTGTCCGAACGGATACCAAAGGTCCCTTCAGCCAAACCCCCATTGCGCTATAACTATCAGCCAAAGTTCCCAATGGTGGTACGTAAGGGAGCGGGCCCGGCCACTAATAACCTTTTGAACGACTCTGCTTGCAGCCGGAGTGAAAAAGGTTATTAGTGGCCGGGCCCGCGACCGCCGGGACACGTACCCCCAATTAACTGTTCTTCATGACAATCGAATCCACAACATCGGCCACATTCTCGCAGCAGTCGGCGCAGTACTCCAGGAAGGCGTAGACGTCACGCCAAGCGATGACCTCGAGCGGATCCTTGCCGTTAACGTGCAGGTTGCGCATGGCGTTGATGTAGAGCTCGTCGGCCTCGGACTCGATGGTGTTGATCTGGATGACCAGCTCGCGCAGCGTTTTGGACTTGCGGTAGTTGGGAAGCTCGACCATCAGGTCTTTCATGGCGCGGCAGGCGTCAGTCACCTTGTGGGCGATGACGATGGCGTCGGGATGGATGCTCTGAATGTTGGTGAAGTAGACGCGCTGCACGACGCCCTCAATACGGTCGAGCACGGTGTCGAGCGCGCAGCTCATCAGATCCAGATCCTCGCGCTCGAGCGGGGTGATAAAGGCGGTGAGCAGGGCGTCTTCGAGCTCGTGGTGCTTCTTGTCTGCCGCATGCTCAATCGCATGCATCTTATTGAGCATGTCGTGAATCTGCGCGGGATCGAAGTTCTCAAAAATCTGGGTAAGCAGCTCGGCGGCCTGGACGGCGAGGTCGGCGCAGGCGACGTAGTTGTCAAAGTAGAACGAATCGGGTTTCTTAGCCATGGGTGGGTCCTTTCGAGGCGAAGACGGGTGGGCGAAGTGTTGCGGTCCAGATGGACGTTCGGTTTGACTAGAGGAACATCATGAACAGCTTGGCCATGACAAAGCTGATGAGTCCGCAGGCGGGGAAGGTGAAGAACCAGGTGAACATCATGTCCTTAACGACGCCGAAGTTGATGGCCGAGAGGCGCTTGACGGCACCGACGCCCATGATGGCGCAGGTCTTGATGTGTGTGGAGGACACGGGGATGCCGGTAAGGGTGGCAAGCAGCAGGTTCGCGGCGCCCGCGAGGTCGGCGGAGAAGCCCTGATACTTCTCGAGCTTAACCATGCTCTGGCCGACGGACTTTATGATGCGCTCGCCGCCGACGCTGGTGCCGATACCCATGGTGGCCGAGCACAGCAGCATAATCCAGATGGGGATGCCGGCATCGCCGACGCTGGTCTGGCCGTTTGCGAAGGCCACGCCTAAAAAGAGCACGCCGATGAACTTCTGTCCATCCTGCGCGCCGTGCATAAAGCTCATGGCCGCAGCGCTCGCGATCTGAGCGTATTTAAAGAAGACATTGGCACGTCGCCTGTTGGCGGCGGCGAAAAGAACCGAGACGAGTTTGCACAGGACCCAGCCCATGACAAAGCCCAGGCCGATGGAGAGCGCCAGGCCGTAGATGACCTTCATCCACTCGTGGACGTTGACGCTGCTCGCGCCGCCGAGGGCGATAGCGGCACCGGTCAGGCCGGCGATAAGGCTGTGGCTTTGCGAAGTGGGGATGCCAAAACGCGATGCTGTGGCGCCGTAGACGACGATGGAGAACAGCGCTGCGCAGAGGCACGCGAGCGCCATGGTGCTGTTTCCGCCAAAGTCGACGATATGTGAGATGGTGTTGGCGACGCTCGCATTAAAGTGCGTCATGATGAGCACGCCGAGGAAGTTGAATGCGGCGCTCATGAGAATGGCGGCGCGGGCGGGCATGCAACGCGTAGTGACGCAGGTCGCGATGGCGTTGGGCGCGTCGGTCCATCCGTTGACGAAGATGGCGCCGAGCGCGAGGATCACGGTGACGGCAAGGACTGGGTTCGACACAATTTGGCCGAGGAAGGTTGAGAACGTTACGTCCATATATGGGCTTTCTCGAAGTTTGCAGGCACGTTACAAAAACATGATAAATCGTATCACCTCCTGTGGGTTTCTTAACGGAGTTCTGACGTGAGAAGTGGATTTTTTGGCACTAAAATTGAATATTAGTCCTGTTGACCGCGGGTATTCTTTTTGCTAACACGCCATGCGGACACGTGCGATTGCTACGACACTCCAAAACCACAGTCTGTTCGCTTTACAACATGCAAACATGCGTTCGATAATAGGAGGCATGGAATATCGACAGACAGACGGCAAAACTCGGCGCGTACACAAGCAGTATGTGGACGTCGTGGCTCGCATCCTCGCGGGCGGACAAGTCGTGCCAGTCGCCGTCTGCTGGGTCGACGGTCGTTGCTTTACGATTGACGAGATTGTCTCGACCACTGGGTTTGGCCTGACGGTTCACGGCATTCGTACGGCAACCTATAAGGTGCGTTTTGGCGGGCACGCGACCGAGTTGTATCTGGAGGACCAGACGCGTGAACGACCAGATGGCTCGCAGGCCCATCTGATGCGTTGGTGGGTGTGGGCATTCGACCGTACGCTCGAGGGCGAGCGCCGTAGGTAAGGACGCACGGCGTTCGGGTACAATGACAGGAATCTTGTCAGCTACTGCGCCGTTATTTGTGGCGCTTTTTGAAAGGACGAACCTATGAACGATATCCAGGGCTATCAGAACGGCCCCGTCGAGAGCGGCGCAAGCCGCGCCAAGGAGATGTCGCCGCGCGCGTACAATCTCGCCATGTCTGCCCTGATCTTCTTGGGCTTTTGCGCCATGGGCGCCGGCGCCTACTTTACGAGCACCATGTCGTTTGCGCGCATGATGATGAGCGGCGCCGCCTTGCCGCTGGTCTTTGGCTCGTTTATTTTGACCATCGTCGGCATGGTCATGATGTCGGCCGCCGCCAGCAAGCAGTCCGTGGGCCTGTCCCTTGTGGGCTACATAATCTTTGCGAGTACCTTTGGCCTGACCGCGTCGTTTGGCCTTGCCAACTACGACCTGCCCACCATCAACACTGCCTTTATCGCCACGGCCGCCATCACCTTTGTCTATGGCGCCTTGGGCGTGACGTTCCCCAAGTTTTTCCAGCGCGTATATGGCATCGGCTTTGGCATTCTGCTCGCCACTATTCTGGTTGAGATTGTGCTGATGTTCATGGGCGTCTCGCAGACCATCACCGATCTGATCGTGATCGTGGTGTTCGCCGGCTTTATCGGCTACGACACCTATGTTGCCACGACGGTGCCGCCTACGCTGCCCAACGCCGTGCTTATGGCATCCAACTTGTTCGTGGACATCATCAACGTGTTCCTGCGCATTCTGAACATCCTCGGCCGTCGCGACTAGTGGCGAATTGCGGCGGTGTTTGCCGTGCGTGTAAATCGATGCGAAAGGCGGTCCTTCGGGGCCGTCTTTTTTGTATGCGGCGGGGTATCATGGATGGGAAAAGCCGATAGCGGCAGAGACCGAGAAAGGTGACCACTTATGGCAGACGTCGACAACAGGAACCGTAACCGCAGGTCCAACCGAGCGGGTCAGCCCAATCCCAAGCGCGAGGCCCGTGCCAAGGCCGCCGAGCGTCACGTGGCAACTGTGTCCGAAGCGTGCGCCAAGGATATCGAGCGTTCGCTTGCCGGTGTTCGCGAGTTTGACGGTATGCCTGCCGGCTTTGTCGCGGCGATGAAGGCCAAGGTTCAGAGTGCTGTGGCCGCCGAAGAACAGGTTGCCGAGGACGTCGAGGGCGCGGAGGCTGCCGAGGTCGAGGCAGCGCTCGAGCCCGTCGAGGAGCCTGCCGAGGAAATCGCTGAAGCTGAGTCCGCGCCTGCTGAGGAGCCCGCTCCGGTTCTGCCCGAGGTCACCGTGCTCGATGCCTCCGCCACGCAGGCCATCCTGGACAACGGTCGTGGCTATGCGCAGTTCTGCGACATGGCCGTGCTCGCCTTTGCCTCGTTCACCAACCCGGGCGGTGGCTATATTCAGGGTTATCTGGGCCAGGAGGCCACGCTGTGCGCCGATTCGTATCTGTACAACGTTCTCGATATGCAGCGTAAGTGGTACGGCGAGAACCGTCGCCGCAACATCAACTGCGAGCTCTATCGCAACCGCGCCCTAGTGGTGCCTGCGGTGCGCTTCGACCGCAACCACGTGCATGCATACGCCGACGTGATCGTGGCCGCCGCGCCCAACGTTAAGCGCGCCCGCCAGGAGTATCGCGTGAGCGACGATGCTCTGCTGGATGCCCTGCGCGACCGCATTCGCTTTGTGCTTGCCATCTGCGACGAGCTGGGTCGCGAGAAGCTCGTGTTGGGCGCATGGGGCTGCGACAACAACGGCTTTGACGCAGAGGCCGTGGCCGAGCTCTTCCGCAAGGAGCTCGCGTCGGGCGACTTTAAGGTCAAGCAGGTCTTTTTTGCTGTGCCCTCTACGCGCTGGGACGAGGATTTTGCCAAGTTCGAGCACGTGCTGGCAAACTTCCCCGAGCGCAACGAGGAGTCCTATGCTCAGGTTGCTGCCCGCGCCGCAGCAGCCCGTGCCGCCGAGCAGGCCCAGGCTGCTGCCGAGGACGACGAGGATGACGATGACTGGCGCAAGTACCTGTAATCGGTACGTGCTGACAGATAGGTCGAGCCGGCGGGAGAGGCTGCTCCCGTCGGCTTTTTACTAAAGGAAGGGCTTACAATGAAAAACGTTCTATGTTTTGGCGACAGCAACACCTATGGTTACGATCCGGCGGGCATGCGCGACGGCACCGCGGTGCGCTATGCGCGGGATGTGCGCTGGTGTGGCGTGGCCCAACGTGACTTAGGCGAGGGCTGGCATGTAATTGAAGAAGGCCTCAACGGCCGCACGACGGTACGCGACGACATGTGCCATCTGGACACCAATCTTAACGGCATTCGCGCACTTCCGATGCTGCTCGAGGCCCATAAGCCGCTGGACGCCATTGTGATCATGCTGGGCACCAACGACTGTAAGACGGTCTTTAACGTGACAGCTTCCGATATCGCCCGTGGCGCCATGGCGCTGATTCGCGCGGTGCGTGCATTTCCCTGGACCAATGCCGCACCCTGCCCGCGTATTCTGCTGATGGCACCTATCAAGATCAAGCCGCAAATCGCCGATGTATATATGACCGATTTTGACGAGCGTTCCGTCGAGGCCTCGGAGCATTTTGGTGAGTACTACGCACATGTGGCTGAGCAGTTTGGCTGCGACTTTTTGAATGCCGCCGACTTTGCCGAGCCGGGCGATATCGACTATCTGCATATGATGCCCGAAAGCCATGAGAGCCTGGGTCACGCCGTGGCAGCCAAGCTCCAAGAGATGCTCGGTGAGTAGCGCGACCCCAAACCACCGCAAAGGTGCCTGTCCCCTTTGCGGTGGCTTGGGCTGCGAATCTTAATACTGCCACATGTGGTTGACAGGGCCGGAGCCTTTGCCCATGTTCAGGCCGGCGGCCAGAGCGCCTGTCAGGTATGCCTTGCCGGCGTTGACGGCGTCGGCAAGATCCATGCCCTGAGCCAGCGCGCAGGCGATGGCGGACGAGAGCGTGCATCCGGTGCCGTGCGTGTTGTCGGTCTCGATGCGCTTGTGGCGGAACCACGTGGTGAGTGGATCTCCCAGATGGTTGCCCTCGTCATCGAGTGGCGCGGGTTCGGCCAGTACATCGTTGGCCTCGTTGACAAGATGCCCACCCTTAACGAGGGATGCACAACCAAAGCGGCGGGTGAGGAGCATGGCAGCATTTTGCTGCGTGCGCTCGGAGTCGACCTCGTAGTCGAGCAGGGCCATGGCCTCGGGAATATTGGGCGTGATAACCGTCGCTAGCGGGAACAGGCGGCGAGTGAGCGCCTCTGCGGCATCTTCGGCAATCAGCCGTGCGCCCGAGGTGGCTACCATGACGGGGTCGACTACCACGTTTGTCGCCTTCCAGGCGCTCAGGCGGTCGGCGATAACATCGATAATCTCGACAGAAGAAACCATGCCGATCTTGACGGCGCTCGGGCGGATATCGTCAAAAACGGCGTCAATTTGCGCGGCTACGATATCTGGCGAGATATCCTGCACGGCGGTAACGCCCAGTGTGTTTTGCGCTGTGATGGCGGTGATGGCCGTCTGGGCATACAGACGGTGCGCCGTGATGGTCTTGATGTCGGCCTGAATGCCGGCGCCGCCGCTGGAATCGGATCCCGCGATGGACAGGACGGCAGGTACCTTACTACGATCCATGTTCGCTCCCTTGTTCGGTCGGAATCAAATGGGTCTTTAAGCCAGCATTATAAAGATGCCCGGGCCGACTCTATGTCGAACCCGGGCGGGCGATGCAATCTTTACGCAAATGCAAGCAAATGTTCACACGTCAACAATTGACAGACACCAGCTCGCCGACAGAAGCGGCCGCGGCGACAGGCTAGTCCTCCATGCCGAGGTCGATCGTGGTGCCCTCGAAGATCTTGTTGACGGTGCGGACGGCGCACATCTTGCCACACATGGTGCAAGTGCCCTCGGTGGCGGCGGGGGACTCCTCGTAGCGCTTCTTGCCCGTAACCGGGTCGAGCGCGCACTCCCACATGGCGTCCCAGTCAAGCTTGCGGCGTGCCTGGCCCATCTTGTCGTCCATGTCGCGGGCGTGGGGCACCTTTTTGGCGATGTCGGCGGCGTGTGCGGCGATCTTGGTGGCCATGAGGCCGTCGAGCACATCCTGGGCGTTGGGCAGGCATAGGTGCTCTGCCGGTGTCACGTAGCACAGGAAGTCGGCACCGGAACTGGCGGAGATGGCGCCGCCGATGGCGGCGGTGATGTGGTCGTAACCCACGCCGATATCGGTCACCAGCGGCCCGAGCACATAGAACGGAGCATTGTGGCACAGGCGCTTCTGCAGTTTCATGTTGGCGGCGATCTCGTCGAGCGCCATGTGACCCGGGCCCTCGACCATGACCTGGACGCCGGCGGCCCAAGCGCGCTTGCACAGCTTGCCCAGCTCGATCATCTCAGCGGTCTCGGTGGCGTCGTTGGAGTCGTAGAGGCAGCCCGGGCGGCAGGAGTCGCCGAGCGAAATCGTCACGTCGTACTCGTGGCAAATCTCGAGCAACTCGTCGTAGAACTCATAGAATGGGTTCTCGTTACCGGTGACCTCCATCCAGCCAAACAGCAGTGAGCCGCCACGGCTCACGATGTTCATGAGGCGGCCGGTCTCCTTAAAGGTCTTGGTGACCGACTTGTTTATGCCGCAGTGGATGGTCATAAAGTCCACGCCGTCCTCGGCATGCGCGCGCACGACTTCGAACAGGTCGTCCTTGGTGAGCTTGACCAGCGGCTTTTCCATGTAGCCGATGGCGTCGTACATGGGGACGGTGCCTACCATGAGCGGCGTCTCGTCGATGAGCTGCTGGCGGAACTGACGTGTCTTGCCCGAGTTGGAGAGGTCCATGATGGCGTCGGCGCCAAAGTCCTCGGCGATCTTGACCTTCTTCCATTCCTCGGCGGCATCGGCCTTGTCGCCCGAGATGCCCAGGTTCACGTTGACCTTGGTGGACAAGCCCTCACCGACGCCAAAGGCGCGCATGCCCTTTTTGATGTGCACGATGTTGGCGGGAATGGCGATGCGGCCGTCGGCCACGCGCTCGCGGATGTACTCGGGGTCGCGATGCTCGCGCTCGGCGACCTCCTTCATCTGCGGTGTGATCTGCCCGGCGCGGGCGAAGTCGATTTGCGTGACGAGCTTGGGCTCGGTCTGTGTGCTCATTGGCACGGCTCCCTTCGTTGGCATTACCCATATCAGGTTTGCGGGTCAGGGCGGGCGCGCCCAGTCTCAGCCTGCCGTCTTGTCCTGCAAGCTCCCCGTTTATGTGGTGGGCTCAAGTATAGCCTGAATGGGTACGATTGGGCCAACGAGCGTGCCTGTGGGGAGGCGAACATGGAAGACAAGCATCTATATCGAGAGACGCAATGGGATGTATCGGCCGAGGAAAGCCGTGCGCACCATGGCCTTGTCGCGATTGGTTTTGCGGTGCTTGCCGTGCTGGTGATTGCCTTTTGTATCTGGACGTTTGGCGGTCGCGGCGGCGCTGCCTGGGAGTTTGAGGCCGACGATGCCCTGCCGATCATGACAGTGAAGGTCGCGGGCGGCAATACCGTTGCCGCGCCGGGCGACTATTGGTATCCGCGCAACGAGTTTGTGCAGTTGCAGCTGAGTGGCGGATCCATTCCTGGTGAAGAGATCGAGCGCGTGACCTTCGATGCGTCGCTTAAGACGCTGTCGGTCGAGCTCAAAGATCAAGGGGATGTGCCCACGACAATGGATATCGCGCTGACGGAATGGCGCCTGGAGCCCCCGTCGGGCGTCAAGGTGTCCGAGGTGGAGCATGTCAAGATTACCTATCAGGACGGCTCGACAAATGAAATTGCCAAAGCCGACGGCTTGGCGGAATAGACGCCGTGCCTAGGCAGCACATTCAAAAGTAGCGGTGGTCCTACAAGGCCTGTTCGTTCAGGAAGACCAGAGTGTTTTTATTTGAAAGCTCGGGAAAGTGACGATAACCAACGTCGAACGCGGTGAGCCCGCTTACATCCTCGAGCTTGTTTTCTGCCATCCAGCGCACCATGGAGCCGCGCGCCTTTTTGCTGGCTGTCGAGCGCTGGATGGGCTTGCCGTTGCGGACACCTTCGCCAAAGAGACAAGTGACGGTTGTGGCGTCGCCTGCGAGATGGGGTAGAACGGCCTTGGCGTACTCCACACTGGCAAGGTTGACGATCGTGGTGTTAGAGCCCGCCGGAGCGATGGCCCGTGCGAGCTTGTCGCTCCAAAACGCGTAGAGGTCTCGGGCATCGTCAACGGCGAGCTTCGCGCCCATCTCCAGCCGATACGGTTCGACGGCATGAAAGGGACGAACGCACCCGTAGAGGCCGGAGAGGATCCACAGATGGTCTTGCAGCCATGCGAGCTGCGTGGAATCCATCACCTCGGGTGCCATGCTCTGGTATTGAATGCCGTGATAGGACATGACGGCAGGGGAGAGGTGACGGGCGAGTGCGGGATTGTCGAGATCGCCGCTTTTCAGGATGGGCCCGAACTCATGCAGTGTGTTGAGGCAAGGTCCCAGCAGTTTGTCACTCACGTTCCACAGCGCCTGCAGGCCGCCGCTGCCTTCATTCCGCTCGATATCTAGCAGTGCGCGGTGGAGGCGAGCCGTCTCGCGCACAAAGGGTGGGATGCCCAGGACTTCAAAAGCATCTTGGGCCGCGCACATCTGCTTGGCGGGCGAAATGATGACCTGCAGCATGGACTCTCCTCTGCCAAAAAAGTTGCGGTGGAATACGGTCTGTTTTGGCCGTTTATGGGCCAGTTTAGTCCGTAATTCACCGCAACTGATGAAGGGTGGATTAGGCTCGCTCGATGAAGGCTTTGTAGCCGCGGTAGGCCTCGTAGATATCGGCCTTGTTGGCGACCTCCCACAGGGCGTGCATGGACAGGACGGCAACGCCGGAGTCGATGACGTTCATGCCATACTTGGCCATGATGTAGGCGATGGTGCCGCCACCGCCCGCGTTGACGCGACCGAGCTCACAGGTCTGGAAGTCCACGCCGGCCTCGTCCATGATGTCGCGGACGAGGGCCACGTACTCGGCATCGGCGTCGTTGGAACCGCCCTTGCCGCGGCTGCCCGTGTACTTGTTAAAGCACAGGCCACGACCCATAAAGGCGGCGTTCTTCGTCTCGAACTTGCCGGCATAGCCCGGGTCGAAACCGGCGGACACGTCGGAGGAGAGCATGCGGCTGCGGGCGAGCGCGCGGCGCAGGGCCAGCGGGCTATCCTCGCCGGCGAGCGTCATGATCTCGGCGACGGTGTTCTCGAAGAAGCGGCTCGTCATACCGGTGGCACCCACGGAGCCGATCTCCTCCTTATCGACGATGAGCGTGATGCTCGTGCGCTCCACGTTGGTGACGTTGATCTGGGCGAGCATGGAGGGGTAGGCACAGACGCGGTCGTCATGGCCATAGCCCAGAATCATGGAGCGGTCGAGGCCCATGTCGCGGGCGGGGCCGGCGGGCACGACCTCGATCTCGGCGGAGAGGAAGTCCTCCTCCTCGACGTCGTACTGCTCCTTGAGGATATCCAGGAACATCTGCTTGACGGGCTCCTTGGGGGCGTCCTTGTCGTCCTCATCGAACTTGACGGGGCGGCCGCCCACGATCACGTCGAGAATCTCGGCATCGACGGCGTCCTTGGCAGGCTTGGACATCTGCTCGCTCGAGAGGTGGATCAGCAGGTCGGAGATGGTAAAGACCGGGTCGTCCGCCTTGTCGCCGATATTGATGTCGACGGTGGTACCGTCCTTTTTGCAGATGACGCCCACGAGTGCGAGCGGGGAGGCCACCCAGTGGTAGCTCTTGACGCCACCGTAGTAGTGCGTGTCGAGGTAGGCCATGTCGCCGGCCTCGAAGGCGGGGTTCTGCTTAAGGTCTAGGCGCGGCGAGTCCACGTGGGCGCCCAGGATGTTAAAGCCCTGCTCGAGCGGGGCGTTGCCCAGGTTGACGAGCATGAGGTCCTTGCCGTGATTGGCGGCGTACACCTTGTCGCCTGCCTTGAGCTCGCGGCCTTCGGCGATCACGGTCTCCAGGTCGACGTATCCCGCCTCCTCGGCCATCTTGATGCCGGTCTTGACGCACAGGCGCTCGGTCTTGTTCTCGCTCAAAAACTGCTTATAGCCGCGGCAAAGCTCCTCGAGCTCCTCGACTTGCTGTGGCGTGTACTTTTTCCATGCGCAGGGACGCTCCATGACGCAGGCTCCTTTCGGATCGATCGTGCTGGTTGATGTACCGTGAGCCATCGTATCACGCGCGGGCTCACGGTGGCGGGGGAGCTTTATGTGAGGTGGCCGCGGGGCGGGGAGCGTGTAAACTGGAGTGAGCAAACCGTGCCCAGCCCAAAGCGAGGTATTTAATATGTCTGACAAGCGCCGCACTTTTGCCGTTATCGACGGCAACTCGCTCATGCACCGCGCCTTTCACGCCGTGCCGCCGACCATGAACGCGCCGGACGGTCGCCCCACCAACGCGATCTTTGGCTTTCTGAACATGTTTCTTAAGATGATCGATGCCTTTAACCCCGACGGTGTGGTCGTGGCGTTTGACAAGGGTAAGCCGCGCGTGCGCATGGAGATGCTGCCGCAGTATAAGGCGCAACGCCCGCCCATGGACCCCGATCTGCATGCGCAGTTCCCTATGATTAAGGAGCTGCTCACCGCGCTCAACGTGCCGATTCTGCAGTCCGAGGGCTGGGAAGGCGACGATATCCTGGGTACTATGGCGCGCCTGGGCGAGCAGGCCGGCTGTGACATGCTGCTGGTGACCGGTGATCGCGACATGTATCAGCTTGTTACCGAGCACGTCAACGTGGTCTCGACCCGTAAGGGCCTGTCCGACGTTGCGATTATGACGCCCGAGAGCGTGGATGACTTGTATCACGGCATTACGCCGGCGCTCGTGCCCGACTTTTATGGTCTGAAGGGCGACGCGTCCGACAACATCCCCGGCGTGCCGGGCATCGGTCCCAAAAAGGCGAGTGCGCTCATCGCACAGTACGGCAGCTTGGACGAGGTCATCGCGCATGCCGACGAGGTCAAGGGCAAGATGGGTGAAAACCTGCGTGCACACATCGACGACGCGCTGCTGAGCCGTAAGGTGGCGACCATCCGCACCGATGCGCCCGTTGAGCTCGATTTTGAGGCGACGTCCTTCCCGGCGTTTTCTGCCGATGAGGTTTCCGCGGCGCTGGGTACGCTTGGTATCACCGCCATGCAGAACCGTTTCTTGGCGCTGATCGGCGGCGAGGGCGGGGCTGCTGCCTCCAGTGTGTTTGAGATACCTGCTATGGTTCGCGCAGCCGCCGGCGATGCCGACGCGCTTGGTGCCGTTGCGGCTGAGGTCTCCCGCGCGATTGATGCCGGCGAGTGGGTCGCCGCCGTGGTGGACGACGACAAGGAAGAGGGCGCGCTCTTTGGGCTGACGCGCACGCTGTGGTTGGCGACGTCCAAGGGCCTGTTCGCGCTCGAGGAGGGCGACAGCTGTGCGGCGGCTGAGGTTGAGGGCTTCAACTTCGCTCACGGTGTGATCGCCGGCGTGCTTGCGCGCCTGTTTATGGAGGGCCGCGTGGCGAGCCCGGATACGAAAGCGCTGCTGCACGAGCTTTCGCCCATCGATTCTTCTGAGCCCGAGCTCATGGATCCGCTCGCTGCCGATTCCACGCGTATCTTCGATACCGTGGTCGCTGCCTATCTGCTGGATTCCGATCGCTCCGAGTTCGATGAGGCATATCTGGCCGATACCTATCTGCAGATGGCGTTGCCTGCGGCGCGCGGTGCAGAGGGTGCTGGTGAGGACGCTCCGGCGCCTGCCGCTCGTACTGCGGCTCTGACGCTGGCGCTCGTGGCGCCGTTGCGCGAGTGCATGGCCCGTGAGAACGCCGCCAACGTGTTCGATGGCATCGAGATGCCGCTCGTTCCGGTACTTGCCAAGATGGAGCGCGCGGGCATGCTCGTGGACCCCGACCGCCTGCACAGTCTGTCCGAGGGTCTGGCGACCCAGATCACCGAGGTCGAACGAAGCATTCGCGACCTTGCCGGTGACGAGACCTTTAACATCGGCAGCCCCATGCAACTTTCGCATGTGCTCTTTGATGTGATGGGCCTTCCGACCAAGGGTCTCAAAAAGACCAAGCGCGGTTACTATTCGACCAATGCCAAGGTACTGAGTGATCTTGCCCGTGACCACGAGATTGTTCGTTTGATCTTAGACTGGCGCGAGAAGTCCAAGATCAAGTCAACCTATCTGGACACGTTGGGCCCGCTGCGCCGCGGTGACGGTCGTGTGCACACCACGTACAACCAGACCATCACCGCGACGGGGCGTCTGTCTTCGAGCGACCCTAATCTGCAAAACATTCCGACGCGCTCGGAGCTGGGGCGTACCGTCAAGACGGCGTTTTCGGCAGGCGAGGGAAGCGTCTTTTTGGCGGTGGACTACTCGCAGATCGAGCTGCGTCTGCTGGCACATCTCTCGGGTGACGAGCACTTGGTGCGCGCCTTTAACGAGGGCGAGGACTTCCATGCCGAGACGGCGGCGCGCGTGTTTGGTGTGCCGGTGTCCGAGGTAACGCCCGACCTGCGCAGTCGCGCCAAGGCCGTGAACTTTGGCATCGTGTATGGCCAGCAGGCCTACGGCCTGTCGCAGTCGCTGCATATCTCGATGGCCGAGGCGCGCGACATGATCGACCGCTACTACGAGGCCTACCCGGGCGTGCGTACGTTCCTCGACAACGTGGTGGCGCGCGCCAAGCAGACGGGCTACGCCGAGACCATGTATGGCCGCAGACGCCATATTCCCGAGCTCAAGGCCAAAAACCCGCAACTCCGCGGCTTTGGCGAGCGCACGGCCATGAACCATCCCATGCAGGGCACCGCAGCAGACATCATCAAGATCGCCATGGCCCGCGTAAGCCGTCGCCTGGAAGAAGAAGGCTTTGCCGCCCACATGATCCTGCAGGTACACGACGAACTGGACTTTGAGTGCCCCGTCGACGAAGTCGAGCGCCTAACCACCATGGTCCGCGACGTCATGGAACACGTAGTAGACCTCCGCGTCCCCCTAATCGCCGAAGCCAGCACCGGCATAACCTGGGCCGACGCCAAATAGGAAAGCGCTCGGTAAGGCAAGCTCGCCCAAGACGCAAGCCCCCACATACTTAAGATTTGGGACAAACACTACTGATTAATTTGTCCCTCAGTAACCAAAACAGAGGGGAGCCCCTTCCAACAAGGAGCTCCCCTCTGCTCAAATCATTTCAGCTAAGTATCTAGACACTCAAGACGCCATCTTGGCGGCAGGAAAGTAAGCCTAGGGCCTGGCCGGGCGGCACGGGTTAACTTTGCGTAGATTCCGCACGCAAAGAAAGCCACTTAATGTGGCTTTCGTCTTGCGCAGGACCTGACCGAGCGAAAAGTTATCCCGTGCCGCCCGGCCAGGCCCGATGGGACGGCTACCGAGCCGCCAAGATGGCGTCGATGAGCGTCAGTACGCCCCCGTCGTTGTTGCTCGGAATGCGCCACTTGGCATGCGCGTTCATGTGCTCCTCGGCGTTGTCCACGATAAAGCTGTGACCGACGCGCTCCAGCATGGGGATGTCGTTGTACGTATCGCCCACGGCGGCGGCGTCGGCAATATCGATGCCCAGGTGTTCGCACAGGTGCGCGACGCCGGCGCCCTTGTCGACGCCCAGGTTCATAAAGTCGATCCACTCGCGCCCGGCGTTGGTGACGTAGAGCTTGTCCGAGAACTCGGGACTATAGGTCTCGCGGAAAGCGGGCTCGGCGTCGTAGCCGGGGAAGAAGACCGAAATCTTGTTGGACTCGAAATCAATGCCATCAAAGCTGTCGACGTAGTTGATTGTGTTGTAGTAGACGCTGATCTCGTCGTGGTATTGATGGTCGCGGGCAAGCACGTAGAACTCGTCGAAGCAGCAAAGGACGGGGACAGCGCGCGGATCCTCCGAGGCACGGCTCAAGACCTGCTGATACAGCTCCACGTCAATAGTGCTCTTATAGATATAGCTGCCGCGATAGATCACGCACGCTCCGTTGTCGGGACAAAAGGCGAGGCGGTTCTTGACGCCCTCGAACATCTCCTCGAGCTTGGGGGCGGGACGTCCGCTGGCGGGGCAGAATACGATGTCGGCGTCGGCGAGCTTGTCTAGGCGCTCATCAAGACCCTGGGGCAGCACGCGCTCGTCGGTCAGCAGCGTCTTGTCCATGTCGACGGCGAGAATCTTAATGTTTCCGATATTGGCGTCCGATTCGTAAGTTTGCATAAAAGCGAGCCTTTCGTTTCGAGATTGTTTCAGACGTTATAGCCATCAATTCGTAGTCGGGCGTATTTTCGCAGGAACGGAGCGTATTTGCACCACGCTTCACAAAGTAATGAAAAAACTTTTCAGAAATTTGAATTTGTCGCTTGTGCTGCGGGCACTTTAGCGTAATATAGCGACCATCGAAAACGGAGACGGAAAAACAACCGCTTACCGAGGAAAAGGTACCGTTTACGATATTAGAATTGCGCCCGGCGATAGGTGAAAGGAGAGGCAGATGCAGTTCGTAACGATCATCACCACTGCAGACAATGCCATCCGACGCCAGCGCGCAATTTCCCGACGACGATAACAATCGTCTCTGTCCGCATGGGGCGAATTGCCTCAACAGAGTCATTTTGAGGTCGTTGGGTTTTAGCACGACATTGCTGCATGTTTCTAGGGCATGTATGTGCTGATTTTTGCTATTTAACCTGATATTGCACGGTATATGACCTTGAAATGACTTGCAACTGACCGATGTTCTAACTAGCTACCAAGGGCGAAAGGAAACAGCCATGAGCAAGGAAAAAGTCGTTCTCGCATATTCCGGTGGTCTTGATACATCCGTATGTGTCAAGTGGCTCCAGGACGAGAAGAATCTCGATGTCGTTTGTGTCTGCGGCAACGTGGGCCAGGAAGAGACCGGACTGGATGCCAAGAAGCAGAAGGCGCTCGACCTGGGCGTTCTCGATTGCCAGGTGCTCGACCTGCGCGACGAGTTCTCCGATGAGTTCCTGACCAAAGCCATTGCAGCAAACTCCATGTACGAGAACAAGTATCCGCTGCTCTCCGCCCTGTCTCGCCCGCTGCTTGCCAAGAAGCTTGTTGAGGTCGCCCACGAGTTTGGCGCGACCTACGTCGCCCACGGCTGCACCGGCAAGGGTAACGACCAGGTCCGTTTTGAGGCCGCCGTCAAGGCCCTCGACCCCGAGCTCAAGGTTATCGCCCCGGTTCGCGAGTGGGACCTGAAGTGTCGCCCCGACGAGGTCGCCTATGCCCACGCCCACAACGTGCCGGTTCCCGAGGGTGCCAACGACAACCCCTACTCCATCGACGACAACCTGTGGGGTCGTGCCATTGAGTGCGGTCACCTGGAGGATCCCTGGAATGAGCCGCTCGACGACGCTTGGGTTATGACCAAGAATTCCGAGGACACCCCGGACACCCCGACCTACACCGAGATTGAGTTTGAGGCCGGCAAGCCCGTCGCCGTCGACGGCAAGAAGATGAAGCTCTCTGAGATCGTCATCGCCCTCAACAAGATCTCCGGCGACAATGGCTTTGGCCGTCTCGATCTGGTCGAGGATCGCCTGGTGGGCCTTAAGAGCCGCGAGTGCTACGAGGTTCCCGGCGCCCTGACGCTCATCACCGCCCACAAGGCGCTCGAGGACATCTGCGTCGAGGGCGACCTGCTCAAGACCAAGATCAAGCTCGAGCAGGATTGGGCCACCGCCGTGTACAACGGCCAGTGGTACAGCCCGCTCAAGAACGCGCTCGATGCCTTTATGGCCGACACGCAAAAGTTCGTGACCGGCACTGTCCGTCTGAAGTTCTTTAAGGGCAACTGCCATGTCGTCGGCCGCAAGAGCCCCTTCAGCCTCTACGACTACGGTCTGGCTACCTACGACCGCGACACCACGTTTGACGAGAAGGCCAGCGCCGGCTTTATCGAGATCGATACGCTGTCGCTCAAGACGTGGGCAAAGGTCCAGGGCCCCAGCTCTGCTGCTGCCCAGGCCTAGCGCCTCCTTCCCTTGGTATCCGCGCGGCCCATCCGCGTGATACATAACGGGCGCACGGGGTCCCTACCTTTCGTTATGCTTGCTGACACTTCTTAACATCGGTGGCCCCTACGTTCCGCCCGCATATATGATGCCGCGTCTGCGGCTGAGTCCGAGCCCCGCCGGGGTTGTCCGGCGGGGCTCCTTCTATCAATTTGGCGGCTCTGTGCCTATATATATGAGGAGTATCCATTATGTTCAATGCTATCGCGCATGCTTTGCTTGCCCTCGCGCCCGAGTTCGATGCTGTAAGGGTCGAGGACGTTCCTATGAGCCTGAAGTCCTGGATCGATGGTTCGCAGGGCAACATCCGGAGGGAGACGTTGGGCGCCAAGTGCATGGTGCGTCACTTCTTTGCAAATTAGCCACATGGCCCCGCGCGCGGCAGGGAGTGTGTAAAACTAGCGGTTGATAAATCGCTTTAGCGACAGGGCACATTGCTTTGGACGCTTGTTTTGGTATTTGGAGAAAGGAGACGGTTCCATGGCTCTTTGGGGCGGTCGTTTTGAGGCGGGCGTGGCCGAGGTCACGCAGGAGTTTGGCGCGTCGCTGCCGGTCGACAAACATCTCTATAAGCAGGATATCGCCGGCTCTAAGGCGCATGCCAAGATGTTGGCCGCCCAGGGCATCATCAGTGCCGAGGACGAGCAGGCGATTGCCAAGGGCCTGACCGGAATCGAACAGGATATCGATGCCGGCAACTTTACCTTCGACATCAACGATGAGGACATTCATATGTCCATCGAGAGCGAGCTGACGCGTCGCATCGGCGAGGCTGGCAAGCGCTTGCATACTGGGCGTTCGCGCAACGACCAGGTGGCGACCGATACGCGCCTGGGCGTCAAGGCGCTGGCCAAGGAGCTCATGGAGGCCAATCTTGAGCTGCGCCATGTGCTGGTGGATGCGGCCAAGAAGTACGACAAGGTGATTCTGCCGGGCTACACGCATATGCAGCACGCTCAGCCCGTGCTGCTCTCGCATCATCTGCTGGCGTATTTCTGGATGTTCGCGCGCGACTTTACGCGCCTGAAGGCCGCCTTTGATGCCGCCGACAACTGCCCGCTTGGTGCTGCCGCGCTTGCCGGTACGAGCTATCCGCTCGATCGCCAGATGACGGCTGCCGAACTTGGCTTTGCGGGCGTGATCCCCAACTCGCTCGATGCGGTTTCCGACCGTGATTTCCTGCTCGATCTGCATTACGCCGGATCCGTCATGGCGATGCACCTGTCGCGTCTTTCCGAGGAGATCGTGCTGTGGTCGAGCTCCGAATTTGGCTTTATCACGCTTTCAGACTCCTACTCCACCGGCTCGTCTATCATGCCGCAGAAGAAGAACCCCGACTTTGCCGAGCTTATCCGCGGCAAGAGCGGTCGCGTGTACGGCAACCTGGTGCAGCTGCTGGTAACCATGAAGGGCTTGCCGCTTGCTTATAACAAGGACTTGCAGGAGGACAAGGAGGGCGCGCTCGATACCGCCCATACGCTCATGCAGTGCCTGTCCGTTATGGCCGGAATGATTTCGACTTGGACCGTCAACGAGGATGCCATGGCGCGCGAGTGCGGCGTGGGGCACCTTGCCGCCACCGATGTTGCCGATTACCTGGCCAAGCGTGGCCTGCCGTTCCGCGAGGCACATGCCGTGGTGGGCCATCTGGTCCTGATGTGCGAGAAGCGCGGCTGCAATCTTGAGGACCTGCCGTTTGAGGTGTTCCAGGAGGCAAGCCCGCTCTTTGAGCGCGACATTACCGAGGCGCTCGACATCCCGTCGATTGTCGCCGCGCGCACGACCGAGGGCGGCACCGCCCCTGCCGCCGTTGCCGTGCAGCTTGATCGCGCCGAGGCACAGCTCGTGGCTGACGAGGGTGTGTTTGGGTCACTGACTAAGGTCGTCGAGATGGGCCACGGGGTAAAGTAGGGATTTGGCTGAAGCCGTTTTGGCCATTTATTGATAAATCGTTTTCACTTTACGGGCGCCTGCTGATGTGGGCGCCCGTATTTTGTTGCTATGGGGGAGGGGCTTGTCGAGAACTTCTGTAGGACCTTTGGGCAGGTTGTGAAGGGGTTACGTTCGCGGGCGGCAACCGACCGCCTGCTCTGTTCGATGCGGTTGATGGGCGGTCGGATGGTACTCTAATCGGGCTTCGAAACAGAAGTGACACATATGGAGCGCTTTAATAAATTGCAACGTTTCAATAAACAGCTTTTTGTTTAACTGCAGCTAAAACTCTGTTACGATGCAGTCCAGGCGGGTGCCGGAATGGGACTTGGGCACGCGCGAACCTACTTGAAAGGCTACTTTTATGGCTATCGAGAAGACCTTCATCATGATTAAGCCCGACGCCGTGCGCGACCGCAAGATCGGCGAGATCGTTGCTCGCATTGAGCGCAGCGGCCTTGTCATCGAGCGCATGGAGATGACCACGCTCGAGCGCGCTACCGTCGAGGAGCACTACGCCCATCTGGCCGACAAGCCCTTCTTTGGCGGTCTCTGCGACTTTATGACGAGCGGTCCGGTCGTCAAGATGGTCGTTTCCGGTCTCTCCGCTGTTGCTAAGATGCGCACCCTCATGGGCGCTACCAACCCGCTTGAGGCTGCTCCTGGTACCATCCGCGGCGACTTTGCCGTCGATGTCAACGCCAACGTGATCCACGGCTCCGACTGCCTGGAGAATGCCGAGATCGAGATCAAGCGCTTCTTTGGCTAAACCAGCTTTGACTCCTTAAAGCTGTTAGCGTGTGGCTTGGGCGCCGCGGAACTCCATCCGCGGCGCCCTTTTATTCCAAAATCTATGCAGGGGCCCGCTCGGATATGTGTTCCGAGCGGGCCCCTGCTGTTAGCTTGTGGCACTGAATAGTTTAGGCTTCGTCGACGATCTTAAGGCCGCGCGTGCGATCGATCTCGTTGAGGAGGTTAACGCGACGCTCGTGACGACCACCCTCAAACTCGGCGTCGAGCCACTCGTCGACAATCATCTTGGCGAGCTCGGAGCCCACGACGCGGGCGCCAAAGGCGAGCACGTTGGTGTTGTTGTGCATGCGGGAGAGCTTGGCGCTGAAGGGCTCGGAGCATACGACGGCGCGAACACCTTCGACCTTGTTGGCGGCCAGGCTGATGCCGACGCCGGTACCGCAGATCAGGATACCCAGGTCGACGTCACCGTTGGCCACGGCCTTACCCACCTTGTAGCCGGCGATGGGGTAATCGAAGCTCTCGGAGGTGTCGGTGCCAAAGTTCACGACCTCGCAGCCGCGCTCCTTCAGGTGCTCGGAGATGATGTTCTTGAGCTCGACGGCGGCGTGGTCGTTACCGATACCAATCTTCATGAGTGGTTCCTCTCTGGTCCGTGCGGCGGAATTGCTAAAGGTTTTACCGCGTTCGACTGCATGATAGCGCGACTTTTGTGGAAACGCTCGGGCGTTTTTTGGTCAAACGCTTTAGCATGCAACAAGACTAGCTTTTCATGTATTAATGCCGTCAGTTTGCGCTTGAACGCCGTCCGCCGGAACTTGGGTTGCGGTTTTTGATGCATTGTTATCAAATAAAAGAGCTAATTATTTTCGAGAGCCCTGTCCGTTATACAAGTAGGAGATACCTATGCCTGCCGATTCTCTTCGCGATGCCGCGTTTTGCGATGTTTTGAACCGCGAGCTTGTCTGTGCACTCGGCTGCACCGAGCCCATTGCCGTTGCCTATGCAGCGGCGTTGGCGAGCCAGACGCTTGGTTGCGAACCCGATCATATGGATGTTGCCTGCTCGGGCAACATCATCAAGAACGTCAAGAGCGTGACCGTGCCCAACTCGGGTGGTATGCACGGTATTGAGGCCGCGGCCGTGCTGGGTGCCGTGGGCGGCGACGCCAAGAGCGCGCTCGAGGTGCTCGAGAGCGTTAACGATGAAGACCGTGCACGCGTGGTCGAGCTCCTCGCCGACGCCGACTACTGCGATGTGTCGCTTGTCGAGGGCGTGCCCAACCTCTACATCAAGGTGACTGCGACGGCCGGGGGCCATACCGCGGTCGTCGAGATTACCGATCACCACACCAATGTCACGTGCCATACGCTCGACGGTATTCCGGTGTGCGGCAAGTCGGCGGGGGAGTGTGCCGCCTGCGCCGAGCGCGTGGTGGCCGAGCGTGCGGCGGATAAGGCCGACACGCCCATGTCGATTGAGTCCATCATTGACTTTATCGAGGACGGCGACATTGAGGACGCCCGCGCTGCCGTTGAGCGTCAGATTGAGCTGAATGGCGCGATCAGTGCCGAGGGCCTTGCGCACGCTTGGGGCGCCGAGGTGGGTCGTACGCTGCTGGGTGCTCGTGCCGATGACGTCGCCTGCCGTGCCCGTGCCCGTGCGGCCGCCGGGTCCGACGCCCGCATGAACGGCTGCGCGCTGCCGGTCGCCATTGTGTGCGGCTCGGGCAATCAGGGCATTACCTGCGCATTGCCCGTCATGGAGTATGCCGAGTACCTGCGTTGCGACCACGAGCGCCTGGTGCGCGCCGTGATGCTGTCCGACCTTATCGCCGTGCATATCAAGAGCTATATTGGTGCGCTCTCGGCGTTTTGCGGTGCTATTTGCGCCGCGTGCGGCGCCGGCGCTGCGATTACCTGGCTGTGCGGTGGCACGCGCGAGCAGATTGGCGCGACGGTCTCGAATACGCTCGGTAACGTGGGCGGCATCGTGTGCGACGGCGCCAAGGCGAGCTGTGCCGCCAAGATCTCGGCTGCCGTCGATGCGGCGATTCTGGGCCATGATATGGCCATGCAGGGTCGCGGCTTCCGCGCCGGCGAGGGCCTGATCCAAGATACCGTTGAGCAGACAATCGCTAGCATGGGCTACGTAGGCCGTGTGGGTATGAAGGGCACCGACGTCGAGATCCTCAACATCATGATCGGCAAAACCCAGGTGTGCTAGTTACGCGGTTTTACCAAACCGCGTAACCAGTCGACGCTGCAAACGCCCCTAAGCGGCAATCTGCCTTTCAATCGTCGGGCATGGCCAGAAGGCCTATGCCCTCCTCTTTCAAGGCACATTGCTCGCTTAGGGGCATTTTCGCTGACTTGTGCTCAACCTGCGGCGATATTTGGTTTGGAGCGAGGGGTCCTACGACAGTTCGTGGGCTACTTGGTGCTCGTAGAAGGCCTCGATTACGGCGTTAAAGTCGCGGGCGAAGTCTTCCATGGTTCCGCGCCAGGTGGCTCGGCTGGGCTTGCCTTGGCCCACAAAGGCGGTTTGGATGCCGCAATCGGGGGACGGGAAGTCGCGTTTGGGATCGTTGCCCACCATAAGGACCTCGTGTGGCTCGAGCCCCATCACCTGAAGCTGCTCTAGATAGTAGGTAGCATCGGGCTTGCAGCGGGTGGTGTTTCCCATGTGCGTCACGAGTTCAAAGGGGGCGTCGGCCAGGTCGCCCCAGCCCATGCGGCACTCGATGGCCCCCTGGGGAAAGCTGGGGTTGGTAAAGAGCGCGCAACGCAGTCCAGCGTCCTGTACGGCCTGGAGCGCGGCGTGCGCGCCCGGCATAGCGTGGGCGTTAATGACATCGTCGTTCTTGTACGGAAGAACTTCGCGGTCATAGTAGGTAAACGCCTCGTAGATGAGGGGATCGGAGAGGCAGATCCCGCATCGGCGCTCGACCTCTTCTTGGTAAAACTCAAGATTGGTGCGGTTGTCCGTGCCGCTGCGGCGATTGGCGTTGAGGTCGACCAGGATGGTGCCGAGGCGTGCCATCGTGCCACCGCGGCTGCGGCGCCCGATATCCGCGAGCATCGAAGAGACATCCTTAAAATAGCGAAGGATGAACGCGTTGAGGTTGATGCTAAGAAGCGTTTCGTCCATATCGAAAACGACTGCTTTGAGCACGCGGGCACCTTTCTCGAAAAATCGATCTAGAATCGTTGGCTCCGGATACTTTACCCCAAAGCCGAATGCCTGGCTGGTTATCGTCAAGTTGCGGAGACGTGTGTTCATAAGATTACGAAAAAGTCTCCACACGAGTAAAAAATCGCAGTTCACGCTTGAAATCGAACTCATTTCCCCGTAACCTATACGAACGTGATTGCATAAGCGTCACATTAGTATCTGTCGGCTCCCGAGTGTTCCTAAACGTTGTGTGCT
Source organism: Collinsella sp. (assembly GCA_019414385.1). GTDB lineage: Bacteria > Actinomycetota > Coriobacteriia > Coriobacteriales > Coriobacteriaceae > Collinsella. Next base: position 6,223 of record DXMD01000015.1, on the reverse strand, counting down.
TGTCGCACCCTTCTGTAGGTCCTAGCAATCGGGGCCCCGTAGTTCGAAAGGGGTCCACCTTTGAGTGAGATTCAGAACTCGTCCATTTTCTCTCTTGACGATGTCAATGAGGAGGAGATGAACAACCTCATCGACGGTACGATTACCGACTTTGATGAGGGCGATCTCGTTAACGGCACTGTCGTTAAGATCGAGCATGACGAGGTGCTCGTTGACATCGGATTCAAGTCCGAGGGCGTTATCCCGGTCCGCGAGCTGTCCATCCGCAAGGACGCTAACCCTGCAGACATCGTTGCACTCGGTGATCCCATCGAGGCTCTGGTTCTCCAGAAGGAGGACAAGGACGGTCGTCTGGTCCTGTCCAAGAAGCGTGCCGAGTACGAGCGTGCTTGGAACCGCATCGAGGAGAAGTTCAACTCCGGCGAGAACGTCGAGGGCGAGGTTATCGAGGTTGTCAAGGGCGGCCTGATCCTCGACATCGGCCTGCGTGGCTTCCTGCCCGCTTCCCTCGTCGACCTCCGTCGCGTCAAGGACCTCACCTCCTACATGGGCACCCGCATCGAGGCTCGCGTCATCGAGATGGACCGCAACCGCAACAACGTCGTCCTCTCCCGTCGCGTCGTGCTCGAGGAGTCCCGTAAGGCCGAGCGCTCCGAGATTCTGTCCAAGCTCAAGTCTGGCATGCGTCTCCAGGGCACCGTTTCCTCCATCGTCGACTTCGGCGCCTTCGTCGACCTCGGCGGTATCGACGGCCTCATCCACATCTCCGAGCTTTCCTGGAACCACGTCAACCATCCTTCCGAGGTTGTCAAGGTCGGCCAGGAGGTCGAGGTCGAGGTTCTCGACGTCGATCTCAACCGCGAGCGCATCTCCCTGGGTCTCAAGCAGACCACCGAGGATCCGTGGCGCGCACTGGTCAAGAAGTACCCCGTCGGCGCTATCGTCGAGGGCACTGTGACCAAGCTTGTCCCGTTCGGCGCTTTCGTCGACCTGGGCGAGGGCATCGAGGGCCTGGTGCACATCTCCGAGATGGCCAACAAGCACGTCGATCAGCCTTCTCAGGTCACCCATGTTGGCGACAAGGTTCAGGTCAAGGTCATGGAGATCGACCTCGACCGTCGTCGTATCTCCCTGTCCATGAAGTCCGCTGCTGAGACTCTGGGCGTTGAGATCGAGGTTACTCCGCTGCCTTCCGAGAAGAAGGACGAGGAGACCGACGCCGAGTAAATCGGTTTGACGATCACTTGTTTTAAGGGATCCGTCTGCAATGGACGGGTCCCTTTTTTGCATTTGGCGCCGAAATGCGCAATGCTGTCCGGGCTGTCTATTTACTATTGGGTTGTCGATGCATGAAAAATGCCGACATCCCGCCTCGGGGAGGAGGCGGGAACACACCGAGTAGACGGAGGGGTGCGGAGCGCGGTCGCGTCTCGACTGACGACGTTGCCCATCGACAGGACCATTGTAGCGCATGCCGGTTCTTGGTTTATCGTGTCGAACGCTTGCGTTGTGCCATTGCCTGCGGCAACGGTGTGCTACACTCTTGCACTGCTGAGTGGGCCAGACGGTCGCGCGATGTGCTGCTTGCAGTACGCGTGAGGAAAGTCCGGGCTCCAGAGGGCGGGATGCCGGCTAACGGCCGGGCGGAGTGATCCGACGGAAAGCGCCGCAGAAAAGAAGACTCCCACCTGCGCCGCAAGGCGTAAAGGGAAAAGCTGAAACGGTGGTGTAAGAGACCACCAGCGTCGTGGCAACACGGCGGCTTGGCAAGCCCCATCCGGAGCAAGCGCGAATAGGAACGCTATGGGCCGGCCCGGTCCGCGTTCGGGTAGCGTGCGTGGAGCTGCACGGTAACGTGCAGACAAGATAAATGACCGTTCACGACAGAACCCGGCTTATAGGCCCGCTCAGCACTTTGCTGACGCTGCGAACCCGTCAGCGCGGCAATCTGCCTTTCAAGCCTTCGGGCATGACCATAAGGTCAATGCCCTCGTCTTTCAAGGCACCTTGCTCGCGCTGACGGGTTCTCGCTTTCGTTGACGGAATCATAGGTGGCTTCGTTCTTTTTACCGAGGTTATCGGTACGGTCTTTGCCGTATTATTGAGGCTGTTTGTTGCTTTGCTTGTGTTTGAGGGGCTTTGTTGGACAGCTATTTTACTCTGCAATCGAATATTGAGGCTTCGGGCGAGTTTGTGGACCGCAAGAGCCGGTTTATTGCCCAGCTGGTGCATATTGAGTCCGAGGATGAGGCGAATGCCTTTATCGAGATGGTTCGCAAGCGTCATTACGACGCTCGACACAATGTTCCCGCGTGGATTTTGGTCGATGGGCGCGAGCGCCAGAGCGATGATGGTGAGCCGAGCCGCACGAGCGGCATGCCGACGCTCGAGGTGCTGCGCGGTGCGGGGCTCAAAAAAGTTTGCTGCGTGGTGACGCGCTATTTTGGTGGCACGCTGTTGGGGCCTGGTGGCTTGGTACGCGCCTATACCGCGGCGACGCAGGCGGCGGTGGCCGCGGCTCAGGAGGCAGGGCAGATCGTTGAGATGACAAGCGTCGTGCCTGTTGACGTGCATGTGGCCTATCCGCAGTATGAGCAGGTGCTTCGTTTGGCGCAGGATTCGGGTGCCAAGGTTTCGGATACCGATTACGCGGATGCCGTGACACTTCACCTGGTATTCAAAGCGGGGGAGCAGGAGCAATTTTGCGCCAAGATGCGCGAGCTTATGGCGGGGCGCGAAGAGATCGAGGTCGGCGCTCCCGAGTTTGCCGAGTTCTAACGACGACGGCCGGCGTGCTTTTGGATGGATCCTAAGCGCGCCGGCCGTCGTTTTTCTGTTGCTGCCGTTTACTCGGCGAGCTGCTTTAGCACATCGCAGGCGATCTCGACGGCATCGTCGATGCAGCCGGGGCAGCTGCGGAGCGGACCTTTATCCGATCCGATGCCCTTGAGCGTGCCGCAGACGGTCGTCGTGTTCTTCTCGCCAAATCGCTTGGCAATCTCGCGCGACAGCTTGTAGGTCTGGCCTTTGGTCTTGGGGTTCTCCATGCCGTCGCTCATTACAAAGCCCATGATGGCAACAGCGCCCGAGATGGCGCCGCAGGTCTCGGTCATGCCACCCATGCCGGCGCCAAAGCCCTCGGTGAGGGTAAAGGCGGTCTGGGGGTCGAGCCCGACGGCAGGTGCGAGCGTGCAGGCAACGGCCTGTGCGCAGTTAAAGCCGCGGGCGTGGTATTCGGCAGCCTGAGCCTGGCAGGCGGCGGTGTCGAGCTGGGTGGTATCGATCTGCTTCATCGTTGTCTCCTTGGTCACGGTGTACCCGCCTATGGTACCCGTGACGGGGCATGTAATCATCGAGAGCTTCATGTATGCCTCATTTTTATCTATCGAGCAAATGCCCAAGGCTTGAGATAAATACCCCTAATCAATTTGTCCCATAACCTACCTTGGGGATGGGTTGAGAGGGGTGCAGGGTAGCGGTATCGTGAACCGAATAAAACTAAAACCCAGGCAAGGGAGCTAGATATGAGCGAGCAGACTATCGGTACTACATGTGTTCAGGGCGGCTATCACCCGGGAGATGCGGAGCCGCGCCAGGTGCCCATCTACCAGTCCACCACGTGGAAGTACGACACGTCGGAGCACATGGGCAAGCTGTTTGACCTGGAGGAGTCTGGCTACTTCTACAGCCGTCTGCAGAACCCCACGTGCGATTTGGTTGCCGCCAAGATCTGCGAGATGGAGGGCGGCACCGCAGCGATGCTCACGAGTTCGGGCATGGCTGCGAACTTCCTCGCGATCTTTAACGTTGCCGGTGCCGGCGATCACGTGGTCGCAAGCTCTGCCATTTACGGCGGTACGTATAACCTGCTCGCCCACACCATGGGCCGCATGGGCGTGACCTGCACGTTCGTCGCCCCCGACTGCACCGATGAGGAGCTGGAGGCTGCCTTTCAGCCCAACACAAAGCTCGTCTTTGGCGAGACGATCGCAAACCCCGCCCTTGCCGTGCTCGATATTGAGCGCTTTGCCAAGGCCGCACATGACCACGGCGTGCCGCTGATGGTCGACAACACCTTCCCGACGCCCGTTATGTGCCGTCCCTTTGAGTGGGGCGCCGACATCGTTACGCACTCCACCACCAAGTACATGGATGGACATGCTGCCTACCTGGGCGGCGTGATCGTCGACCACGGCCAGTTTGACTGGATGGCCCATGCGGACAAGTTCCCGGGTCTCACCACGCCTGACGAGAGCTACCATGGCGTGACCTATGCCGAGAAGTTCGGTCGCGAGGGCGCCTTCATTACCAAGGCCACCGCGCAGCTCATGCGCGATCTTGGCCCCATGCAGAATCCGCAGGCGGCCTTCTTCTTGAACAGCTCGCTCGAGAGCCTGCATGTGCGCATGCCGCGTCATTGCGAGAACGGCCTGGCCGTTGCCAAGTTCCTGCAGAGCCATCCCAAGGTGCGTTTCGTGAGCTATCCGGGCCTGGAGGGCGACAAGTACTATGACCTCGCTCAGAAGTACATGCCAAACGGTACCTGCGGCGTTGTGAGCTTTGGCTTTAATGGTGGTCGCGCGGCGGCCGAGACCTTTATGAAGAGCCTCAAGCTCGCCCAGATCGCCACGCATGTGGCCGACGCCCGCACCTGCTGCCTGCATCCCGCTAACGCTACGCACCGCCAGATGAACGATGAGGAGCTCATCGCCTGCGGTATCTCCGCCGACATGGTGCGCCTGTCGTGCGGCCTCGAGGACACGGCCGATCTGATTGCCGACCTTGAGCAGGCGCTCGAGCAGTGCTAGGCTAGCGTTCGCACAAGGCGCCGATGCTGGCAGAAAGCTTCGGTGGCCTTTCGTTCCGATTCCGTAGGCGGGACCCCAATTGCGACTGTTTACAGGCGATTGGGGCACCGTTTTTCGTTGGGCCACTCGAAAGGATGGATATGGAGAAAACTGCAGAGCAGCTGCGCCGCGAGCACATTGCCCTAGAGGGCGACACCCATGGAAAGAACAAGTGGGCGATTCTGTTTACCGTGCTCATCATGACGTTTATGGTGTGTCTGGATTCGACCGTCGTGACCGTGGCGCTGCCCGTGATGCAAAAGGAGCTGGGCGTGGGCCTCGATCGCATTCAGCTGGTAAGCTCGGTGTATCTGCTTGCGACTTGCGTGGCTATGTTGCCGTTTGGCCGTCTGGGCGACGTGCGCGGCAAGGTGAATGTGTTCCAGTTGGGCGTCATCGTCTTTTCGGTCGGTTCGCTGCTGTGCGGCCTTTCGGCCTCGCTCGAGGTTCTTATCCTGGCACGCATTGTTCAGGGCATAGGTTGCGCGGCGGCCATGGCTAACAACATGGGTATCATCACCGAGTCGTTTCCGGCGCGCGAACGAGGCCGTGCCATGGGTATTCTTGCGACCTTCGTGGCCCTCGGCATGATGTGTGGCCCCGTGCTCGGCGGCATGCTGGTGGCAAGCTTTCCTTGGGAGAGCATCTTCCTCATCAACCTGCCCATTGGCGTCATCTCGTTTATCGTGGGGCTCTACACGCTGCCGCACGTTAAGCCAGAGGCCGGCGAACGCCCCATGTCCCTGATCGAGGCTGCTCGTCGCTGCTTTGCAAATTCGGCCTTCACCATCAACCTTGCCTGCATGCTCATCGTGTTCGTTGGCATTGGCGCATCCGAGTTTATTCTGCCGTTCTATTTTCAGGATGCGCATGGGTTTGGGTCTGACGTTTCGGGCCTGCTGTTTTTGGCGCTGCCAATGGTGAATGCCTTTATCGGCCCGCTTTCGGGAACGGTTTCGGACCGTGTCGGCTGCGAGGGCCCCACGGCGGTCGGCTTGGGCGTATATGTGTGCGGTCTCTTTGCGGTAAGCACGCTCAACGAGCACTCTTCTATCCCTGTGATCGTGTGCTGCGTCGCATTTATGTCGTGCGGCACGTCGATTTTCCAGAGCCCCAACAACTCGCTGTATATGGGTTCGGCTCCGCGCGAAGCGCTCGGCTTTGCGGGCAGCTTGGGCAGTTTGGCGCGCTACGCCGGCATGGCACTCGGTATTACGGTGGCGTCGCATATCCTGTATGGGCAGATGAGCGTGGCGATGGGCGAGGCCGTGACCAGTTTTGTTGCAGGTCGTCCGGATGTGTTCCTGTTCGGTTTCCGTTCGGTGTTCTACGTGCTCATGGCTGTGGCCGCCGTGGGCTTTGCGCTTGCCATGGTG
>DXMD01000014.1:5997-56066 GCA_019414385.1 Collinsella sp. | reverse complement strand
GTAATTGCGCATCCAAAAAAGTTAATCATGTAGCAAATACTCTTCGCGTTGAAACTAATGCGAAGCATTTTCGCGTCCGTGCACGAGAATGCGCAATCAATATGCGGAAAGGCAAAGATGATTCACCTAGCTAACAACCATCCAGTCACTACCGACAGTACTCGAAATCTTCGAGGAATCGCCGATGCACACGATGGTCGCCGAAGCGCCGGGCACATACTTGGCCTCAAGAACGGAAACACCTTGCTCCTTAAGCCTTAAGGTCGTCTCGGTTATCTGGGTTTTATTCACATCATTTTTGCTGACCAGTTTAACGCCATTGCCATCATTTTCATTCAGGCAGGATACAACCGTATTGTAATCGGCCCAATAACAGTACTCCCCAGAAAGCCATCCAAGCTCAGTGGCGCATATCGATCCAGTCGCAGAAACCGTCTTTGGAAGCAATCCGTAGCGCTGCCTTTCCTCAAATTCAAGAACATCGCAAAATACGCGATTAGCATTAAGTAATCTCGTTCCACAATAGTCCCCGTAAAACGGCGCAAAATGATTGCGGATAGTCCGCGACAACATACAGTAATCGTAGGTGTAGTAACACTTGAAGATTCGTAGGGCGTCTCCCCCTGCCCCTTCGGCAGAACGGGCGAATTCAACAAGAAACTGGTCCCACATGCTCTCAATATAGGGAATTGCGAGTTTAACGCTATCCCTATCAGACAGAGGAGTCTCGCTCTTCTGCTGCATTATCCCCGTAGTATTTGCCAAATGGAAATGAGCGGCCATACGCTCGATCGTTCGGATGAACTCAGGACGATTCCCATCCTCTATAGCCATAATTGCGAAGAAAACACTTCTCAACAGGAGATCATTAGAAAAACGCTGAGGTAAAAGATCACCATATTCACGCTCGTATGCGAATAGCCTGGCTTCGCCCGTATCAATTGAAGAGTAATTAAATACGGAGTACGACGGAACAACATATGACGGAATGACATATGAGCGCACACGGCTACGCTTAATTTGATAACGCTTAAAAAAGGTGGAAATCCAAAAGGTCACAACACCAAATAATGCCAGCTCAAACTCAAAGGCAATACTCGAAGTATCAAGCACATCTAGCCCCTGTCCTCCGAGATAGCCATCGATAACAAAGTGATCGAATGCGACGGACAGCAAAAGAGACATGAACGCCTCGAATGAAAAAGAAGGGTCCGGTACCGCAATTTACCCCTTGCATGCTTGATTACCCCAAGAAACAACCAATAGAAAAGGGTGGGCATGTATCGCAGCGAAGGACCTGGAACTGAAAACGCATCGCAAATCGCAGCCACAATAAACACGGGGAGCTGGCAACAAATTGTTGGAGCGAGAATTCGGTAGGCAACGTTCAACCTGCCCGACTCATCGGAGGGGTACAGTTCTTCGACGGTGTATTGCCCTCCAATCGCCAAGGGCCCAGCAAAGCGGACAAGCTGAACGCTCACCAAACCGGTAAAGACATAAAAGACAATCCAAAGAATAGTGACCGATTCCACCTGTAAACAATCTCCTCAAGTCATACGCTTGCGATTAATTGTAGATAGACAAAATTGAACAGGAAGCGACAATATTTGAAACTGTTGTTTTACGCTCCCCGGATCAAATGCCTTCAATTAAGAAACCCGGCGAAAAACCCAGACTACAAAATCGAAGAATACGCCCATGCAGAGCTTGACCTGAGCAGCAGCCTCACTGGCTTTTCCTGGAAGGTCTCGGTAACAAGTCTCGAAGAGGCGCAAGACGGCCTCATGTTGAAGCTGCCGCATCGCGTATAGTCAACCCAGCACGGGTCAGAGCGCCGCCGGGGACCAAAGCGGGCCCACCATCCGTCCCCTCCCCAACATTCCCCAGAAAGCTCGCTGATGTTGACTGGTGTTCCCGTAAAATAAACCTCAACAAAATATGTGCGGAGTGCTGGCCTGGAGCTGCCTTCGGACCCTATTGGCTGCTCACCGAGAGGCTCCGCTATGAAACGACCCCTTTACTACCTGCTCTGCGCGATCTCATGCGCATCCAACTTGTAGGGTAAATTCATCGCACGCGTCGATTACGACCCCAATATTTCCTTAGGAAACACGCTCGGCAAATCGTTAACGCCCATAGCGAAAAGCACCTTTGCGCTGGCATCGTTGCTGAGCTCGTCACTCAACTTAAGTGCATCAAGCAGTATGTTTCGGCGTAACATCTTATAGTCATCCTCAGTCAGCACTAGCTCAAGATCGCTTAAAACCCCTACTAGATTGACATCGTGAGACGGAGACACCCTGGCGCAGAATAGACGTTCGTCATGCGCACAGATATTTCGAAAATCTTTAATGTGATCGTATGCAAGTCTTAGCCTACGCGGGCTGATGCGCTTATCGACTTCATGCGTCTCGGAATAAAGGTCAGAAAACGACTTGGCAATGGAATTTCTCATGCTTTCTGGTTGAAACTCGAAAAACTTGAATGCCTGGCCAAGCATTAAGTAATTCATAAGAACCCATACCGGCGTATTGTCGTGATTATTTTCATAATGACGGATGTAGTCCCTTTTATAATCACTGTTCCATTTTTTAGACCTACATAGCGCCTTCTCGAAATCACCGATAAGCGTGTCGATCTTTTTTCGATAGCCGGCCTCAGCCCGATAGGAATCTCTATCAAGGTATGCTTCTGGGTTATCTTTATGAGCCATGGCAAACCGATAAGAGCAGACGGTCTTAAGAACTGCTTCCGCCTTGTTAAAATACTCAAACATCAGCAGGCGCAAAGTTCGATCGAATTCAAATAGACGATAGATATCAGAAAACTTGGTCCCTTTTACGAAAACCTCTTGGCCAGAACCATCCCGTTGGTCAAGAAACAAATCCTTGTAGCCGTTAACAACCGGGTAGTATCCCTCACGCTCCAGAACTAAACGAGTATCGTTATCGCATTCGAGCCCACGGCTTTCAAGAATAGCAATCTGCTCGGTAATAGATTTAAATGGCTTATCCATATGGGCCCCTTAAACGCGAAAACCGCCTTTCGGCGGTTCCCACGGACCAAGCCGGACGTACCGTCGCAAGGCCTCATCACAAGGCTTACTTTAAGGGAGAACTCGGGGTCCGTCAATCCAATACCACGAATCCCCCAAATCAGCCCTTTGAAGAGAACAAACAACCAATTCAGATGAAATAGCCCCAAGCTCGTATTTCGCCACAATGAAGGAGTCATTTAGCGACAACGGGCACGCTATTACGGGCCGTTGTCGCTATGGAGCCGACCCCTTATCCCCTCGGTGGGAAGGGATCGTGGCCATGGAAATCCCTTGCGCGGATTCTCCCGTCGCGACGATGGACAATCAACTCCGACTCTTGATTGGAGCAAATGCGTCGACCAAGCTTTATCGCCTCGCTCTGGGCCGTCGTAACGAAAGAAACGAGACTTGCTCCCTCGCCCTTAACCCGTCAATTGCCATCCGAACGCTTCGTAACGTGCTGATATCTGCCTTTCATACTTACCTCGCCTTCAACTCTGAACTCGCCGATATGTCCACAGCATGAGATATGTGACAGACGCACTCGTGCCGCTTTTTCAAAAGTGTAAGCACTGGTGCGGACAAAAAACGAAGCGCGCAACGGCCCCATCTATTTTCTTGGCTTTCTGGCAGTCCTGCAAGCCAAAGCGAAAGAGCATAGAGAGTTCTGAAGCTCGCCTCCAAAGAGACGATATCGGCGACCTGATGGACGGAGGCCTCTATATGAACGCAGCCGGGTACTACCATGGACCACCCGGCGAGCAGGTCGATCCATTGGAAGCATCTTTAGCGTGCGGGATGGGCATCTACGCCAACTGGCTCTTGTCGATCTACCGCATGTTCACGGTACGTGAGAGCGATATCGTGAACAACACCGTCCTGACTATCTGGCGAATGAACGATGGGTCCAGGTGCGCGAGGGCAGAATCGACATTGTGTGGCATGATCGCTTTGAATAAAAAGCCGACGAGCGAGCAGATACTCTCACTGCATAGACACGCGAACTCAAAGCCGTTGAGTTCGCCGCTTGATCGAGCTTAAGGGGAGCAGGGTGGATTCAGCTTATTACTGGACGGCAACTACACTCAATCATTCACCTGAATCGAACTCACGCCCTGTTCGCAATCATCACGAGAATCTCTCTCGCCTGATAAAGGCAGCTGCAGTGGCTTGTCAACATGAAAGCCCGGAGAAGAGCAGAGCGCGGTACCGATAACATATAACGGATCGTTCGAGCCGATTTCGATCCCCCGATTCGAAAACTTCAATCGCTGTGGCGCGGGCAGATAGCGAGGGGCCTCATCCGCATTGTGTTCATACTCATACCGATATAAACAGGAAAGGAGAACGAACAATCCTGAAAGCGCCTGGAGCACATTGCCAAGATTGGCTTCGGCATAGCTATCTAAGCGATGGTGTTTAACATTGTTATACGAGACCCACCATTCAGGATTCATGGCGAATTCGGTCCCATCATCTGCCCACCAAGATGACCAGGGGTTAATAACGATCTCGCTGGCATCAATAACAACCCAGCTAAAACGAAACTGTTGCGAGAAGCGAGCGTGAACCATCTCACGCGCCCCGGAAATGTTTTTAACCGCACCCCAATCGGCGCTCTCGTAACGCCCAACAAGGTGGTTAAGATCTTTAAAGGCGACGTCGATCTCGGAACAAATCGAGAGATAGGCTTTGACGAGCTCGGCGCCATAGGTGCCATAGTTCGCTTCGGTTGGCTCGATATAATGCAATATACGAATGACATCTTCCTCGAGCAAAATGAAGTAATCCCAGTGTATTTGACACATTGAAAGCGCCATCTAAACCATCCAATCAATCAGCATAACCAGTAAGCCCATTTTACGGTCTAGGCATTGTTAAACATTAAAAGGGTAAAACCTACGGATGGAAGCCAGATAAGAAGAGACTTACCGATCCTATTTACGGAAAGAATAAGACCGAAACACAATCTAAGACCACAGAAAGAAGGCGGCCACCATGAAACGAGTCGATGAGGAGCCCACGCCGAAAGCGATTGACAACGCCCTCAGCCAGGATCCGCTTCACCGCAAGAGAGAAATTGAGGACTTTCTAAAGATGCTCATTGCGGTTGAGCCTCCGTATACGTTTGTTATTGACGCGCCTTGGGGCTCTGGCAAGACATTCTTTGTAAAGCAGGTAGCAAGGGCCCTACAAATGGCAAATCCGAATCTCGACCTCGATTTAGAGGCACTTAATGCGACACTTGGGGAAACCGCAACGGAACTCCCCGCGACGCCATGCCTCCCCATTTATTTCAACGCATGGGAAGACGACCATTTCGACAATCCGATCTTGCCCATATTGGCTTCTATCGCTAGCGCTACAGACGAGAAGAGCGTCAAGGGCGGAGAGAATTTCAGAAAGGGAATCATTGGCGTCATAGAAGCCGCCGCTTCCCTTATCGGATATGGCGGCGACATCAATAGCGTCATAGAAAATTTCAGCGGCATCGATTTTCTCGAACAGTACAAAAATGAGAAAGAGCTCCGTGGCAAAATTGACGAACTCATTAAGGCCAATCTATCTGAAGTAGCCAACCGAGCCGTCATCTTTATCGACGAACTCGACCGCTGCCGACCCGAATTCGCCATAAAGGTACTCGAGCAAACTAAAACCCTGTTTCAGCAAGAGAACATCGTTGTAGTTTATTCGACCGACATTACGCAGCTCGCACATTCCCTCCAGGGCGTATATGGCCCAAGCTTTGCAGGGAGAAAATACCTCGAGCGCTTCTATGACAAGCGCCTAGAGCTAGATCAGATAAAGCCTGCTGACTACCTTCTGCATAAGGGCGTCGCCACAAATAACGGCTATACACAAAGTTATATAAACATAGCTAATGAGCTGCTCAGCTATAGACAAGCGTCCTTGAGAACTTGCAACAGGCTTGCAGATTCTATAAAGAACCAACTAGATTACATCGATACTCACCGGGGCCTTTATGGAAACGGCAGGGCAAGGCTTTTCCCTAACCTATGCCTCCTGCCAGTTTTAAATATTCTTGCCTACCATGAACCACTCACCTGGTACGAAGTCAAGACGAACGCCAATTACAATGCCGTCTATGAGCTCGCTAAGCACAGCAATCATTTTATTAAATGCCTCGATACGGTGATTGAAGAAGTGTGGGGTTCAAAAAAGGACGAACTTCCTTATAAGCAGGATATCGAGAACAGGCGGAAACGTTTTGTTGAAGACGTATGCACATTAATATTCATTAACGACTATAGAGATCCGAGAATTGAGGAGCTTGGCAGTAGCGAACTTACATATACGAACTTCAATCAAGAGCTGTATCAGCGCCTGACGCCGCCATCCGACTGAGTGTTTAAACAGGATCAAAAATAAATAGCAAGATACCTAGTATCAATATAAGGGCGTTGAAGCCATCAGCCTCGACGCCCTCTTAGCTTCAGAGGTTGCGCTTCGTGTCATCGGCATATAGGATTCCGAAATACATCTAGATCAAAGATGGAAATGGAGGCTAACGATAGTCACTTCCCGTCTCTTTCCGAAGAGATTTCAAGGTCTTATCTTTCCTCGCCTTGCGCCCGTCAGAGTTTCTGAGCGTTCCCGTAGGTAGATCATGCTTCTTTTCATAGGTGCCAACGGTACAATCGCTTCTAGTCTTTCTCACTTTTCCGAACATGTCTTTCCTCCTTGGCAATCGAATCCATGTTGATGTCACTTCTAATTCTAGCCTTCCCCAAGAAGCTGAAACGGCGTCCTTCTGTCTACGACGGCCACTAAGAGCAAAACGGCGGCCTTGAACATAGCAAGCACTCGACAGCACAGCGAAGTCTACAAACAACAAAAAAGGGCACCGTGAGCCATGTTGCTCCGGTGCCCGGGCGCAATATCGGCGGTCCCGTTCTGCGATGTTCAGCAGAGTCCAAGCGAACAGGCAATCGTTAGTAGGATGTACAGCCAGTCAACCACTTATGAGGCATCATCAGTCCCCATCGCAAGCCCTTCTTTAATAATCTCAGTTCTCACTGGAGAAAGCTCATTGGCAAGAGTATCGACGTAAGCTCTGCAAACTTGTTCGTACATAGCGTTTCTATAACCATCGGTAGGCTTAAAAACGACTTCAACATCATCTTTCAAGTGAAATGTCAGGAGCTTTTCGAAAAACTCTTTTAGCTGATGATTGCCATTTTCACCCGTAAGGCTCACGTCTAATTTGACATTATCAGGGAAACTGAATCTAAGCACATCGTTTTCGTTGTCATCCACTAGAACCGTCGCGACTAATGTTTGCATCATGCACCTGCCTCATATATCCTCATGCGCTCAAAGAACGCTTCTTCGCCGCCTTCGAGAACTTCCATACTTTTCCTGCTCCAAGGAACATCATCAGATGAATCGTCAATGTTAACGAGTTTATCAATGAACGGATTGCCAATATAAGTTTTATATTCCTGTCCGTTTTGGTGCTCTCGGTAAATCGAGCTATATGGAAGAGTCCTAACAGCAAGGTTGGCATTATGGGTCGCGATCACGATGGTTTTACCCGCCTTCCCCAACTTAACGACAAGTGGCCTAATAACACCATCAATATATGAGTTGCTCATCCCCGCCTCAGGCTCATCAAGCACATACCAATCTGTTTCCTGATTCAAAACCCTTTCTAGGAGCAAGATACCCTTCTCGCCATCACTGGGATCATAAGGACTCCCAGTGCTGGCCAGCTCGACGAAACGCCTAACACCGATGAAGGCAGCCACGCTATCGATACCCGTCTGGGCAACATAGTCGGAAAAATCGGACCTACATGTTGCAACATTGCCAGCTTTGAATGATCCCGACAATGCATCAAAGCGTTTTTTCCACTCTTTTAGCTCTCCGATCCTATCGGTAAACTCCGCCGTCCTAGAACTAGGGCCAAGAAGTCGATAGGCAGTGACCAAGTTAACAACGCCTTTATCATCGAAACGCCCAAGATAGTCATAGATTTTCTGCTCTTTAGGCTCAAAAGTATCTCTAACGATGCGCACGGCATGCATTAATGCCAGTCTTTCCCGGGCAAATTCAAAATAACCAACACTTCCAGGAATCGATTTAGTAGAGGATTTCCTGTCAATTTCCATTTTTAAAATATGGAGTGATTTGTTAGCAAGTAATTCTGATTTACGACCGACAAATTCCCCATTTCGCTTATCGCGGATTCTGTTCTGAAGCTTACCGAGTAGCAAGTTAAGCGATGCTTCGTCTTCAGCGCTTAGATACTCGTGGTAAGCCCCATTTCTAGCAGCGTCGGCAAACACAGCCACATCCGAATAGCACCTTGAATGGCGTTCATAATCATCTGTATTTCTCACTGGAAGATCCGTGCATCTTGAAATGCTGAAGCGACTCTTTTTTTCATTATTGCCCTCCGTTTTCGCCCAATCTATAAAGCCATCTAACGGAATGGGCAGCCCCTCCTCTAAGTTGCAAATCTTCTCAACAGAATCTTTAAAATCGACGAGTCCAAGGCTGGAGGGTTCTCTAGGTACCGATTTAGCCTGTAATAGTGCATCAAACTGCGAGGTTTTCTGGTTTCCAAGATAAGATGAGCAGGTATGGCCCTGCGCCACAGCTAGATTTTCTAGCGACTTCGCAATTTCCGATTTCCCCGTTCCCTTCTGCCCAAAAATGACATTAACCTCCTTGAAGATAGGCAGCCTAACGTCAACGTCAGCATGTGGATGTGCCACCATGGTCACAGGAGACACTTTCTCGAGTATAGTCTGAATAGTCGTGTTATCCCTTTTGCAAGCAAGGCGAACTGCTCAAAGCTATCAACTGCAAGGCGCAGCTGCGGAAGATCGCAATTCGGATACTCTGCCCAATCTTTAATGTCGCTACCCAGCATCATGTTCCAACCGTGGCTCGCCATAATGCCAACAGTAATCAGTGTTCGGGGCTCAAAGAAATAGTTCCAAGGACCATTTTCAGCATTAAAGATTTCCTTCAATTCGGCTTCAGTGACAAAAGGTCTCTTGTCATGACAGTGAGAGATAAATAGCGCGTCGATGCCCTGAAAGGCGTTCCTTACATCAGAAAACTTAAGCAGGCAGTTGTTTGGAGATGAACCAGTAAGAAGATTTTTTATAATGTCGTCTAGGACAGCAGCATTGGACGGCGAGCACACAACCAGCATGTGCCAGTGAGACCCCTCGGCACCGCTAGTCACATCCAACTCCACACCGGGCCAGACTTGGAAAGCACCATTTGCAGCACAAACGAATTCGTTAAATTGATCAAGATCAAAGGCATTATGGTTTGTAATGGCGACGATGCCAACACCCGCACGGCTCACTTCCGAAGCAAAAGTGGCAGCATCAACGTTACGTTTTTGGCCATCGCCACGTTTGATTGCCTTAGTATGACAGTGCAAGTCAATCAGCATCGTATTGCCTCCATATCAGCCTCCCTGCGTAACAGAATCAATTGTACTCCGCAGCTTTACCGCACAAGCAAACCCTTTAACACGCTCAAAGGGGTTATTTACCAACCCGCTAAAACCAAACTAGATCGCCAAGTTGAGCATCGAGGTTGCTTCCGCTAGGAAATGTTTCTCTTCACATAGAACGGATTGGAAACGAGCGAAGCTACCGAAGCACAACTTAGCGATGTGAAACGTCAGCGCGCCGGTACAGATGGAGAAGCTGCCCTTGTGATGACGTTGTGGTGACTTGCTCCTCCGCCGCACAGCTGGTCGGTTCCGCGTCCAGAACGGCGTCGACCAGCTGCCCGTGAGTCCGCGTAACAGTTCCCGCGCGTCGATAGCGTCGTCCTCAAAGCTTGGCATAGCGAGCATGTCCAGCGTTAGGCCTGATAAGAATTCCGCAGCGGCCTTTTATCAAATCTTCAGCACGATTTATCGCGCCCTAAATCTTCCCCGTATCGGCAAGGCGCCAATACTGCTTGCCCAGAGCTGTAAGCTCACAAGACTTTGATTCCATGGCGGCAAAGTACATATGCTCTGCCCCAACAGGGCGGACAAGGCCTATACCTTCCAACTGCTGAAGGATCTTGAACTTCTCCGTATTATCCTTAGTCGCATAGGGCTCAACAATTCGATACTCTTCCCAATCGGGACTGTTGATGGGCTCAAAAGACGGATTCAAGGGCAGCTGAGCACCAGGCGTATCGAACAAAGATGGCAGCTGCCGCAACACACTATCCGGAACCTGCGAGACGACTTTCCTTAGCGAAATAAACGAGTTGACATTAGTCCTAAACACAGGCCGCTGATCCCAAGGCCCGAGAGCCTTATCAACATACGCGTAGACCCCACCAGGAGTAACGTGACCCATCACGTCTGCTGCACCGCCATTTAGCGCATCCACCAGAAGCGACGTAAATGTCCCGCGCCCGTTAAGCTCCTCAGCACATTCGTTAGCACAACATGCGCTCAGAATTGTTAGACCCTCACCGAGCATTGAGGAAGTCCCGCCCAGTACGCCAGGAGCCCCCATGCACCCAGAATTACAGCTATCAAGTAGAATTACGCGATTCCTAGCCTTGGACCGATTTGCTATTGTCAGGATCTCGTCGAGAGAGAGCTGACCCTCCGGATAGCCCCAACCTGATAAGATGAATCCATTTTTAGTAGCGTCGCATCTACCGCCGTGCCCGGCAAAATATAGCAACGCAATCTCGGGTTCCCCCGAGAAACAATCATCGACCATCTGTCTCAATACATGAGGAGACTCGACATTCATCGCAAAACGAATCTCAAAATTTGGAGAGCCGTCTCCGTTTTTAGCCAAGACCTCGGCAACCGCATTAGCATCGGCAACACAGCCATAAAGCGGAGTCGATGCATATTCATCAATACCGACGACAAGCGCCTTTCGATCCTGCATTACATCAACTCCAAAACGGTGGCAATAAAAACTCAAATAACGAAAACAGACAAACCAAGAACAAGCACACCGAAACAGCCGCGATCAGCAGAACCATCGATGCCTTTAGGCACTTTCTCATGTACTCGTTCTTGCGATTAAGCGATTCAAAGTGGGACTGCACCGCCCTTACCTTACCTTCGGCAACTTCCATCGGAGAGGCGAAAGGCGCACCTCGTTTAATCTCGCCCGCAACGAAATCATTCAAATCCATCGGTGATGCAAGAACGCTCATCTTGAGTCTGACTTGACTGAGCAACGACAGCAGAAATGAAGCGCCCAACAGCAGCATGACGACAACATAGCCACTCGCCAGCAGAACAAAAGACGCGGCAGCCCCGTTGTCGTTGTAGCTATATCTCTCAAATAACAGCGGGGCCACCGTCAATAAAGCGACGGAAATAATGGAGACGCAGCTTAGCAAACAGTTAGACAAATGCTCATATGAATCACGCCGACTAAGTTCTGTCTGATAAGACAGCTCGGTCATCCATGAAAGATATTCGGCAGAATAGTCAACTGAATCGAAGCCCGGGACTGCACCCTCGCCCTCTATTTGCTTTCGGCTGCGTTTACCCATTTAATTCTTCTTTTTCGGACGAGGCGAAGGGGATCCAGGGCAGGGAGATCCTGGGCAAGGGAACTCGGGCACCTTTTCGGTGTTGCCGCGAACAACCCTGATTGGCGGATTAGGATGACTAGTCGGCTGTTGCTTTTCGGGCAACGGCTTTGAGGAATTCGCGTCTGAATTTCGCTTGTTAAAAAACATGGTTCTCCTAGAGTGCATATTGGCGAACAGCGTTGACAATACTGTCCCTTGTCCAACCAACCATAATGTCGGCATTAGAGGACACTTCATCAGGGACACGCAACTGACCCCATGGCCTAACCCCAATAATGGGCTTGTTGTACTTCAAAGCAGTATCGATCTCAAAGTCGATCCACTCGCTGTAGGCGACATACATTCCAGAGAGAACAATTACGCAGCTACAGCAAGAGATTCGATTCGCGATCCTCTGCTGAAGCTCAGCCTTGCTCTTAGCGTCAATCGGATTCTCGATAGGAACGGAATAGTCCGACCACTTAAAGTAGCCGGCTGAATCAAGCCAGCTCTTTATCGTCCTATAGTCATCGCTGTAATCCCACGAATGGCTAATAAGAATGTGATAATCACGAAGACTCATATAACGCTCTCCTCTTTCAAAGCGTGGCCTAATAGTTTGTACGATTAATCGCCATGGCGATCGTCGTCAATCAATTAGTCAGAGTTAAGAAACAACTCCCTTTAAATATTCAAACGCCGTCTGCGACCCGCAGATAAAGCTGCAAGCAGATTTATACTGAAGAGGCTGTCCATTCCACTCCGAAGAGAGCCCTCCCGCCTCTTCCAAGATAAGAGCGGCAGCGGCATAATCCCAAGGCTTCAGCCTTTTTTCGAAATAGCCATTAGACCTTCCGCAGGCTATATAGCAGATTGCCAGCGCAGAAGAACACATGCGACGCAAATCCAGGCAGCCGCAAAATACTTTTTCGGCGATACCGAAAATCTCATGAGCGCCGTCTTTATGCGTTGAACCAGCGCCAAACTCAATAAGGCAATTAGTAAGCTCACGGTCGGATGCTTGAATTTTGTTACCATTCAAAAAAGCCCCTAAGCCCTTTTGAGCAGTAAATAATTCATCACTATAAGGATTGTAAACAATGCCAAAAACAGGCTTTTCATCACGGACAAGTGCTAACGAGATAGTGCTTGCACGATAGTCAAAAACAAGATTTGTAGTGCCGTCAACAGGATCAAGAATCCAACGAGTAGGCTTCACCTCGCCAGGGTCTTCCTCCTCGCTCATAAAACCTATTTCAGGTGTTAACTTAGCAAGTGCAGACTTAACATACGAGCTAATCTTTAGATCGACTTGCGTAACAAAGTCAGCGTCTCCCTTCATTGAGGACTGAGACCTCAGATCGTTATCAAAGAAAAGTGGTTTGACAGACTTAACAACATCAATAATCGCTTGATAGTCCATTTTTACCCCTCCGCCGGCAACGTACAAAACAATTCAGGACATTCGCGCTTGAGGAAACGATTCATAAGATCCTCGCTCTCAAAGAAGTAAATCTCGCCAGACTTGCAGGCTATGTTTATATTGTTTCTGCCAACAGCATCTTGAAATGTTCCATCCATAAACGCCTCCGAGCCATCGGAAATTGCAAATTCATGGACGCCACGACGATGTCCCGCAGTCACAGATTTACCGCCAAACGCTCCGTTGTCCCGTCTATATGCCTCATAGACACCGCACAGCCTTCCGTCTTGGCAAGAGTATTCGCCTTGCCATTCCGTCTTGCTCCTTCCGTTGCGAGGGATAATATTTCCGCTAGCGTCAAGACTCGCCTTATGGTTGACTCCATCGACATGAACCATCGTAGCCGACTGCTTACTGCAGCTAAAAACTGCGGTCCCGACTCGAATATACGTATCATCATTCGGCGAAAGATGAACTTGACGATAGGTCCGTCCAAACTCAATACCAAAACAGCCCTGTGCGGACAACGCTCGCACCCAACCAGATGCCGAATTTGCGCGCCTATTGCCCTCGATAAAGGTAGACAGCGTCGATCTTAAAGAACTGATATCTGTAACTTGGCAAATGGTGTTTCCATTAAAGCGATCCAAGAAACCAAGCTGGTTCTTTTCCGAAGTCTTCAAAGTCTCCTTTTCGGAAGAAGACAACGACGAGATGCGTTTTAGCTCTGGCAGCTCAATAATAATGATCTTAGTGTTGTTGCTTCGAGCGTGTTCCAGTGCGTACACAAGCTCATATTCAGTCCAACTACCGGTAAATTCGCCAATCTTATTCTTGGGACCGTATTCACTACCCATAAGAAGGATAAAGAAATCAGAGTCGTCTATAAGCCGCTCGATATCATTTATCCCATCCTTTGATTGGATTACGAAATGCTCAGTTGCCACTGGAAATACGTCCAAATCAAGAAGAACATCGAGTGTCGCTCTGCGCTCCTCTTTAAGAGAAGATACGGAGGATACAAATGCGGTGTACATCTTCCTTTGCATTTCTGCTCCAATCTAATTTGCAGATATATCTCCAAAGGGCGACGGACAAATGGCCTTCATCCAGCCCATTCAGTTTGATATAAACGTAGATAGAGAGATGTTGGATGGCGTAGGCCAAAGCAGGAAACCTAACCCCAGAACATGAAACGCCATCGCGGCACGGAAATAGATATCAATCTGCAGCAATCAGCGAGATGACCTAAGCGCCATCTCGCAAAAATTATTAGTATGTAGAAATGCTTCATCGTATAGCGGCATGACAACCCCCAGCAATCAGTTAACCTCATAGAAAGGTCAACGTGCGGACATAAAACGTCATGCTCCAGACACTGAACGTCTGAGTAGATATTACCCCCATGCGCGTGCAGCAGAACCATTGTTTATTAGTTTTTCGTCAGACGGTGGTAACGCACAATTTCTTACGCAAATTAGCAACCGCACAGCGGAACACGGCCCGCGTCCCGCCATATGATTTCCAGCGGCTAAACAACTAATCATTGACGAAGGAGGCACGAGCCGCGTCTGCGAACATCGCAACGGTAGACGAGAGGCCGCTCGACGCGCTGCTCGACGAGGAGGCGTCCGAGCTTGTCAGGGCCGAACGCGCTACGAGAGGACGGTGGGCCAGGAGACCTACCGCAGCGGCCAGTACGCGAGATGGCTCGTCACCGGGGCTGGGAAAGTCGATCTCAGCGCGCCGAAGCTCTGTGGGGCGGCCGCGGGGACGATGCTCGACAGGTTCGCCGAGATGCTTGCCTACACGGAATTCCCGCCCGCGCACTGGCGCCGGATCAGGAAGAACAACGGGGCCGAGCGCATCAACCGCGAGATCAGGAGGAGAACGAGGGTCGTCGGGACTTTCCCGAACGGCAACTCGGCCCTCATGCTAGTGACGGCGAGGCTGAAGTACATAGTGGAGCACGAGCGGGGCAAGAGGAGGTACCTGGACATGTCGAAGCTGGAGGAGATGGACGAGCTGAGGGGAAAGGCGGAGGGCTAGAAGAGGACGGGGCCGAGGACGGCTAAATCAATTTGCGAAAAAATCTTGACGGTACCTTTCCTTAAACGTCAGTCTTTAAATGACAGGCTTATTTAATGCCATTTATATCCAGCATGCCGCCATAAAAGAAAGAACACCAGGGTGAAAGTCCACCCCGGCGCCCATAAAAATACATCCAATGATGATGTCAAGCTTATCCACTAATAAAATCTGACATGGGACAACATCTAAGGCAAATGCCACATTCGCGGCATTTGTCACCATCAACAATAGGAACAACATACCCATATTTGTCACATGTAGGTTCAATGGCGTTGAACGGGCACGCCGCTCCACAACACAAACAACCACAACAGAGAGAACTTTCTATTACTACTTCCACAGTCTGCTTATATTCCATTATCCCTTCCTCACGATTCTCTTAATTGAACCATAAAGATCAGAAGGTAGTAGCTGTTTTGCAAGACGTTTAACAGTCAACCTTGGCTTAAGGGTAGTATCAAACAACGCCTCAAGATCTCCATAAGACCTATGGTTGGCAATCGCGCAAAGCAGATCGTCCCTCGATGTTGGCCTAACTGTCGGGCTATTCAAATTATGGTTTTCTCTAGAGGCAAGCTGTATATTGGAAACAACATATTTGCATTCCCTAGAAGAATACTGCTTGAAAAACTGCACCCCTTTCAAGCTGTTAACCAAGAGCAGAGAAACACCATTCGGGTCGTAAAAATCAGGATGAGCAGACTCAATACCCCAGTAATCTCCTATCGTAAAGTCAGTTACACGCTCACGCTTGGAAAACGGGCATTTATAGCATGACTCTCTGTACGTCTCTCCCCTGAGAAAGGCTGCATAATATGGATCATTATCGCCCGGCTCACATACCTCTATTTTTTTACCGTTCCTGTAGTAGTAATAGTAGTAGTAGAGACCCCAGCCTTTTTTCTTCGTACGAAAACGAAATGAATGGATTCCGTCATCCGCTTTTTGCTTACGCGCCAACCAGAGCTGATGAGCCCGAAATAGCTCATTATTAGGGGCACCATGACAGATAAGGTCACAGAGCAGCAATCGCTTAAGAAGAGAATCTGAATGCAACTTCAACTGAACGTACGCCAACACGGCAGCGCACTGACACGGAAGCCCGACAAACATAACAAGCCGGTCTGATTTCAAGCACTCAACCACGGAATCAAATATGCAAGAGATGTCACTTTGAACATAGGCGCTGCCCTGCAAACTAGCAAGCTCCTGAAGCGTTTCTGCCTTTTCATGAGCGACAAATCCTCCATCCTGCATTTTTGCCCCGAAGACGATACCGCCCATTGCAATAATCGGTCGCGCCAGGACAGAGAAAGCTCCTCCAGAAGCGGCGCGCTGAAGTGATACTTCATCCCGATCTTTAATAGCATAAACAGCAAGGGGCTCATGAAATTCCATTAACTACCTCCTAGATACTTTCAAAAAGACTGCCGATAAGAGCGTAGAGATTCTAGATCTGTACAACATAAAAGTACCGAATATAGAGAATACGAGGCTCAAAGCATTTAAATCAAATGACCCAGAGAAATAAGCTGCAGAACATACAATCAAAAGCACTGCTGGAAGAAGGAACGAACGAAGCTCAACAAAAATCCCAATTCTCTTTTCAAGAATTGCGCATCGAATGACAATGTTCAATATGAAAGAAATTAAAACCGATAAATTTGAGCCAAAGCAGCCAAAATATTCAGTTAAGGGATATACGAGAATGCCATTCGCAATACATGAAATGACCATCGATACGCCAATAGTCTTTGTATCCTTGATGACATAAAAAATGTTTCCAATGAATGTAGAGACCGCACTCACAACCGCAACCCAAAGAAACGAAGGCACGACAGAATATGCAGCTGAATATGACGAACCCACAAGGATAGGAAATGCGAGAGAGATCACCGGAAGAAGAACAGCTGTACTCGACAAAAGAAATCCGGTGTATTGTGAAATTGCACGAGAATAAAATGAAGCGGGCTTAATTTCACTCGTAAAAGCGACATCCTGCCAGGCAAGTGTAAAACAAGTCGTCGCCAATGCAACCGTCGATCCAAATTTTGAACCAATCGCAAAGACGCCATTTGCTGAAAGTGAAAGCACCGTCGATACTGCAACGCGACTCAAACTTGTAAGAAACCAGTAAGCAACAGAGTTAATACCCAACGGGGCAGAATAAATGAACAAATCACGCACTTGGTTTGAATCTGGTTTATGAATATGATTCCACATTTCCATACGGCAAAATAGATACACGCATTGAATCGTAAAACCCGCCGCGTACGAAATATATAAAGATTCATAACCCAAATGAAGGAGCAGAATCAAAAATAGGTTCAGGCCCACATTGAGCAAAGTGCAAAGAACACCCGAAATGGCAAAATCAACATTATTCCCCTTGCCTCTGGCAATACCGGAAAACATTGACTGGCAGTTAGTTGTCACTCCATAAATCAAAATCAAACCGAGCGACGGGATATCAATGAACAGAGAGAGGCCGAGGGCAATTAATATGTACAAGATGGTAGAAACAGCAAAAATAACCCAACCAGATGCAATTACTTTCCAGGGTGCCTCGCCCTCTAGATCGTCACGCATCATACGCATGACACTTGACCAGATATCACAGTACAAAAACGAGGTCAGTAGAGTGGCGTATGTAATCGACAAGTCATAGTAGCCATAGTCCTGAGTTGGAAGCACATTTGTGTAGAGAGGAATTAGCAATAGGGTAATTATTTTACTCATCGAGCTACCCACAAAAAAGATACCGGTCGATTTTGCAAACGAAAGGAATCCAGAACTCTTGCTATTAACTAAGGTATCTCCCAAATCTACAACGCCCCCTCAAGGAATGCGATGCTCTTTTTCCGCATCTCATCCAATTTCTCGGTAGCATACTCGAAGTCAATTTGGCGCTCATACATGGCAATGTCCTGTTGTGAAGCCAACATCCGATCCTCCGTGCCAGTCAGCGCAAGAACACTCGCAATGCGAGTGCTAAAGCGTTCAGGTGCAATGGCGGTAAACGGAATTCCAAAATTCAAAGAATACGCTGTCGCATGAAAAGAGTCAGTAATCACATATGAAGCATTGAGAAATAGACCAACAAACTCCTCAACAGACGGGGCGATGAGTGTCTTGGCAGATTTCATGACATCATAAATGCCGTATGAGATTTTAACTACATTCAAACCATACTTCTTTGCGACCGCCTCGACGTAGTCAACGAATGCCTTGCTCCTGTTAAGTTGATATACAAGTAAATAAGGGCCATCAATTCCCTCGGGCATCTTGGCAATGGATTCCCAATCATGCTTATTAAGCATGAGGGTTGGGTCCAAGACCAGCTGCGCATCGCTGAATCCTAAATCATTTAAAATCCCAATTCCAGATGATTCACGCATGGAAATAGCCTTGTATTGCGATAAAGCCTCCTTCATCAAAGGCTTCTCCCAATCATCAACTTCATTTCTTCCGATGCTTGCGGCAAAAGAAATACGCGGTTTCCCTTCCGGTGCAAACGTAAGATAGAAAGGCTTTTCGAAGCCATTGTTCCAAACACTATTCCAAACCTGATCAGAACCGGTGCAATATACATCCGCTACAGGGGGATAAAGTTCGAGCTCATCGGCAGAGCGATACATACGCTTAGAAAGGTGAAGATACTTAGACCTAAAATCATCAAACGGTTTCCTTTGACGCTTAACGATCGCACCCATAGGAACAGAGAGCAAACGCTTCAACCAAGGAGCCCTATCCCAAACACCTTGAAACTTCTGCATTCTTCTACCCATAAATGCTTTCTCAACTGCATACTCAGGCAGATTATCTGCTCGATAGTAATCAATAACCTCAACTTCCCATCCGAGCGATTCAAATAGTTTTTGAGTCGCAAAGGTTTGCAAGCAGGACCCGTAATTTGAAACGGTGTGCAGGGTAATCAAAGCAACTTTTGACATAAATTATCCTTTCTTAGCAAGATAAACAGCTTTGTAAACAGGCCTCGCAAAACAATATGTAATAGCCTGTATTTTTTTGAAGCCAGGAATATCCTCATTCCGGATAACGCTTCCGAGAAAACGTTTTGGCTCCTTTAGAACAACATTTGCGATTTCATTCGGCATTTCGAGGTCTCTTACGGCAAACGCATTGTAAACAGCGACCTGAGAAAAAAAGCACGAAGTCTCAGCGACATTAATCAAAGCAGGCACATGCCTGCGGATATATTCGAGCTGTTCATGGGATGCCTCGATTGGAAACACGTTAACACTAGAACTTCTCGATATACTTCCTTCTCTATGCCGATAGTAATATAACGGCCTATCCTCATAATAAGAACAATTTGATCTTAAAATTAAGCGATAGCACATGAATTGATCTTCGGAGTTCTTGCCTTCCGGAAACGCCAGGCCTTTAAATAAGCTGGCAAGAAATAACTTTCCGTTCATTGACATATCAAAGGAACGGTACGAGTTTAGAGCTCGAGCAGCCTCAATCGGCCCAAGGCGTTTACTTGTAAAAGCCGGACGAATTTCATGGCTAGACTGTCCACCGCAATCGATATATCGCCCAGAAATGGAAATATCGGCATTAAACTCATTGGCATTTGAATACATAACAGATAAATAGTCGGAATCAATGTAGTCATCTGAATCAACAAAAGCGATATACATACCATTCGCCGCAGCAACTCCAGTATTGCGCGCGCCAGCAAGACCCCTATTCGCTTGGTCAATAATCCGAATACGCGAATCCTTTTTCGCATAATCAGCAAGAATCTCTCGCGATCTGTCCGTAGAACCATCGTTCACCGCTATTACTTCAAAATCGGCATAGCTTTGCGCAAGAACACTATCTAAACAATCAGGCAAATAATCCTCAACGTTATAGACAGGGATTATCAAACTTATATTAGGAGATCTCATAAGGAGCCTTTCATTAATATGGAGTGATATGGGACGACGTTATTGCCATTCCACATCCCGATTGTGATAGCGATATACACGATATATAGAACAACAATCACCAACTGAATCAGGAACTTCAATTTGATATTCGATATCGAGTCGATTGCCAGAGGCAAAAGAATTACAGAAGGCAGAGAAAAAACCCAGCGCAAACGCTGAGAAAGCGGAATCAGACCGGATAAGATTGCAATTGATGTCGCAACAAGCTGGCACCAGAGAAGAATACGATAGCGTTCGGAATAAGCACCGCCATACAGCTTAGGTACAATCGCGGAAAATAATAGGACCACGACATTCAACGCGATAACGACATTCCCACTTTCGCCCGTATCAAAGATGGATCCGATATAGCCAGCGTATTGAGTTTTGGCAATGATGGTATTAACGAAAGATGCAATGGGGACCTTAAGAAGTAAAAATCCCGACACCAAAACCAAACAAATGCATGGAGTAATTTTAAGACGCGGAAAATAGTATGCAGCGATAAATACAAGCGAACTTGAGTGAAACGTGCTCGCTATCGCAACGCAGACCGCAAATTTAACCGGATCTCTCTCCTCTATATAACGAAGCGAAAACAACAAAATGGAAACCGCAAGCATCTGCCTCATGGCGTTCATGTAGATAAACAAATAAGACATCCCAAATAGGAGGAAGACGGAGAATGCGGGATGAGAAGATTCACGCATAATGGCAGCATATGTCAACGCGAAAAATGCTACAGAACATACCAGGAATACGGGCAGAGGGTTATCTGTAAAACGAGCGACAAGGTAATTGAGGGCGTAATAGCCGATTTCCATTTCCTGGAACCCCAAACCCGAACGCACACGATAGAAGTAAGGCACGTAAGTATAAAAATAATCTTGCCCAACACCATAACGAAAGCCAGTAAGAATAATGAAAACAAGTGCGGAGGCGACAACGCCCCAGCGCGAATAATCTCGTCCGTCGCGGGCAGAGATTGCAGACCGGGATGTCGCCGCCACTGAGTTCAAAGGTCTCTGAGCTAGTAGCATAAAACCAACCGCAAGCAGAAGGCTAATCCAGTATGGAGCCAATAGACTCAAACCTCCCTGTAGCAGCAGCCAAATAAAAATCCGTCATCTTTTTCGTGTTATCCCTAAAATCAAAACCGTGAATAGCGGCGCAATCTGCATAGGCTCTACGATTGATGCACGATGATGCGCCAACGATTTGTTGTGCCCAGGCAACGGGACCAGCATTCAAATCTAAAAACTCTGTAATATCAGAAATGACAACTTCTTTCGTAATCTCAGAGGAAAAATAGCTCGGTAAACCGCTGCATTGCGCCTCAATTCCCACCAAGGGAAGACCCTCGAACAGGGAGGGCAAAACAAATGCATCCATAGCTGAATAGTAGGCCTGGGGCTCATCAGTAACAGATTGGAAGATAACCTTGCCATTCAGCCCTTTACTAGAAACGAGATTTCGTATCGAGCCCTCAAGTTCGCCAGTACCCACCAGCAATAGACAGCTATCTGGTTTCAACCGAACAATCTCTTCAAAAATCTCAATCAAAAACTGATGATTTTTCTGCAAATTAAAGCGACCCATATGACCAACCAACAATTGTCCCGGAACAATCCCCAAGCTGCGCCTAATACGATCGCGATCATCTTGATTAAATGAAAACCGCTCAGAATCAATTGCATTCTTAGCTAAATAGAATTGTCTATCGCCAAAAAGATATTTGCCCGCTTCTGTAGAACACGCAAGGCGAATATTCGCGTGAATTCCAGCAGTCTTAAAGAGCAGTTTTTTTGTATACCCCTTTGGTGTTCGAAGATAGGAAGCTCCGTGGCTATGTGCTATGCGGGCACGTACGCCAGCATTCTCGGCAGCAAACAGATAAAGACCCGCAAGACTCGCGGCATGGCCATGAACCACATCCCATTTGTTTCCAGAGTACAACCTCTTTAGCTCGTGCCAATAAGAGATAACATTCTTATTATCCAAAACAGGCAAACGATAAATACGGCCTCCAAGCTCCTCTATCTCATCATCGAAGAACCCTCGTGAATTGTGATGGACTAGAAAGTCAAAATGCACAGTATCGCGATCAATAATTCGATACATATTCATGATGTAGTTTTCAATACCGCCAGAATTCATATCTGGAACAGCATGAAGGACTTTAATCATCGCTCCTCCTGAGCATATTCGTATATACAAACCCACGCAGGCAATTGGGCATCAGGCAAACAATCAGTTGGGGCAAAAAGGAAATCAGGAAATCTGCTACCGTAAAATAACCAATACGCAACTGAGCAGATTTGAACTTCCAAACATGAGCCAAATAACCCAGGCCTCCGCGCCTCTCATAAAAATCAGGACTAACTCTCATGGCCACAAGCGTTTCGTGAAGATTCTCAGCTCGGCAACCAGCTGCAAGCATTCGATTAAATAAATCCCAATCTTCGAAATACAGATACTCGGAACTGTAATTGCCCGCTTTCAACACCTTTGATCGTTTGAATGTCATTGGCGGATGACGAAATGGATTTCTACGCTTTGAACAAGCAATAATATTGTTGAGACCTTCGGGGAGATCCGTTCGTGCAATCGGCTTGTCAGGAGACTCGACGAATTCAATTACTTGGCTCCCAACCATATCAAGACCATCTTGAATCGCCTTTAGTTGTTTCTCCATACGATCAGAACGTGCAATATCGTCTGTATCCATACGTGCAACAATATCGTTAGCACAAGCAAGCATTCCCCTGTGTAACGCATAGCCAAGACCGTGGTTTTCCTCGTAGGCAATAAAACTAAAGATGCCAGGATAACGGCGGTCATACTCAGCCAGAACTGAATCGAGTTCTTTTGTTAACGGTCCATCCTTAACCATAACGATTTCCGCTGGTGGAATCGTCTGGTTAATAATGCTGTCCAAAGAAGCACGAAGATACGCAGGGTTCTCCTTAAGATAAATGCTCATGAGAACGCTATAAGCCTGAGAAGCCATTTATCGCCCCGTCCTCTTCTTGCCGAACATGGCGCCGAAGGTGCCGGTGAAGCACTTCAGGTCCATGCATAAACAGCGATTACGTACGTAATGAAGCTCAATCTTCTGTCGCAAGCCGCTCTCAAATGTCGCGGCGTTACGATCGGTGGCCTGCCACAGGCCCGTGATGCCGGGCTGGACAGAGAGCAGCTCTGCCTTCTCCTCGTCGGAAAAGTGCTGCTCGAGCTCATCCCTTGTAATGGGACGAGGTCCAATGACGGAAAGGTCGCCGTTCAGCACGTTCAAGAACTGCGGCATCTCGTCGATTGAGCACTTACGGATGAATTGGCCGACTTTGGTAATGCGGGGGTCATCGTCGACCTTACGCTCGACTTCCCACTGATGCAGTTGCTCAGGGCTCAGATACTTCTGCACGTTGCCGGCATCGGCGACCATGCTGCGAAGCTTAAGGATCTTGATAGTCTTACCACCCTTGCCAATGCGCTCTTGTGCATACATAGGGCTACCGGACGATTCAAGCCTAATGAGTGCACACACCGCAGCAACAGGAATTAGCAGCAGAACACTCATCAAAAGACTGAACACAAGGTCAAACAGCCTCTTAACAAAACGATAGCCAAGCGTACCGCTCGGCTTTATCCGATCGAAAGCCAGTGCATCCCCCATTGATGTACAGCTCTCTGTCATTTCCTTAGCAGCCACAATAAAACTCACGTTCCTGTCCCCAGGAACCCCCCCCATCTATGAATCCAAAAAACCAAATAAATCGCTGGTACAACGTCTCCCTTACGTTTTGCTGGGAACGTCGAGCGGTAGCAGCTCCCTAAATGTGGAGTCCCCCTCGCCCACGTCTACCAGGCACCAGCGTTTATGACGGTCGATCTTTTTAACGCGGGCCTCTTGCCCCACCAAAGGGCCCTGTTCTATGTGCAACACGCCGTCTTCTATGCGCGCTACGCTGTTGCGCACCACGCCGTCGTCGTCGAGCACACTGCGATACCAGTCCTGTGCATCGTCCGGCATGGGCATGTACGCCCGCTCCCTACTGCCGGCGATGCGACAGCCAAAGCTCAACTGGGCCAAAGCCCTATCGAGCGCAGCGGCATCATGCGTGGCGACGAAGAAGTATTCCTTGTACATTGGTTTGGTTTGGAGCGACCAGGCGCCGTCCCGCTTAAACCAGAACTCCTTTTGCATTACAAAAGCGTCCTGCATAAGGTTGTGCGGGATAATGCGGCGAACCTTTTCGCAGGTCTCGCGCTCTTTTCCATTGGGGGTGTGGACCAGATACCAGCGGACGCGGTCGTGCTGGCTGTTGGTGGTGGCGCCATTAAATGCACCAGGCAGCAGCTCTTGGCGCCGTGCCGTCTGTTCCATATTCTCGCCCCCTTCTCTTGCTTTGCGATGCACGCAAATGCAGGGGCGTTTAGAACAGGCTTCTCGCTCGCAGCTAGGCGCAGTCGCAAAAGTACAGGTTTTTGTATCTTTCGTCATAGGCAATTATACGAGCAATTAATCAACGATTGCCCAGATTACGCAAAATGTACTGCTAGTAGGTACATCTCCATAGCCCTCTACAAAAACCTGTACCTTTTTGTGCAACAAAAAAAGCCGCTCAACCAGCGGCTTTTCTTATTTGGGCATGAAAAAAGGCGACAGCCCATGTGGACGGTCGCCTTTGTTAATTATTGTGAAGTTTACCTTAAGCGCGTGTCTTGATCTCCTCGGTCACCTTGGCAACAAACTCATCAACGCTCATCTGAACGGTCTCGTTGGAGCGATCGCGGACGGAGATGTTGCCGGCCTCGACCTCCTTCTCGCCCAGGATGAGCATGTAGGGCACGCGGTCGATGCTGCGGGCCTCGCGGATCTTGTAGCCGATCTTCTCGTCACGGTCGTCGCAGACCACGCGGATGCCGGCCTCCTCCAGCTTGGCGCACACCTCGTGGGCATAGTCGCGGCTCTTCTCGGAGACGGGAAGTGCCTTGACCTGCACGGGAGCCAGCCAGGTGGGGAACTTGCCAGCAAAGTGCTCAATCAGAATACCAATGAAGCGCTCGATGGAGCCAAAGCACACGCGGTGCAGCATGATGGGGCGCTTCTTGGTGCCGTCGGCATCCACGTACTCCAGATCAAAGTTGAGCGGCATCTGGAAGTCGAGCTGCACGGTACCGCACTGCCAGGTACGGCCGAGCGAGTCCTCCAGGTGGAAGTCGATCTTGGGGCCATAGAAGGCGCCGTCGCCCTCGTTGACCTCATAGTTCATGCCCAGCTTCTCCAGAGCGGTGCGCAGGCCCTCCTCGGCGCGAGCCCAGTCCTCGTCCGAACCCATGGAGTCCTCGGGGCGGGTGGAAAGCTCTACATGGTACTTAAAGCCAAACTTCTGGTACACGGAGTCGATGAGGTTGACCACGCCCACGATCTCATCGGTCAGCTGGTCGGGACGCACAAACAGGTGGGCGTCGTCCTGGTTAAAGCAGCGCACGCGGAACAGGCCGTGCAGGGCGCCGCGCAGCTCGTGGCGGTGCACCAGGCCAATCTCGCCGGCGCGGATGGGCAGCTCGCGGTAGGAGTGCGGCTTGGAGGCATACACCAGCACGCCGCCCGGGCAGTTCATGGGCTTAATGCAGTACTCTTCGTCGTCGATGACGGTGGAGTACATGTTGTCCTTGTAGTGGTCCCAGTGGCCCGAGGTCTTCCACAGCTGCTTGTTCATGATGAGCGGCGTGGAGATCTCCACGTAGCCGGCCTTGTGGTGAATCTCGCGCCAGTAGTCCAGCAGCGTGTTCTTAAGGATCATGCCGTTGGGCAGGAAGAACGGGAAGCCGGGGGCCTCGTCGCGCATCATAAAGAGGTCCATCTCGCGGCCGATCTTGCGGTGGTCGCGCTTCTTGGCCTCCTCCAGCATGTGCATGTGCTCGTCGAGCTCTTCCTTGGTGGCAAAGGCGACGCCGTTGATGCGGGTGAGCATCTTGTTGTCCTTGTCGCCCTTCCAGTACGCGCCCGAGACGCCGGTGAGCTTAAAGGCCTTCAGCGCCTTGGTGTAGCAGATGTGGGGGCCGACGCACATGTCGATGTAGTCGCCCTGCTGGTAGAAGGTGATGCGGGCGTCGTCGTCCAGGTCGCCGATGTGCTCGACCTTGTACTTCTCGCCGCGCTCCTCCATAAGGGCGATGGCCTCGGCGCGGGGCTTCTCGTACACGGAGAACTTGAGGTTCTCCTTGACGATCTTTTTCATCTCGGCCTCGATCGCGGGGAAGTCGTCCTCGCTGATCTTGACGCCCTCGGGCAGGTCGACGTCGTAGTAGAAGCCGTTGTCGGTCGCGGGACCGTAGGCAAAGTCGGCCTCGGGGTACAGGCGCTTGATGGCCTGCGCCATGATATGCGCGGCAGAGTGGCGGATGACGTGCGTGACCTCGTCCTGCGGGAGCTCGGCCACCGAACCGTCATTGTAGAGTGCCTTCATGGGTATGTTTTCTCCTCTCGGATGCCTGATGCAAGTGCGTGCGATGCGCTCGGCGTTTTAACTTGCATCATTATAGGCAGGTTGCCTTGGTATACAAGCGCCCGCCGCACCTTAATGGCACGGCGGGCGATTTTCTACGCATGCTTCATCGTGTGGGGCGGGACTGCGGGGCGCGCGTGGCTTGCGGCGTGCCCGTGGCTTACGGCCGGCCCGGCGATGGATGCGTTACTGGATGCGAGTTCGGCAGTAGGGGCAGACCTTCCAGTGCGCGTCGAGCGGGCGATGGCAGCTGGGGCAGACGTTGCGAACCTGGGTATCGCACACCGGGCAGACGACGAAGTCCTTCTCGATGGGCGCGCCGCACTGCGGGCAGGTGCCGTACTGGGCAAGCTGGCGCTCGCGCAAGGCCATGTCCAGCTCCTGCTCCTCGCGGTCAGACGCGTAGGAGTGCGGACGCAGGACCAGGTAGGCGATGAGGCCTACAAACGGGATGAGGGCGATGATGCCCCATGCCACGTAGGCGCTGGCGCCGCGGCGGCGGGCATCGATGAACACATAGACGACCGACAGCACATACAGGGCGATGATAAAGCCAACGAAGGCATAGACGACGCCCATAAGCTGCGGCGACATGAGCTCGGAGATGTACTTGGACATTACGGGAACCTTTCGGAATATTAACAGTCCGGTCAAGTTTACCACGGGGTTTGTTTATATGGGACCACGGCTAGGGGCGGGGCTGGTGCGGACACAAACATCTCAATCTGTAACAGGTGGGAGCGGGATCCGGGTCTAGATGTTACAGAACGAGACACAGGGGTCCCTCCCCGACTTCAATCTCGATCTGAAACATCTTGGGCTCCAAAACCCCTCTTACTGTTACAGATCAAGACGAACGGTTGCCGTAGCTGTCGGCAGACGAGGCCAACATCCGTGCCGAGTCTCCCCTCGCCTGCCGTTGGCGGGTGTTGCGGGGCTGTTCACCGCATTGCCGCCGCGCTGGGGGTGTGCAGACCGTAGGATAGTCTTATTGACAGCCTGTCAACTCGTCTGGGAGGCACCGTGGCAGAAACGTTTGATATCGCAATTGTGGGCGCGGGCATTACGGGGTGCGCCATCGCGCGGCAGCTCGCGCGGTTTGACCTGTCCATTTGCGTGGTCGAGGCGGCAAACGATATCGCGCTGGGGGCTTCGAAGGCCAACGGCGGTCTGGTACATGCCGGTTACGATCCGGCACCGGGCACCGTAAAGGCGCAGGTCAACGCCCGTGGTTGCGAGCTGTATGGCACGTGGGCCCAGGAGCTGGGCTTTTTGTTTTGCCGCACCGGTTCGATGGTGCTGGGGTTTAACGACGAAGACCGCGCGCACCTGGAGAAACTACGCCAGAATGGCCTGGCAAACGGCGTGCCCGAGTTGTCGATCATTGGCCCCGAGCGCATCCATGAGCTTGAGCCGCGCGCGAGTGCCCAAGCCACGTACGCACTATGGTGCCCTTCGACTGGTTACGTTGACCCATTTGAAGTGGCCATCGCTGCTCTGGAAAACGCGGTTGCCAACGGCGTGACATTTATGCGGTCCGCGTCGGTGGAAGCGATTGAGGTTGCTGGCGGCGAGGCTACCGACGGGACTGCGCGCTTTACGCTGGCAACGCCCGCCGGAGACGTGCGCTGCCGCTATGTGATCAACGCCGCAGGCAATGGAGCCGCGAACATCTCGCATATGGCCGGTGCCGAGGAGTTTCAGATGGTCTGGCGCCAGGGCAATATCGTGGTGCTGGACAAGGAACCGTGTGCGCTCATGCCGCTCTACCCCGTTCCCACGCCGGTGTCCAAGGGCGTTATCGTCACGGGTACCGTGCACGGCAACACCGTGATTACCGCGACCGCCGCTGTGCGCGAGCCAGGCGACACGCAGACCTATGCGGACGACGTCAACGCGCTCCTGACCGGCGCGCGCAAGCTGGTGCCCGATCTGGACACGCGCCGCGTGGTGCGCGCGTTTGCCGGTGGGCGTCCGGTCATTCAGGGTGCGAACGACTTCTTTATTGGGCAGTCGGCCGTGGTGCCGGGGCTGTTCCAGGCGTCGGGCATTCAGTCGCCGGGCGTGGCGAGCGCGCCGGCCATTGCCGAGCGCATGGAGCAGGTGATGCGCGATGCCGGCGTAGCCCTGCGCGAACGTGCCGATTGGGACCCGATTCGCCGCGCGCCGGACGACTTTGACCGCGCGCCGCTTGCGCGCAAGGAAAAGCTCATTGAGTCCGACCCCGCGTGGGGGCAGATCGTCTGCCGCTGCGAGACGGTGCCCGAGGCCGAGATTGTGGCCGCGATTCGACGCCGTCCGGGCGCGGTTTCGGTCGAGGGTGTCAAACGCCGCTGCCG
The DNA here is from genome assembly GCA_019414385.1 of Collinsella sp. GTDB lineage: Bacteria > Actinomycetota > Coriobacteriia > Coriobacteriales > Coriobacteriaceae > Collinsella. Next base: position 27,180 of record DXMD01000014.1, on the reverse strand, counting down.
CGCCGGCATGGGTCGGTGCCAGAGTGGTTTCTGTCAAAGCCGCGTGGTGGCGATTCTGGCCCGCGAGCTGGGGTGTGACCCCAGCGAGGTGCTGTTGGAGGATACCGGATCTTGGTTGGTTGAGGGACTGCTGAAGGGGGTGCGCTAGGATGGCGGAATTCGGATCGAGCGCGATTAATACCGACGCCGTTGAGACCGTGCAAACGCGGGCGTTCGACGTGGTCGTTATCGGAGGCGGCCCCGCCGGCATGGCGGCCGCGCTTGCCGCGCACAAGGCCGGCACACGCGTGGCCATCGTGGAGCGCGAGCAGCATCTGGGTGGCATCCTGCGCCAGTGCATCCACCCCGGATTTGGCCTTTCACACTTTAAGCAGGAGCTCACCGGTCCCGAGTACGCGCAGCGCTTTATCAACCAGGTGCGCGAGACCGAAATCACGCTGTTCTTGGACAGCATGGTACTTGGGATCGATTCGAGCGAGGGCGCGGGCGCGTCGAGCGTGGACGAGGGTGCGGGAGCCGCCGCGGTCCATACCGTCACGCTCATGAGCCCCGCCGGTATGCTACAGCTCACCGGGCGAGCGGTCGTCCTTGCTATGGGCTGCCGCGAGCGCACCCGCAGCGAGATCAAGATTCCAGGTAGCCGTCCCGCCGGCGTGTTTACGGCGGGCCTGGCGCAGCGATACATCAATATCGAAAATCTCAAGCCCGGCTCGCGTGCCGTCATTTTGGGCTCGGGTGACATCGGGCTGATCATGGCGCGCCGCTGCACGCTCGAGGGGATTTCGGTCGAGGGCGTGTACGAGCTCATGCCGTACGCCAACGGCCTGCGCCGCAATGTCAAGAACTGCCTGGACGATTTTGGCATTCCGCTGCACCTGTCCACCACGGTGACGAGCGTGATCGGGCACGACCGCGTGGAGGCCGTCGAGGTGAGTCAGGTCGACGAGCACCTGGCGCCCATTCCGGGAACCGAGCGCATCGTTTCGTGCGACACACTGCTGCTCTCGGTGGGCCTGATTCCCGAGAACGAGCTTTCGGTTGCCGCGGGCGTTGAGCTTGACCCGCACACGCGCGGCGCCGTGGTGGACCAGAGTCTGCAAACGGGCGTGCCGGGCATCTTTGCCTGTGGCAACGTGCTGCACGTGCACGACCTGGCCGACAACGTGACGACCGAGTCCGAACGCGCCGGTGCAGCCGCGGCGGCGTACGCGCTGGGGAACGGCGCGGATGACGAAGTGGGCGCTGCGGGCACGGGCTGCGAGCTCACGGTCTCCCCCGCCGGCATCGCAGGCTACGCACTGCCGGGCCGCATTACGACCGTCGGGCTCACTAAACTTAACTTCCGCGTGCGCCGACCCGTCGACGCCGCCCGCGTGCGCATTCTAGCAGGCGACGAGGAACTGTTCGCCGGCAAGGTCCGCCCGTTTAAACCGAGCGTCATGGAAAGCTTCCCGCTGCCGGCAAAGGTGATTCAGCATGCGCTCGACTTGGGTGTTAGCGAGATTGTCCTGTCCGTCGACCCCGTTGAGGAGGCGTAGAGTCATGAGCACAAACGCGATTGAAACGCTGCAGTTCAACTGCACCACCTGCCCATCCGAGTGCCTCCTGACCGTAGAGGTGGAGCGCGACACAGACGGCGCCGTGGCAGAGGTGCACTCCGTAACCGGCAACAGCTGCCCACGTGGCGATACGTTCGCGCATCAGGAGCTCACCTGTCCCATGCGCGTGCTTACCACCACCGTGGCCGTATCCGGCGGCGACGAGGCGCTGCTGCCCGTGCGCACGGCCGAAGCCATCCCGCTCGAACTCCATGCCCAGGCGATGGACCTCATCCGCGGCCTAGTCGTCGACGCCCCCATCCGCATGGGCGACGTCGTGCAGGAAGATCTTCTCGGCACCAACATTGACCTAGTCGCCAGCATGAACATCGATCCAACCTAAGCAGCTAATTTGGGACGGGGCTCTTTTGGCTGCTTTTGCAAGGAGTGTCCCAAGGTGCCGGCATAAAAGGAACGTCCCTATGTGCCGGGCATGGGATACCATGGTGGCAACCTAGCGAAAGGACGATGTATGGCACATGTCGATGACCAGCGTGTGGCGCGCGTGCTCGATGCGCTCGAGGCTCAGCACCCCGGCGCGCAGCTGCTTGTGAATGACCCGTGGTCGATCTACTATCTGACCGGCTTTTATGCCGATATGTTCGAGCGTTTTTGCGGCGTGCTGCTCGCGCGCGATGACGAGCCCGTGATCTTAGTCAACGCCCTGCATCAGCTGCCCGAGTACGACAATGCCCGCGTGGCCTACCACACCGACACCGACGTCGTGACCGACGCCATCGCGAGTGAGATCGACCCAGCCAAGCCGCTTGGCGTCGACACTGTCATGCGTTCCGGCTTTTTGATGCCGCTCATAGAGCACCACGCCGCAAGCGAGTTTTTCCTGGGTGACTTTGCCGTCACCGCCGCGCGCACCTACAAGGATGCCGCCGAGCAGGAGCTTATGCGCGTGTCCTCGGCCGCCAACGACGCCGTGATGGCCGATGCCATCAAACTCGTCCACGAGGGCGTGACGGAGCGCGAAATCGCCGACCAGATGCTCGGCCTGTACCGCAAGCACGGCTGCGAGGGCTTTAGCTTTCCGCCCATCGTGAGCTTTGGCGCCAACGCCGGCGACCCGCATCACGAACCCGACGATACCGTGCTCAAGCATGGCGACGTGGTGCTGTTCGACATTGGCGGACGCCGTCGCAACTACTGCTCGGACATGACACGCACGTTCTTTTGGGACCAGCCGGACGAGGAGACCGCGCACGTCTACGACATCGTGCGCCGCGCCAACGAGGCCGCCGAGGCGCTCATCACGCCGGGCGTTCGTATGTGCGACTTGGACCGCGCCGCACGCGACGTGATTGAGGATGCGGGCTATGGGCAGTACTTTACGCACCGCCTGGGTCACTCAATCGGTCTGCAAGACCACGAGCCGGGCGATGTCTCGCTCGCCAACGAGCAGGTCGTAGAGCCGGGCATGACGTTCTCTATCGAACCGGGTATATACCTCCCCGGTCACACCGGCGTCCGCATCGAGGACCTAGCCCTGGTGACCGAGAACGGCGTCGAGATTCTCAACGCCTACCCCCACGATCCGGTCCGCTTAGACTAGGCAATGCGGCAAAGGGGCTGTCCCTTTGCCGCATCACATGAATGCCGCCACAAAAACGGCCTATCTACTACGTTTAGCCCGCGTGGGTCGACCATACCCGTGTTTTCGCAAAACTGGCAAGCCCTTTACCTGCGGTTTTGATTTCGCAATTCTCGGTATGGTCGAGGGTTACCGGTCAAACGTAGTAAATAGGCCCATTTCGTGGCGAGCAAGTCAACTCGAGGCGCAGGGCAGCCAAAAAAGCCCCGTCCCAAATTGACTGCTTTTGAGTTGCGGTGATATACGGACCGTTTGAGGCTTCTGGCTTGTAAAACAGTCCGTATTTCACCGCAACTGATGAGGGGATGGGTTAACGGAGCAGCCCCGCTACTTCGCCGGCTAGGGTGATGGTACCGGCTGCTACGAAAGGCTCGCCCGCGGCATCGAAAGCCGCGAGGGCCTCGGATACGCTGGGGTACACGCCCGCGAGCTTGTCGGCGTCCACCAGGGAGGCAAGCTCCTGTGCGGGCAAGGCGCGATCGGAATCGGTCTGGGTTACGACCACGCGGGGGAACGCCGGAACCAGAACGTCAACGATACCCGCCACGTCCTTATCGGCCAGCGCGGCGCACAGCAGCGTGGGGCGATTCTCTACGCACGAATCGATCTCGTCCAGTGCGCTCACAAAGTTCTCGCAGCTCTGAGGGTTATGACAGGCGTCGATCAGCTTGAGCGGATTGGTTCCCAGCACATCAAAGCGACCCGGCGTGGGGCAGCCCATAAGCGACGCATCGAGCTTGTCATGATCGAGCTCGCGACCCAGATACCCCTCGCACAGCATAATCGCGCACGCGGCATTCTGCGGCTGATACGCCGGCTTGACCATGCTAGACGTATAGATCGCACGCGGCGTGGTGCAGCTAAACTCAACCGTGTCGCCCACATGTGCCGGCACCTTGGTCGTGGCATGGTTCACCACCAGCGGCACTATGCCGCACTCGCGACAACGTGCATCCATCACGCGCTGAACGCTCGCCTCGTGCGTACCCTCGCCCAAAACAACCAGGCGTCCAGGCTTAATAACCGCAGCCTTCTCCCCCGCAATGGCCTCGAGCGTATCGCCCAAAATGCGTGTGTGATCGAGCCCAATGCCCGTAATGGCAACGGCGACGGGATCGGTCGCACTCGTGGCGTCCCAGCGTCCGCCCATGCCGACCTCGAGCACGGCAACATCCACCGCGGCCTCGGCAAACACGACAAGTGCGGCAGCCGTCAGCAGGTCAAACGGCGTAATGGAATAGGCGCGCTCCCCCGCCGCCACACGACGGGCATTCACGCGATGTCCCGCCTCAACAGCAGCAGAAACACCACGGGCAAACGACTCGTCGCTCACAACGCGCCCATCAACCTCCATGCGCTCGGGATAGCGCACCAGCTGCGGCGACGTATACAGCGCGGTCTTTAACCCCTCACCACGAAGGATGGCAGCCGAAAAACGCGTGGTCGAAGTCTTGCCATTAGTACCGGCAACCTGAATGCAATCGAAATACTCATCCGGACGCCCGAGTTCATCGAGCATATCGACAACCGTCTCGAGCAAAGGACCAGCATCCCCAGAAATCCGCCCCGTATCAGCAGCAAGTCCCACAGCCTCATCAAACGAAAGCAGCTCAAACGAGAAAGGAACGACATACGACCCCGAACGCTTAGCCATAACCCAAAGTCCCCCATAACAGAAAAAGAGGCCCATCAAAAAGAATGAGCCCCTCACGTTGACAATATCAGCCTTTACCCGCTTGCAGCGAGATCAAGGCCACAACCCAGTGGCCCTAACACGCCAGATGCAAACAACAACGTAAACGAACTAGGAGCGGCCCGATGCTTTGCTCGCCGCAAGTTCCGCACGCAAAGGACAGCACTTAATGTGCTGTCCGTCTTGCGCAGGACTGTCCGCAGCGGAGAGCAAAGCATCGGGACGCGCCCCCGAGTGAACCTTACGAGAAGTCAGCAACCTGAGCAGTCAGCGCCACCAGGATCTCCTTGAGCTCAGCTGCACGGTCCCTCTTCTTCTGGACCACCGCAGGCGCGGCCTTGGCAACAAAGCCCTCGTTAGCAAGGGTCTTCTCGCAGCCGGCGAGCTCCTTCTGCGCAGCGGCGATCTCCTTCTCCAGGCGCGCCTTCTCGGCCGAAAGATCAACCTTGCCCTCGAGCACCACAAAGACCTCGACACCGCTATCGACCACGGCGATGCTCGCAGCCGGCTTCTCGACGTCGGTACCCATGACCAGCGAAGCGGTGTTCGCCAGCGGCTCGATGGTCGAACGCAGGCTCTCGAGCTTCTCGATGTCCTCGGCGCCGGCGCGCACGACCACGTCGAGCTCGGCCTTGGGGCTCAAGCGATAACGCGAACGCGTGGCGCGAGCGGCAGACACGACGGTACGGCACAGCTCAAACGCGCGCTCGGCGTCCTCGTCAACATACTTGTCGTAGTCGGCGGGCTCGGGCCACTTGGCGATCATGAGCGCCTCGGCGCGGTTCACGTTGCCCTCGGCGTCCAGGTCGAGCACGCTCGCCGGCATGTTGTCCCAGATCTCCTCGGTGACAAACGGCATGAGCGGATGCATCAGGCGAATGGAGGTGTCGAGCACAAAGATCAGGTTGCGCTGAGCCTGCAGACGGCCCTCGCCCTTCAGGCGGGCCTTGGTGACCTCGACGTACCAGTCGCAGACCTCGTTCCAGAAGAACTGCTGCACGCCACGGGCCATGTCGCCAAAGGTGTACTGTTCGATACCCTCGGTGACCATCTTCACGGCCTTGGCCAGGCGGCTGAACATCCAAGCGTCGGCCGGCGTCTCCACGACGGGCTCGCCGGGCGTGTAGCCCTCCATGTTCATGAGCAGGAAGCGGCTGGCGTTCCAGATCTTGGTCACAAACGACTTGGCCTGGTCGGTACGCGGGCTGTCGATAAGCTTCTTGGTCTTCTTATCGATGTTCGCGTCAAACTTGACGTCCTGGTTGTTGGTGCACAGCGTGAGCAGGTTATAGCGCATCGCGTCGGCGCCGTACATACCGATGAGGTCCATGGGGTCAACGCCGTTACCCTTGGACTTGGACATGCGGCTGCCGTCCTTGGCAAGGATCGTCGGGTAGATGACGACGTCCTTAAACGGTACCTCGTCCAAGAAGTACAACGAGCTCATGACCATGCGGGCGACCCACAACGCGATGATGTCGCGCGCGGTGACGAGCGCCGTCGTGGGGTGATGGCCCTCAAGCAGCTCCGGCTTTTGCGGCCAGCCCTGCGTGGCAAAGGTCCACAGCTGCGAGCTGAACCAGGTGTCCAGCACGTTCTCGTCCTGATGCACGTGATGGCCGCCGCACTTGGGGCACACGTCAGTGTCCTCGGTAAGGGCGTCCTCCCAGCCGCAGTCCTCGCAGTAGAACACGGGGATGCGGTGGCCCCACCACAGCTGGCGGCTGATGCACCAGTCCTTGAGGTTCTCCATCCAGGTGGTGTAGGTCTGCGTCCAGCGCGCGGGGTGGAAGGTGACCTTGCCGGAGTTAACGGCGTCGAGTGCCGGCCCCTTGAGCTTGTCGACGGCCACAAACCACTGCTCGGACAGCCACGGCTCCAGCGCGGAGTCGCAACGGTAGCAGTGCATGACGGAGTGGTCGAGCTCTTCGACGTGGTCGAGCAGGTCGTGCTCCTCGAACCACTTGATGACCGTCTCGCGGCACTCGTCGCGGTTCATGCCGGTGAACTCGCCATAGCCCTCGACGACCACCGCGTGCTCGTCGAAGATGTTGATCTGCGGCAGGTCGTGGGCCTGACCCATGGCGTAGTCGTTGGGGTCGTGGGCCGGGGTAACCTTGACAAAGCCGGAACCGAAGTTGGCGTCGACATGCCAATCCTCAAAGATGGGGATCTCGCGGTCGACGATGGGGAGCTTGACGGTCTTACCCACAAAGGCGGCCTTCTCGGGGTCCTTCGGGGAGACGGCGACGCCCGTGTCGCCGAGCATGGTCTCGGGGCGCGTGGTGGCAACGACGATGTAATCCTGGCCGTTGACCGGCTCGGTCAGCGGGTAGCGCAGGTGCCACAGGTGGCCCTTCTCGTCCTTATATTCGGCCTCGTCGTCCGAGATGGCGGTGGTGCAGTTGGGGCACCAGTTGACGATGCGCTTGCCGCGGTAGATCAGACCGTCGTGGTACCAGTCGCAAAAGACCTTGCGTACGGCCTGCGCGTAGTCCTCGTCCATGGTAAAGCGCTCGTTATCAAAGTCGACGGAGCAGCCCATACGCTTGATCTGCTCGACGATGATGCCGCCGTACTCGTGGGTCCAGTCCCAGCAGGCGTCGACAAACTTGTCGCGGCCAATCTCCAGGCGGCTAATGCCCTCGCTCTTGAGCTTCTTGTCGACCTTAGTCTGCGTGGCGATACCGGCGTGGTCGGTACCCAGCACCCAACGCGTGGACTTGCCGCGCATGCGGGCCATACGGATGATGGCGTCCTGGATGGAGTCGTCGGTGGCGTGACCCATGTGGAGCTTGCCGGTCACGTTGGGAGGCGGAATGGTGACGGTGCAGTCGCCCACGCCCTCACGGCGCTTGTAGTAGCCGCCGTCGAGCCACTTCTGCAGGATCGCCGGCTCGTTGGTCGACGGATCGTAGTTCTTGGGCATCTCTTCCATATATCTCTCCCTGTCCCGCCGGCGTGTCCGCCTGCTTGGTTTTCGCTCGGTCAGGTCCTGGCTCGCACGAAGAGCACATTAAGTGCTCTTCGGCTCGTGCGGAATCTACGAAAACCAAGCAGGCGGACACGCCTTAGGTATCGATTACTTCAGTCTGATATGACTTCGCTGAGGCTTAAACGAACACACAGAATAACACAGGTAGTTGGGGTTATTGCGTATATATAAAATAGCCTCCGACCGCGGGTGGTCGGAGGCTATTTGCAAGCACGTTTTTGGCTGGTTTACCCGTAGATGCGTTGGGGCTGTTCTTCGCCCTTTACGGAGGCTTCGGTCACGATGACCTTGGAAACGCCCTCCTCGCTGGGCAGGTCGAACATCGTCTGCTGCAGCACGTCCTCGCAGATGGAGCGCAGGCCGCGGGCGCCGGTCTTGCGAGCGAGCGCCATGCGGGCGATCTCGTGCAGGGCCGCGTCCTCAAACTCAAGATCGACGTCCTCGAGCTGGAACATCTTGCGGTACTGGCGCACCACGGCGTTCTTGGGCTCGGTTAGAATCGACACCAAGTCGTCCTCGTCGAGCGCCTGCGTCTGGGTGACGACGGGCGTACGTCCCACAAACTCGGGGATCATGCCAAAGGCGTTGAGGTCCTGAGGGAGCACCTGACGCAGCAGGTCGTTCTCGTCGACCGAGGTGGGGCCGGCGATCTCGGAGTTAAAGCCCACGCCCTTGTTGCCCACGCGATCGGCGATGATCTTGTCCAGACCCACAAAGGCACCGCCGCAGATGAACAGGATGTTGGTCGTGTCAATCTGCAGCAGCTCCTGCTGGGGATGCTTGCGGCCGCCGGTGGGCGGAACGCTGGCCACCGTGCCCTCAAGAATCTTAAGCAGCGCCTGCTGAACGCCCTCGCCCGAAACGTCGCGGGTGATGGAGAGGTTCTCGGCCTTGCGGGCAATCTTGTCAATCTCGTCCACGTAGATAATGCCCACCTGCGCGCGCTCGATGTCGCCATCGGCGGCGTTGATGAGCTTGAGCAGGATGTTCTCCACGTCCTCGCCCACATAGCCGGCCTCGGTGAGCGCGGTGGCATCGGCGATGGCAAACGGCACCTCGAGGATGCGCGCGAGCGTCTGGGCCAACAAGGTCTTGCCGGTACCGGTGGGACCGAGCAGCAGGATGTTGGACTTGGCGAGCTCTACCTCGTCCATATCAACATCGAGCTGCGAGCCCAAACCGTCGTCAAAGGCAGACACCGCAGTACCGCCCTCGATCACGCGGCGATAGTGGTTGTACACGGCAACCGACATGGCACGCTTGGCGTCCTCCTGACCCATAACATAGGCCGAAAGCTCGTCATAGATCTCGTGCGGCGTCGGCACGTGCGTGATGACCTGGCGGTCGTCCTCGAGCTCAAAGCCCTCGGTCTCGGGGTCCACGGCGGGCTGGGATGCAGCCTGACCGTGGTCGTTGAGGAAGCCCGGCAGCTTGCCGTTGCGGGCAGCGTCCATAAAGTCCGAAGCCAGCGACTCCTCCAAGATCTCGGAGCAGGCGGCGACGCACTCGTCGCAGATAAAGATGTTGGTCGGGCCCTTTACGAGACGGCGTACCTGCCCCTGCTCTTTTCCGCAGAAGGAGCAGCGGATGGGGTTGCCGTTCTCGTCAAAGTTGTCCTGCATGTTACCTGCCATCCTAGGCGTCCTTCGCGGCGAGATCGCGCGAGGTGACGATACGGTCGACCAGGCCGTAGTCGAGGGCCTCGGCAGCGGTCAGGTAGTTGTCGCGCTCGGTGTCGGCCTGGACCTTCTCGATCGGCTGGCCCGAGGCATCGGACAGGATCTGGTTGAGCTCGCGGCGGGTCTTCTTGATCTCCTCGGCCACAATCTCAATCTCGGTCTGCTGACCCTGGGCACCGCCGCTGGGCTGGTGAATCATGACTTTGGAGTGCGGCAGGCAGAAGCGCTTGCCCTTAGCGCCGGCCGAAAGCAGCACGGCGGCCATGGACGCGGCCATACCGACGCAGATGGTGGAGACCTGCGGCTTGATGAAGTTCATGGTGTCAAGAATCGCCAGGCCGGAGTAAACCTCGCCGCCGGGCGAATTGATGTAGAGCGAGATATCCTTCTCGGCATCCTGGCTCTCAAGATGCAGCAGCTGGGCAACGACCAGGTTGGCGCTGACGGAGTTGATCTCCTCGCCCAAGAAGATGATGCGGTCGTTGAGCAGGCGCGAATAGATATCGTAGCTGCGCTCGCCGCGCGGCGTCTGCTCGATAACGTATGGCACGAGGGCGGAATCGAACTTAGCGATCATACGCATCTCCATTTCTCTCTTGCGGACCAAATTGGTTCTAGATAAACGTACGGTGCCCGCATGCTATGCATTGGCTGGCACCGTACGAAGCAACCGGATAACCGGTGTATAACTTTACCCCATCACAGGCGCACGCATGCGCTCGCGGGCAAGGTGGCGAGAATTACTCGGCGTCCTTGGCGGTCTCGTCGACCTCGGTCACCTTGGCGTTCTCGACCAGGTGGTCGACGGCCTTGGAGCGACGGATGGACTCACGGACGGCAGGCATGCGGCCATCGGCGATGAACTCGGCCTTGGAAGCCTCGACGTCCTTGACGCCGGCCTTCTCGAACTCGGCGTTGATGTCGTCCTCGGTGACCTCAATCTTGAGCTCACGGGCGAGGGCGTCGAGCGCCAGGGACTCACGGGCAACGTCGTTGGCCTGCTTGTGCAGGTCGCCGATGAACTGCTCCATGGTCAGGCCGGAAGCGGGCAGCCAGGTGTCCAGCGTCATGCCGCGGGCAGCGAGGTTGGACAGGAAGTTCTGGCCAAGCTCCTCAAAGACGGACTGCTCGTAATCGGCATCCATCTCGTCGAGCTGCAGGCGCTCGGCGAGAGCGGAGACGCAACGGTTCTCCTTCTCGGCCGGGAGGCGGGAAGCCTTGTCCTGCTCGATCTCGATCTTGATGGCGTCGCGCATAGCGTCGATGCTGTCGAAGCCAAAGTCGGACTTGACGAGCTCGTCGGTGAGCTCGGGGGTGTTGCGGACCTTGATGCCCTTGACGGTGACCTCGACGGTGTGGGTCTCGGCCTCCTCGCCCTCCTCGGCCTCGTCGGTCCAGGTGACGGACTTGACGTCGTCAACGTTGGCGCCGATCAGAGCCTCGTTGAACTCCTTGGGGTTGCTGTCGCTACCGGCGATGAGCATGCGGCCCTCGGCGGCAAAGTTGTCGGCGTTCTCGACGGCCTTGAGATCGACGGTGACGTAGTCCTCGGCCTCGACGGCACGACCCTCGACGTCCTCGAAGGTGGCACGGTAGTTGAGGAGCATCTCAACCTGGTTGTTGATCTCGGACTCGGTGACCTCCGCAGGAGGCATCTCGATCTCGACGGCGTCGAAGGAGGAGAGCTCAGCGGCGGGACGCAGGGAGAACTCGACGGTGTAGGTGTAGTCCTCGTGGTCCTTGGCGAGGTCGAGCTCCTTGTAGTCACCGCTCTTGGTGGGGACGATGTCCAGCTCGTTGAGGACGGCGGGCTCGTTGGCGGCGATCAGGTCGTTGGTGGCCTGAGCGAGGGTAGCCTCGGCGCCAAGAGCGGAGTCGATGACCGGACGGGGAGCCTTACCGGCACGGAAGCCCGGGAAGCGGTACTTCTTAGCGGTGTCCTTGTAGGCCTTCTTGATCGCGGCGTCGACGTCGGCGGCCGGGATGGTGACCGTAGCGGTGAGCTTGGCGTCCTTGACGTCAGAAGCGGTGATGTTCAACACGTTCCTCCTCATACTGCCCAGCTTATCTGAGGTGCTGGTACCTTTATGCAACAAAGTGTCGCGACGGCCAGGGCCGACGCAGATGCGTTGGTGCGGGCGAAAGGACTCGAACCTTCACGGGAATCCCACCAGAACCTAAATCTGGCGCGTCTACCAATTCCGCCACGCCCGCATGAGCGCACAGACTAGGAATGATAGCAGATACGAACGACAAGCGCACGCACACCTTTTACAGGCTCACGACCTCACCACGAGAGCAAGCCAATAGAGCACGCCACCCCATCTCATAAGTTGCGGTGGAATAGGGACTGTTTGGGGCTCCAGTCCTCCAAAACAGTCCCTATTCCACCGCAACTTCGGTAGGACTCGGCAGCCTGGCGATGCTGGCCATGCGCCGGAAAGCGTGTCCCGGTTTGGCGTCTTGGAATGGAATGGGGTTTCCGCAAGAAGGCTCAACCGGAAAGCGTGTCCCATTCTGAGCCAGAATTATGGGATGCACTTTCCACTTGAGGCATCAACCGGAAAATGCATCCCAGTTTGACGCCTCAAAATGGGTCGCGCTTTCCGCGAAGGGCTTCAAAAGGAAACTGCATCCCAGATTTCGGCTGAAAAGTGGTCCCCAGTTTCCGAACGGAGTCAGGTAAACGCCGGTAGAGGTAGCTCGCCTACTCCCCTAGCAGTGCTTTCTCCGGCGTGATGGGCAGCGAGCGCACCTGGTGTCCGGTGGCGTGCGCAACGGCCGAGGCCACGGCGGCGAGCGGCGTGTTGATGACGACCTCGCCGATCGACTTGGCGCCAAACGGGCCCGTCGGCTCGTAGCTCGGCTCAAAGGCCACGCGAATGCTGCCGATATCCAGGCGCGTGGGCAGCTTGTAGCTCATAAAGTTGCCGGTGCGCAGGCGACCGCGGTCGTCGTGCTCGACGATCTCGTAGAGCGCGTGACCGATACCCTGGGCAATGCCGCCCTCGGCCTGGACGCGCGCGAGCGCCTCGTTGATCACGGTGCCGCAGTCCACAGCCGCCGCGTAGTCCACCACAGTCACCTTGCCGGTAGCCTTGTCGACCTCGACCTCGGCAATACCGGCCATAAACGGCGGAGGCGAAACGGGCAGGCAGGCAGAGGCGTGCGAGGTGAGCGCGTCGCCGCCCGAGATGTTCTTGACGCACAGGTTGGCAAAGTCGCGCAGCGTGAGGTAGCGGTTCTGCTCACGCGCGGCACGCTCGTCGGACAGGCGCACATACTGACCATCGAAGACCACATCGGCGGCGTCCACATCCCACATCCGGGCTGCTTTGGCGCAAATCTTCTCACGGAGCTCGGTCGCAGCGTTCTTAGCGGCCAGGCCCGTCACGTACGTACCCGAGCTCGCGTACGAGCCGGCGTCGAACGGCGACACATCGGTGTCCACGCCGCGAACCACAATGAGCGAGCTCTCCACACCCAGCTCCTCGGCGGCAATCTGCGCCAGGATCGTGTCGACGCCCATGCCGTTATCGGTGGCGCCGGTGCCGATGGTAATGAAGCCATCCTCTTCCAGGCGCATGTCGATGCCGGCGATGTCCACGTTGGAAATGCCAGAGCCCTGCATGGTAAGCGCGCAGCCCAGGGCGCGCACGCGGTCGCCCAGGTCCACGGCCAGCGGCTTGTCGCGCCAGCCGATCATGTCCATCGCGCGCAGCAGGCAGCGGTCGAGCGCGCAGGCGTTGAGCTTCTCGTTGTAGTACTGCGGCATGACTTCGCCCTCGCGCACAATGTTTTTAAGGCGCAGGTCGGCGGGGTCCATGTGCAGCATGTCGGCGAGCTCGTTGACGGCGCTCTCCACGGCAAACTGGCCCTGGGTGGCACCGTAGCCGCGATACGCGCCGCCGCGGTTGGTATTGGTGTAGACGACGTCCCAGCTAAAGCGGCTCGCCTTCACGTGATTGTAGATGGGCAGGCTCTTGTGGCCCGAGAGGCCGATCGTCGTGGTGGCATGCTCGCCATACGCGCCGGCGTTGGACAGCGTGTGCAGGTCGATGGCCGTGATGGTGCCGTCGTTCATGGCGCCCAGCTTGACGGTCATCTGCATCTGGTGGCGCGAGTTGCCCGCGGTGATAGTCTCCTCGCGGGTGTAGCAGCAGTAGCTCGGACGGCCGGTCTGCTGGGTCACGAACGCCACGAAGATCTCGCAGCAGCCCGTCTGCTTGGAGCCAAAGCCGCCGCCGATGCGCGGCTTGATGACCTGCACCTGCGACTGCGGAATGTCGAGCGACTGCGCGACCATGCGGCGCACGTGGAAGGGCACCTGCGTAGAGGTGGTCACCGAAATGCGGCCGAACGCGTCGGTCGTCGCGAAGGCACGGAAGGTCTCCATGGGCGCGGTCTGCGTGGCCTGGCTGGTGTAAGTGCGGGTAAAGACAATGTCGCTCTGGGCGAAGGCCTCATCAAGATCGCCAAAATCGCTGGTACCGCTGCAGACCAGGTTGCGAGGGACATCGCCACCCTGCGGGAACATAAAGGTCACGTCGCCCTCGGGGTGGACCACGATGTCGTTATCGAGTGCCTGGGTAAAGTCGAGCAGGGGCTCGAGTACCTCGTAGTCGACCTTGATGAGCTTGAGCGCCTTGTCGGCGGCCTCCTCGGTCTCGGCGGCGACGATCGCCACCTCCTCGTTTTGGTAGCGCACGAGGTTCTCGAGGATCAGGCGGTCGTAGGGACTCGGCTGCGGATAGCTCTGGCCGGCGATGGTAAAGCGGCGCTGGGGCACGTCCTCGTAGGTGTAGACGCCCACCACGCCGGGCACCTTCAGGGCGCGCGACGTATCGATGGAGCGGATCTTGGCGCGGGCATAGGGGCTGCGCTTGAGTTTGACGATGAGCGCGCCGGCGGGCACCATGTCGCCCGTGTAGACGGGACGACCCTCGAGCAGAGACTTCGAATCCTTCTTGGGCTGCTTGTGAGTGACCTGCTTGTACGCGACACCATCGGAGCTGGTGTTATTGACCGGCAGCTCGGGCATCTCGAAGCCCACCTGCACGCCGGACTCGTTGAGGAAGCGCACGATGGCGCGCAGCTGGCTCTCGTAGCCGCTGCAACGGCAGAGATTGCCGGCAAGCTGGCGCGAGAGCTCCTCGCGCGTGGCGACGAGGCTCGGGTCCTCCTTGGCGGCGCGGGCAAGCGCCAACACGTTCATGATGAGGCCGGGGGCGCAAAAACCGCACTGCTCGGCGCCTTCGGCAGCCATCGCGCGGGCCAGTGCCTCGGACTCGGCCTTGAGGCCCTCGAGCGTGGTGATGGAGCGGCCCTCAACACGGGCGGCGGGAACCGAGCAGCTCAGCACCGGATCGCCATCGAGCCACACCGTGCACAGGCCGCAGTTGGTGGTCTCGCAGGCGCAGCGCACCGACGCGCAGCCCTGCTCGCGCAGCAGCGCAAAGAGCATAGTGTCGGGGGCAATCTGAACCTTGACCTTGCGGCCGTTGAGCGTAAAGGAAAGATCGATGAGTTTGGCAGCCATTAGCGCACCTCGCTAGAATCGACGCCGGGCACGCGGCGGCAGGAATACTCGTCCGTGGCAAACTTGGGGACCTGCACGGTCTCGAGCTCGCGGGCAAGCGCGGCCGAAAGCTCGATACCGGCGGCGCGGCGCACGGCCTGAATCGCCAGCGGGGCCGAGATGCGGCGGCGGTAGTCGGCCGAGCCCCACAGGTTGGTGCCATAGCTCAGCGAGCGCACGGATGCGGCCAGGGCGCGAAGCTCGTCCTCGGAAGGCTGCTCGGCGGTAAGGCCGCATGCCTCGCCCTGCAGCAGGGTCGCGCGTAGCGGGCGGGCACCCACGGTGACGTGCCAGGTGTTGTCCCACCAGGCGGCGGTGACGTTTAAGGAAGGGAAGTCGGTCGCGGCCTTGCGCACGGCTTCATAGCTTGCGCGGTAATCGTGCTTAACGACCACCACGTGCTCGATCACGTCGCGCACGTAGCCCATGTCCACGAACTCGGCGAGCGGCACGCGACCGGCACCCGTCAGCTCAACGTACGAATCGAGCGCCAAAAAGGCCGAGAGCACGTCCGAGAAACCAAAGCGGCCGTAGATGCTGCCGCCCACCGTGGCGGTATTGCGCAGCTGCACGCCTACGATATCGTGGACGGCGAACTCAAAGACATTGTTGACAAGCGCGTTGAGCCCGGCATGACGCTCGAGCTGACGCAGGGTACACATGGCACCGATGCGAAACTCGGTCTCGGTCTCCTCGATCTGATCGAGTCCGCAGGCCGAAAGGTCAATCGCCGTCGCCACGCGACGCGAACCCAGGCGCATCCAAATGCCGCCGCCCACAATCTTATTGTTGCGGTTCTTCTGTAAGAGCTCATAGGCTTCGGCCGCGTTTCCAACACGGACGTAGGTACCGAACTTGAGCACGTTCTCCCCCATCTCTTCACTTGTCCAGTACCTTTAAGTGTACCAAACGAGGGGGCACAGCTCGTGTCGGGACAAAATGAACCGTTTTCCTCCGTCGCATGCGGATCAAAAAAGACTCCCAGCCAAGATGACTGGGAGCCTTCTGCGATGCTATATCGAGCGAAGATTTAGCAGACGCCCTGAGCGAGCATGGCGTCAGCGACCTTCAGGAAGCCGGCGATGTTGGCGCCCATGACGAAGTTGCCCTCCTCGCCGTACTCCTTGGCGGTATCGTCCACGTTGTGGAACATGCCGCGCATGAGCTGCTCGAGCTTGCCGTCGACCTCCTCGAAGGTCCAGGACAGGTGCTCGGCGTTCTGGCTCATCTCCAGGCCGGACACGAGCACGCCGCCGGCGTTGGCAGCCTTACCGGGCATAAAGGCGACGCCGTTCTCCTGGAAGTAGGTCGTGGCCTCGATGGTCGTGGGCATGTTCGCGCCCTCGCCGACCACCTTGCAGCCGTTGGCGACGAGCGCCTGGGCGTCCTCGAGCAGCAGCGTGTTCTCGCGTGCGCAGGGCAGCGCGATGTCGCAGGGCAGCTGCCACACGCCACGGCCGTCGCCCTCGTGCCACGTGGCATTGGGCTTCTCGTCGACATACATAGCGAGCGTAACGCCCTTGTCGTGGCCAGAGCGCTTCTTGTTGTAGATGTGCTCGAGCACGGTGTAGTCGATGCCGTCGGGATCCTCGACCCAGCCGTGGGTATCGGAGCAGGCCAGCACCTTGCCGCCGAGCTGGGCGACCTTCTGGACCGCGTAGATGGCGACGTTACCGGAACCGTGAACGACGACGTTCTTGCCCTCGAAGGAGTCGCCGCGGCTCTTAAGGTACTCGTCCACAAAGTAGGCCAGACCGTAGCCGGTGGCCTCGGTACGGGCGAGCGAGCCGCCAAAGGAGAGGCCCTTGCCGGTGAGGACGCCGGTCCACTCGTTGGTCAGGCGCTTGTACTGACCGAACAGGTAGGCAACCTCGCGGCCGCCAACGCCCAGGTCGCCGGCGGGAACGTCGGTGTTGGGACCGATGTGGCGATAGAGCTCGGTCATGAAGGACTGGCAGAAGTGCATGATCTCGTTGTTGGACTTGCCCTTGGGGTCAAAGTCGGAGCCGCCCTTGCCGCCGCCCATGGGAAGGGTGGTCAGGCTGTTCTTGAGAATCTGCTCCAGACCCAGGAACTTGAGCATGCCCAGGGTGACCGTCGGGTTAAAGCGCAGGCCGCCCTTGTAAGGTCCAATGGCAGAGTTGAACTCGACGCGGTAGCCGCGATTGACATGGACCTTGCCCTGGTCGTCGACCCAGGGGACACGGAACATGACGATGCGCTCGGGCTCGACGAGGCGCTCAAGCAGGGCGGCCTCCTCGTACTCGGGATGGGCGTCGAGCGCCGGCTGGATGGTGCCGAGGATCTCGGTCGCGGCCTGGATGAACTCAGGCTGCTCGGGATAGCGGGCCTTGAGCTCGTCGAGAACTTTCTGCGTGTAGCTCATGCTTCCTCCAATTGATGGAAAAGAAAAGTGTCGTTCGAGGCGCCCCATGCGCCGCGAGCTTTATCGAGTATGGATAATATCGCACTGTTGCAGCAAAGTTTCGCATAAGCCGACAAGCAGATGTTTCGTTTTGATTACGATGCAGGTAGAAGCGTTTTTGAGCACCCGACCCACAAATCGCGTGTTTCGAAGCTGTTTCGTCCACGTGTTCCAAACCACCACATTGGGGACAGACACCTGTGTGGTGGTGCCGGTGGCTAGAGGACGAGCTGATGGTAGTCGGCGGGGGTTATGCGGCCTTCGGTGGCAGCACGGAAGGCGGCGAGTGCATCGCCCGAGAACGGAATGGCCCAGCACAGGCCGCAACCTGCGGTGATGGAGCCGGGCAGCGGCATGATGCGCCCAGGAACACCGGCGGCAAGGCACAGCTGTTCGCATTCCATCACATCGAAGGTGCTGTCGAACGACACGATGATTTTGCGTTCATGGTCGAGAGCATCACCGGACGGGCCTTCGCGGTGTGCATCGCGATACGCCGCGGCGGCCGCTTCCTCTTCCGCAGTATGTCCACAGCCACCGCAACCGCAGGTACAGGGTTCGGACCCGTCGCAAGTGCAAGGTTCTCCCGTGTCGGGACAAATATCGTGAGACATGGCAACTCCAATCGTCTAGGCGAGTAACTCGGCCGCCGCAAACTCCTCGGGCGTATTGACGTTCTCGAAGCAGAGCGTCGAGCCGGCGACCGCGACAATCTGAGGCTCGTCCAAATACCCGGCATTCACCCGGTCGATCAGGCAGCGGATTCGCTGACGGTCATCGGCGAGCAGCTCTTGGGCAACCGGCGCACACGCGTCACGGCGCCAGACGGCGCAAAGCGGCTCAATCCCCCGCTCCTCGCGCGGCACGCACACGTCGAGCGCCTCGGCCTCGACACAGCCAGCAAGGGCACCGATTAGCTCCGAAGAGACAAACGGCATATCACAGGCGACGATAGCAACGAGAGGCAGCCGGGCCGCAGTCAGCGAACTCGCGATGCCGCGCATGGCGCCCGCCGACCCTTCTAGGTCCGCCACCACACGCGGCACCAAGCCGCCAAACGCGCACTCCTCAAGAAAGGCAAGCTCGCTGGGACGCGACGTCGTCACGACCAACTCGCCGGCAACTGGCGCCAGCCGACCCAGCACGCGTTCGATGAGCGGCTCGCCGCAAAACGCCATGCGAGCCTTATCGCAGCCCATGCGCGAGGACATCCCGCCCGCTTGAACGACGCAAGAAAGATCGGCCCGTCTTACGGTAGTCATACGGCAAACCACCCCCATCGGCATGCTCAAAACCCGGCACGCGAAGCCAAATACCGTCGCCGATAAAGCGGGCGGTACGGCAAACCTGTGCAAAAACAAAACAGCGCCTTTGCGGCACGCAGCAAGACCGCGAGCACAAAAGCGCTGGTAGCGTATGGCGGGAACGTATGTGAATCGAACACATCCAAGACGTTTTGCACGCCTCGCAACGGTTTTGAGGACCGCGGAGCCCACCGGAGCCCATCCGTTCCCAAGTGCGCCGGTATTTTACCAAACCGAGCAGCCAATCTAGCGCAGGGAGCGCAGGCCGCCGGCATCCTTGTCGAGCACCGTAAAGCGCACGGCATCCAGGTGCTCCAAGATGCTGATGGCACGTTTGCGCGACACACCCAGCGCCTCGCGCAGCACGCTCGTGGTGGCAGCACCGCCGGCTTCGGCGATGGCGGCGGCGACGAGCTCGCGCGCGTGAGCCTCAGCGGCAGCGGACAGGGCAACGTCGCGCTCGACCTTGACGATCGAGCGGTTGAGCGAAAGCTCGCGCAGGGCACGCGTCATGATGTCGCAATCGAGCTGAAGCTGCTCGCCCACCTCGGGCAACGTCGGCGTATCGAGTCCGGCCTCGTCCAGCAAGGCAACGATGCGCCCGCAGACCTCGCGCACCACACGCGCCGCGGCGGCTGCGGAATGCGGGTCGAACACCTCGGCCCCCTCGGAGGCGCACACGCCACGCGAGCAGCCCTCGGCAATCAGAGCCGCGGCAACGCCTTCATCTGCGGCAGGCCACGCAGCATGGGCAACGGCGCCGGGCGTAAAGCCCGTCTCCTTGGGAGCTGCCGCGTGCATGGCTGACAGGGTCGCCGCCAGGGCATCCATAGCGGCGTCGAGCGCGGAAGAATCTGCATACAGCGAGCCATCCGAGCCAGCCAGCGCGCAAGCAGCGCCCTGCGCCACCAACCCACGCAGTGCGACATCGGCCTCGCCGACACCAAGATCCAAAGCCTCGGCAACATCAACCGCCGTAACCGGCAGCGTCTGCAGCGCCAGCCAAGCGCCCACACCGCCCGCGATATCGCCGGACTCGATCGCCGCATACAGCGCACGCTCTCCTTCGGCAAGCTCGCGCGAGCGACGGCAGCGCGAAAGCAGCACACGCCCGCCGCCAATAAGCATAACGGGCGAATACGACAGCACCACGGCATGGTCTCCGGCTCGCAGCGGCAGCGGCTCCTCCAAGCGCACCTGTACGGTACGGGTCTCGCCCACCGCCATGGGGGCCTCGCCCTCCAAAAGCATGATGCGGCCGCCGACCTCGGCCGTACCCGCCATCACGTGCACACGCGCACCCGACTCGAGCACGCGCGGCTTGGCTCCCTCGCGACCCAAATACGTAAACGCCATCATAAAGCGCAGCGTCTGGCCAAAGCGACCCGCCACACTGAGCATCTCACCGCGATCGAGCGCGGCGACGCCGTCACCAACCAGGTTGAGCGCCACACGCTGACCGGGAAGCGCCTGCTGCGTGTCGCCATGCACTTGGATCCCGCGTACGCGGCAGGCCGTGCGCGACGGCAGCGCGACGAGCTCATCGCCCACCGCAACCGGCGCATCGTGCAGTGTCCCTGTCACGACGGTGCCGGCGCCCTTGATCGTAAAGCAGCGGTCAATCGGCAAGCGCGGCGCAGCATCGGTGCGCTCGGCACGGTCGCGGCAGGAATCCCAGCAGGCACCGACCTGATCGTCAAGCGCGGCCAGCAGCGCGTCAATCCCCTCGCCGGTCTTGGACGACACGGGAACCATCGGCGCGCCCGCAAACACGGTACCCGACAAAAAGTCATCGACATCGAGCTCGGCAAGCTCGGTCATCTCGGCGTCGGCCAGGTCGCACATCGTCAACGCGACCACCATATGCGTAACGCCCAGCAGCTCCAGCACATGCACGTGCTCGCGGGTCTGCGGCATCACGCCCTCGACAGCCGAAACCACCAGCACCGCCACGTCGATGCCCGTGGCGCCCTGCACCATGGCGCGCAAGTAATGCGCGTGGCCCGGCACGTCGACCAGGCCAACGATCTTGCCACTCGGCAGTGCCAGCTCGCCAAAGCCCAGCTCCACGGTCATACCGCGACGGCGCTCAACCTCCAGACGGTCGGGATTCTTGCCGGTCAACGCCTCGATCAGTGCCGACTTACCATGGTCAACGTGGCCCGCCGTGCCAACGATAACGGGACACTCTACCAGCGCTTGAACCTCACTCATCGAGCAATCGCCTTCTCAACGCACGCGACGAGCGTCGATGCCGCCGTCTCGATATCGCGGTCGCCCACGAGCGTACGGACGTCAAACAAAATGCGAT
>DXMD01000014.1:4769-5987 GCA_019414385.1 Collinsella sp. | reverse complement strand
GCGATCGTGCGAGGTTCGTGTGACGACCGGAGTGTCGAAATCTTGGACGAGCAAGCGCTTGAGTGCGTCAACGGAAAGACGCTCATCGACAAGACGCACGGCAACGCACATGGTGGGCAACTCGACGGTAGGCAGCGAGCCGCCGCCGGGAGCCGACGACTCCTCGACGATCTCCACCTGAACGGCGCACGGGCAGCCAGCCTTATCGAGGCCCGCCACCATCAGATCGCGCAACTTGCGTGCGCGACGCTCCAGATGAGCCTGCGGAAGCGTGAGCATGTTGAGTACCGGCACCTCGCGATGGGCCACATCCGCCCCGTCCATGTAAATGCGCAGTGTAGCCTCGAGCGCCGCCAGTGCAAGCTTACCCGGACGCAGGGCACGCATAAGCGGATGCGACCCGCAGGCCTGGACCAGATCGCGACGACCCATGATAATGCCCGCCTGCGCGGCGCCGAGCAGCTTATCGCCCGAGCATGACACGATATCGAGCCCCGCCGCGACCGAAGCCGGCGTGGTTTCTTCGCCTCCGCGCACCAAGATGTCGTCGGGCAACAGCGCGCCCGACCCCTGGTCCTCGTAGAACAGCAGGCCATGCTTGTGGGCCAGGGCGGCAAGCTCCCGAGAGCCTACCTCCTCGTGAAAGCCCTCGATGCGATAGTTGGAAGGATGAACCTTGAGGATCATGGCCGTATCGGGTGTGATGGCTTGCTCATAATCTGCCAGGTGCGTGCGGTTGGTGGCGCCGACCTCGACGAGTTTGGCGCCCGAAGCCGCCATGACATCGGGGATGCGGAAGCTGCCGCCGATCTCGACAAGCTCGCCGCGGCTGACGATAACCTCTTTGCCCGCGGCATGGGTCGCCAGCACCAGCAGCACCGCGGCGGCGTTGTTGTTGACCACGAGCGCGTCCTCGGCACCGGTGAGTGAGCGGATGAGCTGCGCGGCATGCTCCTTGCGCGACCCTCGCGAGCAGGTGTCGACGCTGTACTCGAGCGTGCTGTAGCCGCGCGCGACCTCGGCCACGGCCTTTGCCGCCGACTCCGCGAGCGGGGCGCGGCCCAAGTTGGTATGGATGACCACACCCGTGGCGTTGACGGCAGGGCGCAGGCTCGGCAACGCGGAGCGGTGCGCACGCCACTCGATGGCCGAGGCAAGGTCGCGCTTAGAGCGCGGGGCAGCACCGGCGCGAATGGCTGCGCGCTCCTCGTCGAGCTC
>DXMD01000014.1:0-4759 GCA_019414385.1 Collinsella sp. | reverse complement strand
CCGTCACGGCGGCATGCCCCACCGCGTCGCAGGTCTCCCCCGCCGCCTTCACGACCGGCCACTCGGCAAGCAGCTCGTTGACGGAAGGAATGGCGCGCAGGCGGGCGCGTACCTCATCGGACATGTTCTGGCTATCGCTCATGTACGGCCTTTCAAAAGAAACGTGGATCAGTCTAATGCATCAGCTGAGTCAATTACTCGTTATTATCCTCGCGCGCCGCGATCTTTTCCACGCGAACGGCGTTTTCCTGGGTGAGCGCGGCACCCGTCAACGGGTCCCAGCGCAGCGGCGTATGGTCGAGTGGGCCCACGCCCAAGGCTTGAGCGCCACCGGCATCGGCGCCAAACGAACGCCCGCCGGGGGCGGCCGAGGTGAAGATGCACGCCGGATGCAGATACGGCGTCGTCTCCACGCGCACGCGGTCGCGGCCCAAATCGCTCACAAGTTCGACGACCTCGCCATCGGCGATGCCCATGTGCGCAGCGGCATCGGCATTCATCTGCACGGCATCCAGGTCCGATCCAGCCTCAGCGGCACCTTGGGCCGCGAGCCTGCGCGAAGTATGCGACTCAAAGGGACGGTTGCCGCTAATGAGGCGAAACATCCCCGGGCCGGGCTCCACCATGGGAGCGATCCAGTTGGGCACACGACCCATGCCGGCTCGCTCCCATATGTCGCTTGCCAGCGCAATCTTGCCGCCGGCAAGCGGAATCACCGGCTCACCCGTGCGTGTCGGCAGCCCCATGCCCGTATCGGCCCAGCCGCGCTCCTTGAGCTCGTCCGGATTGATCCCAAAAGGCGCCACCTGGGCAGCCGCCAGATCGTCAGACGTAAACTGGAAGTACTCGCCCACGCCACACGCCTGCGCCAGACCGGCAAAAATCTCCCGACCGGGACGTGTGTCGTCATGCTGCACGGGCAGCACGGCATTGCGGTAGAACACGCGCGCATCGTTGGCGCCAACGACCGTGCCCACACCGCGGTCGGCCTCCAGATACGTCACGTCGGGCAGCACGAAGTCAGAAGCACGCGCCGTCTCGGACCAGCGAATATCAATCGTCACGAGCAAGTCGAGCTGCTGCAAAATACCCAACCAAGCCTGCGCATTGCCATAGCCCGCACCGGGGTTACTGGCATAGACGATGAGCCCACGCAAATCGCCAGCAAGAATCGACTGACCGATGGTCGTGCACAGGCCGCGCACCGGATCGACCAGTGGATAGCGCTCGGACCCCAGCTTGGGCCCGCGTGGCACCGGCGGCGTCGCAAAGCGTGCGGGATCGAGGTCGCCCAACACAAGCGGCGTGGGCGGGTTGAGCGCGCCGCCCGCGTGTCCGATGCAGCCCAGCAGCACATCGACCAAGCAAATAGCGCGCGCGGTCTGGGTGCTATTGGCATACGCGATACCGATGCCGCCATGAAAGCCCGCGTCCACCACAGCGGCAGGCGCGGCGGCAGCGAGATCGCGCGCCGTGGCGGCGATCTCTGCGGCCGGCACGTCGCACATCGACTCGGCCCACTCGGGCGTCCAAGCGCTCGCCGCCTGCGCCAGCTCGTCAAAACCCGTGGTA
The DNA here is from genome assembly GCA_019414385.1 of Collinsella sp. Taxonomy (GTDB): domain Bacteria; phylum Actinomycetota; class Coriobacteriia; order Coriobacteriales; family Coriobacteriaceae; genus Collinsella. Next base: position 3,187 of record DXMD01000014.1, on the reverse strand, counting down.
TAGCGGGTCACGAACTCGTGATCGTACAGGCCCTCGGCAATCAACACGTGGACAATACCCAACAGCAGCGCCAAGTCGCAGCCCGGGCGCACGCGCAACCAGCGGTCGGCAAGCGCCGCAGAGCCACTGCGCCGCGGGTCGACCACGATGATCTTCGCCCCACGCCGGCGCGCATCGTTGAGCGCATCAACGGCCCCCATCGTCGACGAATCGACAATGGAACGCCCCAGATACATGATGCAATCGGTATGCGCCAGGTCGGAGGCGGGACTATAGCCCAGGCTGTGCTCCCAACCGGTAAGTCGGCTTACCTCGCAGGCACCGTCGGCACCGTACACGTTGGGCGAGCCCAGCGCATGCATAAAGCGATACGCCCAGTAGCGGTCGAACGAGGGCACGCCGAGCGTCATGCCCAGCGCGCGCGGACCATGCCCGTCAACAATCCCCCCAAGGCGCGCAGCGATCTGCGCAAACGCCTCGTCCCAGGAAATCGCATCGAACCCCGAGCCATCCTGGCGGAGACGCATGGGGTGCACGATGCGGTCGCGCTCGTCAAACGGCATTGCCAGGCGATGGCGTCCGCGGGCGCACAGGGCACGCGCCGCGCACGGATGCCCCACAACCGGCAACTCGGCCACCACGCGACCGTCCTCAACGCGTGCCGCAAAGGCGCAATCGGCATAGCATCCCCCGCATGTGGTCACCACGGCGCGACCGTCACGCTTCACAGCAGATGCCATCTCGATTACCCCTTTCATCAGCCAAACACAACAGGCCAAAAGCCCGGCAACGAGCCCCAGACCCAAAAAGCCTCCCGCACGGCAACGCCCCGCGGGAGGCCCAACGTCAAACAGGCGGCACCTTACGCCTCGGACTTCTTGGCGTAGATAAACCAGTAGCCGAGCGCGACCAGAACCGCGCCGCCCACGATGTTGCCCAGCGTGGCGGCGGACAGGTTAAACGCAATGCCCGCGGCGTTGAGCGCATCGGCGCCGGCGACGTCGGCACCGTAGCCGCACGCGTGCATCACGGCACCCATGGGCAAAAAGTACATGTTGGCAACGCAGTGCTCAAAACCGCAGGCCACAAAGGCGGCGATGGGCAGCAGAATGCCCACAACCTTATCGACCACGGTCTTGCCGGCGGTACCGATCCACACGGCCAGGCACACAAAGATGTTGCACAGGATGCCGCGGAAGAAGATCGTCACCCAGTCGATCGTCACCTTGCCGGCGGCGACGCTCACCATGGAATTGGCGACCGCCTCGCCGTTGAGCTTGTAAATGCCGGCCATGTACACCAAAAAGACGATGAACAGGGCACCGACAAAGTTACCGACCCATACGACGACCCAAGCCTTGAGCATCTGGACCAGGGTGATCTTTTTACTCTTGAGCGCGCAGACCATAAGCGAATTACCGGTAAACAGCTCGGCGCCGCACACCAGCACCAGCACCAGGCCCAGGCAAAAGCACAGGCCGCCCACGACGCGCTGGGCACCCCAGCCCAGCGTGCTGTCGCTCAAGAACACGGTAAAGAACAGACCACCGAAGGCAATAAACGCACCGGCGAACATTGCCAACAGAAAGGCCTTTGCGACCGGCAGGTTGGCCTTGGTCACGCCGGCGGCCTCGGTCTTGGCCTCGATCGCGGCGGGCGCCAGGCAATCGGGAGCGGGGTACTCCGCCTTGGAATCTGCCATGTCAATCACTTCTTTCCTAATCAGCAGGGACAAGCGCTCCTATTGCTCTTGCCCCAAGCGGACAAAGTGGGAAAAGTCGTTGGCGGCCACGGCGTCGTACACGGCGTCGACGGCGTCAAAGACCTCCGGGGACATAGGGTTGTAGAACTCCGTGTCGCCCGGCTGAATCCCAACGAAGACGATATCATCACACGATTGCTCAATCTCTTCGATCAGAATCGACAAAGGAAGCGAATGCGTGGTGAACATCGACTTGCGGGCCACGTCACGTTTGTCGAGCAAGCGGATGGCGCCGACGGGCAGCGCCATGTCGGCGGCATCGACCAAAACCAGACGCGGCGGACGCTCGCGCTTGACCTCGATGATGTCGTCCTCGGGCGTTTGCCCGCCGTCGATGGTGTACCAACCGGCGATGGGTGCGTCCTCCATCTTTTTGGAGAGCACGGGGCCGGCGGCATCGTCGGCACGCAGCACGCTTCCCGCCGTGAGCACGATACCCGCAAACGGGGCGCCGTTCACACGTCCATCCACAACGTGACCCATTACTGCAACCTTCCCGTCAGGTACACGCCCGACACATCGCGCACGCGCTCAACCAGATCGCGGAACTTCATCAGAAACGCGACCTGCTGGGCATGCAGGCCAAAGTCGTCGTCGAACACCGAGATGCCGGCCTTGGCCGAGCCGCGAAAACCGCGCTCGTCGAGCAGCGTGTCGCAGGCCTCGAGCAGCGACGGCACCGCCGCCTTGTCGAGCTGGCACTCGCCAAAGGAGCGGATGGCCTCGAACTTGGTCTTGGCCTCCCCCTCCGGCAGCGCGTCGATAAGCGTATAGAACACGTTCACCGGCACCGACAGGCGCGGCTCAAAGCAGTCGAGCACGCCGGTATGGTGGCCCACGGCGAGCGTGTAGTACAGCACGTCGCAGGCCTCCTGGGGAACGTCTTCCTCGGTCTCCACAAACTTACGCGTGAGCTCGTAGAAGACCACCTGGTCGGGCGTATGGCCCAGGCAGGGGTCGGCGACGCCCTCGGCAGCCTCGTCGCTTGCGCGCGAGGCATCGCCAAAAGAGCCGCCGAGCATGCCGGGACCCGCAAAGTAACCAGAGCGGTCCGTGAGCTCCATCTAGCGACCTCCGGCCAGCACCAGATCCTGCAGCGCCGAGTACACCTCGACGCGGCGCGGATCGTCCTGCTTGTCGATGAGCAGCGCCATGGCACCGCGGATATCGCCCTTGGGCGCGCCCTCGAGCGTATCCATAAACTCGTTGGCCAAGTCGCGGCCGTAACGGTAACCGCTCATGGCGCGAGCTTCGCGCTCAATGGCAACGCGCAGCTTGTACGGCACGCCGGGGTGCAGGATATCGGCCTGCTCGCCGGCGGCCTCCACCGTGGTCTCGGCATGGAGTTTTTGGTCCAGCAGACCAAGTGCCATGGCAAAGCCGTAGACGGTCTGCGCGGGGCTGGGCGGGCAGCCGGGGATGTAG
>DXMD01000013.1:57819-59059 GCA_019414385.1 Collinsella sp. | reverse complement strand
CGCGATTGGCGAAAATACGTTGGTGAAAATGGTGAAAAATATATTGACGCTAACACCTGCCCCTCCGCTCGATCACAGGTTTCTTGAGGATATCGAAGAGCTCCTATGAGTACTGGAGGCCCCGCGTCGCCGCGCCGCGCGACCGCGACGCCGACATACGCGACCGCGTGGTGCGCATCTTCCGCGAAGGCTCGGGGTGCTGGGGGTACCGCACCGTCTGGGCGCGCCTGCGCCGCGAGGGCATCCGGGCCAGCGAGAAGCGCGTGGCCCGCGTGATGCGCGAGGAGGGCCTCGAGGTCGTCTACAACAAGAGGCGCGCCCGGGGCTACAGCTCCTACGCCGGCGAGGTCTCCAAGGCGCCGGAGAATCTCGTGAACAGGAGGTTCCGCGCCGACGAGCCCAACCGGCTGTGGCTCACCGACATCACCGAGTTCAGGCTCCCGGGCGGCGAGAAGGTCTACCTGAGCCCGATCGTCGACCGCTTCGACGGGATGCCCGTCGCCTGGTCGATCGGGCTGCACCCCGACAAGCGCCTCGCGAACTCGAGCCTGCTCAAGGCCTGCGCGGCCAGGCCGGCGGGCGCGCGCACGACGATCCACTCGGACCGGGGCGGCCACTACCGCTGGCCGGAGTGGATCGGGATCTGCGAGGAGAACGGCCTGGTCAGGAGCATGTCCGCGAAGGGCTGCAGCCCGGACAACTCGGCCTGCGAGGGCTTCTTCGGGCGCCTCAAGAACGAGTTCTTCCACTACAGGGACTGGAAGGGCGTGACGGCCGAGGAGTTCATGGGAAGGCTCGAGGCCTACCTCGTGTACTATCGTGAGGAGCGGATCAAGAAGTCCCTCGGGTGGCTGAGCCCGATGGAATACCGCAGGAAGCTTGGATACGCCTAGGCGCGGTCCAAGAAATCGTCCGCACCCCCTTTCGACTAAAAAACGTCCTTGGCAAACACCTTAGCGTCATTGGGGACCTGACGGATTTCGATGGCCACGCCATCGCCCAGGAGCTCTTGGATATGCTCGGCATCTTTCTCGGTCGCGAAGATTGCAGGAGTCGGATGAAGCGTGGTCTCAGGGGTCTTTCGGGTTCCACCCAGATTGATCTCTTTGATGTCTTTGCAACCCTTAGCGAGACGATAGACATCTTCAATCGTCTCAGTGATGATAAACAGCGAATACTTGTCGGTAACGCCGCTGGGGCGGGCGAGCCTCAAGGCCGCCTTCCTCATGTCGTCTTTTGC
>DXMD01000013.1:19583-57719 GCA_019414385.1 Collinsella sp. | reverse complement strand
TAACGCCGCTGGGGCGGGCGAGCCTCAAGGCCGCCTTCCTCATGTCGTCTTTTGCCACAGCATCACTGGCAAGCAGGATGCAATCTACATCCAAAGCGTGAGTCCAGGACATGGCAACTTGGCCGTGAATCAGTCGGTAATCAACTCTCGTAAGCTTAATCATCGTTATCATCTCCGCACGTGATAAAGGGAATGACAGGTGCGGCCCTTAGCTAGGGCTCGAACCAGAACTAACTAGAACTCTTCTTCCTCGGTGCCGGCAAGCATGTCCGCCGCCTCGCAAAGCTGAATATACGAACGCGATCCCTCGACCGCGGCTTTGGCCTTGCCCGCATCCAGTGAGTCCAGCTGTGCAACCATTTCCACCAGCAACGGCAAGTTCATTCCGGCGATCAACGTAAACGATCCGGCAGTCTGCCTCTGAATGAATTCGTTGTTTACAGAGCCGCCAAAGATGTCAGTCACGACAAACCAAGAGTCGGCAGGGTCCCTCGTCTCCATCCATGCATCAATCAACGCCGCGACGTCCCTTGAATCGTCATCGACATAGGCGCACAGGCACTCGATTCGGTCGTCGGTGCCCATCAGAATCTCTAGAGAGCTTTTCATGCCTTGGGCGAGATAACCATGACTCGCTAGCAAAATCTTATTCATAGTTCTCCAATACCAATAGGACGTACTATATTGTCATAACAAAGTATATTAGCAATCTACCCTACGTGGTGTGTCTATTTTCCAAATCCGCGAACGGTAACAATTGGTCGGTAAATAGACCAATCTATCTCTAATCTTACAAATAGAACTTCAGTCGCTCGGTGCAGTACACCTGACGGGAGATGAAGAGCGGCTCGCCGCTTGGAGCATAACGTCTATCGACAAACAGAAGCAGCGAAGAGTCCAGCTCCACGTTAAGGTATTCCGCCTCGAGCTCGCTCGCATAGCAGACCTCGAGCGTACGCGTGTTGGGACCCATCTTGATCCCCTGGCGATCGAGTACCGCCATCAGCGAATCCTCGAGGGACTCATGCTCCAAAAAAGAAAGCGCAGCGGAATAGCTATTGGTTTCCAGCATCGTGGGCTTGCCATCCACAAGGCGCAGACGACGACTACGCAATACCTTTTGGGTATCGTCTACGCCCAGGAACTTCGCGTCTCGCAGGCTTGGGAATTCCCAGCCCATTTCGAGAACCCTGGTAGACGCCTGTTTGCCCGCAAGCTGGCACGAATGGGTAAAGCTCTCACGGTCGTCTGCGGCATACATCTGCGTGTCCGGCGAAACGAACGTGCCCTTGCCGCGGGCCCTCTCAACAAGTCCAGCATCTTCCATTTCTTTAATTGCGGAGCGAACCGTTATTCGGCTCACGCCAAATTGCTCGATAAGCTCCGCTTCGGTCGGAAGCTTATCTCCCGGGCGGTACGTGCCGTTGGCGATCGAATCAGAAAGCGCACGGACAATCTGTTTGTAGAGGGGGATAACGCTATTTGCTTCAACCATATCAACCATACCTTTGCAAGGAATCAGCAGCTTATAGATAGATGAGTTATATTGTATTAGAACTTTTTAGGAGTCCATATATTTCCTAAATGATTCGGTAAACGGGGTGTAATTTAACTTTAGCGGGGTGCAGCGGCTACCCGCGGCATTCGTTATCAACCTAGCTAGGCTAGTCCACCCACATCGTCTTCAGTTCGTCGCAGAGCCGCGGCCCCATATGGGTATACTCTCGGGGATTCGACTCGATTCGCCCCCGCTAGGGCGTCAAAGGAGACTGCATATGCCCACCACCTCAACCGACCCGCGCGCCGCTGCCGCCGCACTGCTGGTGCCCGGCACTACCTGCCACGGCTTTGCCGTCGAGCGCTGCGAGACCGTACCCGAGCTCGACTCGGACGCCTACGTGCTTCGCCACACCGTCTCGGGCGCTCGCCTACTGTACCTGGCGTGCGACGACGAAAACAAGGCCTTTGCCATTGGCTTTAAGACGCCGCCGGCCGATTCCACCGGCGTGTTCCATATTCTTGAGCACTCGGTGCTGTGCGGGTCGGCCAAGTTTCCCGTCAAGGAGCCGTTTGTCGACCTGATCAAGAGCTCCATGCAGACGTTCCTCAACGCCATGACCTACCCCGACAAGACCATCTACCCCGTCGCCACCACCAACGAACAGGATCTGTATAACCTGATGGACGTGTACCTGGACGCGGTGTTCAACCCGGCCATCTACACCAAGCCCACCATTTTTGAGCAGGAGGGCTGGCACTACGAGCTGGACCTGCCAGAGGGCGCCGAGGGCGAGGGCGACGGCAACCCCGCCAGCCTGCGCGAGGGCACGCTGCGCTATAACGGCGTGGTGTTCAACGAGATGAAGGGTGCGCTGTCCGACCCCATGAGCGTGCTGGACGACGCCGTCAACGCCGCGCTCTATCCCGACACCGCCTATGCGCACGAAAGCGGCGGCGACCCGCGCGCGATTCCCGCGCTCACCTACGAGCAGTTCCTGGACACGCACGCGCGCCACTACAACCCCTCCAACTCCTACATCACGCTCTACGGCGACCTGGACGTGGACCGCGCACTGGCCTTTTTGGACGAGCGTTATCTGTCGCAGCCGAGTGCCGCAAGCCGCCGCATGGACGCAGCCGTTGCCGCCGGCGAGGACCCGTCCACGCTGGCGCCCAATCCGCTGGGCGTGCAGACGCCCGTGACCTGCGAGTACAAGCGCGTCGAGATGGCCACTACACCCGAGAACGCCCTGGTGGGCCTGGGCCTTGTGTTGGGCAGCGCGCTCGACCGCAAACGCACGATCGCGGCGGATATCCTGTTCGAGGCGCTGCTGGGCTCCAACGAGGCGCCGGTCAAGAAGACCATTCTGGCCGCCGGCCTGGGCGGCAACGTGGTGAGCTACACCGCGGCCGAGAGCCTGCAGCCCTACGAGCTCATCATGTTGCAAAACGCGCAGCCCGGCGTGGCGCGCGAGCTGCGCCGCGTGTTTCAGGACGCCTGCCGCGACCTGTGCGAGCACGGCGTTCCGCGCGAGCGCCTGGAAGCCATCATCAGCAGCAACGAATACGATCTGCGCCAGCGCGACTACGGCATCGCCGACGGCGTGGCCATTGCGTGCGACGCGCTGAGCACCTGGCTCTACGATGACGACGCCGCGACGCTGGCGCTCAAGTACGGCCCGGTGTACGAGGAGCTGCGTGGCGAGCTGGACGGCAGCTATTTTGAGGACCTGCTGCGCGAGCTGGTGCTGCAGAACGACCACATGGCGCTCGTTGAGCTGGTGCCGGTGGACGCCGCCGAGGGTTCGGAGGGCGCCGAGGCAGCCGAGCTGGCAGCCAAGCGCGATGCCATGACCGATGCCGAGCTGGCCGATGTGGTCGAGCGCACGGCCGCGCTGCGTGCCGCGCAGGAGGCCGAGGACACACCCGAGGCCAAGGCCACGCTGCCGCGCCTGCGTGTGTCCGACATTGGCGAGGCGCGCCCCGAGCCGCCGCTGGTTGTGGACACGACTGCGCCCATTCCCTGCCTGCGCCACGGCATCCCCACCAACCGTCTGGCCTACGCCATGCAGTATTTCGACCTGAGCTGCGTCGCGTTTGAGGACCTGCCTTATGTGACGCTGCTCTGCCGCCTGCTCAAGCAGCTGCCCACGCAGACGCATACGGCCGAGGAGCTCGACAACCTGATCGCCGGCAAGCTGGGCTTTTTGAGCTTTACGACCGAAGTCATGACCCAGCCCGACGTGGACGGCGTGCGCCCCTACCTGCTGGTGAGCGCCGGCGCCCTGTCCGAGAAGATTGATGCACTGGCGAGTCTGCCGCGCGAGGTATGGTCGAGCACGCTTTTGGCAGATGCCGACGCCGACCGCGTGCGCGACGTGCTCACGCAGATTCGCATTGGGCTTGAGCAGGGCTTTATCAACAACGGTCACTCGGCGGCGCTCGGTCGCGCGATGAGCTACAGCTCGCCTTCGGCCGTGGTGCGCGAGCAGCTTTCGGGCGTGGACTTCTACCTGTTCCTGCGCGATCTGCTCGACCACTTTGACGAGCGCCTGGACGACCTGCGCGCCAAGCTTACCGAACTGGCAGGCCGCATCTTTGTGGCCGATGGCTGCATGGCGAGCTTTACCGGCAGCGACGAGGACTTTGACGCGTACTGGGATGCCGCGGGCGACCTGGGGCTGGGTGCGGGCGATGGTGCCGGCCGCGACGCGCTCGTGGTGCCGGCGCCGTGCGACCGCCACGAGGCTTTCGTGATCCCCAGCGACATCTGCTTTGCCGCGCGTGCGTGCGATCCACGTCGCCTGGGCATTGACGTGACAGGCGCTTGGGCCGTAGCTGCCAACGCGCTCTCCTACGACTACCTGTGGAACGAGATCCGCGTGAAGGGTGGTGCGTACGGTTGCGGATTCCGCGCAGCCGGCGAGCGTCAGGCGGCGTTCTACACCTACCGCGACCCGGCAATCGACCCCTCGATTGAGCGCGTGGCGCGCGCAGGCGAATGGCTCGGCAGCTTTGAGCCCGACGAAGCCGCCTTTGAGGGCTTTATCGTGAGCTGCGTGAGTGGCATGGACGCGCCGGTGAAGCCGTACGCGCTCACCAAGCGCCGCAACACGACCTACCTGGCCGGGCTCGATCCGCATGCGCGCGAGGAGCGTCGCGCCCAGATGCTCGCCGCCACGCCCGGTGAGCTGCGCTCGCTCGGCACCGACGTGACGCGCATCGCAGCCGAGTCGCCCACCTGCGTCTTTGGCGGCCGAGACGTCATCGCCAAGAGCAACGCCGGCTTTAACGTAGTCGACCTGATGGGCTAACCACAGCAAGCAAAACCACTACAAAGGGGACAGGCCCCTCTGTAGTGGTTCGAACACTTGTTCTATACGTACACATGTTCTATAGTATGGGTGATTGCATCGGATCTAAATTGCAACTAGAATATAGTTGCAGAATGTGAGGCGGGATGACTCGAGCCGATAAACTCATCGTCCAACTGTTTAGCTGCCCTTCGACGTATCGGTATGCCGATTTTTTAAAAGTCATGGCCTCATATGGCTTTGAAATGGACAGCAAAGGCAAGACATCCGGATCGCGCGTTCGCTTCTACAGGCCCTCAGATGGCAGGATGTTCGTGATGCACGCGCCTCATCCATCTGACGAATTGACAGCGGGGACCATTCGAAACATCGTTCGATTTCTGCAGGATGTCGGAGGCAGTCATGAGTAACGTTTTGGCATACAAGGGCTATTTCGCCCCAGTCGAGTTCGATGCCGAGCAGCATGTACTAACAGGTATGGTCGCCGGCATTAGGGACGCAATCGTATTTGAAGGCTCCACGGCTGAAGAAGTGGAGCAATGCTTCCACGACGCCGTCGACGATTACCTTGAGTTTTGTGCCGAAAAGGGCAAGGAACCAGAGCGGGCTTTTAAGGGCTCGTTCAATGTGAGAACAGGCTCCGAGCTTCACAAGCAGGCAGCACTGGCGGCGGCAAAGAAGGGCGAGTCACTCAATAAGTTTGTGACCGAAGCAATCGCCGCGGCGTTATAGCGTTAACGCATGGGCCAAAACCACCACAAAGGGGACAGGCACCTTTGTGGTGGTTTCGACATTTGCCCAGATAAAACCTGCCAAAATAAACCTGTCCCTTTTTGGTAGGTTTGGGAGAGGAAGCCGGGATGGACAAGGCTGAGTTGCGGCGGGCGGTGATTGCTCGGCGCGATGCTCTTGATTTGGACTTGCGGGCGGCGAAGTCTGCTGATATCTGTGCGCGGCTGGTTGAGCTGCTGGGCCGCTTGGATGCCGCGGCGCCGCACACCGTTGCCGTCTATGCCGCGATGGGTTCCGAAGTCGACTCAGCCGCGTTTGCCGCAGCTGCCGCCAAACGTGGCTGGCGCGTGGCCTATCCGTGCATGCTCTCGGCAACAGACGCCGCAGCTTGTGGCCAGCGCATGTGTATGCGGGCAGTTGCTGCCGGCGACGCGGACGCGGCTCCGTTTATCGCCCACCCCACGCGGGCCTTTGCGGCCACGGACATCGACAGCAGCCGCTTCCCTATCGTGCCTGCCGAAGCTCTCGACATGATCGTCGTGCCGCTCGTAGCATTCGACCGCACCGGCACGCGCCTAGGCTACGGCGGCGGCTGCTATGACCGCTACCTGCCCATGCTCTCGCCCGTATGTCAAATCGTCGGCATCGCCTTTGACGAACAGCGCGTCGACCACATCCCCACCGACGCCCACGACCTGCCGCTACCCCACATCATCAGCGCCTAACGGCTGCCACATCAGCCACGGCTACAGCGGCATCATCGCAGCCTAGTGCTCCTCGCCGGCGCGGGCTAGGTCGTAGGGCGTGGTCTGGTAGACGTAGTAGTTGAGCCAGTTGGTGTAGAGCAGCTGAGCCTGGCTGCGCCAGACGTTGAGCGGCTCGGCCGTGGGGTCGTCGTTTGGGAAGTAATGCGCCGGCACCTCCGGGTTGAGTCCGCGCTTCACGTCGCGCTCGTACTCCAGGCGTAGCGTGTCGGTGTCGTACTCGGGGTGGCCAAAGACAAAGAAACGGCGGCTGTCGGTCGACTTGACGATGTACAGGCCCACCTCGTCGGACACGGCCACGACCTCAAGCTGCGGCTCGGCCTCCACATCCTCGCGACGCACATCGGTGTTGCGCGAGTGCACGGCATAGAAGCGGTCATCGAAGCCGCGCACCAGCGGGCTTTGCGGCTTCACCAGATGATGCTCGAACACGCCGCTCGCCTTGGCCGGCAGGTCGTGCTTCTGGATACCGTAATGATGGTAGAGCCCCGCCTGCGCGCCCCAACAAATGTGCAGCGTAGAGTGTACGTGCGTGGTAGACCAGTCCATGATCTGGCAGAGCTCGGGCCAGTAGTCGACCTCCTCGAACGGCATCTGCTCCACGGGCGCGCCCGTGATGATCAGGCCGTCGTAGTGGATGTCGCGGATGTCGTCGAACGTACGGTAGAACGTCTCCAGGTGGCCGGCACTCACGTGCGTGGCCTCGTGCGTCTTGGTGCGTAGCAGGTCCACCTCCACCTGCAGCGGCGTGTTGGAGAGCTTGCGCATGATCTGCGTCTCGGTGGCGATCTTGGTGGGCATGAGGTTGAGGATGAGCACGCGCAGCGGACGGATGTCCTGATGCAGTGCGCGGTACTCGGTCATGACAAAGATGTTCTCGCTCTCGAGTTGCGCAGCAGCAGGAAGGGCGTCGGGAATACGAATGGGCATGGATGCTCCTTACGAGTCAGTTGCAGCTATGGTACAACGAGCGGCCCCATCCGCGCGAGCACATCGCCCCGCGATGCCGTCAGCGGCCCAAATCACTCCAAAAGTAGAGATTACGGCATGCCCCAAGAATCTACGGCGCTTTAGCCTAGCAAAGTGGGCGCAGGACGCTACAATGGTTCGACGCGAAAAACTCGGCCGAAAGGATACATATATGTACCAGACGCGTAAGATCGGTGTGGTCGGCCAGGGCCACGTAGGAGCACATGTCGCCAACAGCCTGCTTATGCAGGGCATTGCCGACGAGCTGTACCTGTGCGATATCAACGAGGCCAAGGTGACGTCTGAGGTCCAGGACCTACGCGACTCCCTTTCGTTTGTCCCGTATAACACCAAGATCGTCAACTGCTACGACCACTACGAGGAGCTGGCCTGCTGTGACGTCATCGTCAACGCCGCCGGCAAGGTCGCGCTGGCCGCCGGTAACCGCGACGGCGAGCTGTTCTTTACCACCGACGCCGCGCGCACCTTTGCCAAGCGCATTGTCGACGCCGGCTTCGACGGCATCTTCGTCTCCATCTCCAACCCCTGCGACGTCGTGTGCACCGAGCTGTGGCACCTGACCGGCTACGATCCCAAGAAGATCATCGGCTCGGGCTGCGGCCTGGATTCCGCCCGCCTGCGCACCGAGATCTCCAAGAAGGTCGGCGTGAGCCCCAAGTCCATCGACGCCTACATGATCGGCGAGCACGGCTTTAGCCAGCTTGCCGCCTTTAAGGCCGCAACCATCGCCGGCAAGAGTCTCACCGAGCTTCAGGCCGAAAACCCCGACAAGTACGCCTTCGACCACATGGAGGTCGAGGAGCTCGCGCGCAAGGGCGGCTACGTAACCTACCAGGGCAAGCAGTGCACCGAGTACGCCGTCGCCAACTCCGCCGCGCGCGTCTGCGCCGCCGTGCTGCACAACGAGCACGCCGTGCTTTCGGCCTCTACGCTTATGACCGGCCAGTATGGCGAGGAAGGCATCTTTACCTCCCTGCCGTGCGTAATCGGCGCCGAGGGCGTCGAGGAAGTCTACACGCTCGACCTTTCCGAGAACGAGCTCGAGGGCTTCCACAAGAGCTGCCAGCACATTCGCGACAACATCGCCCAGCTCGACTGGTGGGACGCCGAGGCCTACGACGCCAAGTAGGCCGTCGGTTGACGCGACACTTCGCACGCATGGACGCAATGTAAAGCGGGCCGCGCCGGAAACCCACCGGCGCGGCCCGCTTTTTGACTCACGCGACACGCTTGCAGTTTTAGGTCTAATACTTTTCCCGAAAAGTGAACGAGCAAAAACAAGCCCCCGAAGCATCGACACTTTATGGGGACCACTTCCTGCAGTTTCATTAAGATTTTCCTGCGGTTTTGGCACCAAAAAATGTCAATGCTTCGGGGGTCAAAAATAGGTCGTTCACTTCTGGGGAAAAGTATTTGACTTCGTTTTTCGACAAACGGAAAGGAGCGCCGTTATGCAAACGGGGCCCGCGCTTGGCGAGGGCCCCGCCATGAAAAATCGCTTTTCCCGTTACCTAGTACTGTTCGATGCCCATGTAGCGACGGATCTCGGGGCTGTGGTCGAACACCTTGCCGCGGGCGGCGCGCAGCTCGCAGCTCATCGCATAGAAGAAGATCGGCTCCAGGAACGAACGCACGCTGGCAGGCACTTCGCCCACGCCGTACTCAAGCGCGTCGAGCACCATGATCGTGTCGGTGTGCGTGTTGAGGAACGCGAGCGCGCGCTCCTCCATGGGGCGGCACTCGCCCGATCCGAGCTGCACAAAGTAGAACACGCCGGGCTCGGTGGCCTCGAACGGGCCGTGGAAATACTCGCCGGAGTGGATGTAACAGCAGTGCTGCCATTGCATCTCCATGAGCGAGCAGATGGCCATAGCGTAGGTCTGGCTAAAGTTGGGGCCGGAGCCCAGGATGTAGAAGAACTTGTGCTGCTGGCAGAGCTCGGCAAAGCGGGCGCCCAGCTCGGCGTTGACCTTCTCGCGGGCGGCGGGCAGCAGCGCATCCATCTGCTTAAGGCCTTCGTACATGTCGGCGAGTGCCTCGTAGCCTTCCTGCTGGTCGAGCAGCTCGGCGGCGATCAGAGCGCCGATGCCCTGCGGCACCTCAGCCTGCGACACGCCCTCGCCCCACGGATAGACCCAGGTGGCCCACTTGCCGTTGTCGATCTTGGAGCCCTCGCAGTCGGTAAGGGCAATGACCTCGGCGCCGGCAGCCGACGCCATCTCGCAGCCGTCGACGACCTCCTGCGTGTTGCCGCTGTGGCTGCAGGCGATGACGAGTGACTTCTCGCCAAGACTCTTGGGGGCCATCAGGCAAAACTCGCGTGCCGTGTAGACCGTCGAGGTAAACGTGGTGGCCTCGCGCTTGAGCAGTTCGTTAGCCGGCATGAGGTCGATCATCGAACCGCCGCAGGCAATCCAAAAGACGTTCTCGACCTTGCCCTTGCGCTCGATAATTTCCTGAACCAGATCGTGTGCGTTCACGGTGACGTTCCTCCCTGTGTGGCGGTTTTGAGCGACGACAGCTCGTACCTGCGGTCGTTCTATGTTGTCCTATTTATAGCACGCAAGCGGCCGCGGTGGAAGCCATTGCAGTAAATTTGTTCCATGTTGTTCTATTTGTGAACGTTAGATGTCGAACACGTAGCGCGAGCCCACGATCTTTTGACGACCGAGCAGCAGGGGCCGCTCGTCCTCATCGGTAAAGTATGCCTCCATATAGAAGAGCGGCTCGCCGACCGGCACCTCCAGCAGCGGGGCCGCCTGAGCATCGGCAAGCGCAATCTCCACGGTGCAGGGGTCGGACTTGAGCGGCGCGCGACCCGAATGCTCGGCAACGAGCGCAAAGATTGAATTATCGGTGAGGTCCTCGTCGCGCATCGTTTGCAGATACGGGTGGTCGGCAAGCACAAAGGCGTTGTTCTCGAGCATGACGGGCACACCATCGGCCGTGCGCACGCGCTCGACCACGATGAGCTCGCAGCCGGGCTCCACACCAAAAAATGCCGCGTCCTCGCGCGTCGCCGCAACCACCGTGCGCGATACCAGGCGCGCACCAGGCACCATGTCGTTGGCGGCACAACCCTCGGTGAAGCTCTGGACGTCGCCTTTCTGGCGAATCTTGCGCTTGAGCTTGGGCGCGCACACAAAGGTGCCCCTCCCCTGCTGGCGGTTGAGGTAGCCCGCGCGCGACAGCTCCTCGATGGCGCGGCGCACGGTAATGCGGCCCACGCCGTAAAACTTCGCGAGCTCCATCTCGGAAGGAATGCGCGAGCCGGCCGCGTACACGCCGCGTGCGATCTCGCCCTTCAGATCGTCCATAACCTGCTGGTACAGCGGCACGGCGGACACGCCAGCACGGTCGGTTTTATCGTCGAATGCCATCGTTACGCTCCATCCCGCGCATGCTCGGACTCAAACTCTTCAATCGCCGCCATAAACTGTTCGCCAAAGGCATCGGCCTTTTTCTCGCCAATGCCGTTGACCTGGATAAGCTCGTCGCGCGTCTGAGGACGCAGGCGGCACAGGCCGCGCAGGGCCTTGTCGGAAAAAACCATGTACGGTGCCATCTCCAGCTCGGTCGAGATCTCCTTGCGCAGGGCGCGCAGGCGGTCGAACAGCTCGGCGTCGTCGCCCACGCGCGGTCGCTGGTCCAGCTCGGCCTCCTCGCGCAGCAAATCCACCGCACGGCGGGCACGGGCCGAGGCCTTGCGCTTGGACGCACGACGCTTAACGGTAAAGGCAAACGCCTCGTCCTCGACCTCACCGGCGCCCGGGCCCAAGCCCACGACCGGATACTGGCCCTGCGAGGTAGCCAAATAGCCGCGCCCACACAGCTGGCCGATGATGTCCTTAATGCGCCCGACCGATTCGCTCGACAGCTCACCGTAGCCACGGTCCTGATCCAGGTTCATCTGACGAATGCGCTCGGTGTTGCCGCCGTGGAGCACGTCGGCGATGAGCGACTTGCCAAAGCGCATGGGGCGCGTGGCCACATAGCGCACGGCAGCGCGGGCCATGTCGGTGACATCCTCGACCTCGAACTGCGTGAGGCAGTTGCTGCAGTTGCCGCAGCCCTCGGCCTCGTCCGGGGCGGTGCCGCCCGCGGCGGCTGCCGCATGCTCGGCCGCGGCCTCGTCGCCAAAGTAGCGCAGCATGTATTCGCGCAGGCAGCCGGTGGTATTGCAGTAGCCCTCCATCTGGCTGAGCAGACGATATCGATTTTGGAGCGCCCACGCGCGTTGCTCGTCGTCGAGCGCCTCGTCGGCCGCATCGCCGCGGTCGATTAAAAAGCGGCGCATGCGAAAATCGTTGCCGTTCCACAGTAAGTGGCAGCTGGCCGGATCGCCATCGCGACCGGCGCGGCCCGCCTCCTGGTAGTAGGCCTCGATGCTCTCGGGTACGTTGTTATGGATCACGTAGCGCACGTTGGGCTTGTCGATGCCCATGCCAAAGGCGTTGGTGGCAACCATCACCTGAATATCGTCATCGATAAAGGCGCGTTGGCTTTGACGACGGGCGTCGTTGCCCATGCCGGCATGGTAACGGCCAACGCGAATGCCGCTGGGGCCCAGCGCCTCGGCAAGCTCACCTGCCAGCGCATCGACGGTCTTGCGGGTCGAGCAATACACGATGCCGCTCTCGCTCGAATGCGCGATCACATAGTCGCGCACCCACGCGGCCTTGGCCTTGTCGCCCATCTCCTCGCAGCCAAAGTAGAGGTTCTTGCGATCGAAGCCCGTCACCACCGTCGCGGGTTTTTGCAGGCCGAGCATCTGCTGAATGTCCGCACGCACGCGCTCAGTCGCCGTAGCGGTAAAGGCCGCCACGATGGGGCGCTGCGGCAGGGAATCGATGAACTCGCGAATCTGCAGGTAGGCGGGGCGGAAATCCTGGCCCCATTGACTCACGCAGTGGGCCTCGTCAATCGCCACGAGCGGCACGCCTATGCCGGCGGAACCCGCGGCCTCCTGGGCAAAGGCTAAAAAGCGCGGCTCGAGCAGGCGCTCGGGTGCCACGTACATAAGCTGGTAGCGACCCTCGCGCGCCCGCTTGAGCACAGTGTTTTGCTGGGCCGGGGTAAGGCTGGAGTTGAGATAGCTGGGGCGCGCGCCCGCCGCGAGCAGTGCGCGGGTCTGGTCCTCCATAAGCGACAGCAGCGGACTCACCACAAAGGTGATGCCGGGCAGCATGAGCGCGGGTACCTGGTAGCAAATGGACTTGCCGGCGCCCGTGGGCATAACACCCAGCGCATCGCGACCGGCAAGAATCGCATCGACCATGCGGTCCTGTCCCGGGCGAAACGAGGTGTAGCCAAAATAGGCGCCGAGCGTGTCGAGCGCCATCTGCTGCATACTATCGGTCATGGTTTCCTAACGTCCAAGTCATCTGCCGCCGATTATACGCCGCCACGCGGACCGGCGCCGCCCGGCTGCCGACCACGGGCAATACAATCCAAGGCGGACGAACGTGAATTTTCGGACACTTGCCGAACAAGCGTGGATAATCTCCCACTTTGAGGCCGTCACCGAGCCAAAAACGGGAGACTACCCACGCTCATTCTGCAGGTAGTCATTGGAGACGTTCTTGTTTGACTAGTCATTTAAGAGCGTCCCCAATGACTACCTTGGAAACCCCGCAGGTTGAACATAAGTCGGCGAAAACGCCCCTAAGCGAGCAAGGTGACGTGAAAGAGGAGGGAAGCGTACTTCGGTACGCGACCGACGATTGAACGTCAGATTGCCGCTTAGGGGCGTTTGCAGCGTCGACCGGTCCGTCGTTCGTTAGAACGACGGAACCAAACCTACATGACCATGACGTAGCGGCTACCCACGTAATACTGCTTACCGAGCAAAACCGGCTCGCCGTTGGGGCCGGTAAAGCCGGCACGCAGGTTGAGCAGTGGATCGTGCGGGGCAATGCCCAGCTCGGCCGCCTGCTCGGCATTGGCTCGAACGGCCTCGACCGTGCGGTAGCCAACCGAGACAATCGGGGTTCCCCCAACGCGCTCGACCTCGGTAAAAATCGACTTGTCCTCAAGATCGGCCGTCAACAGCTCACGGTAGGCGTCAAACGGCACAAAGATGTTCTCCTCAAAGATGGGCTCGCCGTCGGCCGTACGCACGCGCTTGATGTGCAGCAGCAGCGCGTCCTTCTGCAGGCCAAAGAACTCCATCTCGTTTTGACGTGCCGGCACAATCTGGCGATCGACCACATGTGCGCCCGCCTTCATGCCATTGTCGGCACACAGCGCGGTAAACGTCTGCAGCGTCGAAGCGTGAAACTGACGGTTGATGTGCGGTGTGGAGACAAAGGTGCCGCGGCCCTGCTGCTTAACCAGGTAGCCATCGGAGCACAGCTCCTCGACGGCGCGGCGCACCGTAATGCGGCTCACCTCGTACTGATCGGCAAGCTCGAGCTCGGACGGAATGCGCTCCTTGGGTGCATAAACACCTTTCTCGATCGCGTCCTTAATCTCGTCGTAAATCTGCTGGTAAAGCGGTGCATTTTTGGGCGTCGGCATATCTGATCACTCTTATCGAAATATCGAAATAACTAATACGTATATAACGTCTAGTTTCATATTATCTCATAATGATAAAACGATATACCCTCCCTACCAAAAAGCGACAGCTTCATTTTGCTAGGTTTTATCTGGGCAAACGAGAGCCCCGAAAACGACGAGGCTTTCGGGGGCTCATACGGATGGGTTGCGCCGTGCCGGCAAAATGCCAAAAACCTTACTTGCCGTCGTCCTGCTGCAGGCTGTCCTGTTCGCTGAGGCGCGCCTGTCTGCTGGCCATGCGTGCGGGCTTGTCGGGATCGGGAACGGCCGTGGGCATAGGCTCGTCGACATGACCACCCCACCAGCCACCCACAAAGTTGAGCGTGTGGAACACGTTGATCACGGCTCCTGGATCAACGTCGCACACCAGCTTGATAATGTCCTGGCTCTCGTAGGTCGAGACAACGGCGTGCAGCAGGTACATCTTTTCGCGGCTGTATCCGCCGACGACCTCGGCGCAGCTAATGCCGTGCTGAAAATGGTTTACGTAGGCAGTCATGACCTCGTCTGCCTTACGCGTCGTGATCTGCAGCGTCACGCGATCGTAGCGACGATAGAAACTGTCGATGGTCTTGGTCGAAATAAACTGGAACACGATGGAATACGCCGCCTTGTCCCATCCAAACATAAAACCAAAGATCGCCAGGATAAAGCAGTTAAAGCCAAAGATGACGCCCCAGATGGTCTTGCCCGTGTGGTTGGAAACCCACAGCGCGATAAAGTCGGTGCCGCCGGTGGATGCGCCGGACTTAAGCGCGATGGCAGCGCCCAGACCCGAGACCACGCCGCCAAAAATGATGAGCATGATCTTGTCGCCCAAAAACGGAGCGAAGTGAAAGATGTTGAGGAACAGCGACGAAAGCACGACCTGCATCATCGAGAAGATGACGAAGCGCTTGCTAATGCCGCTCCAGCATAGGAGCGCCACGGGGATGTTGAGCGCGAGCATGCCGAGCGAGATATCGATGTGAACGCCGCCCAGCGAAGTAACGCGATCGAGCAGGACCGCGACGCCGGTAAGACCGCTCGGAAGCAAATCGGCGGGCTGAATGAACGCCTGGATCAGAAATGTCTGGAGAACGGCGGAAATTGTGACCGCCACGGCGGTGATGGCGCGGCGGACGATGGTGAGGCGGCCGAGCACGAGCACGCGGTCCGTGAGCTGATCGATGGCGTTCGCCACGCAGGCTCCTTTCGAAGGCAGATGTGGTTGTGGGGCATGCCCGCGATTGTAGCATGGAGCGTACGGGGGCGCTTCAATTCACCCTCTCTCGACAACCAAAAACGGGACCAGCAACCCCCATAACCAAAGGCCCAAAATTCCAAGTGAGTAGACTTTTTACGATCTGCCGAGCACACCCAAAACAGCCACCTCTGTGACCTGCGGTTTTACAAAGGAAGATATGCATTGTGCTCGGCCTGCGCCAAAAAGTCTACTCACTTAGCCCGAATCGAAGCCAAACGGATCTAAATTGATGCCAAATTAAGCCAATCCGCAGCAAATGACGCGTGAACCAGTGCTTCTCGCGGCGGATTGACACTACAAAGCGGCCAAAATGTCGGACAGGTTGTCGATGACGACGTCGGCGGCGGACTGATCCAGGTTGACGCCCTCGTGCGGGCGCAGCGCCAGGACGCGGGCGCCGGAGCGCTTGCCGGCCTCGATGCCCAACGGCGAGTCCTCGATAACCAGGCACTCGGCAGGCTCCATACCCAGCGCCTCCATGGCACGCAGGTAGATCTCGGGGTCGGGCTTAAACGCACTGCACTCGTGACCACTGATGGTGTAGTCCAGTACGTCGGCGATACCCGCAATCTCCACCAGCTCGTCAATCAACTCACGATACGACGAGCTCGCGATGGCACACTTCACGCCGCGCTCGTGCAGCTCACGCATCACCGGCTCCGTCTGCTCGTTGAGCAGCTCGGCATACGGAACGGGGTGGTCCGGGCTGTAGACTTGCTTGTACTCCACGCGCAGGCGCTCGCGCAGCTCAACATCGTCGGGAACCAGCGTCTCCCAAATGGCGGGCTCGTTAGACCCCGAAAGATCGGGGATCTCGTCAAAGTGGAACCCCTTCTCCTCCATAAACGCCACGCGGCGACGGTTATAGAACCACTCGGTATCGACCAGCACGCCGTCCATATCAAACAGCACTGCCTTGATCATACGCATCTCCTCCCACCTGCCAAAAAGGGACAGGTTTATTTTGGTAGGTTTTATCTGGGGTTTTGCGGCGCGACGGGCGCGCCCTCCCCAGAGCAAAAAAGGGGACGGGGCGCAAACCCCATCCCCTCTCAATCAACCCGTAAGGTCTACTTACTTGTGATTAGTAGGAAAGCTTCCACATGTAGCGACGCATGGTCAGCGGGTGCTGACGGGCCTCGGCGATCTGGTTGCCGTACTCGCGCATAACGGCGAGGTGCAGCAGCGGGTTGAAGTAGGTGACGACGCTTGCCGGCACGGCGTCGGCCAGGCCGTAGTCCTTGGAGTCGATCAGAGCGACCTTGGCGCCCATGCGCTTAAGGAAGGTGAGGGCGCGAGCGTCCATCGGACGGGTGGCACCGTCGGACATGAAGAAGACGTAGGGCTTACCCTCGGTGGAAACCTCGAACGGGCCGTGGAAGTACTCGCCGGTGTTGTACGCGGCGGCGTCGATCCACTGCATCTCGGTGAACAGGAAGGCGGCGTGAGAATAAGCCATCTTCTCGGAGGCACCGGAGGCCATGAAGTAGATCATCTCGTCGTCCTTGAAGTCCTGGGCGAACTGCTTGGCAAGACCCTTGGCGGACTGAGCGGCGTTCTCGCAGAGCTCGAAGACGTTGGTGAGGCCGGTGATCATGTCCTCGTAGTGGTCATAGCCCTCGGTCTGCTGAAGGATCTCGACAGCAAGAGCGATGGCGTAGCCGGGCTTCTCGCACTTGGCAGCGTAGTTGGCGTGGAAGCCGTGAACGATGACGTGGTCGGCGTCGACGGTCAGAGCGGAGCCAGCCTTGTTGGTGAGGGAGACGACCGGGCAGTTGTGCTTCTTGGCGGTCTTGTTGGCCTCGACGGTCTCGGGCGTGGAGCCACCCAGGGAGCAGGTGATCACGAAGGTGTGCTCGTTGACCCAGGAAGGCGTGTCGTAGTTGAACTCGTTAGCGGTGAAGATCTGAACGTTCAGCTTGTCCGTGTTGTTGGCCAGGAAGTACTTGGCGGGGTAAAGGTCGGACATGGAAGCACCGCAGCCGACGAAAGCGACGCTGTGGATCTCGTGGTTGGACAGGACGTCAGCGACGATCTGCTTAGGGAGGTTAAGGTCGATCTCGTACATCTGACACATTCCTTTCGATTTGTTGCGGCGTCACATTGCCGGACGCTCGCAGGGTTACCGTAGTTAGGACCGAGTCGCCGGCCCGTTGAGGATGTGACAAAGGGACTATCCCTTTGTCACATGTTAGGGATGGAAGCCTGCCTGGGGTATGGGATGCCAGGCAGGCCCCCGGGGGAAGCGCTGGGTCGCGACTAGGCCAGGATGCCGGCCGCGGAGAGGGCGATGCCGCCCACGATGGCAATCACGAGAAGCCAACCGGTGTTGACGTTCTTCTTGATGAGCCAGTACATAAGGCCGGTGAGGCCAAGGGAGATCATCTGGGGCATCATGCCGTCCAGGATGTCCTGAATCACGACGGTGCCGTCAGCGAACTGCAGCGGGGTGGTGGCGCCGATCAGCGTAGCGATCATGCCGCCCACGGACATAAGACCCACGATGCCGCAGACATACATGAGCTTCTCCATGAGATCGCCGCCCTGAAGCTTGCTCAGGTACTCGTGGCCGCCCTGATAGCCCATCTTGGCTGCGAACCAAGTGATCAGCACAGAGGGGACGATGGAGATGAGCATGGCCAGGATCGGGCCCATGATGGAACCCTGCTGAGCCAGCTGAACGCCCAGACCAAAGGCGATAACACGGATGGTGCCCTGGAATAAGGAGTCGCCGATGCCGGAAAGCGGACCCATGAGGGAGGTCTTGACCGCGTTAATCGAATCGGGATCGAAGTTCTCGGGATCCTTGGCGTACTCCTCCTCCATGGAGGCGGCGAGGCCCAGGATGAAAGCGCTCGTCTGCGGGGTGCAGTTGTAGAACGCCATGTGACGGTGGTAAGCCTCTTTCTTAGCAGTGAGCTGCTTGGGGTCGGACTCGTCCGGATAGAGGCGATCGAGCGTGGGAACCATGCCGTAGAGGAAGCCCATGTTCATCTGACGCTCGTAGTTCCAAGAGGCCTGGATGGCCCAGGAGCGCCAGAAGAACTGGCTGACCTTCTTGTTCAGGGACACGTCCTTGGTTGCGGTTGCCATAGTGTGTTCCTCCTTAGTCTTCGTCGTCTTCGAGCGGATCGTAGTCGGAATCGACACCGGCGGCTGCATGGGAACCGTTGAACTTGAAGCCCATGAAGACGACAGCCAGGCACACACCGATCAGAGCGACCGCGATGACGGACAGGTTGAGGTAAGCGGCGAGCAGGAAACCGATGAACAGGAACGGAGTCATACCCTTCTTGATCATCATGGTGAGCAGCAGGGCCAGACCGTAGGCGGTCATGATCTTGGTCGAGACGTTCAGACCAACGGACAGCCACTCGGGAACCATGTTGACGATGGCTTGGACCAGGTCGGTACCGACAAAGACGGCCAGGAAGATCGGCAGGAAGTACATGATGGCGTACAGACCGGAGCCGGCGCAGATGTGCATGCGATAGGCGGTCTTGAACTTGCCGTTATCAATCGCGCTATCGGCCACATGGGTGAGGGCGGCGATGATGGAACGGAACACGATGCCGAGCAGCTGACCCAGGACGGCGACCGGGATGGCGATCGTCATGGCGGTCTCGGCGGAAGCATCGGTCAGGCACGCGAAGGCAGCGGCCACGATGCCGCCCAGGACCATATCGGGCGGAACGGCGGCGCCGACCTGCACCAGGCCCATGGACACGAGCTCGACGGCGGCACCGACGGCAAGGCCGGTGGGCACATCGCCCAGCAGCAGACCGACGAGCGTAGCGCCAACGAGGGGCTGCTCGAAGTTAAGACGACCGAGCAGGCGGGAGTCCCACATGCAGAACACGCCGACGAGGCCGACGAGCACCGCACTGATGAACGTATTCATACCCTTCTCCTTTCAGTCAGGCAAAAGCCTGGTTGATTACAGCTTGGCGTCGATGTCGACGCTCTGATACGTGGGGGTCTGCTGGACGTAGAGCTTGATGCCCATGTCGAGCAGCTGGTTGACGTCGGCCTTCTGGGTGGCGTCGAAGAAGACGGAGCTGTCCTTGCCGCCGACCTGATCGGCACCGTCGTGGTTGGCGGTGGCGCCCAGGTTGATGGCGTCGAGCTTGTAACCCTGGCAGAACTGCAGCATCTCGGCCGTGTTGCCAAAGACGAACATGACGCGCTCGCCGAGGGTGTTGAGCTTGTCCATCTTGGCGAGGGCACGCTCGACGGTGAAGACGTTCAGGCGCACGCCCTGGGGCTTGGCCAGCTTAAGAGCGTCCTTCTTGATGTCATCGTTGGCGGCAGCGTTGTCGACGACGATGATGCGCTCGGCCTGAACCTTGGTGGTCCAGGTAAAGACGACCTGACCGTGCAGCAGACGGTAGTCAAGACGTGCGAGGACGATCTTGGCGGGACCGGAGCTGTGACGGGGCGCCTTAGCCTTCTTGGCGGGAGCCGCGGCAGCCTCGACCGGTGCGTTGGGGTTGGTCAGACCGGTGCGGGCCTCGTTGATGAGGGCCGCGAGCTCGGCACCCTTGATGGGGGCGGGGCTCATAGCGAGCGTCAGTGCCAGCGGAATGTTGAAACCGCTAATCACCGTGAATGCCGCACCGTTGCGGGAAAGCTCGACCATGCTGTTGTTGACCGAGCTGCCGAGCATATCGGTCAGCACATAGACGGTGTCGTCCGCGTTGAACGTGGCGATCATGGCGTCCACCTTGTTGGTGATGGGCTCCTTGTCGTCACGAGCAAGCGACACGACGTGGACGTTCGACACGTCGCCGAGAACCATCTCGAGCGTGTCTTTGGCGCCTGCGGCCAGGCCGCCATGAGATGCGAGAATGATCTGATTCATCTTGCCTCCTCCTTTTCGTTATGGTCATTATAACGTCTTATACGTTGCGGATATTGCTAATTAGTATAAAGACCGTTCGCGGGTGAAAATCGACCGTTGACGGGTTTAACGTACTTGAAACGTTGGGGCTGGACAGGCCGGCACTGGCGGGATAACCCCAAGTCGGACCCTGCGTGCAATCCTCTATCGCACGAAGTACCAGGGGCTTTCCTGCACGGTGGGCTCCAGCGTAATGCCCGTGCGCTCGCGGAACAGATCCATGTCCTGCGATTTCTCCGTCCACCACGCGTTGGGCTTAAAGGTCATGCTCTCAATGACATGGCCGACAAACACACTGTTGCGCATCTTGGAAAAGTCGGTGTTCATGATCACGATGGACGCGAGCACCAAAACGATGCCCAGAACCTTGATCGCACCGGCGGGCTCGGCGTAGACACCAATGCCCAGCAGCACGGTGACGACCGTCTCGAATGACATTACGACGGGAACTTTCGACGTCTCGAGCCCCATGGACAGACCCTGCATATATAAGACATAGGCCACGGCTGTGGGGATGAGTCCAAAGCCAAGGAACAGCAGCAGCAGCTGTGGCGACATTGCCGCGGCGACATCTGGCCACGGAGCCGCGATAGCCGCCATAACCGCACCGCCAAAAACAAGGCCCCAAAACGTGACAGCCAGCGGGTGGACCGTCTTGGTTGCTATCCGGCTAAACACCGCGAGCGACGCGCCACAAAAGCCCGCAATCACGCCCGACGTGACGCCCCAAACCGAAAAATGAAAACCGGAAAGGTCGCCATCGGTCACTGCAAGTACACAGCCACCGATGTTAAAAGCGATGGCAACGAGCTTGTTGGGAGTCACATCCTCGCGATAAAGTACGCGACCGAGCATGACGCCAAACACCGGCGAGGTGTAAAGCAGCACCGAGGCCGTGGACATGCCCACCTCGCCCATGCACTCGTAATAAAGCGTGTTAGCGGTGGCGAGGCCGATAATGCCAAGAAGCGCACAAGGAACAAGCTCTTTAGGACTTGCCTTGAACAGTGCCAGGGGACCCGATGCCTTTCCCTCACGAGCACCTCCCTGGCAACCCATGAATGCCAAGACCGGAGCCATTAAGACAGCACCCGATAACAGGCGAAAGGCCGCCATGCTCTGAGACGAAACACCCAGGGCCGATATTCCGTTAACAAAGATTCCGATGGTGCCCCACATAAGCGCGGCGATCAGCACCAGCACATAGCCCAGATTGCTTTTCTTCAACGCAGCCTCCTCGGTATTGTTTCCAATATGTTTCGTACTACGTTATAGTCGTTATATACATTTTTCAAGACACAAATCGGCGAATGGAAAATCTCTCACACAAGGAGTGTCCCCAAGTGCCGGCCAAAACACGAGAGTGGATAATCTCCCACTTTGAGCCCCCAAACAGGCCAAAATCGGGAGATTATCCACTCTCACTCTGCGGGCACTCATTTAAGTACGTCCCCAATGAGTAGGCAACAACGGCAACACCGATGTCTTGGCAACGTCAGCGAAAACTCGCCAGAGCGAGCAAGGTGCCTTGAAGCGAGGCGGCATTGACCTTCTGGTCATGCCGCCGAAGCTGAAAGGCAGATTGCCGCTCTGGCGGGTTTGCAGCGTCGAGCGGTTACGGCGTTTGGTAAAACGCCGTAACTAATACTCAAGCTTCCACATGTAGCGGCGCGTCATGTAGTCCTTGTGGGTGACGGCAGAGAGCGCGCGCATGTACACGTTGTTGAGGATCGGGGCAAAGATCAGGTGGTTGAAGTACTCGCTCACGCTGTCCTTGATGTCGTTGAGGCCAAGCTCCTTGGCATCGAGCTGATAGACGCGCTCGCCACCGTACTGGTTGACGAAGCGGATGCCGCGCTCGTCGTTGCAGCGGCTGCGGCCGACACTGATGAGCTGGAACAGCGAGGTGCGCTTGTCCAGGATCTCAAAGGGGCCGTGGAAGAAGTCACAGGTGTTGATGGTGCAGGAGTCGATCTGCAGCATCTCCTGCACGTTGCAGATGCTAAAGACGTAGGCGGCACCAAAGAGCGGACCCTGAGCCATCACGTTGATGCAGGGCTTGTCGGCGTTCTGCTCGGCCCACTTGGCAGCAAGCGGACGGGTGTACTCGACGGCCTTTCGATAGATGGGGTCGACCAAGTCGAAAGCGGCCATAGCGGTCTCGTACTCGGCATAGCCCTCGGTCTGCTGCGTAAGCTCCATGGCGATCATGGTCACGACGGCGGAGTTGGTGCGGCCCATGCAGGACTCATCGACGGCCAGGCTGTCATACTGGATCTTGTAGTCGCAGACTTCGGTGAGGCCGGACTCGTCGACATAGATGGCGATGGTGCTGGCGCCGTGGTCCTTGGCGACCTGGGCGGCGACGATGGTCTCCTTGGTGCCGCGCATGGACACGACGACGGCCAGGGTGTTCTCGTTGACGTAGGCCGGGGTGGCGTGCACGAACTCGTTGCTGGTGTAGCTGGAGCTCACGACCTGCGTGGCCTCGTGCTCCATAAAGTACTGGGCAGGATAGTTGCCGCCGTTGGATCCGCCAGCGCCGATCCACACGACGCGCTTGATGCCGCCCTTGTCTGCCTTGTCAGCCAAAACCTGGGAGACGACGTCCTTAACCTGTTCCTGAGTAGTCATCGTGCATCAGCCTTTCTTCTCGTTTGATGCTCTCGATGGCATACAAGTTACATACATGTTTTGGTTATGTCGACTAGTTGTATGCTATATTTGTCTTAGAAATTTTGCTGGTAAAGTTATCGGCAATCCATTACCAGCGGTTTTGTTGTCATGTTGGATACATGCTTGGTTCAGTAAGCATACAAGTTAGATACAGGTTATTCGCATGAGCACTTCGTCAAAAAAGAACTTGGCCCAATACGAGCGTCTGGCGGGTACGCTGCGTGACCGCATCGCCGCCGGCACCTACGCACGCGAAGACAAGCTGCCGTCCGAGATGGAACTCATGGACGAATCGGGTCTGTCGCGCAGCACCGTGCGCCACGCGCTTAAGGTGCTTGTTGACGAGGGTCTGGTTCGCACCGAGCGCGGGCGTGGCGCCTTTGTGGCTGACACGCCGGCGCTCCACGAGAACAACCTGGTGTTTTCGAGCTATACCAAGCAGGTCGAAGGCCAGGGTATGAAGCCCACCACGCGCACGGTGGACTCGGGCTTTGCCAAAGCAATGGGCAGCATAGCTAAGTTCTTTGACGCCGCCGTGGGCAGCAAGCTCGTCAAACTTGTCCGTCTGCGTTATCTGGACGATGCGCCGCTGTGCCTGGAGACCACCTATCTGCCGCCAAGCTTCGAGGCACTCATCGACCGCGATATCAACGGTTCGCTCTACGCCACGCTGCGCCAAGAATTCCATCGCGCGCCGGCACAGGGGCATAAGACCTTTGAGGTGTGCTATGCCTCGCAAAACGAGGCGTTTTTGCTCAACGTTGAGCGCGGGCAGGCACTGATCCTTATCACTGACTACGTCTACGACACCGACGGCCGCCCGCTGCACATCTCCAAGCGCATCCAACGCACCGACCGCGCCAAATACACCGAGCCCATCGGCTAGCGCGCCAAACCAGGCAAAATGCACCTAATATACGTTTTACCTGCGGTTTTTATAAAATCTCAAACCAGCATGGCGCAAATGCCAGCATCGCCTGGCAACGCACGCCGTCCAAGCTCAACTGTTCCTGTCCAGAATATCCAGCACCGTAAACCTAAGTGAGTAGACTTTTCGCGATCTGCCGAGCACACCCAAAACAGCCATCTCTGTGACCTGCGGTTTTAGTAAGGCAGATGCGCTTTGTGCTCGCCCTGCGCCAAAAAGTCTACTCACTTAGCTCGCAAGGCGTCCCGAGGGGACGATTCAGGTCAAAATAGCATACGAACGCCGTGCTTCTTGCGGCGATTTGATGCCACAAGACAGCCAAAAACCTGCCAAAAAGGGACAGGTCTAGTTTGGTCGGTTTTATCTGGAGCTTTGCTGCATCCGCAGGTCAATCGCCTTGGTCATACACACCCAAAACAAAAGCCGCCACGAAGGTATCCGCATCCTTCGCAGCGGCTTGCAACGTTTGCCCAGATAAAACCTGCCAAAATAAACCTGTCCCTAAATGGCAGGTTTGGGGAGGTCGGGGAACCAGGTCGGTTTGGGTTGGTTGGGCGTGCGCTCGGCTAGAACCAGCTCCATCCAGCACATGTCGTACCAGCGGCCGAACTTTTGGGCGCAGCGGTCGAAGGCACCCACCAGGCGATACCCCATATGGGCATGGAAGTCCTGGCTGTTGTGCGTTAGATACTCGTCGTCTTTGTCGTGCGGTACGGCAATGAGCGCGCACATGTTGGTGATGCCCATCGCCACCAAGCATTGTTTGAGCGCATCGTGCAGCTTGCGGCCCAGCCCGCCGTGGCGCACGTCGCGCGCCAGATAGATCGACGTCTCGACCGACCAGTCATAGGCCTCGCGGCTGTTAAGCGCGCTCACATAGGCATAGCCCACTGGGTGCCCGTCCAGCTCCATCACCAAATACGGGTAGCGCTTGAGCGTACGCTCGATGCGCCCGGCGAACTCCTCAACGCTCGGCACCTCGTATTCGCAGGTTATCGCCGTCTCGCGCACATACGGCTCATAAATGGCAAGCAACGCCGCCGCATCATCGGGCGTCGCCAGGCGAATCGTCGGCTCGGACATCTCGGCCATACAGCCCTTCCCTCTCAAAAGCAAAGGCCGCCCTGCGCCAAACCCAGGCGCAAGGCGGTCCCCGTCATCACATCAACCTACAGGACAGCCGCCAGCGCGTCGATGTCCTCCTGCGTCGTGGCCCAGCTGGTGCAAAAACGCACCACGGTGTGGGTCTCGTCGTACTTTTCCCAATACTCGATCGCGGCATGCTCACGAATGCGCGCCATGTCCTCGTTGGGCAGAATCACAAACTGCTGGTTTGTGGGCGTCTCCAAGAAGAACTGGTAGCCGCGCTCGTGCAGCACGCGACGAAGCGCCTGCGCGGTTTCGATCGCCTGGCGACCAATCTCAAAATACAGGCCATCGGTAAAGAGCGCCTCAAACTGCACGCCCGTCAGGCGGCCCTTGGCCAGCAACGCACCGTGCTGCTTAATACGCGGAATGGGATGCGCCGGAGCGTGCATGCCGCAGAACACCACGGCCTCGCCGCAGAGCGCACCGCACTTGGTGCCGCCGATGTAGAACACGTCGCACAGCTGTGCCAGCTCGGGCAGGGTAATATCGCACTCATCGGACGCCAGCGCATAGGCCAGGCGGGCGCCATCCACAAACAGCGGAATCTCGCGCTTCTGGCACACTGCGTGAATCGCCGCGAGCTCGGCCTTGGAGTACAGCGTGCCGTACTCGGTCGATAGGCTCACGTACACGGCACCCGGGAACACCGTGTGCTCGTAGCTCTCGTTTTCGTAGAACACCTGGATATAGTTTTCGAGGTCCTCGGCGTGCATCTTGCCCTCGTAGCCGGGGATGGTGAGCACCTTGTGGCCGCCAAACTCGATGGCGCCTGCCTCGTGGCAGGCGACGTGGCCAGTCTCGGCAGCAACGACGCCCTCGTAGGGCGCAAGCAGCATGTCGATCACCGTCGCGTTGGCCTGCGTGCCGCCCACCAGAAAAAACACGTCGGCATCGGGGGCCTGACAGGCCTCGCGGATAAGCTGCTTGGCACGCTCGGTGTGCGCATCGGTACCGTAGCCGGGCTGCGGCTCCATGTTGGTGTCGACGAGTGCCTGCAGCACTGCCGGATGTGCGCCGTGGGAATAGTCGTTGTTAAACGCGAGCATGGCAATCCTCTCTAGCCGGGCACGGGCCCGATGATTCAAACGGGGCTATTGTACGCCGTTGGGATAGGCAATGCGCGCGGCAAGGCACTCAAGTGCCAGTACCAGGGCAAAGCCGCAGCTCACGTCGCTCAAAAAGTGCGCTCCGATCACGATACGGCCAAAGGCGACGAGCGCCGCAACCACAGCCGCCGCCCAGAAGATCACACGGCGACGCGACGGCTTTTCCATAAAGGCCGCCACGGGAAGCCCGGCGAGCATAAGGCCAATCGCCGCGTGCGCCGTGTGTCCACTCGCAAACGACTTAAAGCCATCCTTGACTACACCGGCGGCAATATAGGTCCACTTGTCGGGATTGCCGATCACCCACCACGGCTGAAAATTGAGCCCCGGCGTGACCTCGATCACACGCATGCGTGGGCGCGACCACAGCGGCTTAACAATGACGTTGAGGATGATGGCTTGAGCGGCCCACACGGCCAGCACCATCAACGCCCAGCGTGTGAGCTCGTCAGGCGCGGTGCCGTGCGTAAGGCGGTAGGCGATGAAGTTGGCTGCGATGACCAACGCAAACGTCAGTACCAGCTGCAACGCGATGAGCTTACCGCCGACGCGCAACGATCCGATAATCTCGTAGCCGGCCAAGCCGACGTTGACGAGGATGCCGAGCACGGCAAGCCATTTGCTCCCTCTGGAATCGGGACGCACCGCGCGCACGAGCATAACGCCCGCAATGCTCGCCGTCAGC
The DNA here is from genome assembly GCA_019414385.1 of Collinsella sp. GTDB lineage: Bacteria > Actinomycetota > Coriobacteriia > Coriobacteriales > Coriobacteriaceae > Collinsella. The sequence goes on along the minus strand of DXMD01000013.1, from coordinate 31,168 downwards.
TCAAACGGCAACTCGCCGGCAGCCTCGATAAAGCGACCGTACATGCTGCCGATGTTGAGCAGCGCGCTCGAGATCTGATAATCGAAGAAGCTGCCCACGCCCAGGCAAAGGGCAAGGATAACCGCGATAGCAGCGGCATCTTTCTTGTAGATGTACCCGAACATGCTTTCCTTTCGATGGAACCAGATTGCCCAAATGGGGCGTTTGCAGCGTCGACCCGTTAGTCGTCGTCGCTAGCACCCAACTGCCGCAGCAGCATGAGCGCCGCGGCCACGGGGCCGGTGCCGTCGTTGGCATCGAGGCCACGGCCCAAGCCGCTGCCCGCGCCGGCGCCCGCCTTGTAGGGCACCGACAGCTTGCGGCTCTTGGGGAAGTTCACCGCGCCATAGCGGGTCTTAAGCTCAAAGGCCACCTTCTTGGGCACGTCTACGCCCAAAAACGTGATGCGGCCGCCACTGAGCGTGACGCTCTCGAGCCCCAGGCGCTCGCCGCGAATGCGGATGCGCGCGCGATTGAACAGGTTGAGTCCCGCCAACGGCAGCTCGCCATGCGCGGCCTCGGTCTCTTCCTGCACCTCGTCGATGCTCTCCAGGTCCTCGGCCGCTGCGAGCTTACGGTACACGAGCACGCGCTGGTCCACCGCCGGCAGGTACTCCTCGGACAAGAAGTAGTCGGCCGGCAGGTTAATACCTACGCTCGCCGCCTCCACGCCGGCGTCGTCATCGCCGCGCGCCTCGGCTACCGCCTGGCCCAACATCTGCGTAAACAGGTCAAAGCCCACGCTCGACAAGTTGCCGTGCTGCTCGGCGCCCATAAGCGAACCGGCGCCGCGGATCTCCAGGTCGCGCATGGCGATACGCATGCCGCTGCCCAGGTCCTGGAACTCGGACAGTGCAGTCAGGCGCGCCGTTGCCTCCTCGGTGAGCGGCAGCTCGCCCGGGAACATAAAGTATGCGTAGGCCTGCGTGGCAGAGCGACCCACACGGCCCTTGAGCTGGTAGAGCTGCGCCAGACCCAGGCGCTGTGAGTCCTCGATGATCAGCGTGTTGGCGGTCGCGTTGTCGATGCCGCTCTCCACGATGGTCGTGGCGATGAGCACGTCGATCTTTTTGGTCGCGAACTCGATCATCACGTCCTCGACCTCGCGCGGACTCATCTTGCCGTGCGCCACGCCCACGCGCGCCTCGGGCGCGGCCTCGTGCACGCGCGCCACGGCGTCGTCGATGGTCTTGACGCGGTTGGACACGTAGTACACCTGGCCGCCGCGACCCACCTCCAGGCGAATCGCCGCGCTCACCACATCGGGGTCGTACTCCCCCACGTGCACGATCACGGGACGACGCCCGGTCGGTGGCGTGGTAATCAGGCTCATGTCGCGCACGCCGCTCGTGGCCATCTGCATGGTTCGCGGAATCGGCGTTGCCGAAAGCGTGAGCACGTCAATCTGCTCACGCAGGTTCTTGAGCTGCTCCTTGTGCTGCACACCAAAGCGCTGCTCTTCGTCGATGATCACCATGCCCAGGTTCTTGGGGTTCACGTCGGCAGAAAGCAAGCGGTGCGTGCCGATGAGCACATCAATCGTGCCCTCGGCAAACGCCTTAAGCGCGCGCTTTTGCTGCGCCGGAGTGCGGAAGCGGCTGAGCACTTCGACCTCGAGGCCAAACGGGGCAAAGCGCTCAAAGAACGTCTCGTAGTGCTGCTGGGCCAGAATGGTCGTGGGGCAGAGCACCATGACCTGACGGCCGGAGTCCACACACTTAAACGCCGCGCGCAGGGCGACCTCGGTCTTGCCGAAACCCACGTCGCCGCACAGCAGGCGGTCCATGGGCTTGGGCGCCTCCATGTCAGCCTTGATGTCGGCGATAGCCTCCAGCTGGTCGCGCGTCTCGTCGTAGGGGAAGCTCTCCTCCATCTCGATCTGCTCGGGCGTATCGGGCGGACAGGCGATACCGGTAATCGACGAGCGGCGCGTATACAGGTCGACCAGGTCAAACGCCAGCTTTTTGGCGTTCTTGCGCGCCTTGTTGGTGGCGCGCGTCCAGTCGGCGGTGTTGAGCCTGGTCAGGCGCGGCTTGTCGCCGTCGGGGCCAACATAGCGTGTGATGCGGTCAACCTGCTCGAGCGGCACGTAGAGCTTGTCGCCGTCGGCATATTCCAGCAAAAAGTAGTCGCGCTCCTTGCCGCCCACTTCCTGGCGCGCGATCTCGCTAAAGAGCGCGATGCCGTGAGTGGCGTGCACCACGTAGTCGCCCGGCTTAAACGGAAACGTGATCTGCGTAATGTCCACCTTGCGGCGGCTGCGCGCGCGGTTGGCGTCCATGCGGGCGTTGAGGTCGGCGATCGAGAACACGGCCAGGTTGGCATCGGGCACCACCACGCCCTGCGGCAAGGCGGCATCGACAAAGGTCACGCGTCCGCGCGAGATGGTGGGCACGGTGGCGCCGGCGGCAGCCTGGGCGGCACCTGCCTCGAGCGAGCGGGCGTTGAGCGCGTCGGCCTTGCGTTCGCGAATTGCAGCATGAGCATCCTGGCGGACAGCACGATCGGCAGAATCCGCCGCTGCCACGCGCACACGGTCGCCAATAGCGCCCGCGTTTTCGGGCGCGGCCGTCAGCGACTCCTCAAAAGTAATACCCTCATCGCCAAAGGTGAGCTCCATCGACTCGCGCGCACCGCGGTCGGGGATGGCAAATACGCAGGCATAGCGCTTGCCCACGACCTCCTGGATGCGCGTCATAAAGCGATTGTCCGAGCCCGCGATGGCCGGCTGCTCAATCTTGAGCTCTGCCGTCACCGCACCGCCGGCACGAATCAAGCTCACGTAGTTAAGGCGCTGCTGGGCACCAAAGTCGAGTTGCTGGGCACGCACGTACAGGCCGTCCAGACGGTCGACCCCCGCCTCGCCGGCACGTGCCTCGATATCCTCGTAGGCACGCAGGCAATCGTCGAACAGCGAGCGCGGCTCGGACAGCACCACGAGCGCCTTGCGGCTCACGTGCGCCAGCGGGCTCACGGTCTGGCCGTACATCACCGGCAAAAAGCGATCGAGCTCGGGCGTGACGATGCGCGCATCCACCATCTCGAGCAGCGCCGCCAGTTTGCTGTCGTCCTGGCTGGCACGATAGAGCGCCACATGCATGTTGTGGACGGCGTCGTCGGTGAGTGCGAGCTCGCGACAGGGGAAAATCTCGATGCTGTCCTCGTTGCCGATGGTCTGGCCCGTGGAACCCACCATGCGGCGGATGCGGTCGATCTCGTCGCCGAAAAATTCAATGCGCACGGGCGCCTTTTCCTGCGCGGGAAACACCTCGACGGTGTCGCCGTGCACACGGAACAGGCCGGGCGCGTCGGCGGCGCCGGCATTGGTGTAGCCCATGCCCACCAGACACTGCGGCACCTCGTCAAAGGGAATCTCCTCGCCCACCGCAAAAGTAGTGGACTCCCAGTAGCGACTCTCGACCGGCGGCACGCAGCGCAGCAGTGCGCGGGCCGAGGCGACCATAATGCAGTTGTCGCCGCGCACGATGCGCCCGAGCGCCTCGCAGCGCTGCGCCACCACGACGTCGTCGGGCGCCTGCTCGCGCCACGGATAGTCCTTGCGCTCGGGGAAGCGGCACACGTGCGCCAGCCCCACATAGGCGGCAAGGCTGCGGGCGGCACGATCGGCCGCGTCCTCGCCGCTCACAATGTAGACCGTGGGGCGCGGACGACGCGCAAACTGGGCGGCCGCCATGAGCGTACGGCCCGACTGCGACACGGCCAGCGTCACGTCCTCGCCGGCATCGAGTCCGGCCTCGACGGTCTGCAAGGCCTCGGCAGTGTAGAGCTGCGCGGCTATACGGTGAATGAGCATGCTGTTCCTCCGGCATCGCAACGCCAAAAGCCCGCCGGGGCAAGCTCGGCGGGTCGTACGTCAAATACATTGTCTGTCATGGTAGCGCATGGAGAGGACTCCAGCTCAAGCGTACGCCCAGCCCCGCAACAAAAACGCCAGACGGAGATGCGTTCCGCCCTACCCCGCTACGCGCACGCTGGGGCACAAATCTGCCAGCGGACACTCGTCACACTTGGGTTTGCGGGCGTCGCAGATCTCGCGGCCAAAGGTGATCCACTGATGGTTGACCGACTCCCAATACTCGTGCGGCAAAATCTTGAGCAGATCCTGCTCGGTCTTGAGCGGTTCCTTGGCATGCGTCTTGGGACTCAGCATCAGGCGGTGCGCAATGCGGTTGACGTGCGTGTCCACCGCAATGCCCTCTACGATGCCATACCCCACGTTGAGCACGATGTTCGCCGTCTTGCGTCCCACGCCCGGCAGCTTCACGAGTTCCTTCATGTCGGCCGGCACCTCGCCGCCATAGTCGGCGACGATCATCTGCGCGGCCTCGACGGCATGCTTGGCTTTGCTCTTGTAGAAGCCGAGTGACCTGATGGTGTCCGCCACGTCAGCTACGCTCGCCCCGGCCATGGCCTCGGGCGTGGGCCACTGGGCAAACAGCCGCGGCGTCACCTTGTTGACCTGCGCATCGGTCGTTTGTGCCGAGAGCAGCACCGCGATCAGCAGGCGGAAGGGATTCTCGTGGTCCAAAAAGCACTCGACCGGGCCATAGCGACGGTTGAGGCGCTCACACACCTCGATGGCGCGCTCGCGCTTGGCGGCATTGGTCTCGCGTGGCATAACGACTCCTCGGCTCAACGGCACAATAAACTTATGGGCACAATTGTCCCACGTCCGAGACGCTTACGCCTCCAAGAATGCGCCGGTCTGGCGGCCCCACAGGCTCGCGTACTCGCCACCCGCCTCGACAAGCTGCGCATGCGTGCCGTCCTCGACAATCTCGCCATCGGCCAGCACCACAATGCGGTCGAGCGCCGCCACGGTGGACAGGCGGTGCGCCACCACAATGGAGGTACGTCCACGCATCAGGTTTTCGAGCGCCTCCTGCACCAGCGCCTCGGACTCGCTGTCGAGGGCAGAGGTCGCCTCGTCGAGCACCAGAATCGGCGCGTCGGTTAGGATGGCGCGGGCGATAGCCACGCGCTGACGCTGGCCGCCCGAGAGCTTAACGCCGCGCTCGCCCACCATGGTGTCAAAGCCACGGGGCAAGCGGTCGATAAACTCCAGGGCATTGGCCAGGCGCGCGGCCTCGCGAATCTGCTCGTCGGTGGTGTTGGGACGACCGTAGGCAATGTTTTCGCGAATGGAGCGGTGAAACAGCAGCGCCTCCTGCGGCACGTAGGCAACCTGGCGGCGCAGGCTCTGCTGCGTGCAGCGCGAGACGTTCTGGCCGTCCACGAGCACGCGGCCGCCCTGCACATCGTCCAAGCGCAACAGCAGCTTGGTGAGCGTCGACTTGCCCGAGCCCGATTTACCCACCAGGCCCACGCGCTGGCCCGCCGCCACGTGAAGCGTCAGGTCGTCGAACACGTTCTCGCCCGCCGCGGCGTCACGATATGCAAAGCTCAGGTGCTCAAAATCAATCGCACCTTCGGTCACTTTAAGCTCGGGAGCGTTCTCGTCGTCTGCCACCAGACGCGGCTCGTCCAGCACGCGCGTCATCTCGGCCGCATCACCGAGCGCGCGGTTGATGCGCTGCATCATGGAGCTTACGTAGTTCAGACGCATGGTGAGGTTATAGGTGTAGGTAAAGATCATGACGAGCGAGCCGGCCGAGATGCCAAACCACGCGTTGCCGCCCGCCACGAACACACTCACCACGGCCATGGTGATGACGATAAGGCCCGAGGTCGTAAAGTTGCGCTGCATCATGGCGTGCATCGAGACCGTCTCGGCGTCGCGCGCGGCACGATCGGCGGCGTCGAACAGATCGCGTTCAAAGTCCTCGCGCCCGCAGGTCTTGACGGCCAAGATGTTCGTGACCGCGTCGGAGAGCACGCCCGAGAGCTTGTTCTGGGCGGCGGACGTCGCGGCCGAAAGCGGCATGATGCGCTTGTACATAAGCCAGACAAACGCGATGTAGACGACCATGATGCACACCAGGATCACGGTAAACGTCGGCACCACCGGGGCGAGTGCGGCCACGGTGCAGATGACCGAGGTGATGGTGGGGATGAGCGAATACACCGTCACGTCGACCAGACCGGTGTAGCCGCTCATAAAACGGCTTGTCTGGCTCACAAGCGATCCGCCAAAGCGGCTGGTATGGAATGTCATGGATTGGTTGGAGAGTGTGTCAAAGCACAGGCGCGCCAGGTGATAGTTGCCCGCGATCTCGAGCTTGTAGACGGTGTAGTCCTGCAGCTTGGAGAGGATCTGGCCCACCAGGTTGACGAGCACGAGCGCCAGAATGTAGGGACCGAAGACCTCAAACACCTGGTCACCCGCCACGGGACCGGCTTGAACGCGGTCGACAATGAGGGCCATCACATAGGTATTGGCAAACGTCAGCAAAAAGATGTAGCCCGCCGACGAGAACACCGAGAGAAAGACAATCAGCGGCTGCGTGCGCGTGACATCCCAAAAACGCTGTAGCGTGCGGCGCACGGTGGAGCGTTTGAGCGGGCTGGTGCTTCTCTGAGACATGGGCTTCCTTTCGCGTCTGATAGGGCGAAACGCCATTGTTGCACATTGAAGCGCACTTCAGGCAAGCACGATGCGAAAAGCAGCGGGGCATCCGCGTTTGCGCCGGCGCCCCGCCGTCTTGTTGCAATTAGTCCTCGTCTTCTTGGTCTGTGGGAAAGCCCGCGGGCGTGAGCCCCAAGATCTCATCGGCTTGGTCGGCGTCTTCCAGCGCGTCGATGTCCTTGAGCTTGCGCTCCATGACGTTGGTGCGCGTGGTAATGATGCCCTCGACCGTTTTGCCCGCGGTCTCGATCTGCTGCTGGGCGCGGCGCAGCGCCTTTTGATAGCGCGGCAGCTCGGCCTTGACAGCGGAGAGCACGCGCAGTACATCGTCGGTGCGTTTTTGCAGCTTAAACGTTTGGTAACTCATCTGCAGGCTGTTGAGAATGGCCGCCATGGTGCTAGGGCCGGCAACGTTGACATGATAGTCGCGGCCCAGGGTCTCGATAAGCCCGGGGCGGCTGACGACCTCAGCGTACAGCCCCTCAAACGGAACGAACATGATGCCAAAGTTGGTGGTCACGGGCACGCTCAGATACTTTTCGCAGATGTCCTTTGCCTCACGCTTGACCATAGCGTCAAGCGTCTTGCGCGCGGCGGCGACGGCATCCGCGTCGCCCGACTCCTGGGCATCGAGCAGATGCTCGTACGCGTCGCCCGGGAATTTGGAGTCAATCGGCAGCAGTACGGGGTCGCCCTCGTCTACCGGCAGCTTGACGGCAAACTCAACACGCTCCGAGGCGCCGGGCTTGGTGGCAACGTTTTCCAGATACTGATCGGGTGTGAGGATATCCGCCAGGATCGCGCCCAGCTGCACCTCGCCCAAAATGCCGCGCGCCTTGACGTTACCCAGCACGCGCTTAAGGTCGCCCACGCCAGTGGCGATAGATTGCATGTCGCCCAGGCCCTTGTACACGGCCTCGAGCTGGTCGCTCACCTGCTTAAACGATGCAGACAGACGGTCGTTGAGCGTGCGAGAGAGCTTCTCGTCCACCGTCGCACGCATCTGATCGAGCTGCACGTTGTTGTCTTTGCGGATGGCGCCCAGCTGAGCATCGACCGTCTCGCGCACCTTGTCCAGGCGATGCTCGATGCCCTCGCGATTGGCGCCGAGCTGTTGGGCCGTCTCACGGCGCAGGTCATCCATCCGGTCACCAGCTTGCGAGAACTCGCGTGCGATGGCCAGGTAACGTTGCTGCTCCACGGCCGCATCGGTCGTCTGCTGCTGCGCGATGGCATTGGCCGTGCGGCGTGTTTCGGCCAGCGCGACGTTCAGGGCATCGAGCGCGTTGTTGGCCTGCTCGAGTGCTGCCAGCGTTTCCGCGCTACTGTCGCCACGCTCCCGCAACTCGGCACGAAGGCCCTTGAGCTGCAGGGCACAGGCCGCAGCGACCCCCACCGCCACCAAAGCAATCACAATAAGTGCAATATCAATTGCAGACATAAACTCCGCCCAACAAACCCAATCGATCATCAATCAAAACCGCGATCAATCTTACCCCGCCACACACACGGATCACTCACTGCCTTGCAGACAAATTTCTCTTAGAGCCGCGGACGCTAAAACGCTAACTCTCCCAGCCGGCGCGGATGGTTGTTATGACGTCATCTAGGCGCTGGCCCAGGGCCGCTAGATGTTGGAGCACCTCGTTGGGCGATGCACCGTTGAGGATGCACGTGAGGGCATACGACGCCAGAAAGATGGCCGCAAGCCCCAACGGGATGAGCACGATCATCGCCAACGTACGCAGGCGCTGGGCCCAGCGACGGCGACGCGCACGATGCTTGTCGAACGCGAGCTCCTGCGCATATGAATCTTGCTGTACGGAATAGGCCTCTGGCGCCGATTCACACCCGGGCACAGCTGCAGGCACAGCAGCGGGCACGACGTTTTGCACGGGCGCCTGGTTGGCAACCCCTTGCATTTGCATCTCCATGAGTCGTTGCTGCTGACGCAGCATGCGCTCAGCTTGTTGCTGCGGAGTCTCAAGAAACAGATCCATGCTGGCCTCCAAAATCGGAGCATTCGACGCTTACGACCAGCATCCCGCACCGCCATGACCGCGACAACGCAATCGCCGGCAATAGCCACAAAGTTTCTTTTGCTCAAAAGCTGTCGAAAAGCTCAACAACTCCCCTACCAGCACTTTCTCTGAGCTTTTTTCGCCAACAATCTTTTGGCCTTCCACCCTTACGCCAACTGACCAAAATCTAACCAATAGCTTGACGAAAACTGTGGAGACCGGGACCCCACAAAAACGTGCCGCCCCAAAAAGGGGCGGCACACAACCTTTTTTATCAGCTTTTCTGTATCGAGCACGCGACGACCCAACGCCGGAGCGCAAGGCGGGGAAATACCTTTGCCTCGCGCGACTCTGCGAAGCCGTGAGCGAGAGGGAAAGGTATTTCCCCGCCCTGCGCTCCGCAGCAGCCAGCGCCAAGCGCTAGTAGTTCACCACCTGCTCCTCAAAGTACGCCTTGGGGTGGTTACACACCGGGCACACCTCAGGTGCCTCGGCACCAACGTGCAGATGTCCGCAGTTCAGGCACTTCCACACCTTTACGCCCTCGCGCTCAAACACCTCGCCCGACTCAATGCGCTCGACGAGCTTGTTGTAGCGCTCCTCGTGGGCCTTCTCGACGGCGGCGACGCCACGGAACTTCTCGGCGATCTCGGCAAAACCCTCCTCCTCGGCGGTCTTGGCAAACTCGTCATACATCGTGGTCCACTCGTAGTTCTCGCCCGCGGCGGCGTCGCGCAGGTTGTCCAGAGTGCCCGGAACGGCGCCGTCGTGCAGATATTTAAACCACAGTTTGGCGTGCTCGGACTCGTTACCCGCCGTCTCGGCAAAGATATTCGAGATCTGAACGTAACCGTCCTTTTTAGCCTTGGATGCATAGTAGCGATACTTGGTGTGCGCCTGGGACTCACCGGCAAAAGCGGTCTCAAGGTTCTTCTTGGTTTGGGAGCTCTCAAAATCCATAGGTGTACTTCCCTTCAATACATGCCGCCCATAGGCTTTGAGCGGCCTTATTTTATGGTACCCCCTGCCGAAAATCTAAACCTTACAATCCTGTTCTTCAGATTTGCACGGGCTAAATGCTCAGCCAGCGATCGCCCTCGGCTCGGCAAAAGCCCTCACGCTCCAGGTCAGCTAGAATACCCGCGATCAAGTCGCACTCGACCGGCCCGCGACCGGCTGCCGCTTCCATCTCGTTAACGCCCACCACGGTATCAGCAAGCGTAATCCCCGCCGGCTGGCCATCGCGCGCTGCCAGCAGCATACGCACGATATGCGCGCGCTTTTGGCGACGTGAGCCCTCAAACTTTGATTGACGGCTATAGCCCGCCGACCGCCTGGACGGATTGGGCAACGTCTTTTTTAGATATGCGCCGTAATCCAGCAACGCGTAATACCACGCGCGCGGCGTGTCGGCATCATCGAGCGGCACGGCAAAGGGAGCGATCTCGTCGGTCGCCGCACCGGGGGCCGCCGGACAGGCGGCTTGGATCAGCGGCACCAGCTCGCGATCGGGAACAGCCGGCATATCGGGAAAGAAGTGATGCAGAAAGACCGTGCGCACGTTGGTCTCCAGATACACGCCCGGAAGATCAAACGCAAACGACCGGATACCCTGCGCCGTTGCCGGGCCAATACCAGGAAGAGCGACCAAGTCACGTGTCTCGTGCGGAAACTCCCCGTCCCAGTCCTCTATAACGCGCTGGGCGGCCTTGTGGAGCGCCAGAGCGCGTCGGTTGTAGCCCATCCCCTGCCAAGCGTCCAAAACATCGGAAGGCGCGGCCTGGGCAAGCGCCTGCACAGTCGGAAAACGATCGAGCCACACCGGCATGCGCGCCTCCACGCGCGGCACCTGCGTTTGCTGCAGCATGACCTCAGAAAGCCAAATGATGTACGGATCGCGTGTGCGGCGCCACGGAAGGTCGCGATAACGCAGGACCCCTTCCGAACGAATCATCGAACGAAAGGGGTCCTGAATCATGGCTATGCTCCTTATGCGGCGCTATTCCTCCCGGCAAGCGCACGCGCAGGTGGCGTACTCGGGAAACGCTTCGCGGTCGGCGAACTTGGGATCGACGGCCGGGAACTGGCGGTGAGCGACGATGTCGCCGAGCGAAACGGAATCGAGGTAGTCGCGCATCAACGCCTGGGCTCCGGCCCACAGGGGATGATAGCAGCACGCGCCCATGCGCGCACAGTCACCATCAGGCGCGGTGCAATCGTTCATAACCATAGGACCCTGAACGGCCTCGACGACCTGACGAATGGTGACGTCGTCCGGACTGACCTTGAGACGCATGCCACCGTGGACGCCACGCAGGCTCTCCACAATACCGGCCTGGACCAAGCCGTGTTGAATCGAACGGGCAAACGAATACGGGACATTGACCTCTTCGGCAGCGGTGCGAACAGAAAGCAAACACTCCAGATCCTCGGCAAGCATCGCCAGCATACGAAGGGCGTAATCAGTCTTCCTCGATATGTCCATTTTTCCCTTTCAAGGAATACGAACAGCTCGAACGAGCTCCGGGGCCGAGCTTGTGTCGAGACGCTAAATGACCGCCAGGACATCCAAATGGTAAATCGGATATCCACTGAGTGCCGCGCTTGGAGCGAAATGCATCAGATGCGGCGCACAGTGCAATTTAGTATAACCTAACCCCCTGTCTCGTTGAACAGGTGTTGCGCAACAAAGCTGCTGTTTAGACAGATATGCTTATTGGATTTTACTTGCGTTCCCGAAGGCGCGGAGATTCTGGGCAAAGATGCCTCAGGGCGATCGTTCTATCGAAACAAAGTGTATCAAACGCAAAAAGCCACGTCCGAAGACGTGGCTTTAATTGCGTTGGCGGGAAGTACGGGGCTCGAACCCGCGACCTCCGACGTGACAGGCCGGCGCTCTAACCAAACTGAGCTAACTCCCCAGGCAGGCGTTCGCGTTTGTTTCCGCTCGCGTGCGCTGCGGGGATTAGTATACACAG
>DXMD01000013.1:0-19573 GCA_019414385.1 Collinsella sp. | reverse complement strand
CAGGACTGTAGAGCAGCAAACTTAACCCCCGCCCCCAGCCCCGGAGACCCTCCCTGCCGTCACTTTGTTCGAGTCGTTGTTGTTCCTCGCCGCTTCCGCGGCTCGAGGTCCCCGTTCTCCTCGGCGGGGTTGTCTAAGGTTGTCGCTGAAGCTCTGCCTTTTGCTGAAACAAAAACGGGGGATGCGGCTTGCATCCCCCGTTTTTGTTGCGGTTAGTCCAAGTCAATAAACTTGGTGCTTAGGATCTTGCCGTCTTTAACGAGCATTCTGGCCATGGTGGGGCCTCGGGTGCCTCTGGGGTAGCTGGCGCTGCCCGGGTTGAGGACTAAGCAGCGGCCTACTTGGGCTTCTTTGGTTACGTGGGTGTGACCGTTGATGGCTACGTCTACGGATCCCACCGGAAGGTCTTCGCGGTAGTGGGCTACGGCGAATTTGAGGCCTTCGTAGGTAAAGAGTGCAAGACGGTCTACATCGGGGCCGTAGTCGCGGTAGTAATCGTTGTTGCCCAAGACGGCCCGCACGGGGGCGATGGTGCATAGGTGCTCGTAGTCCATCTCTGACGTGAGGTCGCCGGCGTGGATGATCAGGTCTGCGCCCTCAAGCTCATCCAAGAGCGCAGGCGATAAATAGCCGTGGGTGTCCGAGATGATGTCGATACGCTTGGCGCTTGCACTGTTCATGGGATCCCTTCCGCAAAAAACGATTCGGCAGATACATACAAAAAAGGCCCCACGGCTCCGCAGACGATGGGTCTACAGGGCTGCGGGGCCAGCGTGCTAGAGACTCAGGGCCTTCTTGAGCGGCACGACGCGGCGGCGAGAAACCGGCACGCGTTCGTCGACGCCCGTAATGCCCAGCTGGATGGCGCCCGAGGGCACCGTCTCGACGTCCGTGACGCACGCTAGGTTGACGATATAGCGGCGGTGAACACGGAAGAAGCCAAAGTCGCAGAGCTTGGCCTCAAACTGCGCCAGCGAGGTCGTCGACAAAAAGCGATCATCGACGGTATAGATGCAGGAGTAATCGTCCTTGGCCATGATAAAGCGAATGTCGTCCACGGGAATGAGCACCTTGCGGCCGCCCTTTTCCACCGGGATACGCTCGATGGTCACCTTGCTGTCCGTAACCGGCTTGGCGCGTTGCATGACCTTCTCGATCGCGCGATCCAAGCGAGCTTCCTCGACCGGCTTCATCAGATAATCGACGGCATCCACGTCGAATGCCTCGACCGCATGGTCGCTATACGCAGTCACAAACACGATCGCCGGCGGATTTTTGAGCTTATGCAGCGCCTCGGCAAGTTGCAGGCCCGAGGCACCGGGCATCGAGATATCGAGAAACACGACATCCACGCGACTTTCCATAAGCATCTCGATGGCGGAGCGGACGCTCGACGCCTCCGTGATCGTGCCGATCTTGCCCGTTTGCTCGAGCAGGAAGCGAAGCTCCGAGCGAGCCGGCGCCTCATCATCCACAATCATCGCACGCAGCATAGGGATAAAACCTTTCGTCAACTAACTACGCCGGGCATCCGTCGCATGACGTTGAGCCCGTAGCCTTTTACTCTACTCTTGAATATCAAAGATGCTCTCTGACAAATCAAGATGAAGAAGCACTTTGGTGCCCTTGCCCGGCGCCGATTCGACACGCGTATAGGAGTGCGGCCCATAAAAGCGATGGATGCGCTCCGAAATATTGTGCATGGCCACACCGGCGCCGCCACCCTGGGGAGAGCTGGCGTCGGGACGGGCAGAGCGCTCGTCAAACAGTCTGGCGGCGGTACCCTCATCCATGCCCACGCCATTATCGGCCACGGCAATCAAGATTGCATCCTCGCCGTCTTGGTGAACGGTCACGTCGATCCTCAGGGCGTCGTCATCGCCCATACCATGACGTACGGCGTTCTCGACAATCGGCTGGATCACGAACGCCGGCACCAGCGTATCTTCCACGTCCTCGGACACATCGAACGTCGCAAGCACCCGGTCCTCGCCAAAGCGCGCCTTCTCAAACGTCAGATAGCGCTTGGTCTGTGCGACCTCGCGCGAGACCGGAATAAGCGAGCCCGAATTGTCGAGCGTGGCGCGGTAGAACGACGAGAACTCGCGCAGCAGCTCGCGGGCGCGCAGCGGATCGGTGCGCGTAAAAGACGCGATGGTGTTGAGCGTGTTGAACAGAAAGTGCGGGTTGATCTGCGCCTGCAGCGCACGCACCTCGGCACGGGCCGTGAGCTCTTTTTGCACCTCGAGCTCGTGGATGGCGAGCTGCGTGGACAAGATCTCGGCAAAGCCCGAGGCAAGCGCGTACTGGGTACGGTCAACGGCGCGCGGAGTCTTGTAGTAGAACTTGAGCGTGCCGACGGTACGATCGCCCACCTTGATGGGGGCGATAATGCCGGCGGGGACTTGGTTGTGCGAGCCGTCCGAGCCCACGACATCCACCATACGGTTGAACGACTGCACGATGCCATGTTCGATAACGTAGCGTGTGGCAAGCGTGTGGATGGGAGAATCTGGCAGTAGTTTTTCCTCAAACTCGCCCGCGCAGGCAAGCACGTTGCCCTCGTCGGTGATGGCCACCGTCATGGCGCGCGTCTCGGGCAAAATGCGCCGGCACACCAAACGCGCCGACTCCTGCGTCAGACCGCCCTTAATGTCCTCGAGCATGGCCGAGGCCACCGAGAGCGTCTCCTCGGTGTACTGGGAGCGCACCGAATCGGGATTGAGCGTCAAAAAGATAAAGATGCACAGAAAGATGCACAACAGCGCGCAGGCAATCACCGTGGCGATCGGCTCGATACCGGTCACCAAGGCAAAAATAAAGTACACCAGCACGCAAATGGCGCAGGCAACGGCAATGATGCGAAAGATTGATATTGAACTATCGCGCTGGGCGCGGCGGTCGATCATTCAGTCCCCTCCAGGATGCTGGTCAGTTGTGCGTCACGCCAAAGCCCGTCCATGATCTTGGGCCAAAAGCTCTGGAAACGCAGATAGCTTGCAGCGTTTTGGCGCGCATAGGCCTTTGCCTCGTCGATACCATGGCGCCAGATGTGCAGGTAGCCCTCGTGCTCGCGGGTAAACATGCTGCGGACCATAGCGGTCTTGCGCACGCGGTCGTCGAGCTCGCGCGAAATCCACGGGCCCGGGTAGGGCATGAGCGATGCCGCCGTAACGGGAATGAGCTCCTTTTGATGCGCGGCGAATGTCAACTTGGCCCGTTCGTAGTACCAACGGTATACATCCTGCATAAAGCGCGGTGAGCGCTTCTCGGACTCGGGCGGCAGGTGACGAACGGCCCACTCGTTGTCAAACCACACGTCATAGCCAAACATGCGCATGTTAAAGAGGTAATCCAGGTCCTCGCCACGGGTGATAAACGGATCAAAGGCCACACGCGTAAAGGCGCGGGCGTGCAGGGCCATCAGGCCGCCGCACACGTAGTTGGAGCGCGAGATGCGGGTGCCCGAGAGCGCCTTTTTCATCCAACGGTTGAACTCGATGCGCTTGGTCCACCAACGATGGCAGATGCCCACCTTGTCCGTGGGCGCCAGCGGGGATCCGTCGCGATCGTAAAAGTAACCGCTCTTGACCAAAATCGGCAGGCCCTGACGCGTCTGCTGACCCAGCGCGTAGGTCGCGCGCTTCATAAAGTCGGCATCGATGACAGTCTCATCGTCATCCAAAAAGATAACCGCGTCATGCCCCAGCACAGCGGCACAAGCTAGCCCCATGTTGCGGATGGCACCGTAGCCTCGCAGGCTCACGCACTCGCCCGAACCCTTGGGCGCGATCTGAGCAACCCGGTCTGCGATGCGCGAGGCCTGGGTGTTGGTGACAACGGTGACCTTGAGCGTGGGATGCGCGTCGACAATCTCGTGCACGCGCAGCGACACATCGGCTGTGGCAGAAACGGGACAGACCACCAAAAGGATGATGCGCGGGATGTCACGTACCTGCTCAAGCGAGGCCAGGCAGCGGTCGAGTTCGGGATTGTCGGCGTTGAGTCGCGTCGAATGGTCATAGGTGCCAGGGGCGTTTGCGCAAGCGTCATCGCCCGCCCAATACGTTGGAATCACGACCGTGGCGTTCATGCCTTACCCTCCCTGCAACACAAAAACGGGACGCCGCCAAACACAGGCGACGCCCCGCGACCTAGCTGATTCCATCATACCCACTTGGGCAAATCATTGCTCGCAAGTCGCAATGTTTATTGCGGATAACCCCAAAAGAGTACCGTGGACAGGCACAATAGCCGCTCGCTCCTATGCGGCATGCTCTGCCGCCCGAGTCATGCGGGACAGGCGGACCAGCAGCATAAAGCCAACGACCAGCAGCACACCAATGGAAAGGACGCCCAGCGACGGGTTGCCGGTCAGCGAGGTGACGACCGACACCAGGAAGGTGCCCATAACGCTTGCATAACGACCAAAGATGTCAAAGAAGCCGTAGTACTCGTTGGACTTTTCCTTGGGAATAATGCGGCCAAAGTAGCTACGGCTGAGCGCCTGCACGCCGCCCTGAAACAGGCCGACCAAAATGGCAAGCACCCAGAATTCAAAGGCGGTCTTGAGGAAGAACGCGGCAAAGAGCACGATGCCCATATAGGCGGCGACTGCCACCAAGATCATGTTGAGCGTGCCCACGCGGCCGGCGAGCTTGCCGTAAATGATGGCAGACGGAAAAGCAACAAACTGCGTGACGAGCAGCGCCAGGACCAGCTGCGTCGAATCGATGCCCAAGGCCGATCCGTAACTGGTGGCCATGGAAATGACCGTGTGCACACCGTCGATATAGAAGAAGAACGCGATCATGTAGACCAGCACGGTCTTATTGTGGGCAATCTCGCGCATGGTGTGTCCGACCTCGGAGAACACACCGCCCACGATGTGGCCGATGGTGTCCTCGGGACCGCGCTCGCGACCGTACTTTTGCTTATAGGTGCGAATGAGCGGCAGGGTAAAGATGAGCCACCAGGCACCAGTGATGATAAACGACAGACGCGTTGCCAGCATGGTGGGGATGCCAAGAGCGGGGCCACCCATGATGAGCGCCAGGCAGATGACGAACGGCACGGTGGAACCGATGTAGCCCCAGGCATAACCCGAGCTGGACACGGCGTCCATGCGCTCGTCGGTGGTAATGTCAGGCAGCATGGCGTCGTAGAACGTCATAGAAGAGTTAAGGCCGATGGTGCACAGCACGTACACGGTCAAAAATGCCATGGCGGACATTGGGATAGCCTGCGCCAGGCAAAGCACCAGGCCCGTGAGGAAGAAGCCCAAGAAGAACTTGATCTTGTTGCCGGCGTAGTCGGCAAATGCGCCCAGAATGGGCATGAGCATGGCGATGACCAGCGAGGCGATCGTCTGCGCATTGCCCCAAGCGACCACCAGGTCGGCCGAGGAAGCGCCGGTATTGATGGCGTTAAAGTAAATGGGCACCACCGAGGTATTGAGCAGCACGAGGGCCGAATTGCCCACATCGTACATAACCCAGTTACGCTCGAGCTTGGTGTATTTCATGGACAGGGACCCTTCGTATTTGCCCGATATGCAGTTAGTTCATCGTACCCCAATTGTCCAGAAGCACCGGTAAGGATTCGGCAAAGGGGCACGCATGAGCCCTATTCCTCGCGGTCGAACTCCTCATCGGCATTGAGCACGCGACCGCTGTAATTGACATGGTTGGTCACGGCTTCCATATCGCCGGTCTCGATAAAGCGGGCAACCGTGCACTCGTAATCGAGCAGCGCGCGGTCAAAGACCTCGGGGAAGCTCTCGGTCGAGACTTCATCGGTAAAGGGGTTCTTCCATGCCAAGTGGCCCAGGTTGCCGGTACGCTCGGGCAGCTCGGTCGTCACGCGGTGCGCAAGGCCGTCGAGCAGCGAGTAGTCGTGCACCAAGCCCTCAACCAGCGAGATCGCGCGCGTCTTTGCGGAGCCGGCCGGCTCAATCGCGCGGTAAAGTCGCTGCATATTGGCAACGGCAGCACCGTACTCCCCCGCCGGAATGTCAATGCCGTACACGCGTCCGGCAACATAGCTCATCAGCACGCCGGCCACGCGATTGATGCGATCGGTGGTGACGATCTCGCCCGCCGGCGGGTAATCGTCGACCGTAGCGCCATCGCGTTTAAGCTGCAGCATCAGTACATCCAGGTCGCTCTCGATCACAGCATGGACCTGACTGCTCGAATCCTCAAGCTCTGAATCGGACTCCACGATGCCAAACTGCTGCTCATAGACAAAGGGATGGGCGTTGCGGTCGAGCACGTAATGAGACAGCAGGCCCAGCGCAAAGGCGCGACCCAAGCTGGCGTCGCGCGGCAGCAGATGCGACACGCCGTCGCGCAGGCACGCGAACTGGCGAGACATGCGCGAGCGATGCATGACCTGCGCCAGCAGCGTACAGTCGGAAACACGCGGTGTCAGAATGTGAAAGAAAAACGGGTCGGGACCTTGGTTGCCCAAGATAAAGGCAATGCGCTCTTCATCGGACGTGATGACGCCCTGCGGAAGACGGTCGATGCTTTCCTCGCCAAACAGATGATGGGTGATAAGCGCGGGCATAATGATCCTTTCGATTTCATTCGATGCCACCCATTATGCCCACCGCGCGCCCATGCCAAACCTGCGATGGTAAACGACAGCACGCAAGCCTCTTACGCAAGCCCCAGGTGCGACTTGACCTCGGCGGCACGACGACGGGACACCGGTACCGTCGAGTTCACGCGGTCGAGCCTGAGCTCCATCAACCCCGTGGAGCCAATCTCAACATTGTGCACGTCTTCCAAATTGACCAGGTAGCTGCGATGAACGCGAATAAAGCCCTCGGAGTCCAAGCGACGCTCGAGCGAAGAGATCGACTCATTGATCAGGTACGTTCCCTCGGCGCAGATGGCGTTGCAAAAATCGGCGCGCGCCTCAAAGTAGCAGACGTCTGCGGCAGGAATGAACACCTTTTTGCCCCCGCGGTCCACCGTCAGACGCAAAGGCTGGCGCGGAGCGTGGATAACACGACGGACACCCAAGGCTGCCTCGATCTTGTCGAGTGCCTTTGACAGGCGTGCGTCCTCGACCGGCTTGACGACATAGTCGACAGCATCGAGGTTATACGCATCGGCGGCAAACTCGGCAAACGCCGTCACAAACACCACGACCGGCGGCGTCTTTAGGTTCTGCAGCGTCTCGGCAAGCTCAATTCCCGAGCGACCGGGCATGGTAATGTCTAAAAACAACACGTCGGGCTTGTTCGACAGAATCGACTCCACGGCTTCGGTGACATTGCCCGCCTCGGCAATCTGGCCCACACGCGCATCCTTTTCCAACAGATAGCGTAGCTCAGCCCTAATGGGAGGCTCGTCATCAACCACCAAGATGTTCCAGCCTTCGGACATATGTGCTTCCCCTCTTTTTCTCTCAATCCAACCGCGTGCTACGCCGTCAACGGCGCGGGCTCATGCGGCTCGCCGTTCAGCTCGACGATGACCTGCGTTCCCACGCCCTCCTGGGACTTCACGCGCATGCCGGAATCTTCTCCGTAAAAGAAATGGATGCGCTGAAGCACGTTGAAGAGCGCCAGGCCGCAACCTCGCTTGATGGAGCCGTCGGCGGTAATGCTCTCGGGCTCCTCTCGGCGATGTTGCTCAAACAGATGCGCGCAGACTTCTTCGCTCATACCGATGCCGTCATCTTCGACGATGATCTCCAAGCCGTCATCGGTCTCAAAAGCCCTAACACGAATAGAAAGCGGCTCGGTCTCGCGCTGCGCATGCTTGATGCAGTTTTCGAGCAGCGGCTGCAAGATAAACGGCGGCACCAGGCTGTCGCGCACCTCAAAGTCGATGTCGACCGAAACGCGCAGACGGCCGTCGCCATAACGAGCCTGCATTAGATTGATATAGCGAGTGCCCTGTTCCACCTCGTGCTCGAGCGTTGTGAGGGTATCGGAATCAGAAAGCGTCTGACGATAGTAATTGGAAAAGTCGATCAGCAGCGACCGCGCCTTGTCGGGCTCGGTTCGAACGAGCGACACGATGGTACTGATGGTGTTAAACAGAAAATGGGGATCGACCTGCGATTGCAAGGCGCGCAGCTCCACGCGGGCCGTGAGCTCGTCCTGGCGCTCGAGCTCAAAGCTCGCAAGCTGCGTGGAAATGAGGTCGGCAAAGCCCGAGGCAAGCGCCGTCTGGCGCATATCGATGCTGCTCAGACGGGGATAATACAGCTCGAGCGTGCCCACGCAATGCCCGCGCACGGTAAGCGGTGCGACAATACCGGCGCGCAGGCGCGGAAAGTAGCCACCCGTCTCATTGGAGGCGTCGCGCGAAAACACGCTTTGCTCACCGCTGTTGATCACGTTGAGCGTGGTCTTGAGCACCACCGGGGTGCCGGCGGGACACTTTGCCGAATCCTCGCCCCAGCTTGCCAACACCTGCTTGCCGTCGGTAAAGCAGATGGCAGAGGCGATAGTTTCAGACAGGATGATCTTAGAGGCGCCCAGGGCAGCTTCGGGCGTAAGGCCGCGCGACGTGTAGGCGAATATTTTTGAAGCGATGGCGAGCGTGCGGTCGGTTGCACTCGATGTGAGGTCGTCGGGAACGACAAAGACATACGAGAAGAAGAAGCACAGCATGACCAAGCCGGCAATGACGACAACGGCCGGAACGGGATTGGGATTATCGGTTAGATCCCAGATGAGCAGCAGGATAAGCAGCGGAACGACAATACCGAGCAAGATGGCTTGAACCACATGCTGAGCGGTACGAAAGACCTTGGTAGAGTTGTAGCTCTTGCCCAGAATCAGCCTATTGAGATCCACCGTCATCCCCTTCTTACTGACGCACCCATAGCAATAAAGAGGGCCGCAAGCGACCCTCTCCATTGCATTATGCAATCAAATACTGTGTTTTACATCAAGCCATCGATGAACGGTAGCTTAGGCGCTGTACTTGTTTGCCTCGCCGAAGCTGCCGGCCTCGACAATCCAGCCGTCCTTCATGATGACGTCCATGTTGTCGGTGTTGAGCACGTGGATGTCGGCGGCGACGTCACCGTTGACGACCAGCAGGTCGGCGCACTTGCCGGCCTCGATGGAACCGGTCTCGTCCTCGATGTGGCACATCTTGGCACCGTTGAGGGTGGCACAGGTGATGGTCTCGACCGGGGTGAAGCCGATCTTGTCGACGAACTCGTACATCTCCTCGATGGAGCAGGTGCCGTACGGGGTGACGAAGGAGAAGGAGTCGGAGCCGATCGTCATGACGACGCCGCGCTTCTTGGCCTCGCGCAGGCAGTCGTAGTTGCGCTGCAGCTCCTTCTCGACCAGGGTGCCCTCGTACTTGTCGTGCAGCTCGGGAACGTAGACGGGCGGATAGGTGGCGTACCAGGTGGGCAGGAAGGCGATCGTCGGGGTGAAGAAGGTGCCCTGCTCGGCCATGAGGTCCATGGTGCGCTCATCGATATCGAAGCCGTGAATCAGCTGCTCGCAGCCAAAGCGAACGGAATCGTAGGCAGCGGCGTGGTTGTTGTAGCAGTGGCTCCACACGGGGATTCCGACCATCTTGGCCTCTTCGACCACGGCCTGAATCTCCTCGGAGCAGTAGTGCTGGTCGCGGCCGGAGTCCCAGCGCCAGATGCCGCCACCGGTAGCCCAGATCTTGATGGCATCGGGGTTTTCGCGCAGGCGACGACGGACGGCCTTGCGCAGATCCCAAGGACCGTCGACCTGATCGCCCCAGGGGTGCGATTCCTTGTTGAGCTCCTGGCTGCAGTGGTGAGAGTCGCCGTGGCCGGCAACGCGGCAGAAGCCAAGGCCGGTGGCCAGAACGCGCGGGCCCTTGAAGACGCCCTTGTCGATGCAGTCACGGATCTGGATACCAAAGCGGCCGATCTCGCAGACGGTGGTGAGGCCGTGGGTGAGGCAGTCGTAGGCCTGCTTGACGGCGACGGCCTGCTTCTCGAGGAGCGGCTGCATGACCCAGTCGGTGTCATCGTCGGTCAAGTTGCCCGAGAAGTGCAGGTGGGTGTCGATCAGGCCGGGCAGGACAGTCTTGCCGGCGGCGTCGATGACCTCAACGCCCTCGGGAAGGTCCTGCATGGCGCCGGCGTACTCGATCTTGCCGTTGTCGTCGACGAGAACGAGGGAGTTCTCGACCGGCTCGGCACCGGTACCGTCGATGAGCTTGCCGCCAACGATTGCATACTTAGTGGACATGGTTCCTCCTTATGGATCCATATAGTGGGCGAGGCCGTGTTGGGTTAAAGCCTCACAAAGCTACCCAAGTGGTGCCGGGTTCGGTGCGCGGAAGAGAGGGTCCCGCGCACCTGATCCGCCCCGGCTCGGCGTTACTTTTTGCGGGAATTGGTGAAGGCCATGAGAGCCAGGCCGACGGCCAGCCAGCCGATCACGATGCTCCACTCCACCATGTTGAGGGAGGCGGGAGAGAACGGAATCACGAGCAGGCCGATGATGATGGCGCAGGCAGCGATAGCGAGGCCGATGCCAAACTTGCCGCCGGGCACCTCGTAGGGACGAGGCAGGTCGGGCTCGGTGAAGCGCATGCGCAGGCAAGCGAGGGCGACCATGCCGCAGGAGAAGATGAAGGCGAGAGCCGACACGTTGGTCAGAGGGATGAGCATGTTCTTGCCCAGGAACGGACCGACGACGGTGATGACGCCCAAGACGACGCAGGCAAGCTTGGGAGCGCCGGACTTGGGGTCGACCTCGGCGAACTGCTCGGGCAGCTGGCCCTTGCGGCCCATGGCGAGCATGATGCGGCTCGTGGCGCCGTAGAAGGAGTTCATCGGACCCATGGGTCCAAGCGTAGCGATGACGAGCATGGCCAGGTACAGAAGCATGTTGATGCCCTTGAGGCAGGCGAGCGCGGGAACCGGGCTCTTAACGAACTCATGCCAGTCGAGAATGGTGCCGAACGAGTAGATACAGACCATGTAGAAGCCGCCGGCGGCCAGCAGTGCCAGGGAGATGATCTTGCCGAACTTGTTCCAGTTGAGGCCCTCGGCTGCTTCCTCAGCCTGCTGAGGAATAGTGTCGAAGCCGGCGTAGAAGAACGGGGTCAGAACCAGGACCGACACGATGCCGGCAAACAGGCTGGTGCTCTCGGTAGCGGCCTTGCCGCCGCCAGCGCCGGTGACCTGGGAGAACACGGGCATGGCATTGTCCGGCGAGCCGGTGAACAGCGAGACGCCCATGGCGAGCAGCATGCCGCAGAGCAGAGCCTTGGTCAGGAAGGCCTGGAGCTTGGCAGCCGAGCTGGCACCGCGGAAGTTGAGGAAGATGACGTAGACTGCAAAGCCGAGCGCGATCAGCGTCGGGAACAGGTAAACGTCGGCGCCCAGGATGGTGTAGAGCTTGACGGCGCGCAGCCACTCAAGACCGGGCAGGCTGCCGAACATCTCGGACACGAGGGTCGAGATGGCGATGGCCTCCCACGGGCACAGGATGCCGTTGCCCAAGGCCAAAAGCCATCCGGTGATATAGCTCAGCGTACGGCCAAAGCTACGATCGACATACTCGACGATGCCGCCCGAGATGGGGATAGCAGCCGTGAGCTCACCGAAAACAGCTCCGACGGGCACGAGGAAGATTGCACCCAAGAGGAATGCGATCATAGCAGGAACGGGACCGCCGCCCACGACCATCCAGTCGCCGACCTGCAGAACCCAGCCAGTTCCGATGATGGCGCCGAAACCGATGGTGAAGAAGTTCCAGAGCGAAAGCGTTTTCTTCATGCCGCCGTTACCTTCGACTGCAACTTCTGCGTTCTTGTCCGCCATTGTTCCCCTCCTTTCCTTTTTGACGCCCCTTGGCGTCACCCCTTGCGCGGTCTGTTTTGCCGCGCGCTTTTATTTCGTGGCTTTAAGATACGACCTTGGCACAGCATGGCCGCCCATGGCTCGACCGAAGGCAGAACTGCAAAACGAGCGGTGCCGTTTTTGGGACGAACGGCGGAAGACGTCATTCGTCTTGGACGCTTTTTCATCTTGCCTGCTTTTGAATACCTGTTGCCGTGACGCTTGGCGCGCGGCGCGGCAACGTTCATACCATTTGTCAGGCTTTTGGCGCACATGCCCATGTGTCGTGCATCTTTTTATGTAGGATAGACAAGTTACACATGAGGCAAGGTGATTCGAATGGCATACGGATACAATGACGACGACCAACGGCCACAAAGCGTGCGCCTTGCCGGCCGCACCACGCCAACGCCCAGAAGCACCTCCGACAACGACAACCCGCAGCGCCCCCAAGAGCAGCTCGGGGCTTCTTCGCGGAAACAAAGCCGTACCGTG
Source organism: Collinsella sp. (assembly GCA_019414385.1). Lineage (GTDB taxonomy): Bacteria > Actinomycetota > Coriobacteriia > Coriobacteriales > Coriobacteriaceae > Collinsella. Next base: position 7,261 of record DXMD01000013.1, on the reverse strand, counting down.
CAGCGGTCAGGCCGCGTGAGTACGAGCACACGCCAACGCCAGACCGACACATCGCAGCCACGCCGCTACGATAGCCGTAAGACCGACTACTACGTTAAGCGTTCCTTTTCGCGACCTCAACGCGATCGCGGCAATTCCGCCCCTCGCCCCGCGTCGCATACCACAAGCCACGCACTTCCGGCCCGCCGCCTACGCCTTGCGTTTTGCTCCATCGCCGCCTGCCTCGTCTTTGTGTTTTTGGGATCCTGTATGTCCCACGGCTCGGCCGGTCTCGAGCCCACCGCCGAGGACAAGCTGCTCAAGGCCCCCGTCGCGCCCGGTTATTCTTTCGCCTTTTCGACCCCGCGCTCGCAATGGCAAGCCGGCACGATGCCCCATATCTATCAGATCGACCCTGCATGGTCGGAGCTGCCTTACGCCGGCGGTACCATCCGCCAAAATGCCTGCGGGCCTACGTGCCTCACCATGGTCTATATCTTTAAGACGGGACGCACCGATATGACTCCCGTCGATATGTGCGCGCTTTCCGAGGCAGGCAATTACGCCCCCACCGGTGCAACCGAATGGTCGTTTATGACGAGCGGTGCGTGGCAGTTGGGACTTAACGCAACGGAGCTCCATATCGATCGCAGCTCTATCACCCAGGCGCTGCGCTCGGGTGCGCCCATTATCGCATCGGTTCGTCCCGGCACCTTTACCAGTGTTGGACACTATATCGTGCTCTGGGGCATCGACGATGCCGATCAAGTGGGAGTCTACGACCCCAACTCGGCCAGCCGCAGCGCCCGTCGCTGGGGTGTCGTAGAAGTCCTCAACGAAATCGAAGCCATGTGGGCCTACTACTAGTCATTGGGCACTCATTGCACTCATTGGGGACAGACTTAAATGAGTAGCCCCAGGCTGCCAGGAACTGCCGACACGGAAAGCGCATCCCATTTTGGAGCTCAATAGCGGGATGCACTTTCCGTTAGCGGCCCGTTTGGGAAACTACGTTCCACTTTCCGGCAACATTCCGGGATGCATTTTCCGGTTGAGGCCCTCAAGGGAAACTATGTCCCATGTTGGACGCTCATTCTGGGATGCGCTTTCCGCAGTTGATTGATGCGGGCTTTAAGGACTGTTCCAAGCTGCCAGCAGAAAAGGAACGTCCCCAAGTGCCGGGTTTCCGCAGTCATTGGGGACAGACTTAAATGACTAGTCTTTTAAGAACGTCCCCAATGACTACCCACAGAATGAGGGTCTCATCGGGGACTAGGTAAATAGCAAAAGCCCCCGCGGCCGAAACGGGCCACGGGGGCAGCAGGCTTGCAAGGGTTAACTCAAGTCCTCGCCATTTGATGCAATGACCTTTTGATACCAGCAGAAGCTGTCCTTTCGGTAGCGATCGAACGTGCCTTTGCCCGTATCATCGGCATCGACATAAACAAAGCCATAGCGCTTCTTCATCTGCCCCGTCGAGGCCGACACCAAATCGATACAACCCCACGGCGTGTATCCCATCAGGTCAACACCGTCCTCGACAATTGCATCGCGCAGCGCAAGAATATGCCTTCGCAGGTAATCAATATGATACGCATCGTGGACTTTGCCGTCTTCCAGCGCATCGAGTCCGCCCACACCGTTCTCGGCGATAAAGAGCGGAAGATGGTAACGATCGTGGTAGCCGGCAAGCGTCACGCGCAAACCCAGCGCATCGATCTGCCACTTCCAGGCAGTCTCTTTATCCTTGAGGTACGGATTGCGCAACGTCGGGAACACGTTGCCCTCCGCCTTCTCGGCGATCACCTGATCATCGGCGCACACCAAGCGCGAGCAATAGTACGAGAACGAGATGAAGTCGACCGTATGCTCTGCCAGATACTCCGTATCGCCCGGCTCAAAGGGCACGTGAACACCCTCTTTCTCGAGTGCACGCAGCTTCCAAGCAGGATAGGCGCCCGCAGCCATCACGTCTGTGTAGAAGTAGCGGCCGCGGTCCTCCTCATACGCAAGCCATACGTCCTCGGGCGCACAACGGTACGGATAGGTCGCACCGGCAGCGACCATGCAACCCACCTTGTTTGCGGGATCGATCTTGTGCAGAATCTCGACAGCGCGAGCGCTCGCCATAAACATATGGTGCGAGAACGCCGCGGTCACGGCTGCACGGTCACGCTCATCCTCGAGCGTGACACCCGCGTTGAGATAGGACAGCGCCACGCTGTTGATCTCGTTGAACGTAAGCCAATAACGCACGAGGCCCTGGTACGCGCGTCCGACGGTCTCGACGTAGTGCGCATACCGCTCGATCATCTCTCGGCTTTGCCAGCCACCATAGCGCTCGACCAGAGCCAACGGATAGTCGTAGTGCGACAGCGTCACAAGCGGCTCGATTCCATGCTCGCGCAGCGCCTCGAATACCTGACGGTAAAACTCCAAGCCCTCGCCGTTGGGCTCGGTCTCCATCCCTGTGGGAAAAATACGGCTCCAGCAAATTGAAAGACGCAGGCACTTAAAGCCCATCTCGGCAAAGAGCTCGACATCCTCGTGCCAATGATGGAAGAAGTCGTTGCCCCAGCGGCATGGATACAGCCTGTCCGGATCGTCCACGGGCTTTTGCCTGCCAAACATTACATCCCAGCGGTCGGAACCCTGTGGGATCAGGTCGGAGTGCGACATGCCGCGGCCGCCCTCGTTCCAGCCCCCTTCGGCCTGGTTGGCGGCGAGGGCACCACCCCACAAAAAGCCCTCGGGCATACCGGCGGCAGACGTTCTGTCAAAGTAACTCATGCTACTCAGCATCCTCGGCAGAAGCTGCCGCGGCGTTCTCCTGCTCCTGAGCCAGGAGCTGGTTATCGTACACCTTAAAGAACGGGTACCAGACCACAGCCATGACCACGATCAAAACGATCGTAAACACCCAGATGCGCGGGTCGAGGCACTGGACAAAGCCCTGAACGAAGATGGGGAACGTGCCGCTCACCAAGATGTAGAAGTTAGAGACAAGACCCAGTGAGACCGCACCCCAATACAGCAGGGCCGAGATCATGCCGCCTAGCACAAACGGAATCATGAGGATCGGGTTGAAGATGATGGGCGCGCCGAAGATCGCGGGCTCGGAGATACGGAAGAAGCTCGGCACGATCGATGCCCTGCCAAATGCCTTGAGCTGCTGCGACTTTGCCCTAAACGCGCAGAGCGCCACAAAAGAGAACGTATTACCCGTGCCGCCGATGAGGTTGATGGCCAACGACATGAGCACCGGGTGGAACTCAAGCGGCTGCCCGGCAGCATAGAGCGAGGCGTTGGCGGCAAAGGCGGCAAGCGAGACCGGGGCGGTGATGGGCATTACGATCATGTTGCCGTGGACGCCAAAGCACCAAAACAGCAGCGTCATGAAGCAGATAAGCAGTGCGCCGGGCACAGAGTCAACTGCGACGGAAAGCGGGGCAGCGAGCAGCTTCTCGATAACCGAGGGGATGGACAGCGCGGGATCGATCATCTGGATCAGCAGGTTGCCGCCAAAGAAGATGAGGATGTTGGCGAGCATAGGTACGATGGCGCCAAAGGTTTCGGACAAAAACGGCGGCACGCCATCGGGCATCTTGATGGTGATGCCCTTGGTCTGGCAGAAGCGCGTGACCTCGACGGAGACCAAGGCAACGATGATGGCGGTAAACAGGCCCTGCGCACCCAGATAGGTGCAGGGGACCGCCTGGAGCACGGACTCGTCAGCAAGCTGGTAGTAGGACGACGGCGCCGCGGCGATCAGGAACATCACCAGCGAGGTCATGCCGGCGTTAAGCTTGGGCATCTTGTAGGTGCCCGCCAGGTTATAGGCGATTGCGAACGTCACGATCACCGACAGTATGCCCATCGTCATATTGAAGGGGATGAGCAGCGTGAGCTTATTGGCCGTCGCAAAATCGAGCCAAGGGCCAAAGACGGACCAGAACCCACCCTGCGCCACCAGGTCGGCCGTGACCGGCGGGTTGGCGAGGATCATAAAGACGGCAGATACCAAGATGAAGCTGATCGCGCTCATAAAGCCCTTTTGCATGGAGGCAAAGTGGCGCTCGGTGCCGCAGAAATTGGCAATAGGGGTCAGTTTTTCCTGAAGCAGGGTCATGAACTTTTCCATGGTCGCCTCCTAGCCCAACAGCGACTGGGCGAGTGCCAGCACGTTGGCGGCGTTGCCCATGCCGTAGTCCTGTGCGGGGATGACCGCGGTCGGCTTACCGCTCCCCTGCTTGACGGTGTTGAGCTGGTAGGACACCTGCGGCCCCAAGAGCAGCACGTCATAATTGGCGCACGTCTCCTGATACTCGCCGATACCCACCGCATCGATATCGAGCTCGATGCCGTTTTGCTCCGCATATTTCTCGAGTTTCTTCATCAGAATGCTTGTAGACAGACCAGCTGCGCAAACAAGAAGGATCTTCATAAGGGATTCCCTTCGCATTGATTGGTTGGATAGTCACCGCACGCCGCTAGGCGTTCTTGGTTGCAGTGCACTCATACAGGCAGATCAGCTCCTGCACGAGCTCCTGAGCAAGCATGGAGCACATGAGGTGGTCCTGAGCATGGACCAGCAACACATCCACCGACAGATGCTCGCCCGCTGCCTCAGTCGAAAGCAGCTGCGTTTGGATGTGGTGAGCCTTGATTCCCGCATCCTTTGACTGCTTCATGAGTTTGGCGGCGGCGTCAAAATCCCCCGCTTTTGCCTTTTCAAGGGCTTCGAAGGCAAGGCTGCGTGCCTCTCCCGCTGCAGCGACCAGCTGAAACGAAACCATCTCGGTTCCCTGATCGTCCATAACGGTCTCCTCTCCCGTGATGTTTGGTTTGTACTTGAATATTCGAAACGCCTATCTCCCGCCCGCAATCCTCGAGGTTTATTGCAGGTAGACAGACAGGGTTATCGACAAAAGAAGTCTTAAGCCGTATGCGCTTGCACAAGCGCCATCAGCTCATGCCAGGACCGGCGCTCGCGTAGGCGCTCGACCCCCTGGCGGTCCATAAAGATCTCGGCGAGCAGTGAGCTCAAGATCCGCGCCTCATCGCCGCCCGACCGGGCAAACGACACCATAAAGACGATATCGACCTCATGGCCGTATTCGTCCCAAAGAATGGGATGTTCGAGCAGGCCCACGGTAACAAAGGCCTCGGCGCTCAAGGGATGCATCCCATGGGGCATGGCTACCCCATTGCCAAACGAGGTGGCACTCGCGCTCTCGCGCTCGGCGACCTCTTGGGCAAACTGGGCATCGACACGGCCGCTCTCGACGGCGCGCTCGGAGAGATATCGGAGAACGGCCTGCTTCGACGGCGCCTCAACGCGGTTGAAGAACAGGGCACGGCTAAAGAAAGAGCTTACGGAGTCCGATTGCGCAGTGTCGTCGCTCAGCACCTTGCGGATAGCGTTGACATCGCTCGTCTCCAAGAAGAAATCGGCCTCGCGGACGGGCACGGGCAACTTGACGTTGAGCGGCACCGTTGTGAACACGTAGTCGATGTGCGAAAAATCGAACGTTCCCACGCGGGCGACATCGCATGTCTCAATCGAATCGATATACATGCCAAACTGCTTGCGGTACTGGTGCTCGAGCATGCGGGCGCTTCCCGCTCCCGAGGCGCACACGATCAGGATGCGCTTGCGACGCGGCTGGTCGGCTTGCTGCTCGAGGGCCAGAGCAAATGCCATGGCGATGTAGCCGAGCTCTTCATCAGAGGGCTGGCTGCCAAAATGACGCTCGAGTACCTGCGAGGTGCCAGCTGCCATCGAATAGGCCAACGGAAACCTCGTCTTGATATCGGGCAGCATGGGGTTATCCATATGCATGTGATATTCAAGGCGATAGCCCAGAGGGCCGATATGCCGAGCAAGGTTCATGCGAAGTTCAAGATCGCCGCTAAAGTCAAACCTAAACTCATCGTTGACCGCACGTACCATCTCGGAAGCAATCTCCCACATCTCGTCCGAGATAACGGCAGAGCCCTTCTCGGGCACGCCCGTGCCCCTGCCGAGCAAATGGATTGCGATAAAGGCAACCTCTTCTCGGGGCATGCTCACGCCCAGGGCATCCTTGATGTTTGCGGCAATCTGGAAAGCCGCGGCGTATTCGCGCGTTCCCTCCAGTTTTTGAACGTCCGATTCTGCAGCTGGGACATAGCAGCCCTGCTCGATGCGGCCAAGAGCAATGTAAAGATGCATGATGAGATTGCGGGATGCCAGCGAGCTCACCGTGACGGGCGAGGCCGTCAGGGCATCGTCCACACATGCGGCGATGGCCCGCAGGCGCTCGGCGAGCTTTGCATCGTCGGTGTCGGGCAACACGGGCCTCACCAGCGAGGCCAGGCACAGGCGCCGTTGTGACTCCCCGCCCGCAACGCGGATTCCGTAGCGTGGGCGCTTTTCGAGCGTTAAGTCAAATTGGGCGAGTTTCTGCTCTACCAGACGCATGTCATTGGACAGAGTCCGCGCCGAAACGTAGAGTAAATCCGCATACTCCTCAATCGTCACCCACTGGGACCGCATGAGGAGGTCGTTAAGAAGGAAGGACACACGGCCATCGCGCGTATCAGGAATGCCCGGATGGGCCAGAGCCGCACCGTCTAGCAAGCGAGCAAGCTCATCTGCACGTGCAACATCGATACGATACTGCCCCTTGCTGCCAACGATGCGTGCAACCCCTGCAAGGCTGTCGTTTGCGCGATGGATATAGTTTCTCACGGCGCGCTCGCTTACCTCGAGACGCTTGGCAAGTACCGCGACAGCGACAGGCTGAGCGTCCTCGATCATATTTACAAGCTGCTTGACGCGAGCATCCATGTCCTCCTCCTTTCCCTGCGTCTAGTCTAACGCGGTAAAGAATGACACTCCACGTCGCGCTCGTTCCGCCAACTCGGAACAGGTTGCGGGGAGTCCAGCTGAGCTATGGAGAGCCTGGGGAGAGGGCCCGAAGGCAATGCGTCGGTGTGGGATGCGCCTTCCCAGCCATTGGGCAGTCATTGGGGACAGACTTAAATGAGTAGTCGTTGGGGACGTTCTTGTTTGACTAGTCGTTTAAGAACGTCCCCAATGACTATTAAGGACTGTCCCAAGCTGCCGGCAGGAAAGGACCGTCCCCAAGTGCCGGGTTTGTCCCCAATGACTAGGTGAATAGCAAAAGCCCCGCAGTCGGAGCGGACTGCGGGGCTCGTGAAGAGAGGCTAGTTTGTGGGCGTCTTGCCTGGCGCCCACGAGAGAGGCAACAGAGTAGAGGCTACTCGTGGATGCGGG
>DXMD01000012.1:0-68406 GCA_019414385.1 Collinsella sp. | reverse complement strand
TGCCTTTCAACTTCGGCGGCATGATCAAAAGATCAATGCCGCCTCGTTTCAAGGCACCTTGCTCGCTCTGGCGGGTTTTCGCTGTCGGTACCAAGGCATCGGCGTTGCCTTGATCCAAACCTACCAAAAGGGGACAGGTTTATTTGGTCGGTTTTATCTGGACAAACGTGGTCGTCTATCGCAATATGGTCGTTGGGGACGTTCTTGTTTGACTAGTCGTTTAAGAACGTCCCCAACGACTACATAGCATGAGAGTGGATAATCTCCCGGTTTGAGTCTGCATTCAAGCTCAAAGTGGGAGATTATCCACTCTCGTTTTTGTTCTACCTACATTTGTAGGAACAGTTCGTGGAGGCGGGTGTCTTCATCGAGTTCGGGGTGGAAGGTTACGCCGAGCTGGTTGCCCTGGCGGGCGGCGACGATGCGGCCATCGACCTCTGCCAAGGCCTTGGCGTCGCCGTGGACCTCGACGATGCGGGGCGCGCGGATAAATGTCAGCGGCACTTCACCGTCGATGCCGTCTACCTGTCCCTCGGTGCGAAAACTGCCGAGCTGTCTGCCATAGGCATTGCGCTCAACGAGCACATCCATGGTTGCCAAACGCGGCGTGCCCTTATCGTCATGAGCGGCAAGGTCGTGAGCCAGCAGAATCAGGCCGGCGCAGGTGCCCAGGACGGGCATGCCTTCAGCGATACGGGTACGAAGCTCCTCGAGCATGCCCAACTCATCAAGCAGTTTCCCTTGAACGGTAGACTCGCCGCCGGGAAGTACCAGACGGTCAAAGTTCTGCTTCAAATCAGCCGCCTGCCTCAGCTCAATACAGCGTGCGCCCAGCTCAGATAGCCTTGCCTCATGCTCGGCAAAAGCGCCTTGGACCGCCAGCACGGCAACCGTTTGGTGTGCATAATCGCTCATGTGCGATCCTTTCTGCTGGACTAGCGCCCGCGCTCCTCCATGATGATCTCGATCTCGTCGGCGTTGATGCCCACCATGGCCTCGCCCAGGTCCTCCGAAAGCTCGGCGATGAGCTTGGCGTCGGTGAAGTTTGCCACGGCCTTGACGATGGCGGCGGCGCGCTTGGCGGGGTCGCCGCTCTTAAAGATGCCCGAGCCAACAAAGACGCCCTCGGCGCCCAGCTGCATCATCAGCGCGGCGTCGGCGGGGGTCGCGACTCCGCCGGCGGCAAAGTTTACGACGGGGAGCTTGCCCGTGGCATGGACCTCGCGCACCAGCTCGACCGGAACCTGCAGCTGCTTGGCTGCCTCAAAGAGCTCGTCGTCGCGCAGGGCAACAACGTCGCGGATCTGCTTTTGGATCTTGCGCATGTGGCGCACGGCCTGGACGACGTCGCCCGTGCCCGGCTCGCCCTTGGTGCGAATCATCGTGGCGCCCTCGGCAACACGGCGCAGCGCCTCGCCCAGATCGCGGGCGCCGCAGACAAATGGCACGTCAAACTGGGTCTTGTCGATGTGATAGACGTCATCGGCAGGGGAGAGGACCTCGGACTCATCGATGTAATCGATCTCGATGGCCTGCAGGACCTGCGCCTCGACAATGTGACCGATGCGACACTTGGCCATAACGGGGATGGAGACGGCCTCCTGGATGCCCTTGATCATCTTGGGATCACTCATGCGCGAGACGCCGCCTGCGGCGCGGATGTCGGCCGGGATACGCTCGAGCGCCATGACGGCGCAGGCGCCCGCCTCCTCGGCGATGCGTGCTTGCTCGGGCGTGGTGACGTCCATGATGACGCCGCCCTTGAGCATCTGCGCGAGTTCGCGATTGAGTTTGACGCGATCGGCCTTGCTGGTCTGTTCTGCCATGGTTGCTCCCTTGGTTGGCATGTACATTGCTTGACGGAACATCCTATCGGGGAGCTGGGTATGGCGAAATACTCAGTTTTCGAGATAATAACAAGGTCAGACTAATGCCAGATTGAATGATTCGATAAGGTCAGGTGATAGACCCATGCTTGACTACAATTTGGAAAATCGCGGCGAAGCATCGCTTTATGAGTATGTTTACCAGCAAATTCGCGATGATATTGTTGCTGGCCGTATTGCGGCGGGGGAGCATCTGCCGTCTAAGCGCGCCTTTGCGAGTCATTTGGGTATCAGTGTCATTACCATCGAGAATGCATATAGCCAGTTGCTTGCCGAGGGCTATATTTGCTCGATGCCGCGTCGTGGCTACTACGCGTGCGAGCTTCCGGATGCGCCGGTTTTGGCTTTTGCTGCGGGGGATATCGACCGAGATGCTGTCCCTGTTGGTCCCAGCGCGCATGATGCCATGGGGCAGGCAGAGCGATTCGACGCACTTTCTCCTTCCGCTTTGGAGGCGGCGCGGCTTTGGCAAAGTGCGCTACGGGCGACGCTGACGTCCGAAGACGAACGTGAAATCTTTTCGCCCGCACCGGCGCAGGGCACCGCTCGACTGCGACGTGCGATTGCGCACCATCTGCGCGGGACAAGGGGCATGAATGTCGACCCCGACAACATCGTTATCGGTGCGGGCGCCCAGCTGCTCGATACCATGTTGGTTCAGTTGCTTGGCGCGGACAAGGTGTATGCCGTCGAGGATCCAGGCTATTTGCGCTTGACGCGCATCTATCAGGCCATGGGTTGCGAAGTGCGGCATATCCCGTTGGATGCTGAGGGCGTGGACTTGAGCGCGCTGCAGAAAACCGGGACCGATGTCCTTCACCTGATGCCGTCTCATCAGTATCCGACCGGTCTTGTGACGAGCATTGCACGTCGCTATGCGTTGCTGAGCTGGGCCGCCGAGCGGCCAGGTCGGTATCTCATCGAAGACGACTTTGATTGTGAGTTTCGCCTTGCCGGCAAGCCGATTCCCGCGCTCGCGTCGATCGATGCCGCCCAGTCGGTTATCTACACCAACACGTTTTCGAAGAGTCTTTCATCGGCGTTGCGTTTGGCGTACATGGTGCTGCCCGATGAACTAATGGAGAGGTTTAAACGCAACCTTGGTTTCTACGCCTCGTCGGTAAGTTCTGTTGATCAGGTTGCCTTGGCGCGTTTGCTGGAATCGGGTGATTACGAGCGACATGTGAACCGCGTGCGCGCTCGTGCTCGTGGGGCGCGTGATGGCCTGGCGGCGCTTGTACGGAAAACGTTTCCGGCAGGGGAAGTCTCGATCGAGTACGCGGACGCCGGCCTTTACTGCGTCGTGGCCGTGGAGTGTGACGCGGGCGGAAGCTCTTTTGCACGGGCCCTCACGCGCTCGAGCATCCCTTTTATCGATATCGGTGACTGTTTTTGGTGTGCCGATGGCGCATCTGTCCCTGAAAACTCAACTCAAATTCTTGTTCAGTATGACGATCTGAGTCCAAAAGTACTAACTACCTTGGAATTGCAGCTAATGGGGAGCACTCTGCAACCTAAGTGAGTAGACTTTTAGCACTTTGGCGACCAGACAGTTTTGTAACAAGCTATCTACCTGCGGTTTTGAAAAGCAGGATGACCGGCCTGCTCGGGATGTTCAAAAAAGTCTACTCACTTGCCGCGCAAAGCTCCTGCATGAGAAAAAAATGGGGTTTTCAACAGGGCTTCGTCCAGCTCTCGGCAAGCTTTTGGCCAGTTGGGGAGGGCTGTTGAAAACTTGGCAGTCCGTTCGGCGCCATTTTTGGTGCGTTCGCGCCAATGCGTGACTGACTGGGTTGAAATTCGTGTTTTCCTGTGCCTATGAAGGATCTACTTTGTGACATATCAGCTTTTAGGTACTGGCGTTTGCCTCCTCAAGTCCGCGCTTTGTGTCCGCCGCTTCCACGACCGGAAGAAGACCGGCAGCGATATGATCTCGCCCGCAACCCGACGGCTGCGGTCGCGCTCGGTTTTCCGTTGTATACATTGGTTCGGACGAGAAACAAACGGACTTGTCCTGCCAGCATTAGGCAGCGGCTGTTTCTTGGTGAGCTTCCCAGGGAATCCGTGCTGGAAACGGAGCATGGGGTTTTGATTACGTCTCCTCTACTGACGGCATTCATCATGTTGCGGCATCTGACGGATCTTCAGCTTCTTTTGGTATTGGCGGAGATGTGTGGCTTGTTTGCGGTGTGTGCCCTGCCGGCGGCACTTGAGGCGGAGCTTTCGCGTGCAATTGATTCGGGCGCGATTTCGACAACGTTCGGTTGGGTGCGCTGCCCGTCCGAGGACGGCACCGCCTCAAATTTATGGCGTCGAGACGCTTTGGTTTTGGGCGGAGACCTTGACCGTTTTTGTTCAGATGTTTGTGGGATGCGTTACGGCAAGCGATTTGTCGCGGTATCGCATCTCGTTCCACTGGGTGCCGCATCGCCTTTTGAGGCTGAGACGTATTTGTTGCTTGGGTTGCCACGATCATTGGGAGGCGAAGGTTTTTGCGGCATAGAGCTCAATGTCGAAGTGGCGCTAAGCGCAAGTGCTCGGGCGATTGTAGGCAAGTCCCGTGTATATATCGACCTACTTCTTTCTTCGCCGGACGGAGAGCGACAGGTGGCCATTGAATGCCAAGGAAAGGGCTCACACGGGCGAGCCGGGGATGGTTTGCGTGACGCCGACCGCATGACGGCGCTTCAGGCCATGGGCTACGATGTATTTCTCCTGACACACGGACAGATATCCGATGATGATAGATTCCATGCGATTGTTAAGGCCGTATGCAGGTTGCTCGATGTTGAATATCGCGATAAAAGCTTGGAGGAGCAAGGGGCCGAGGCATTGCTTCGGTCTGAGCTATTCGTTGACTGGTCAAAACTGGGAGAAATCGACAAAAAGATGCCCGTTAGACACAAAAAGGCCCGATCATGGACGGTTGCAAATCTAAGTGAGTAGACTTTTAGCGTGATGGCGACCAGATTGTTTTGCGGCAAGCTATCTACCTGCGGTTTTATAAAGCAATACGGGTGGTCTGCTCGACAAGTTCCCAAAAGGCTACTCACTTAGTTTTTGACGCGAAGCCGATGTCAAAGGTGGTCCTATTTTTGGGACGTTAACTGGTTTGCAAGACACGAAAAAGGCCCGAACCATGCGGTCCGGGCCTTATAAAGCTAGAGAATGTCTCTCAGGCGTTTGGCTTAGCCGAAGTAGCGCTTTAGCAGGCCGGCGAAAGCCTTGCCGTGGCGAGCCTCGTCGCGAGCCATCTCGTGCACGGTGTCGTGGATGGCATCGAGACCAGCGGCCTTGGCGCGCTTGGCGAGATCGGTCTTGCCGGCGGTGGCGCCGTTCTCGGCCTCAACGCGCATCTCGAGGTTCTTCTTGGTGGAGTCGGTCACGACCTCGCCCAGGAGCTCGGCGAACTTGGCGGCGTGCTCGGCCTCCTCGTGGGCAGCCTTCTCCCAGTACAGGCCGATCTCGGGATAGCCCTCGCGATGAGCGACGCGAGCCATGGCCAGGTACATACCGACCTCAGAGCACTCGCCCTCAAAGTTGGCGCGCAGGTCAGCAACGATGTCCTCGGAGACGCCCTCCATCTTGGCGACGCCCACGACGTGCTCGGCAGCCCACTCGAGCTGACCCTCCTCCTGCTTCAGGAAGCGAGAGCCGGGAACGCCGCACTGGGGGCACTTGAAATCCTCGGGCAGCTGGTCGCCGTCGAACTCTTCCACATAACCGCAAACGGGGCAAACAAACTTCATAATTCGATCCTTTCGATCGATGGCGATGGCGCGCTCGTCCGGTCCCGTAAGGGCCCTCTCCGGACGTGCGTCTTGACGAGTTCTATTATCCATAAATGCGACCGAATGTGAAGCCTATTAGGAATGATTTTTAATAAAACAATTTTGGGCATGTGAAGATGTTGATTGATTAACGATTGCTAGACCTCGTGCGACCTCCGATGAGTACAATCGGTCGAGCAAATGTTGACCTATCAACAAATGAAGGAGTTTCCTTTATGCATCTAGCCCGTCGTGCCTGGTGTCGAACATATCAGACGGTTTTTCGCATTGCATTGCCAATCCTGCCCTATACCGAGCCGCGCATTTTAGAGCATGCCGAGGATGTGCTCGCGGTGCTTCAAAAGCGCTCGATCCAGAAGGTCCTTATCGTGACGGATCCCGGCATTGCCCGTCTGGGGCTCACGGCACCGCTCGAGACAGCGCTCGCGTCCAAGGGAATTGGCGTTGCGGTCTATGCCGAAACACGTGCGAACCCCACGGTCTCAAACGTGGAGGAAGCGGCGTCCCTGTATCGCGCGAGCGCCTGCCAGGCCATTATCGGCTTTGGTGGCGGTTCGGCCATGGACTGCGCCAAGGGTGTGGGGGCGCGCATTGCGCAGCCATACAAGCCCATCAACAAGATGCGCGGCCTGCTGCGCGTTCATCGTCGCCTGCCGCTGCTCATCGCCGTTCCCACCACGGCAGGTACGGGTAGCGAGGTCACGCTCGCAGCGGTCATTACCGATGACGAGTCGCACTACAAGTACCCCATTAACGACTTTGTGCTTATCCCGCGCTTTGCGGTGCACGACCCCGAGTTTACGCGCGGCCTGCCCGCCTCCATTACGGGGCAGACGGGCATGGATGCTCTGACGCATGCCGTCGAGGCCTTTATCGGGCGCAGCACCACGCCCTATACGCGCAAGATGGCGCGTCAGGCGGTGCAACTCATCCGCGATAATTTGCTCGAGGCCTATGAGCATGGCGACAACATGCGTGCGCGCCGCAATATGCTTTCGGCGGCGTATAAAGCGGGTGTTGCCTTTACGCGCTCATACGTGGGCTACGTGCATGCCATTGCACACAGCCTGGGCGGACGATACGGGATTCCGCACGGCTTGGCCAACGCGATCATCCTGCCGCACATGCTTCGCGCTTATGGTGACGCCGCCGCCCCCAAGCTCGCCGATCTTGCTCGCATGGCGGGCATTGCGCCGGCTACCGCGCAGGACGGTCTTGCGGCCGAGGCCTTTATCGATTGGGTCGACCGCATGAACGTTGCCCTGGGTATCCCCAAATATGTGACAGGCATTCGCCGCTCCGACATTCCCGAAATGGCAACGCACGCCGATGCCGAGGCTAATCCGCTGTACCCCGTTCCGCTTTTAATGGACCGCTTGGAGCTCGAGCGTATGTACGAGGTCGTCGCGGGTGGTATGCTTGAGGACGAGAACTAGGAGGGCGCCATGAACACCGAGGAAATTGCGCGCATCGTCGGCGATCAGCGCGCCTACTTTAAGACGCACGCCACGTTTGATGTCGATGCTCGACGTCGTGCGCTCGTGAGTTTACGCGATGCGGTACGGGCCCACGAGGCCGATATTGCCCATGCGCTCAAGACCGATTTGGGAAAGTCGCATGACGAGGCCTATATGTGCGAAATCGGCACCTCGCTTTCCGAGATTCGTCATCAGATCGCGCATGTGGCTCGATGGAGTCGTTCGCGCCTGCGTCCGTGTGACCTTGCCAACGCCGTGAGTGTGTGCAAAACGCAAGCCGTGCCCTATGGCGTCACGCTCATCATGGCTCCATGGAACTATCCGTTTTTGTTGACGCTCGAGCCACTCGCCGGCGCCCTTGCCGCGGGCAATACTGTGGTCATCAAGCCGAGCGCCTATGCTCCTGCATCGAGCGCGGTGCTCAAGCAAATCTGCGAAGAGGCATTTGATCCGCGCCTGGTGACGGTTGTCGAGGGCGGGCGGGCCGAAAACGAAGCGCTACTCGATGAGTGCTGGGACAAGATCTTCTTTACCGGTAGCGTTCCGGTCGGCAAGCTCGTCATGGAGCGCGCAAGTAAAAACCTTACGCCCGTGACGCTTGAGCTGGGCGGAAAGAGTCCCTGCATCGTGGATGCGACGGCAAACTTGAAGGTTGCGGCACGGCGTATCGCCTTTGGTAAATGGCTCAACGTGGGGCAGACCTGCGTGGCGCCCGACTACCTGCTGGTCGATACGAGCGTGCACGACGAGCTGCTGGGCCTCATCAAGGAGGAGGTCCGCCGTATGTTTGGCGAGCATTCGCTCGATAACGAGGACTACGGACATATCGTCAACGCCAAGCATTTCGTGCGCGTGCGCGGGCTGATCGACTCCGATAAGGTTGTGCTGGGAGGCACGGCGCGCGAGTCGTCGCTCAAGATTGAGCCGACGATCCTAGACGGCGTGGCCCCCGATGACGCCGTGATGCAGGAGGAGATTTTCGGCCCCATCTTACCGGTGCTGACGTTTGAGAGCTTAGACGAGGCCGAAGCGTTTATTACGGATCGTCCGACGCCGCTGGCCCTGTATATCTTTAGCCAGGATCGCGCGGCTCAGCAGCGCTTTGTGCGCTACGTGCCCTTTGGCGGCGGCTGTGTTAATGACACCATTATGCATTTGGCTACGAGTCATATGGGCTTTGGCGGCATGGGAGCGAGCGGTATGGGGCAGTACCATGGACGCGAGAGCTTCGATACGTTTAGCCACAAGAAGAGCATCGTGAACAAGGCAACGTGGTTGGACGTGCCATTCCGCTATGCCCCTTATGCAAGCTGGAAGCACAAGTTCGTGCGCATGTTTGTGCATTAGAATCAGATAAGGATGAATTTATGTCCGCACGGGCCCGTAGACTTCTCGATAAGGTTGAGTGCCGGGTATCCCGGCCGTTAGAGGAGCTGCTATGTACGAGCCTTCACGTGTTCTTCTGTCGTTTCACATTGCGGGATTTCAGTATGCCGACGGCGCCTTGGTCTTGGGCGATCTTAAAGCGGGCGATAAACTGACGCTGCGTGCCGAACGTGATAATCCTCACGACCCCGAGGCGGTTGCGATCTATTATGGCAAGACCAAGCTTGGCTATGTTCCGGGAGACGAGGTTGGCCCGCTGTCCTTGATGATGTATTACGGGCATGGGGACGTATTTGAAGCCCGTGTGCAGCAGGTTGCTCCCGAGCGCAGCCCGTGGCATCAGGTGCGCGTTGGACTCTATGTGGTGGATGCCCGCTAGTCGGCAATGGAGGCGGTCATGGTTGATGACGACGACCTGTTCGATCTGACAGACGATCCGTTTGAGTGGGATATGCTGCTCGATGACGATGAGTTGGAGCAGGACCGGAAGAAGCGGCAGGACAAGAACGCCCAGGGTGATGCGTCGAAAAAGAAAGACAAACGCCGCCGAGGTCCGTTCGTCGGGCTCTTTGGCTAACCGACGCGCCAAAGCGTCTGTATACTAGGCACGTGTTAGACACGTTGCGAAATGAGGATACAGACGATGATGTGGTTTACCGCCGACCTGCACCTGGGCGATACGAATATCTTGCACGATATGGATCGGCCGTTTGATTCGGTCGAGGAGATGAACCGCAAGGTCATCGATGCCATCAATGAGTGCGTGGCGACGGACGACCGTCTCTATATTTTGGGTGACTTTACCTATCGTTTGCCCCTGGCGGAGGCGGTGCGCCTGCGCGAGCGTATCGAATGCCAGAACGTGACGCTCATCCGTGGTAACCATGACGGCGACTGGGAAGATCCGGACGCGCCGCGCATTTGGGATGAGGTACGCGATTATCTGGAGGTTGCTCCCGGTTACGCTAAGGGTCATCGCCTGGTGATGAGCCATTACCCCATGCTCAGCTGGAATGGCAAGGCGCGCGGCGCCATCATGCTGCACGGGCATATCCACAGCAGGGGAGACCGCGCCAACGCGCGCAACCGCGATCGCCCCATTCTTCGCTACGATGTGGGCCTCGACGCCAACGACTACAAGCCCGTAAGCCGAGACCAGATCCTAGGCTTTTTTGGACTGTAATTCTCGAACCACCACAAGATGGGCCAGGCACCTTTACCGTGGTTCTGGCGCCGTTGCCATTATGGCAGCGGCGCCTTTTTTGTCCGCGCGGCGCGGTAGAGTGTAGACGGTTTAAATTTGCGTCCATCGAGGAGCTGCCATGAACGAGATCAAGTGCCCGCATTGCGGCGAAGTGTTTAAGGTCGATGCGTCCGGCTATGCGGATATCGTCAAACAGGTGCGCGATGCCGAGTTCTCGCGCGATCTTGATGAGCGTGTGAAGGCGGTCCAGCGCGAGGGCGAGCAGGCGCTGGAGCTTGAACGCTCGCGTTCGACGGCCGCTTTGCAAAAGGCGGAGTCCCAGCGTAACGCCCAGCTTATCGAGCAGAAGAATGCCGCAGCTCAACAGCTGGCACAAGAGGTCGCCAAGCGCGATGCCGAACTTGCCAAGCTGCGCGCCAAGCTCGAGGGCGCTGCTGCAGAGCGCGAGAGCGCAAGCCAGCGTGCGGCGGTAGAGGCCCGCGCCGATGCTCAAAAGGAGAATGCCGAGCTCCAGCGCGAAATCGACAGCTTGCGTGCACAGTTGGGACGTAAGGATGACGAGGCCAGGCTTGCCGAGTCGGAGGCGCGCAACGCTGCTCAAAGCGATCTGGCCGCACGCGATGCGCAGATTGCCGAGCTGCAGGCCAAGCTTGCCGCGGCGGACAAGGCCCAGGAGATGGCGCTCGCCGCTGCTACGGCTGAGTCGCAGCGTGAGCTCGATGCCGCTCGCAGCGAGGCCGAACGTACGCTTGCTGACTATCAGGCGAAGGTGCAGGAGAAGTTTTCTGCCGCAAAGGCTCAGTCTGAGCAGGAGGCCGAGGGCCTGCGCGCCCAGCTACGCGAGCAGGAGCTGACGGCAAAAATGAACCTATCGGCGGCGGTCGCCGCGGCGGAGCGTGAGCGTGACGAGGCCCGCGCCAAGCTCACGAGTGAGCTGGCGGTGCGCGATTCACGCGAGGAGCAGGCCAAGGCGGCACACGAGCTCGAACTTGCGCAGACCAAGCGCGCGAACGAGGAGCTGATTCGCTACAAGGATGAAGAGATTGAGCGCCTTAAGGACATGAAGGTCCGCCTGTCCACCAAGATGGTGGGCGAGTCGCTCGAGCAGCACTGCGAGACCGAGTTTAACCGTCTGCGCATGACGGCATTTCCTAACGCGTACTTCGAGAAAGATAACGATGCGTCCGAGGGTACCAAGGGCGACTTTATCTTCCGCGAGTGCGACGCGAGCGGCAACGAGGTCATTTCGATTATGTTCGAGATGAAAAACGAGAACGATGAGACCGCGACCAAGCATAAAAACGAGGACTTCTTTAAGAAACTCGATCACGATCGTCGCCAGAAAGGCTGCGAGTACGCGGTGCTCTGCACGTTGCTCGAACCCGAGAGCGAGCTTTACAACGCCGGCATCGTGGACGTGAGCTATCGCTACGAGAAGATGTACGTGATCCGCCCACAGTTCTTCATTCCCATGATCACGCTTCTTCGCAACGCCGCCATGGGTTCGCTGCGCTATAAGCAGGAGCTGGCGGAGTACAAACAGCAGAATATCGACGTCACGAACTTCGAAGCCAAGATGGAGAAGTTCAAGAACGATTTCGGCCGCAACTACGAGATCGCGAGCCGCAAGTTCCAAACGGCGATTGATGAGATCGACAAGACGATTAGCCATCTGCAGAAAACCAAGGAGGCGTTGCTGTCCTCCGAGAACAATCTGCGCCTAGCCAACAAGAAGGCCGACGATCTTACCATTCGCAAGCTCACGTGGGGCAACAAGACCATGAAGGCCGCGTTTGACGAGGCGTGCGGGGCTGCGACAGAGACAAACGATGAGCCAGCCGAGGCGGATTCGTATGAGGTCGAGGATACCGAGTAGGGGATAGCGTATCGCGCAAAAAACGGGGCCGCTGGCGATATTGCCAACGGCCCCGTTTCGTTTCGTTCCAGTATGTTCGGCTAGTCCTCGAGCAGGTCCTCGATAAAGCCGACGCGGTAGTTTTTGAAGATGGCCTCGCCGCCGTCTTGCGTGGCGTCCAGATCGACATCGCCCATGATGCCAAAATCGTGGTCGCCATCCTCGTCGGCAAAGATCTGGTGCACGTGCCATACGTGCGCGGTCTTCTCGTCGGACTCGTCAATGGAAAACATCGCGGCGCTGCGGGCATCTCCGTCGGTGAGGATTTCCTCGTGCTGCTCGTGGTAAGCGTCGAGTGCTTTTTGCCAGCGGATCTCGCTCATGCCCCAGTCCTCGTCGAGTTCGCCCAGGTCGCGAACGTGCTCGCGGGCGGCAAGGGTCACGCGGCGGAAGAGCGCGTTGCGCACCAACAGCGTGCAGCCGCGACGGTCCGCCACGACCTCGTCGATGCCCTGCGGCGGCGCGGCGTCGAGGGCTGCCGGGTTGCCGGCGTTTTCCCACTCATCCACCAGGCTCGAGTCCACCGAGCGCACCACAAAGCCCAGCCACGAGATAATGTCGCGCAGGCGCTCGTCGCGCTTCTCGATGGGCACGGTGCGGTCGAGCGAACGGTAGGCCTCTGCCAGGTAGCGCAGCAGAATGCCCTCGGAACGGGCGATGCCGAGCTTTTGAATGTAACCCTTAAAATCGCTCGCGCTTTCCAGCATGTCGCGCAGGACGCTCTTGGGCGAGAGCTGATAGTCGTTGGCCCAGGGTACTTCCTGACAGTACTTGTCGAAGGCGGCATCGAGTAAATCCTCGAGCGGCTTTTCGTAGGTGACATCCTGGATGCGCTCCAGGCGTTCCTCATATTCGACGCCATCAGCCTTCATTTCGGCCATCGCGCGGTCGCGCGCGGCGCGCTCCTGTGCGCGCAATACCTGCTTGGGGTCCTCGAGCGTTGCCTCGACCATCGAGATCAGATCCATGGTATAGGTCTCACTCTCGGGGTCGAGCAGCTCCAGCGCGGCAAGCAAAAACGGCGAGAGCGGCTGGTCGAGCGCAAAGTCCTCGGGCAGATCGACCGTCAGTGCATAGTCGATGTCTGGTGCGGCGTCAGTCGGGGCGTCGGGCGCGGGCGGCACCTCGGTGCGAACGACGACGCCGGAATCGATGAGCGTGGCGAAGATTTCGTCGGCGCGAACCTCGAGCTTAGCCTTTTCCTCGGGAGTTTGCAGGCTCGTCTCGATGAGGTCGTGCACGCGGGCGCGGGCATCGCCGCCCTGCTCGACCACGCTAATCACCATGGAGTGCGTGATGCGCAGGCGCGGCTTGAGCGTCTCGGGCTGCGTCTCGATCAGGCGCTCAAAGGTCTGCTTGTTCCAGGTGACAAAGCCCTCGGGGGCCTTCTTCTTTTTAATCTTGCGGAGCTTCTTGGGGTCGTCGCCCGCCTTGGCCATGAGCTTAGCGTTCTCGATCTCGTGCTCCGGGGCCTCGGCGATGACCATGCCCTCGGTATCGAAGCCCGAACGGCCGGCGCGACCAGCGATCTGATGGAACTCACGGGCGCGCAGGCGACGCATCTTGTAGCCGTCGAACTTGGTGAGCGCGGTGAGCACCACGGTGTGGATGGGCACGTTGATGCCGACGCCGAGCGTATCGGTACCGCAGATGACGGGCAGCAGGCCCTGCTGCGCCAAGCGCTCGACCAGCAGGCGATAGCGCGGCAACATGCCAGCATGGTGCACGCCGACGCCGCATCCAAGCAGGCGTTTGAGAATCTTACCAAAGGCCGTCGAGAAGCTCGTTCCCTTTGCTGCTTCTTTGATGGCCTCGCGCTGCTCCTTGCTGGCGATGCCAAAATTGGCGAGCGACTGTGCCGTCGCAAGGGCGGCATCCTGGCTAAAGTGCACGATATAGAGCGGGGCCTCGCCGCCGCGCATGGCGAGCTCGACGGTGCCCTCGAGGGAGGTCGTCACGTAGTCGTAGCTCAGCGGCACGGGGCGTGGGGCATCGACGACCAAGTCGCAGGTAGCGCCGGTGTGTTCCTCGAGTGAGGCGGCGATGGCAGTGACATCGCCGAGCGTGGCGCTCATGAGCATGAATTGCGTGTGAGGCAGGGTGAGCAGTGGCACCTGCCAGGCCCAGCCGCGGTCGGGGTCGGCAAAATAGTGGAACTCGTCCATGGCGACGCAGCCCACGTCGGCGCCCTCGCCCTCGCGCAGTGCATCGTTGGCAAGGATTTCTGCCGTGCAGCAGATGACGGGCGCCTTGGTGTTGATATGCGTGTCGCCGGTGATCATGCCGACGTTATCGCGGCCGAGCACCTGCACAAGGTCGAAAAACTTTTCGCTGACCAGAGCCTTGATGGGGGCCGTGTAATAACAGCGCTTGCCCTGCGCCATGCCCATAAAGAGCATGCCCAGCGCGACGAGCGATTTACCCGATCCGGTCGGTGTTCCCAAAATGACGTGGTCGCCGGCAGCCAGGTCCATGAGGGCCTCTTCTTGGTGGTCCCACAGCTCAATGCCACGGTCGCTCGTCCATTCAAAGAAGCGTTCGAAGGCCTGATCGGGCGTGAGCCATGGTTCGGGCTCGCTGCCGTCCTCGGGCTCCCACCAGGTGGGGGAGAGCGCGCCGAGTGAGCCGAACTCGGCTTCGGTTCCCGTGCCGCCCGAGAACGAGCTGGCGGCCCCGGCGCCGGAGACGGTGCTGGCAGCGGTATCTGTCGTGGTCTGTGCCATGTGGTTGCTTTCTCTCGCGATTGTCCGCCAACTATTATGGCGTAGCGGCGGCGCGGGGTGCCAGTGCGCGAGAAAATGCAGGAAATGGGCGTTCTGCCCAGCCGTTTGGTGCGGTTGCCAGCTAAGTGAGTAGGCTTTTTGCAATATCGCGAGCACATGGCTTTTGCGCAAGGGCTCTACCTGCGGTTTTATGTTTCGCTATGCGGGCTGTGCTTGGCTATTGCAAAAAAGTCTACTCACTTAGGCTTGAGGGCCGTTCGCTAGCGCCTATTTGCGTATGTTTGCCGACGCCGCGACCATCAGAAGCCCCTAGGACTCTTGCGGCAGGCGCTTCTTACCCTTGCGGGCACGGTTTCTGAAGTTCTCGACGGCCTCTTCCATGCCGAGAGGCACGTAGGTGAGCTCATCGAGGTTTTCGGGCAGGTAGCAGGCAAGGCTTTGCTCCTGCGCGCGGCCCGCCGCGAGCTGTTCATCGCTGGGCTGCGCGCAGGGTGTGGCGCAAATACCATATACAGCGGCACCCATCTCGCGCGTGCGGCATTCATATTCGGTCTCGGGATGCTCGGGATGGTCGCGGCGCACGTCATCGCTTACCCAAAGTGTGTCGTAGCCCGCCGCGGCAAACTGCCCCAGGGCGTAGTCGCGCAACGGCTTGCTGTCGGTGCGCAGCGTGACGGTAGCGCCGGCTGCAAAGAGCGGGCGGTACAGCATTAGGTGGTCGACATGGACGAGTCGTTTTTTGGCGTACTTGGCCTTGGGCTGTGGCGTGGGAAAGTTAATGGTGATGGCATCGAGCTCGCCTGCGGCAAACAGCTGCGGCAGCGATTTGGCGCCTCGGGGCAGGACGAGTGCGTTGGATAGCTCCTGCTCGCAGATTTTCTGCGCGGCATAGGCAATGCAGATGGGCTCCTGGTCCATGCCGATAAAGAGGGTGTTTGGCTCGTGGGCCGCGCGCTCTACAAGGTACGTTCCCTTGCCACAGCCAAGATCCAGGTGAAGGTGTTCGAAGGGCTTGCCGCCTGCGGGCGCACAGGCCTCGCGCCAATCTCCGGCATAGGCCTCGGGGTTCGTCTCAATCGCATCGGCGTAGCGCTCCAGGCGCTCCTCGAGCACAAAGTTCTTAGGCGTGCGAACGTGGACGGCTCCCATGAGGCTCCTTGGTCATAAGTGTGGAACGCATAGCTGCACGTTCCGTCAATGGGTTGAAAAAGGGTGGGCATAGTTTGCCCGAAAGATGCGGTGCGGCTCGGCGGCGAGTCGTCGGTGCCTACAGACGCTTGAGAATCACATAGCGATTGAGCTCTCCGCTGCGACCGTCGGCATGGAAGCGCTCAAGCTCGCGCACGGGGACCTCGCCGCTCTTGTAGAACGTACGGACGCCGCGCACCAGGTCGGTGATCTGCTGATCGTCAAAGTGATGGCAATAGCGGTAGGCGTGGCGGTCGTTTTGCCAGCCGATGAGGTGGTCGCCGGCTTCAAACTGCGCGGAATCGTAACCCTCAAACGGCGGGGTGAGCTCGGCGCGGGCTTCGGCTCGAACGGCCTTGCGCGCCATGCGCTCGTCGTTCATAAACTCCCAAAAGCTGATGGCGATGATGCCGCCTGGGCGCGTCTGGCGTACCAGGGCGTCGAGCACGCGTACGCGGTACTCGCACGACGGCACATGGTGCATAAAGCCAAAGCACACCGAGATATCGGCGAGCGGTGCGTCAAAGAGCACATCGGGTGTCTCGGCGGGGTTGAGCTTCATGAGGGCGTCGAGCGCATCGAGTTCCTGGAAGTGCAGGTTGGGAATGCGCAGGGCGTGGCCATGTGCATCGATAGCCAAATCCTGACACGAGTCGACACCATAGAACTCAAACGGGCAACTGGCATCTGCCGAGGGGTTTGCGTCGTCGACGCCCTTGGCGGCAAGTGCCCCGCCGGCGGCAAAGTTCTCGAATCGCATATTGCCGCAGGCAAGGTCGAAGACGCGGACGGGATGCTCGATCGTGGCCACATCGAGCTGCTCAAGCGCGATGTCCATGGTGCGCACCCAGCCGGGCCACGGGGCTTGGCGCGTATCGGAAAAGGAAGCGGAGTGCTCGCGATAGAACGTATTGTTGAGCTGGATGAGCGATGATGCGAAATCGCGGTTCACGGCGCGGAACTCCCTCCGATGGCGGTGCGGAATAAACAGTACGACCATACTACCGTTAACGCCGCAACGGGGACAACCGAGCTGTGGGTCATTGCTTTGTTTGGACACATTTCCGCAGCTCATATGTGCCCGCAACCGCCGGTTGTCAAAAATCTCACTAGAATAGGTGGCATGCTTTTGGCGGTGGCGGATAGATTTTTAACTGTGCAAGGCGCCTTAAGAAAAAATCGGTCCGGCGGCACGGCTGGCATAACATAGGAGGAACCATGAATGTAGAAACTGCGCAGCGGCTCGCCGACCTTCGTCGCAGCAAGGGCTTTAGCCAAGAAGGGCTGGCGCGAAAGCTGGGGCTGTCGCGCCAGGCGGTCAGTAAATGGGAGCGTGCGGAGAGCTCGCCCGATACCGAGAACCTGATCTCGCTCGCCAAACTCTATGGCGTGAGCCTGGACGAGCTGCTTAATCCGAGCGATGAGATTGAGGACGATATCGAGTTTGAGAACGAGGACCGCGCTCGTCAGCGCGAGGCCGAGGCGGCAGAGCGCGCACGCACCCATGAGGCGGCGGCACGTGCCACCGAGGCGGCAACACAGGCGAGTGATGCCGCCGCCAAGGCGGCGCAAGCGGCAAGCTGGAGTGCACAGGCCGCCAATGCCGCTACGGCGCAGGCGACGAGTGGCGGTGCGGTTGGCTCGACTCCGGTGAAGGGTCCGTTCCAGTCGTTCCCGTACTGGGCCGTGTGCTGGCTGCTGTTCTTTTTGCTGATGTTCCTGTTTGGCGCCGGCCCCTTTGCCGCGCTGATTTTCTTTACGATTCCCATCTATCACTGGGTGGCACGTGCGCTCGATGGCGATTGGGCGCGCGGGGATATTCAGGTTGGTCCGGCGCCGGCGGTCGCTAGGACTAAGGGGGAGGACGTTTCCACAGCGGTTGACGCTGACATGGCTGCCGCGACCACCGCTGAGGCGAGTGCCAAAGAAGGTGATGAATGATGAAGCTCTCGCATGAGTCTAAGAGGCGCTTGGGCATTGGCATCGGAGCGTTTGTGCTCATCATCGGGCTTGTCTTTGGCATTTCGCGGACTTTGATTCATTTTGATGGACCGTGGGATTTCGACGGTGTTGTATCCGGCTTGTCTGGTATGGGCGATGCGTTTGACGAGGACGATTCCTTGGATGGCGGTAACTATTCCGCTCGGCCTCAGCAGCTTTCGAGCACGACTTTTGACGAAGACGCGTTCCAATCGCTCGACTTGGATGTGACGTCGGGGACGGTCGAGGTTAAACGTGTCTCTGACGGACCGGTACGTGTCATCGAAAGCGGGCACGTTGCAAAGGGGGCATCTGCTTCCGATGCCTCCACTCAGAATCTAGCCAAGATCGAGGGCTCTACACTCAAGATTAGCCAGTTCGACTGCGATGACGAGCGCGCCCATGACCGTAAGGTCACCATTGAACTGCCGCGTGAGCTTGCCGATAACATGACGGGCATTACGGCAAACGTGGGGTTGGGAGACCTGACGGTCGCGGACATTGCGTGCCACGACTTTGATTTGACGTTGGACTCGGGAGACGTCGCGTTTACGGGCGCCGTGACCGACACTCTGAATGCCGAGGTCGGTTTGGGCGATGCGACGTTCGAGCTCTACCAGGCCCCCGCGAAGTCGATGGACGTAAGCGTGGACTCGGGCGATGTGGAGATGACGGTTCCGAATTCTACGGGCTTTAAGGCGAGCCTTACCGTGGGCAGCGGCGATTTTGAGAGCGATTTCCTTCCGCTTGGCTACGATGGCGAGACCATTTTGAATCTTGAATTCGATAACGGCGATAAGTCTGCCACGTATCGTTTTAAGGTCGGTTTGGGCGACATGTCGTTTGATCCGGAGTGACATGCGGTTTTCGGAGATCGGTACATATAGGCATACTCTTTGATGGAGGCGCCGGGGCCGTGGTCGGCTTCGGCGCCTTTGCCTTTACAATGGGGGCATGGAACAGATTATCTTGAACATACTCGAGGCTCTGCGTCGCGGCGAGACCGTGGACGACAAAGCGCTCGTCAAACTGATACATGCCGAGGCGCGCCGTGAGGGTGCCGACAAACGCGATTTGGCCAAGCGCCGTCTGCTGCCGTTCTACCAGCGGGTTAAACGTGAGGAGCCTGCTCGGTGGGCTGCGTGGAATGTCGATTCCGATCTGGAGCGTCAACTGCTGCAGGTGCTGCGTATGAAGCCGCGCCGAACGGCCTCGGGCGTGGCGACCATTACCGTCATCACCAAGCCCTGGCCATGCTCGGGCGATTGCCTGTTTTGCCCCAACGATCTGCGCATGCCCAAGAGCTATCTGCACGCCGAGCCGGCATGCGCCCGTGCGGAGCAAAATTGCTTTGACCCGTATCTGCAGGTGAGCGCCCGTTTGACGGCGCTTTCGCAGATGGGGCATGCGACCGATAAGATTGAGCTCATTGTGCTCGGCGGTACCTGGAGCGACTATCCGCAAGGGTATCAGACGTGGTTTATGTCGGAGCTCTTCCGTGCGCTCAATGATGATGCGGTGGCGGGCGTGGCGGCCAACCCCATGTTGGCGCGTCCGGGCATCAGCCGTGCCGAGGCGGGGCGCCTGCTCGATGACGCTCCCGCCGATGCGCTGCCGCCGGTGGTAACAGAGCGCCGCGAGCGCTATCGGGTTGCCGGCATTGCGACAGACGAGGCTGAGCTTGCTGCTGGCGTTGCCGACGAGCAGGAGCGTGTGGATGCTGCCGTGGGCGGCTACAACCGCGCGGTGCGTCGTCTGTACGGCCCTGGTACGCCGTGGGGCGAGGTTGCCAAGTGGCAGACGGCAACGATGGAGGAACTTGAGCGTCAGCAGCGCATCAACGAGACGGCGAAGCATCGCGTGGTGGGGCTCGTTATCGAGACGCGCCCCGATGCCGTAACGCCGCAGGCGCTTACGCTCATCCGCCGCCTGGGCTGCACCAAGATCCAGATGGGTATTCAGAGTCTCGACCAACATTTGCTCGATATCAACGAGCGTCGTATTTCGGTGGCGCAGATCGAGCGGGCGTTTTCGCTTGCGCGCCTGTTTGGCTTTAAGATCCACGCGCATTTTATGCTTAACTTGCTGGGCGCCACGCCCGAGGGGGACAAGCGCGACTACGAACGCTTTATGACCGAAGGGGCCTTTATGCCCGACGAGGTCAAGGTTTACCCGTGTGCGCTCATCGAGGGCTCGCGTCTGGTGGGCTGCTACGAGCGCGGCGAGTGGCGTCCCTATACCGAGGAAGAGCTGCTCGATGTGCTGGCCGATGACATCGTGGTGACGCCGGCGTTCTGCCGCATCAGTCGCATGATCCGCGACTTTAGTTCCGACGACATCATGGTGGGCAACAAGAAACCCAACCTGCGTCAGCTCGTCGAAAACCGCTTGGCCGCTCGGGGTGACGGTGCGACGGTGCGCGAGATTCGCTATCGCGAGATCAGCACGGCGGGTGCCGACTTGGATGAGCTATCTCTTGATGAGGAGGTGGCGTACGAGACGCCGGTGACGCACGAGTGCTTTTTGCAGTGGGTGACGCCGCAGGGCAAGATCGCGGGCTTTTTGCGGTTGTCGCTGCCCGACCATTCGTTTGTTGCCGCGCATGCGGACGAGTTGCTGACGATGCCGGACGAGGCGATGATTCGCGAGGTACACGTGTATGGCATGGCGGCGCGCGTGGGGTATCAAGGCCAGGCGGCCCAGCACCATGGGTTGGGGCGTCTGCTCGTAGAGCGTGCGTGCGAGATTGCCCGGGATGCGGGTTATACGCGCATCAACGTGATCAGCGCGATTGGTACGCGCGAGTACTATCGCCATTTGGGTTTTTACGATCATGGACTCTATCTGCAAAAGGAGCTCTAGATGAACAAGCCGAGTGTTTCTGCTGGCGTCGTTGCCGGCGTTGCCCTGGGAGCCGCGGCGCTTGGTGCGGCCGCCGTCGCTGTTCGTACTGCCTGTCTGCAGGTTGCGCGAACCCGCAATGGGTTGGCGCGTGTGAAACGCGTGCACGATGGGGACGGTGATGAGATTCGCGTGTTGGTGCAAGGCGGCGTCTACCAAAGCGCAAGCTACGTTGGTGAGCGTTGGGCGGAGCCCGTCTTTGCGTACTATCGTGCGTTTGACGACGTGTTTGAGTCCGAGGATGCGATGCACGATGCTTATGGTCACGGCATCAACCGCATGCTTGTGCTGGGTGGCGGCGGGTTTGCCTATCCTAAGTTCGCGCTGATGTCGCACGAGGGCTTGCGCATGGACGTCATCGAGTATGACGGAGAGATTACGCGCCTGGCGCGCCGCTGGTTCTACCTAGACGAGCTGGAGCGCGCGGCGGGCGATCGCCTGCGGGTGATAACCGCTGAGGCTCGCTCGTATCTGGGTGTGACGAGCGTGGGCCATCGTCGCTACGACGTGGTCGTGAGCGATTGCTTTGGCGGTGCCGAGCCCGTGCGCGAGCTGGCGACCGTTGAGGCGTTGCGTCTAGTGCGGGGCAGCCTCAACCCCGGCGGCATCTACGTTGCCAATATCGTGAGCGCAAACGAGGGGAGCGATGTGACGTTCCTGCGCGATTGCGTTGCCACGGCACTCGAGGTGTTCGCTCGCGCCTGGGTGGTGCCTTGTGGCGATACGGAGTTCGGCGGCGAGGAGAATTATCTGCTCATCGCCAGCGACGGCGACTACGCCTTTGCCGAAGCTGTGCCCTTCGACACCGACTTCCTCGGTACCGTCCTTCACGACAAGTAAGTCTTCCCGTCCCAAAAAAGACTGGTCTTAGGCGTGGTCGCGCCAGCTGAGGACGCGCTGCTTCATACCCTCGATGTCGAGCACGCCTTCGGCGAAGCCTTTGCGCACGAGCTCTTCGGGAACAAACTCGTCGTACCGATCAAAGTAAGGTACCTCGCCGGGATAGACGAGCTCGATGGGGTCGAAGTCCTTTTCGGCCTCGGCTGCGAGCACCTCAAAGAACGTCTCCTCGTCGGCCTTCATCTTGAACTGCATAAAGTATGGACGCGACGGATCGAGCCCGCGAAGGCCCAGCTCAGCGGCACATTTAATCTTGAGCATGCGCTCGAGCGCCAAAAAGGCGTAGCTGCCCAGCCAGGGGAAGAGCACCCAGGTATCGCCGCCCAGGTTGATGAGCGGTTTAGTTCCCGCACCCGAAAGCTTGGCTGTATGACGAGCCTGCGCTAAGCGGGCCCGTGCGTTACCCATGAGGTACGGATATGTCGCGTGCTCGTTGAGCGCCTTGCGCATGCGCTCGAGTACGTGTGTATTGATGTCGCCGGGGCAGTCGCCAAAGTAGGCCGGCACCCGGCCCTTGACCTGCGTGGCAAAGACAGTGTGGCGCTTCCAGTCCACTTCCTCGACAATCCAGCAGTGTCCGGCGATGGCGATGCGCTCACCGGGCGGTGGGGGATTGACGATCGTACCCAGCTCGGCCGATTCGCTCCGGACGGTAAACTCCTCGTTTTCCTGGAACACGGCGTAGAACTTAAAGTTGTTGATGACGCGCTCGCCCGCGAGACCCACGATGAGCCCGCCACCTTCGGTGACCTGGATATGGTCGATCTTAATGAGGTGACGTAGCAGCACACGGTAATCGTCTGCCGAGATACGGTGGAAATAGCTGAGCGTGAGCACACGCTGGGCAAGTTCGGCCGGCGTGAGCTCGCCGGTGCTGGCGAGGGTCGACATAGTCTGGTGATAGAGCAGGCTGTAGGGGAGTCGATCGAGCTCGGGCGGCTCGACCCACTTTTCCTCGCGATAGAGTTGTACGAGCGCGATACCCTGCAGGAGCTTCCAGGGAATGGTTTCGGGCATCATCGTGCGCGGCTCGGGTTCTTCCTCGCGCATGACAAACCACATCTCGGGCGGAAGGTCGCGGCGTCCCGTGCGCCCCATGCGCTGCAAAAAGGAGCTGACGGTAAACGGCGCGTCAATCTGGAAGGCGCGCTCCAGGCGGCCGATATCGATACCGAGCTCCAGCGTAGAGGTGGTGACGGTTGTCTGCGCCTGCTCCTCGTCGCGCATGAGCTCCTCGGCCGTCTCGCGCAGCGATGCCGAAAGGTTGCCGTGATGGATTAGAAAGCGGTCGGGCTCGTGTCGACTTTCGCAGTAGCTGCGCAGCATGGAGCACACGGCCTCTGCCTCCTCGCGCGAGTTGGCAAAGACCAAGCACTTGCGGCCGCGGGTGTGTTCGAAGATATAGCCCATGCCGGGGTCGGCGTTGTCTGGCGCTGTGTCGGTGGGGCTGAGAAGCGCCTGCTCGGTCGCTCGTGGGATGTCGACTTCGCCCTCGGGGGCCGAGGAAGTGCGACGGTCTTTGGGAGCGTCCTTGCCCCGCGCCTGCTCGCGACGTTGACGACGTTCCGCCTGTGTGAGCTGTCCGCTGTGGCGCATGTCTTGTCCGGATGCGGGCAGCGCCGCGGGTGTCACTGCCTCAATGCGCTCGCACGCAAGCACTTCGGCCTCTTGAGGACCCATGCTCTCGAATCCTCGCTGCTGCGCCTGGGGACCCGAGTTGTAGAAGTGCTCCATGGAGATGCGCCACACGCGGCGCGGCTCCTCAAAACGGGGGATGACGCAGTTGCGTCCCGTCCCCTGCGACAGGAAGGCGCCCGTGCGCTCGGGGTCGCCGATGGTTGCCGACAGACCGATGCGGCGGGGCTGCACGCCTGCCATGCGCGAGAGCCGCTCGATAAGGCAGAGCGTCTGCCCGCCGCGGTCGCCGCGCATGAGCGAATGGACTTCGTCGATAACCACATAGCGCAGGTCGCAGAACATACGAGGGATCGCCATGTGCTTATGGATCAGGAGCGCCTCGAGTGACTCGGGCGTAATCTGCAAGATGCCGCTCGGTTTTTTGATGAGCTTAGCCTTGTGCGACTGCGAGACATCGCCATGCCAGTGCCAGACAGGGATATCGGCTTCTTCGCACAGATCGTTGAGGCGGACGAATTGGTCATTGATGAGCGCCTTGAGGGGGCCAATGTAGAGGGCGCCCACGCTTGCGGGCGGGTTCTCCCAAAACTCGGTCAGGATGGGAAAGAAGGCTGCCTCGGTTTTGCCGGAAGCCGTGGATGCCGTCAGGAGCACATTATCTTGCGTGTTAAAGATGGCATCAGCTGCCGCAACCTGGATAGAGCGCAAGCTCTCCCAATCGTGGGAGTAGATGAAGTCTTGGATAAACGGGGCGTAGCGGTCAAAGGCGTTCACGGGGCCTCCTCTCAAATACGAACCTCTTAACGCGGTGAGCAGTGGCTTGCCGCATCACTGCCTCGACGTTTGCCCAGATAAAGCCTGCCAAAATAAACCTGTCCCTTTTTGGCGGGTTAGATGGTGAATTCGGCGAAATTGCGGTCGCCGCTTGCGGTGCCGGTGTCGCCTGTTGCTGTTGCCGGCGCCAGCGCGTCGCCGCCGACGCTTTGCAGTAGCTCGGCCACGTTGGCGTCGGGGTTTTGGCATAGGATGTCGAGCAGCTCGATAAAGTCACGAATGACCTCACGCGGCGTCAAGTGCGTATCGGCTCCCACGCGGCCAAACTCAATCTTGAGAAAGTCCACCAAGTCGTTCTCGGTAAGCGTGGGCGTCCAGCCAAAGTAGCCGGCATGGATCTGCATGAGTTTTTCGATGAGCACCAGCAGCTCCTCATAGGTGAGTGGCTGCAGACGAATGATGGGCGCGAGCATGTCCTTAAGGTCCTCGCGCGCAAAACGGCCCTGAGCGAGTCGGCTGCGCAGGGCCTCGTAGGAGAACACGCCGCGGCGACGGTCCTCGATGGAGGTTGGCGTGCCACCCATGATCATGCCCAGGTACTGCGCCTTGCCCTGGAGCGTGTCGTTGTACATGGTCAGGATCTTCTCGTAGTTGTACTGGCGCGTAATGGCGTTGGGAATCTTATACAGATTCACGAGCTCGTCGATGAGCACCAGCATGCCCTTGTAGCCACTGCAAACCAAAAAACGCGCGATGAGTTTGACGTAGTCGTACCAGTCATCGTCGCTGATGATGGTTGAGGACCCCAGTTCGGCGCGAGCCTCGCTCTTGGTGCGGTACTCGCCGCGAATCCATTTGGTCACGCGGCTCATAGCCTCTTCATCGCCCTCGGATACGGCCATGCGATAGCGGCGGAGCATGCGGGTGAAGTCGAAGCCGTGGACCATCTCCTCGAGCGGGGCCAGTTGGGCATTGACGACCGACTCGTCGACGTCGGCGCACGAGGCGACCCAGCGATCCAAAATAAGGTTGAGCGCACCGCCCTCGGGGCGCGTCTTGGTCGATATATTGCGGATGAGCTCGCGGTAGGTGGCAAGGCCCTGTCCCTGACCGCCCTGCAGGCGGCGCTCGGGCGACAGGTCGGCATCAGCGACGACGAATCCTTCGCCCATGGCGTGCGTGCGGATGGTCTGGAGCAAAAAGCTCTTGCCGGCGCCGTAACGACCGACCAGAAAGCGGAAGCTCGCGCCACCGTCGGCGATGAGACTCAGATCGGTGAGCAGGGCGCGGATCTCGACCTCGCGCCCTACGGTGATGTAAGGAAGGCCGATGCGCGGGACCACGCCGCCCTTGAGCGAGTTGAGAATGACGGCAGCGACGCGCTTGGGCACGCGGGGTGCTGTGGATGCGGTATCACTCATGGTCTAGGTATCCTCTCACGTCTGCTTCGTAATCCTCGATGATCTGCGGTCCTGCCGCTCCAAACTCGATAACGGTGTCACCCACCAGGTCAAAGAGCGCCTCGTTGATGCTGTCGACGAGCATGTCCTCGCTCTGCTCCGATTGCACTACCGCCAATGTCGCTTGCGCTGCGTTTTGCTCGAGCAGCGCGCGAAGGAAGGCATCTGCGGCGGGCGCGAGTTCGGTTGCGGTGCCAGCGGGTGCAGTCGATACGACCGCTGGCGTCGGTGCGAGGAGCGGTGCCACGACGCCAAACTGTTCGGTGGAAATGGTTGGCTCGTCGGCTTTGTTGCGCTCCGTAGGCGCCGCGATCGGCTCGGCCATCACGTCGGTCGCAGGCTTGGCTTCCGGTTGCTCGGATTCCGCCGTATCGACCTCTGTGGGCACATCGTCCTCGCGCTCTTCGTCGATTAAAAGTGCTTCGCGCGTTTGCGCAGCGGCGCTCCGAATGTGCCCCAGCTGAGTCAGGTCGATATCGATCTTGACGGGCTGGTGTGCGGCGTCCCACGAAAGCCATGCCACAATCTCGTCATCGATAATCTTGGCCAGATATTTGGGGACCTTTTCTTCCTTAAGGGGATGGGCGGGGTCCAGCGCCAGGCGCAGGCGTTGGTCGCAGGCGCGCATCATTTCACCGAGCTTGCTGCTCTTTTGCCTACTACCATGGATACGCATACATTCCCAAAAGCCGTTTTGGCAACGGTAGATATGGATGGGATCCAGGCGGTATTCGCAGTCCTCGTGGCGCTCGGGCGCAAAGAATACGGCCGAGGCAAACATGGTGTAGGGCATGGCCGTCTCCTTCCCAAACAAGCTCGCTACGATGCCGGTCTTTCGGTGCGTGTCATAGTAGCGCGACATGCGGACATACACGGCGCATGCCACGTGGCGCAGATCGCGGTGGTGGCTGCGGTCGAGCCGCGAGTTACTTAGGTTGTACGTGGAGAGGGCGTTGATGGCGGCCATGAGTCGCTCCTCGCGCACCTCATCGGGCGGAAGGGGGAGCGTTGGCTCGGAGGTTTTGCGACGTTTGGGGGTCTGGTCGGACGGTGCCGGTGCCGGTACAAGGTCTCGTGCCGCGCGCCGCAGCTCGATAAGGGCGTTATCGAACATGACGGTTTTAGAGTCGCGGAGCAGCTTGGGGTCGAGCCCATGGAATACGGCGTAATCCTGCAACCACACGCGTGCAAACCGATCAATGCCGGGCTCGAAGGCGCGATAGACATCCCAAAAGGCCTTGATCTTGTTAAAACCGTCGAGCGGGTCATCTACGCCAATGCCGCAAATCAGCTCATAGAGATACAGAAAGGCAAAGGACGTAGACGTTTCCTCGACGGTTCCGCGGCGCACTTGGGCACGCCAGGTAAAGTAGCCGCGCAGCTGCCGGTCGCTCATGGCGTTGTAGGTGGGAAAGTACGACTTAAAGGTGCCGTTGTAGGGACAGTCGTCCTCAAAGTCGGCCATCAGCAGGCCCTGGCGGTAAAAAAGCTCGGCTTCCGAAAGCCAGCGGCCCGCACCGCCCTTGGGGTCATCCTGCCAGCGCGATATCTCGCGCATTTTACGGTACTGGTCGGGGAGGAAATTCTGCATCTGTCGGCCGGTTTTGAGAATCGGCTCGTCTGCGTAGATTTCGTTTGAGAAGCGGGTGGACTGATGGGTCCGGGCCTCGGCCATAATGCGCTCGATGAGCATCTTGATGTCCTGGTCGGCCACCGCTTCTCCTCTCCTAACGCAGCTACGGTGACCTCATATCATAGCACAGCATCAAACAGATGTTCGAGATACCGCTGCGTTGATAGATTTAGAACAGGAGGGCGTAGATGACGGCGATGACGACGGAGGGGAGCATATTGGCCGTGCGGAAGGTCTGAGGACGGATGAGGTTGACGCCGACGCAGAAGATGAGCATGGAGCCTACGAGCGAAAGGCTGTCGAGGGCTGCCGTGGTCATGATGGGGGAGAGCGCGCCGGCAAACAACGTGATCGTCCCCTGGAACACGGCGACGGGCAGGGCGGAGAAAATGCAGCCGCGGCCAAGCGACGCCGTCATGGTGCAGACGATGATGCAGTCCAATGCGCCTTTCAAGGCAAGCGTTGACCAGTCACCGAGCAGACCGTCCTGGATCGATCCCACGATAGCCATGGCACCGATGCAGACGGTCAGCGATGTCGAGACAAAAGCGTTGGTGAACTCGTTATCGCCCTCGCTGCCGGTTTTGCGCTTGAGCCATTCGCCAAGGTTCTCGATGGCGGCCTCCAAGTTGATGGCCTCGCCGATGAGCGAACCGAGCGCAAATGAGACGATGAGCATGGTGGTACCGGTGGTCGCTAGCGCCTTTCCATCGATGATGAGCATCTTTTGCATGGTGCCGCCCAGGCCGATAAACAGGACGCACAGCCCCGATGCTTTCATGAGCGTGTCTTGGATGCGCGGTGTAATGAAGCGGCCGCCCGCTAATCCCAAAAGACCGCCCGCAACTAAAAGCACAACGTTGATGATTGTTCCCAAGCCCGGCATGAGCCCTCCTGTATTGATGCCAACGTGGCAATCGTAGCAGAACGAAATGCGAGGCACATCGCGACTCATCTAATACGTTATATAAGTGGTGTTAGGAATGATGCGCAGCATTTAAGCCTCAGGTGGTTGTCGGGACATAGGGATAGTATTCAAAGCGCAGTGTCATAAGCCGCTGTGGGGATTCAATAGCCGCGGCAATGATATTGGCATCGCGGGCACGATCAAACCCTTCGAGTTCGATCTGATACGAGACGTCTTGCATAATGTCCAGACGTCGCCAGGCTAGGAGTGTGTCACCATCGAATTCCAAGGTCTTGCCTCCGTCTGGAGCAACGGCGTATAAACGCAGCTTGGCGGTGGTTGCGGGGTCGACAACTGTGACCTTTTTAATTTCGTTTCGAGTATTCTTGGCGCCCAACAAGGTGAGCAGTGTTGGGGCCACGACCTCGCCCGATGGCAAAAAGACGACTTCGATGGATTCAGGAAATGCGATGATGGCTGACTTGCGGATGGGCTGATTGGCGGCGGCAACTTCGATGTTCGCAGCGTCGATGACCTCTGTGTGGTCGAGCGCGGCAAGCACGCGGCAGTTACCTTCATCGATCTCTTGAGGATCAGCAAGCCCCAGACTGTCCGTGAGCTCGGGATCGTTTGGATCGGCAGCGGGCTCATTCGGCGCTTCGAAAGAAGCTGGGACGCTGTTTGTCGGCGACGGCGTGTCGCCCGCACCTGCTTCTTTATCCGCGCTCTCTTCTTGTATGGTTGCGTTGATGGGTTCGTCGTTTGGGGGGAGCGTCTTGGCGTCAAGCGCGGAGGGGAGAATTCCGATGGCTCCGGATCCGTTCCACTCCATTTCGAGAAGCGCCGGGTCGGCAAGAATGCGTTGCCTGCTTTGCGCGTGGGCATCGATTTCAATAGGGCCTGCCTCTATCCCTCGTGTAAGGCTGAGTGATCCGGCTGGCTTCTCGAAATGAGCGTCTGTGTCTTTGGTGCTGACGGCGTAGAACAGCAGGGACGCTTCTCCCGCCGCGATGGCATCGGTACCGGCTTTGGTCAGCCGCAACGATGCCGTGAATGAGAGGGTGGGCTGCGCATCGTCTGCATTCGCGGCGGCGCAGCCCAGACATATACCGCCTCCTTTCTCAAAAAACGTACCGTCGAAGGCGACCTTCGCTCCGTTCGCCGAGTCATCGACCGAAGCGATGTCGATGCGCAGCTCTAAATTGCATGGATCGCCATCTGCATCGAGCACAACCGAGCGCCATGTGCAGACGGCGCACCCCGCCTGGGAGCCGTTTGCCTTGTTCGAACGATTGATATCCACGACTATCGAGCCGTCCGTATTACGACGAAGGCATCCCGAGGTTGAGATTGCGGCCTGTGCGATCGAAAAACGCTTGCACGCAATGGCGCTCGGCGGATTTGGTGCGGAGCTTAGGGCTGCTGGTAAGGAGTCTGCCATGACGGGAGTCGCCCAAGCGGCGACAGGCGTTCCGGTTGCGAGCGCGCCGCAGAGTGCGACGACGGGCAAAAGGTTCTTCGATGCCATGGGGTCTCCTTAGCTAATTTAGTGCGGCCTGTTCGTGTTTTGTTTCTGGCTGCGTTTGATGTGCAGACCGAGGCCGGCGGTGCCCGCGCCTGCTGCTGTGGCGCCTGCTGCCAAGAGCCATCGTCTGTCGCCTGTCTGCGCCAACGGTTCCTCGCGGTCGCCGCGGTCGAGCTCCGAGAGGTCGACCGTCACTTGCGTGGCGGCCTGCGCCTGTTCTTGCTGGGCAAAGGCCATGGCTGGCCCAAACGCTAGGATGCTGACGGCGGCGGCCAGGGCGACGGCCTTATGCCGTGTGCGCACCGGGCTCGACCGTCCAGGTGATCGTTGCAACCTGATCGCCTTCGCCGGTTACGCGGAAGATGTCGCGCGTGACGCGGGCGACGTTTCCGCTTGTCTTGAGCTTAATTTTGTCCGTGCCGCCGGCAATGCCCTGGTAGCCCATGTCGAAGGCTGCATTCTTGGAAAGATCGAGGCCCGTCCCCTGTATTGCGGTGCTGGCGTTCTGGAGCGCGCCGTCGGGGCCGACCTTAAAGTCGATGGAGTTCTGCGCGGTTCCGGCCTTGGCGTCGGCGGCAATGGTCCAGGTGTTCATGGCGTCGATCTTCATGTTGGTGACATGGATGCCGTAGGCCGAATGATTGTCGATGGTGGCCGCGTCTTCTGAGGGGCCCTGAAGCGTGCCGTCGGCCTTGGCGACGAAGGGAATAACCGTCGGAACTTTGAACTCAACGTTGTCGATCTCGGTCCTGACCATTACTTTCGTGGTTCCAACGCGCCCGGCTGCCATAGCTGGCGTCGGGGCGGCGCCCATTGCGAGCGCGAGCGCGAGCCCTGCGCCCACGACGAGCGCTCTGGCTCCGTTCATGTTCCTGGTGATGTCCATGGTCGTTCCTTTCTATTCGCCGCGGGCCGTCCCCGCGATGATTGGACGAATGCTGGTGAATTGCGTGCGGTGCCGCGTCGGCCGGAAAGCTAGTTCTCGGCTTGCTCAACCCGTACCTTGACACGTGTCGGATTGCCGTGGCTGTCGAGGGTCTTGGCATCGAGTGCCTGGATCTCGATGTACGCCTCGCCTTCTTTGATGTCGCCGGCGGGGCACGTCTCGATTGTCTTGCCGGTCTCGACCACACCGGATTCGTACATGGTCTCGTCGTTTTGGATGACGCGGAATCGCTGGGGAAATTTATTGTCTTGGACGTTTTGGACGTTGACGCGCAGCTTGCCGTCCTCCTGCAGCTGGGCGACCGGTGCGACCGAAATCGTCATCATGTTGTCGCGGACGATGGCGTCGAGCTCATCTTGGATTTCCTGACGCGTTTTGCCCTCCGCCGTCGTAACCGAAGCGCCCGCCTCGGGTACGGGCTGCGACTGCCAAGCGTATAGTCCTACGGCGACAAGGGCGCAGACGATGGCCAGGCAGGCAACGATGAGCTTCTTGCGATGTCCCAGGCCTGCAAAGTGGGGTGGCTTCTTCGCGCTCATGCGGCATCCTTGGCGGTATAGATGCGCGCAAAGGTGGACGGGTCCGCTCCAAAGAGCATGTGAAGCATCAGGCGGCGCGAGTAGACAAGCTCGTCGAAGTCGGGAGGGAGCTCGATGTCGTGGATATGCGCGATGTGGTGGGCGAGCGCCGAGAACGACTCGGGGTCGCAGATCACATCGGTGGTAACGTGGTAGACCGTCGTATCGGGGAATGCCTCTTCGTCAAAAGGCAGGAGATGGGGATCGTCGTCGACTTCGATGGCGATGCCGTACTGGGGCCAGTAATATGCCATGGGAACCTCCCTGCTTCTGGGCCAAAACTTCTATCGGTTTTGGCTGTCGATGCCGACGGTATCAGCCGCTACTTGACCAATTTCTGACCAAATGCTTGACGGATCGGCGTCTCCGCAGGTAAATGGCGGCAAAAAATACTCCAACTTTTTTCGAGCGACAATCGCGCGGTCGGCGACGGCGGGGCCATATGTGTCAAAAGCATCGTCTGTCGAGGAAATCCAGCCGCTCACCGAATTACACGAACGTAAAAAACGCCAATTATGGAGACGGTCTCGAACACGTCGACGAAACGATGCGGTAACATCTCCCTGCAAACACTGTAGTTAGCTAAAGGGGGAGTTCGCGTGTCTGCAACCATTAAACCCTTCACCGACGAGTTCGAAGAGTATGGTCGCGATGAGTCTCGCACATCGGGCGAGGCCTCGAGCATCTCGTTTCCGACAACGGAAGACGAGGTCCGCGCCATTTTGAAAAAGCTCCATGCCGAGCGTGTCCCGGTGACGGTTCAGGGCGCCCGGACCGGTCTTGCCGCCGGTGCCGTGCCTCATGGCGGTCACATTCTCAATACTTCCCGCATGAATCGCTACTTGGGTCTTCGCCGCGATGAACAAGGCCAATTTCTGCTGCGCGTGGAGCCGGGCGTTGTGCTCTCGGAGCTGCGCAAGCAGCTGAGCAAGAAGGTGCTGCCGACTGCTGGTTGGGACCAGGCATCGCTTGAGGCCTACGAGGAGTTCCAAGAGGCCCCCGAGCAGTTCTTTCCCACCGATCCCACCGAGACGTCTGCCTGTCTGGGCGGCATGGCGGCATGTAACGCCTCTGGTGCCCGCAGCTACGCCTACGGTCCCATGCGCCCACATATCACGGGACTCCACGTCGCACCGGCTGATGGCGATTTGCTTGAGCTTCAGCGCGGCGAGGCTTTTGCCCAGGGCCGCCACCTGTCGCTCGTGACGGCAGCGGGCCGTACGCTCGAGCTCGATCTTCCCGGCTATACCATGCCCAAGACAAAAAATGCCTCAGGCTATTTCGTTGCGGACGAAATGGACGCCATCGACCTCTTTATCGGTGCTTGCGGCACGCTCGGCGTTATCACCGAGCTCGAGATTGCCCTGCAGGCGGCGCCTGCGGTCGTTTGGGGTGTGAGCTGCTTTTTCGATAGCGAAGACAAGGCCGTGTCCTTTACCGATTCCGTGCGTCCCGTCCTGTCCCATGCGGCTGCCATCGAGTACTTCGACGCTGGCGCCCTGGATATTCTACGTCGCCAGCGCGAGCAGTCGACGGCGTTTGCCTCGCTGCCGGCGCTCGACAAAGAGGCCAAGGTCTGTGTCTACGTGGAGCTCGACTGCGATGACGAGGCCCAGGCGACCGAGGAACTGTACCACCTGGGATGGGTGCTCGAGTTTGCGGGTGGCCGCGACGATGCGACATGGGTCGCGCGCACCGAGGTCGATCGCGAGTGCCAGCGGTTCTTCCGCCACGCGGTGCCCGAGAGCGTCAACATGCTTATCGACGAGCGTCGCCGCACGGATCCCATCATCACCAAACTGGGTTCGGATATGTCGGTGCCCAATGCACGCCTTGCCGATGTCGTGGCCCTCTATCGCCGCACACTGGCCGAAAGCGGGCTTGAATCTGCTGCCTGGGGGCACATCGGTAACAACCATCTGCATGTGAACATCCTGCCGCGCGATGCGCAGGACTACCGTCGCGGTGGCGAGCTGTTTGCCCAGTGGGCTGCGGAGGTAACGGCTATGGGCGGTGCCGTTTCTGCCGAGCACGGCGTCGGCAAGATCAAGGCGGGCTTCTTAGAGACGATGTACGGTCACGAGGCCATGGTCGAGTCGGCGCGGCTCAAGCTCCAGCTCGATCCCGACGGGCAGCTGGGTCGCGGCAACCTGTTTTCGGAGAAGCTCTTGGATGAGCTCGTCCAGAAAGGGGGCGCGTGAAGATGAGCGATTTCCATATGGTGGTGTGCGTCAAGGCCGTGCCGGGCAGCACCGAGGTCAAGATGGACCCCAAGACCAATACCATCGTGCGCGATGGCAAGCAGGCGGTCATTAATCCCTTTGATGCGAGCGCTTTGGAATGCGCGCTGGCGCTGAAAGACGACTTTATCGGCTTTGGCATGGACGTGCGCGTAACGGTGGTGTCGATGGGCATCCCCGCGACCGAGTCGCTGCTGCGCGACTGCATCGCTCGAGGTGCCGACGACGCGCTGCTGCTGACCGATCGTGCCTTTGCAGGTGCCGATACACTGGCAACCACCTATGCCCTCAAGTGCGGCATCGAGGCGCTCGACGAGGACTTCGACCTGCTCATCTGCGGCAAGATGGCGGTGGATGGCGATACGGCCCAGATTGGTCCCGAGCTTGCCGGAGCCTTTGAGATTCCCTGCGTGACCGACGTGAGTTGCGTGCAGAGCGCGGGCTTTACGACCTGTGGCTCGCTGGCGCTCGTTCACGGATGCGATGCCGGCGAGGAGACGGTGTATCTTGAGATGCCGTGCGCGATGACGACTGCCAAGGAGATTGGCCAGTTGCGTATGCCGAGTATTGCCGGTATTCGCGCGGCGGAGGAGGCGGACGTGCGCGTGGTCAGTGCCGCCGACGTGAACGCCGACCCCGCGCGTTGCGGTCTTGCCGGGTCGCCGACACAGGTCGTGCGCTCGTTTGTGCCCGACCGTGACCAAACGTGCGAGGCCGTTGAGGGAACGGCGTCCGAGCAGGCGGTAAAACTTGCCAAGATTATCGAGGGGATGGCATAGATGAGCGGACTGATTATCGATAGCGAAGCCTGTATCGGCTGCGGTCGCTGCGTTCGCGCCTGTGCCTCGGGCGGCATCGTAGTGGAAGGCGAGCGACCCAGCCGATGCGCCCGCGTAACCGACGGCTGCATCCTATGCGGTGGGTGCGTCGACGCCTGCCCTGTCAACGCTATCTCGATCGAGCGTGACGAGGCTGCTGGTGCGGTGGACCTCGATGCATATCGAGACATTTGGGTATTCGCGCAGACCGACGAGCGCGATACGGTGGCTCCCGTTGCCTATGAGCTTATGGGTAAGGGCCGCGAGCTTGCCGATGCTCGCGGCTGCCGTCTGGTGGCACTGGTCGGTATGGGCCCCGAGGGTTCTCTCGGTGACCTGGAGCATCTGGTTTGCGCGGGCGCCGACGAAGTCCTGGCCTGTCGCGACGAGCGCCTGCGCCAAAACGATGCGGAGGTCTACGCCCGCTTGATCTGCGATTTGGTAGCCGAACGCAAACCCGAGGCCATTCTATACGGCGCGACCGCTTTTGGTCGAGAACTTGCACCCGGCGTTGCCGTGCGTTTGCAGACGGGCCTTACGGCTGACTGCACCGTGCTTTCGATGGATGCGGAGACGGGACTGCTGCAGCAGACGCGTCCGGCGTTTGGCGGCAACCTGATGGCCACCATCGTCTGCCCCAATCATCGTCCCCAGATGGCAACGGTTCGTCCCGGCATCTTTAAGGCGCCCGACTTTGACTACGGCCGCTCCGGCACGATCACCCAGATATCGCTTGCGGATGATGCTAAGGCTCGTGTCGAGATCTCGATTCCCGCCGAGGAGTGGGGGCAGCAGGCCTCGATCGCCGATGCCGAGCGCTTGGTCGTGGTGGGCCGCGGCATTGGCTCCAAGAAGAATCTGCCCCTGATGCGAAGGCTCGCCGAGGCTCTGGGAGCCGAGCTTGGCTGCACGCGACCTGTCGTGGAGGCCGGCTGGTTGGAGTATCGCCATCAGATTGGCCAGACCGGCGTATCGGTTTCGCCCAAGCTTCTCGTGAGTATCGGTGTTTCGGGCGCCATCCAGCATCTTGCCGGCATCGGTGGGGCAGAGTGCATTATCGCCATCAACGAGGACCCGGATGCCCCCATCTTTGGTGCTGCCCAGTACAAGGTTGTTGGCGATGCCGTCGAGGTCGTCGAGGAACTGCTGGCCCAGCTTGAGCACTAGGCGCGCGCCAGCCAGTCGCGCATCTCGTCCTTAAGGCGGCTCCAAGTCGCCTGCGTGGCGGGGTCGGTAAAGGGCCGCGTAATGCCAAAGGGCGCGTCGAGCAGGCGGTAGATATCGCCCTGCTCGCGCGCCAGCGTGCGGCTCGCTGGATAGACGAGCTCAAACATAAAGCAGATGAGTCCCAC
Organism: Collinsella sp.; assembly: GCA_019414385.1. Lineage (GTDB taxonomy): Bacteria > Actinomycetota > Coriobacteriia > Coriobacteriales > Coriobacteriaceae > Collinsella. The sequence continues at coordinate 33,183 of DXMD01000012.1, read as the reverse complement.
CAGGTAGTCCGCCGGCTCGTTGCGCTCGTCGCGCGCGACGCACCGATGCTCGTCAAAGGCGGCAAGCGTCGGTACCGAGAAGCGACTGGCTAGAAACGCGTCCTCATCCACCTTGAGGATGGTATCGACGGTGCTGTCGGCGATGGTGCGCATAATGTCGATCTTGTCGCCATCGCGCACGATATCGCAGAAGCACCGTGTACGCTCGTCGAGTTGTGCCGGCAGGCGAAAGTCGCTGTGATAGGCGATGCTCGCTCGGATGAGCTCGTCATGCGCACCGGTTTCGATAAAGTCACGGATGTTTGTCGTGGCGGGTGCATCGGCGGGATTCTCGCCAAAGAGGACCTCGATGCCCAGCGCCGCATGGCTCATGCTCTCGGCGTCCTTAAAGGTGTCCCAGCGTCGCAGCTGCTCAAAGCGGCCCATATCGTGTAGCAGGCCGCAAAGCCATGCCAGGTCAATATCTTCTGACGACCAGCCCTGCTCGCGCGCTACGGCATCGCATGCCTCGGCCACGTGGTACGTATGCTCGATTTTGAGCGCGATGCGTGGGTTGGTGGCGTCGTAGGCATCGGTGTAGCTTTTGAAGGCCGCGCGCGCCCGGTCTCGATCGATAGCTGTCATAATGACTTCCTAAAAAGTTGTGTCTTTCGATCCGGTGGCAATTGTAGGTGAACTTTATTGCCACCGGTTGATATTTCTGCTGCGTTGCAAGGCGCGCTGCAGACGACTTACCAGAATGGGAGTGGCATGGTCCTTAGGATCTTTAAAATCGTCTGGCCAGTGATGCTTACCTATGTTGCAATAGGCGCGCCGTGCGGAATGATCATGGGGCAGACGGGAATGGAGCCCTGGATGGTCTTTGCTCTGAGCAGCACGTTTGTGACGGGCAGCGGCCAGTTTATGATCTGCAATCTTTGGCTGGCGGGCGTGCCTGCAGCATCGATCGTCGCGAGCGTTGCTGCCATCTCCTCGCGCTTTGCGCTTTACTCGGCATCGATCGCGCCGCATCTGACGGGTGCCTCGAAGCGTCAGACGCTGGCTGTTGCCGCGACACTTACCGAGGAGGCATATGGCATCTCGCTTGCCAAGTTGGTTGAAGGGGAGGATTGGGGCCCGCGCGAGTCCTTCGTGCTCAACGTGATTCTCATCGCAACATGGGGCGTTTCGTGTACGATGGGCGCCATCGTCGGCGCCGTTGTCGATGTTCCCACCGCCATTGCAGCCTTTGTCTGCACCTCGCTCTTTATCTGCCTGCTCTTTTCGCAGCGGCTGTCGCGCGGCAACGTTGTCGCGGCGGTTTCGGGCGCGGTGTCCGTCGCCGTATGCAAGTTCTTGGGCCTCACGAATATTGCCGTGCCGGCAAGCGTCGTGGCCGGCATTGCCATTGCGTTGGCGTGCGATGCTGTATTTGACGGAAGAGGTGCCCGCGATGCCCGTTAACGAGTTCTTGGTTCTGTGGCTGTCGTCGTGGGCTGCTATCGCGTTCTTTCGCATCGCGCCGGCGTTTGCCTTGCGCGGGAGAACGCTGTCGCCCCGCATTACCGAGGCCCTGGGTTATATCCCGCCCGCTGCCTTTGCCGCGCTGGTCGCCAACGACTTGGTGAGCCCCGGCGCGTTCGACGCGGGACCCTGGCCTGCCTTGGTTCCCTGGATTGCGGCTGCCGGCGTCGTGGCCGTGGCGGTCAAGACAAAATCGATGCTGTGGTGCTGTGTTTCGGGCATCGTGTTCTATATCGTTTTGAGCCTCATATAAGAGCGGGGCACGTTTAGCGCCCCTGTCCAACGAATCGAATTTCTCACCGAGCTGGTCTATTTCTTCTGGTACCATGGTCAAACTTTACTGTAGCAAAGCGTGACGTGGGCTTTTGTACCCCGTCAGCGGAAATGGGGGTTTCATGGCACAGGAAGCGAACGCCAACGAGCAAAAGAAATTCAAGGTCCCGCGCATCCCGGGCGACATCATGATCTATCCGATGATCGTCGGTCTTTTGCTCAACACCTTCTGCCCGCAGGTTTTTGAGATCGGCGGCTTCTTTACGGCTGCCTGCCGCGGTGGCTCCAATACCATCGTCGCCGCGATCCTGCTGTTTGTGGGCGCCGGCATCAGCTTTAAGTCCACGCCGGGTGCCATCAAGACCGGCATCGTCGTGCTGATCCCCAAGCTGGTCGTCGCAGCGGCTCTCGGCCTGGGCGTGGCATATTTCTTTAACGACAACTTCCTGGGTCTGAGTTCCGTGTCTATCATCGGCGGCATCACGTTTTGCAACATGGCGCTCTATACGGGCATCATGGGCGAGTTTGGCGATGAGTCCGAGCAGGGCGCCGTCGGTATCCTGTTCTTTACGGCCGGCCCCGCCGTCACCATGATCATCCTCGGCGTCTCGGGTCTCGCCAACATTCCCGTCGGCACCATCATCGGATCCATCCTGCCGCTTGTTATCGGCATGGTTCTGGGCAACTTGTTCCCGTTTATCAAGAACTTGCTGGTTCCTGGTGCCAATCCCGCGATTGCCGTCATCGGTTTTCAGCTCGGTGCGTCTATGAGCCTGTCGAGCTTTATCACCGGCGGTATTTCCGGCATCTTGCTGGGCCTTGTCACGCTGTTTGTCGTCGGTCCCATCACCTTTGCGTTCGAGCGCCTGTGTGGTGGTAACGGCAAGGCTGCCGTGGCTTGTTCCACCATCGCCGGTACGGCTATGACCACGCCGGTCGCCCTCGCCGAGGTCGCGCCGCGCTACGCCGAGCTTGCACCCACTGCGTACGCCCAGATCGCCACCGCCGTTATCATCACGGCAATCATGGCTCCGATTCTGACCGGCTGGGTTGACAAGAAGTTCTGTCAGGGCAAGGAAGACCTGTCGCCCGCCGGTGTCGAGGCCATCGAGGAGGCTGTCGCAACCGATATCGACGGTGAGTAACGGCCGTTGCCGATAATAGATTCCGGCGTGCAATTCGCGCCGTTCGAGCGCCCGAACGAAAGCTGTCTTGCGGTAACGTTCGGGCGCTCTGCTATTATTCCCATTACCCCTGCGGAGTAGGGGGTGTTTGTTGCCCAGACACGAATCGGACGATTCTGACCACTTGGATATTGAAGGGATGGCGTCTAGTGGTTAAGGCACTCAAGATCGAGATATTCCTGCTGTGCATGATTGTTCTTATCGGGCTTGCCGCGCGAAGCCGTCGCTCCCTGTTCTCGAGCACCCAGCAGCTCTTGTTTAGTATGCTCGGCTATACGTCTGCGGCGTACGTTTTCTTCGATATGATCTGGACGCTTTCGGACGGTTTGGACGGCACGTTGGGCATTGCTGTCAACTGGATTTCCAACGCGGTTTCGTTTTCGCTCTTTGCCATCGCGTGTCTCATTTGGTTTATCTATTCCGAGACGGTGCAGGGCTCTCGCCTTTTGACCGCGCGCTCTAGAGTGGCGCTTGTAACATTGCCTACGGTCTTGGTGGTCGCGCTGGCGTTTACCAGTTACTGGACCCATGCCTTGTTCTACATCGATGCGCAGGGCGTATATCGTCGCGGAGCGCTTTATATGATTCAGCCTATCGTTAGCTACTGCTACGTCATATATACGTCCTTGCACGCTTTTGTGCATTCCCTACGGGTTGAAAGCCTGCAAAAGAAGGCCATTTATCGTACACTGGCATTCTTCGCTATTCCCGCTCTGGTGGGTGGCACCTTTCAGGTCGCGTTCTCGGTGCCCGGCCTTTGCGTCGGCATAATGATTAGCATGTTGCTGCTCTACATCGTCTACCAGGAGCAGCTAATCTCGACCGACCCATTGACTGGCCTCAACAATCGCAACCGTTTTGAGACCTATATGCTGTCGCTCTTCTCAAATGTGGATCAGGCCGAAGATGTGTATCTGCTCATGATGGACGCTGACGGCTTTAAGCAGATTAACGATCGCTATGGACATGTGGAGGGCGACCATGCCCTCCAGGTCGTATCTGCTACGCTCAAAGAGGTCTGCTCGGCGTCTGGTGGCTTTATCGCACGTTATGGCGGCGATGAGTTCGTGGTGCTTCAAAAGGCAGCGGCGGAGCAGGACATCATGGACCTGTGTTCGGCGATTAACGACGAGCTCGCTCGTGCCGAGGTGCCGTATGCATTGCGGATGTCCATTGGTTACGCGCGGGTCGGCGATAGTGTTGATACCTGGCAAGACTTACTTCGCGCTGCCGATGCGGAGCTCTACCGCGTCAAGGCCGAGAAAAAGAAAGCCGGCGTTCAGATACGCTAGAAAAAGGGGCGCACGCTTGCGTGCGTGGCGGCCCTCAGCTCACCGATGTACTCCAATAAGCTAAAGTGTGCGAACAACCTCTCAAAAAAGTGAGCTCGCTAGGCCTTTTTGGGTTTGTTGACGATGATGATGCCGCCGCAGACCAACAGCAGGGCAACGATGACGGTAACGGGGCTCGTGCCAGCGCCCTCGCCGAGCAGCAGCGCGCTCAGCAGCACGCCAAAGACTGGGTTCATAAAGCCAAAGACCGAAACGCGGCTTACGGGGTTGACGGCAAGCAGGCGCGACCACAGCGAGTACGCGACCGCGGAGATAAGCGCCATGTAGATGATGAGCGCGATGGCGGGGGCAATCGCTGTGGGGGAGAGCGTGCCGCCCATCAAAAAGCCGATGGCGGTGAGGACCAGGCCGCCGACCAAGAACTGCCACCCGGCAAGCAAGACGCCGTCGTGCTCGCGCGAGAAGATGCCGATCAGGCAGGTCGAAAGGGCACCCGCGACGGTGGAGGCCAGGATAAAGCCCTCGCCGTCGAGCGTAAAGCCAAAGGTACCGTCCGCGCCCGAAAGGTTGACGAGCGCGACGCCGGCAAAGCCCAGTACGCAGCCGAGCACCTTGGCCGCATCGAGCTTTTCGGTGTGAAACGCCAGGGCGGCAAAGAGGATGGCCAAGAAGTTGGCGCTGGCCTCGATGATGGAGCTCGACATGGCGCTGGCGCGCGAGAGTCCCAGGTAGAAAAAGAAGTACTGCCCGATAGTCTGGAAGAGCGACAACGTGAGGATAGACTTGATATCGCGCGCTTGCGGAACGAGCGGGCGGCGCTGGGCCACGCTCATGCCGACAATGACCAGCATGCCGGCAAGGGTGAAGCGCAGACCCGCGAAGAGCAGCTGCGAGGCGCTGTCGTGCGCGGGAATGCCAAAGAGGCCGTAGCCGATCTTGATGCAGGGAAAAGCCGACCCCCAGAGCGCGCAGCAGACGAGGCAGCCCAGGATGAGCCCGGGCAGGGTGGCGAGATACGGCTTGCGGCTTTCCATGATGTCCTTCCTGTATGCGCGAAGCAAAAAAGAACCCGCCACCGGGCGTGCCGGTGGCGGGTGTTGTTACCCGAGGGGATTGTACCCGATGGGATAGCTTTAAGCGAAGTAGGCTACGCCGCTCTCAAAGATCGGCATGAACTTATCGCCGGGGACATGCTCGGGCACGTTGCGGTACAGGTTGTCGCCGCGGCGCTCGGCATGACCCATCTTGCCCAAGACGCGGCCGTCGGGGCTCGTGATGCCCTCGATGGCGAGTGCGGAGCCGTTGGGGTTGACGGAAAGGTCCATGCTCGGCTTGCCGTCCTCGCCCACGTACTGCGTGGCGACCTGGCCGTTGGCGATCAGCTGGGCGAGCACCTCGTCGTTGGCGACAAAGCGGCCCTCGCCGTGGCTGATGGCGACGGTGTAGGGGTCGTCGAGGCTGCACTGCGACAGCCACGGGGACAGGTTGGACGAGATGCGGGTGCGCACCAGGCGGCTCTGATGGCGACCGATGGTGTTGAACGTCAGCGTGGGCGCATCGGGCGTGGCGTCGACGATGTCACCGTAGGGCACCAGGCCGAGCTTGACCAGGGCCTGGAAGCCGTTGCAGATGCCCAGCATCAGGCCGTCGCGGGCCTTGAGCAGGTCGCGGACTGCCTCGGTGACCTCGGGAGCGCGGAAGAACGCCGTGATGAATTTGGCGGAGCCGTCGGGCTCGTCACCGCCCGAGAAGCCGCCGGGGATCATGACGATCTGGCTTTGGCGGATGCGACGGGCAAGCTCGTGGGTGCTCTCGGCGACGGCCTCGGGCGTGAGGTTGTTGATCACGAAGGTGTCGGCCTCGGCACCAGCGGCGCGGAAGGCGCGGGCGCTGTCGTACTCGCAGTTGTTGCCGGGGAAGACGGGGATAATCACGCGCGGGCGGGCGATCTTGGCGCCGCCGTACACGTGGATATCCTTGGCGCGATAGTCGACGGTCTCGACCTCGGGCTGCTCGCCGGTGCTGCGGTAGGCAAAGACGCCCTCGATGCCGCTCTCCCAGGCCTCTTGGAGCTCGGAGAGCTCGATGACCTCGGAGCCGGTGTCGATGACATAGCCCTCGACGGTGGTGCCCAGGGGCTCGACGACAACGCCGTCGGCGACCTCGGGCAGCTCGGCGTCATCGGCGAGCTCGACGATAAAGCTGCCGTAGAGCGGGGTGAAGAAGCTCTCCACGTCCACGTCCTCGGCAAGCTCGATACCGATCTGGTTGCCGACGCACATCTTAAAGAGGCTCTCGGCGCCGCAGCCGTAGCCGGGCGTGGAGACGGCCAGGGCGTCGCCGGTAGCAGTGAGCGCCTCGACGGCGTCAAACGCGGCGAGCAGCTGCTGGGCGTCGGGGCGGTAGTCTTCGCCATAGGTGGCGGGGGCGATGCGGACGACGCGGTGCGTCAGACCCTTGAACTCTGGCGAGACGGCACGGGCAGCCTTGCCCACGGCCACAGCGAAGCTGATCAGGGTCGGCGGAACGTTGAGCTCGCCGGCCTCGTCCTCAAACGAACCGCTCATGGAGTCCTTGCCGCCGATGGCGCCGGCACCCAGATCGACCTGGGCCATAAGAGCGCCCAGGACGGCTGCCATGGGCTTGCCCCAGCGCTCGGCCTCGGTGCGCAGGCGCTCGAAGTACTCCTGGAAGGAAAGGTAGGCGCGCTTGTGCTCAAAGCCGGCGGCCACGAGCTTGGCGATGGACTCGACCACGGACAGGTAAGCGCCCGCAAACTGGTCAGCCTCCATCAGGTAGGGGTTGAAGCCCCATGCCATAGCGCTTGCCGTGGTGGTCTCGCCGTCCACGGGGAACTTGGCGACCATGGCCGAGCTCGGGGTGAGTTGCGTCTTGCCACCAAAGGGCATGAGCACGGTTGCGGCACCGATGGTGGAGTCAAAGCGCTCGGAAAGGCCCTTGTTGGAGGCAACGTTGAGGTCGGTGACCAGCGAGGTCATGCGCTCGGCAAGCGTGGTGCCGGCCCAGCTGGGCTGCCACACGCTGCGGGTACAGACGTGGGCGACCTGGTGCTTGGGCGCGCCGTTGGAGTTGAGGAACTCGCGGGACAGATCGACGATGGCGACACCGTTCCAGGCCATGCGCATGCGCGGCTCGGCGGTAACCTCGGCGATAACGGTCGCCTCGAGGTTCTCCTCGGCGGCGTAGCCCATGAACTCCTCGACGTCACCGTCGGCGACGGCGCAGGCCATGCGCTCCTGGGATTCAGAGATGGCGAGCTCGGTGCCGTCAAGACCGTCGTACTTTTTGGTCACGGTATCAAGGTCGACATACAGGCCGTCGGCAAGCTCGCCTACGGCGACCGAGACACCGCCGGCGCCAAAGTCGTTGCAGCGCTTGATCAGACGGCAGGCATCGCCGCGGCGGAACAGGCGCTGCAGCTTGCGCTCGACCGGGGCGTTGCCCTTCTGGACCTCGGCGCCCGATGTCTCGATGGACTCGGTGTTCTGGGTCTTGGAGGAGCCGGTGGCACCGCCGATGCCGTCACGGCCGGTGCGGCCGCCCAACAGGATGATCTTGTCGGTGGGGGCGGGGCACTCGCGACGCACGTGGTTTGCCGGGGTAGCGCCCACGACGGCGCCGACCTCCATGCGCTTGGCGACGTAGCCGGGGTGATAGAGTTCGTTGACCTGACCGGTGGCAAGGCCGATCTGGTTGCCGTAGCTGGAGTAGCCGGCGGCAGCAGTGGTCACGAGCTTACGCTGCGGCAGCTTGCCCTCGAGCGTCTCGGACACGGGGACGGTGGGGTCGCCGGCGCCGGTGACACGCATGGCCTGGTACACGTAGCTGCGGCCCGACAGCGGGTCGCGGATGGCACCGCCCACGCAGGTGGCGGCACCGCCGAAGGGCTCGATCTCGGTCGGGTGGTTGTGGGTCTCGTTCTTAAAGAGGAACAGCCAGTCCTGGTCCTCGCCGTCGACATCGACCTTCACCTTGACGGTGCAGGCGTTAATCTCCTCGGACTCGTCGACATCGGTCATGACGCCGGTCTTCTTGAGGTACTTGGCGCCGATGGTGCCCATGTCCATGAGGCAGACGGGCTTGGTGTCGCGACCGAGTTCGTGGCGCATCTCCATGTAGCGGTCGAAGGCCTGCTGCACCACGGCGTCGTCGATCGTCACGTCGTCCAGGACGGTGCCGAAGGTGGTGTGGCGGCAGTGATCGGACCAGTAGGTGTCGATCACGCGGATCTCGGTGATGGTGGGGTCGCGATCCTCATCGCGGAAGTACTGCTGGCAGAAGGCGATGTCCGCCTCGTCCATGGCAAGGCCGCGCTCGGAAATAAAGGCGGCAAGGCCGGCCTCGTCGAGCTCGCGGAAGCCGTCGAGCACCTCGACGGGCGCAGGCTCGGGGGTCTCCATGTACAGTGTCTTGGGCAGGTCGAGCGAGGCGATGCGCGCCTCGACGGGGTTCACCACGTAGTGCTTGATAGCCTCGACGGCGGCTTCGTCCAGAGCGCCCGAGACCATATAGACCTTGGCGGAGCGTACGGCGGGGCGCTCGCCCTGGCTGATGAGCTGCACGCACTCGCTGGCGGAGTCGGCGCGCTGGTCAAACTGGCCAGGCAGGAATTCGACGGCAAAGACGGCGCCATCGCTTGCGGGGAGCTCGTCGTAGGTCACATCGACCTGGGGCTCGCTAAAGACGGTCGGCACGCAGGAGCGGAACAGCTCCTCATCGATGCCCTCGACGTCGTAGCGGTTGATGATCCTCAGGGCCTCGATGCCCTTGATGCCGAGAATCTCGGTCAGCTCGCCCTTGAGCTGCTGAGCCTCGACGTCGAACCCGGGTTTCTTCTCCACGTAGATACGAGAGACCATTGGTTCCTGCCTTCCTGATCGGTTGGGCGTACGGTGCGGTATGCGGCAGCGGTCGGTTTGCGGGGTCTGCCCTGCGGTCGCCTTGAGCCACATGTTTGTAAACCTCACTATGATACGACAGCTCGCGGCGCGTTGAGGACGGCGAGGGTGCTACAGTGGGGCGCAAACAAGAGAAAGGCATCACATGGCATTTGTTTCGCTCGCCATCATCGCACTCGTGGCCTTTGCAAGCCCCTTCATCGCCTCGGCGATTCCCGGAAAACCCGTTCCCGAGACGGTCTTTTTGCTCGTGTTTGGCGCGGTGCTGGGACCTCATATGCTCGGCATTATCCATGTGGATGCCGAGGTCTCGCTCGTGTCCGAGCTCGGCCTGGCCTTTTTGTTCCTGCTTGCCGGCTTTGAGATCGATCCCAAGAACATCACGGGCATCGAGGGGCGTTACGGCATGGCGACGTGGGTCGTCACGTTTGGCATCGCCTGGCTTGCCGTGCGCTTTACCCCGTGGTTTTCGGTCAGTCATTTTGATGGCATCGCCGTGACGCTTGCCCTCACTTCGACGGCGCTCGGTACGCTTGTGCCCATCATGCGCGAGCGCTCGCTCACCGGCACGCGCGTGGGCGACTCGATTCTCGCGTATGGCACTTGGGGCGAGCTCGGTCCCGTGCTCGCCATGTCGGTGCTGTTGTCTGCCCGCACTGGCATCCAAACGCTCGTAATCCTTGGCTTGTTTGCGGTGGTTTGCGTGTTGCTGGCCGTGGTCCCAAGCCGCTCCAAGCGCGTCGGCAGCCGCTTCTTTGCGTTTGTCGAGGAACGCGCCGATACCACGTCGCAGACCTTCGTGCGCCTGACGGTGCTCATCCTGGTCACGCTCGTGGCGTTCTCGGCCGTCTTTGATCTCGACATCGTGTTGGGTTCTTTTGCCGCCGGCTTTGTCCTGCGCTATATCATCCCCGAGGGCAACCATACGCTCGAGACCAAGCTCGACGGTCTGGCCTACGGTTTTTTGATTCCGGTGTTCTTTACCGTATCGGGCGCAAAGATCGATCTGACGGCCGTGGCGTCGCGCCCGGGTCTGCTCGTGGGCTTTATCGTGGCGTTGTTGATTATTCGTGCCGTGCCCATTCTTATTTCCATGAGCATTTGTCCTGCGACGCGCGATGTGTCGGCGTATGGTCGCATTACCGTGGCCCTGTACTGCACCACGGCGCTGCCGATCATCGTTGCCGTGACGAGCGTTGCCGTCAACGCGGGCGCGCTGTCGCAAGATATTGCGTCGGTCATGGTTGCCGCCGGTGCCATCACGGTGTTCTTGATGCCATTGCTCGCGCAGCTCTTCTACCGCGTGGTGGATGCCGCACCGGTCGCCGCCGTGGCAGAGGTTGCCGAGCATCCATCCGATGCGCTCGACATCTTGCGCGCCCACCACGACCTAGCGAGCTTGCTCGCGCGCGAGCACGAACTGCTGACCTCGCATGGCCATGGTCGCGTATTCGAGGGCCTGCCTACGCTCGATACGATTGCCGAGCGTCTTTCCGCCGAGGCGGCGAGCGGCCACATCGATGCCCGCATCGTGGACGCGGCGCACCTGCTTGCCGATAAGACCTATGGAGACGAGGTCGACCCGTCCGAGCTGACTCCGCGTGAGCGCCGCCGCCTGGAGCGCGCCAAGCTCGCTGTGCGCGAATACCGCCGCCGCATGCTGGAGCTCTATGCGCGCGAAGAAGCCGAGGACGACGACGGTAAGTAGTCGATACTTTCTCGGGGAAGCCGCGTCCCGCTTTGAAGGCTCGGAACGGGATGTGGTTTCCGAAACGGGGGCCGTTGGGAAGCTGTGTCCCGGAATGGGCGCTCAGAGTGGGATGCAGTTTCCGCAAGGAGGTCCTGGGGGAAACCGTGCCCCGTTCTGATCCGAAATACTGGGACATAGTTTCCCTTTCATAACAGGAGAAGGCGCGCTGTCTGCAGTTGATTCAGACGGCGCGCCTTTTTGGTTGAGCTATGTTGAAGCTTGAAGCCAAAGCTTGTGGCTCCTTAGGAGCGGGCGGCTCCGTCGACGGGGAGCACGGCGCCCGTGACATAGGAGGACATGTCGCTCGCCAGGAAAACAAAGGCGTTGGCGACATCCTCGGGCTCGCCCATGCGACCCAGCGGAATGGTGGCGATGATGGGCTTGATGACCTCTTCGGGCAGGTTGGCGACCATGTCGGTCTTAGTCACGCCGGGGGCGACGGCGTTGACGCGGATGCCCATGGGAGCGAGCTCGCGCGAGAGCGACTGGACCATACCGTTGACGGCAAACTTGGACGTGGGGTAACCGACGCCGGAGGGCTGGCCGTACTTGGCGACCATCGAGCTTGTGGTAGTGATGGTGCCGCCGTGGCCGGCCTCGGTCATGATCTTGGCGGCAGCCTGGTGGCCATTAAAGACGGCGACGACGTTAAGGTCCATGACCTTTGCGAACTCCTCGGCCGTGTAGTCCAAGAGGGGTGAACGCTGGGAGATACCGGCATTGTTGACGACCGTGTCCAAGCCGCCCATGTCGGCTGCGGTCTGCGTAAAGGCCTCAGTCACGGCCTCGAGCGAGGTGAGATCGCAGGAGCGACCCCAGACCTTGGCGTCGGGATAGGCGGCTGTCAGCTTCTCAACGGCCGTGTCGGCAGTCTCCTGGCGCGAGCCAAAGACGGTGACGGCAGCGCCTTCCTCGATAAAACGGCAGGCGATGGCATAGCCGATACCGCGTGTGCCTCCGGTGATGATTGCTTTCTTGCCCTCGAGCAACATGGTGCTTCCTCTCATCGCGGGCGGACATTCGCAGCACAGCGTAGCGGTAGTCGGAATCGGCCGCGTTTGCATATCGGTGAACGGTAGCCCGCGTTACCGATGAGCGGCTCGCGCAAATATGCTCTGCCGTTGTGCTTAGGGCAGGTGACAAAAGGGCTCCCGTCCCACATCGGACGGGAGCCCTCAAGGCGCGTATTGCTAGGCGAGCGTTGGGCTAGTTCGCCATAACGCCTTCGGTCCAGGCCTCGACGTCCTCGATGCGCAGGACGTTGGCGACCTCGGCCACGCAGTCGACGCTGGCAAGCTCGGCGGCGGCAGCCTGGACGTCCTTCTCGAGCGCGCGGTGCGTCAGGAAGATGACCGAGCAGGCATCGCTGACGCCCGACTTGCCGTCCTCGACCTGGTTGATGAGCGAGATCGAGATGTTGTGCTTGGCAAAGATGTCGACCGTCTCGGACAGGGCGCCCACGCGGTCGGCGACTTTCAGACGCACATAGTACTTGGTCTGGAGCTCGTCCATGGGCTTAAAGGTGAGGTTGTGGCCATAGGGCTCAATCTCGGGCAGCGGAGCCACGCCGCGGCTGATCTGCTCGGAGAGCGACAGGATATCGCCCACGACGGCGCTCGCGGTGGGGAAGGAGCCTGCGCCCGCGCCGTAGAACATGGTCTCGCCCACGGCGTCGCCTACCACGTAGACGGCGTTCATGGCGCCGTTGACCTTGGCAAGCATATGGTCTGCCGGGATGAGCGTGGGATGCACGCGAACGTCGACGCCGGCGTCGGTGTTGCGGGCGATGCCGAGCAGCTTGATGGTGTAGCCGAGCTCGCGGGCCTGGGCGATGTCCTCGGCGCCGATGGTGCGGATACCCTGCTGGTACACATCATCGGTGGTAACGCGGGTGCCAAAGCCGATGGAGGCGAGGATGGCCGTCTTGCTGGCGGCATCGAAGCCGTCGACGTCGGCGGACGGGTCGGCCTCGGCATAGCCCTTGGCCTGCGCGTCGGCAAGTACGTCGGCGTAATCGGCGCCCTCGGCGTCCATGCGCGACAGGATATAGTTGGTGGTACCGTTGAGAATGCCGGCGATGGTCAGGATCTTGTTGCCCACTAGGTCGTGCTCGAGCGTGCTCACGATGGGGATGCCGCCGCCGCAGCTGGCCTCGCACTTAATCTGCACGCCGCACGCGCGCGCCTTCTCGGCGAGCGTCTCGACATGACGGCCCAGCAGGGCCTTGTTGGCAGAGACGACGTGCTTGCCGTGCTCAAAGGCGGTGGTGAAGATCTCGGTCGCGGGGTGCTCGCCGCCAATCAGCTCGACGACGATGTCGACGGCGGGGTCGGTGACGACGTCATGCCAGTCACTCGTAAAGGCTTCGTGCTCAATACCGGCTGCCTCGGCCTGCTCCCAGGCAAGCGCGCAGGCGCGGGTCAGCTTAAGGTCGATGCCGTAGGCTGCCAGGTACTCATCGTGGTGGCTCTTGATCAGACGGGCCACGCCGCCGCCGACGGTTCCCAGACCGATCAGACCGACGTTCACGGTGCGCAGGGATTCGCTCATAGATAGCTCCTTCGTGCATCTTATGGATGGATTAACCGCTTAAAGGTTGAGTGCATTCTAGCGTGAACCGAGGGCGCGTGCTCGCCAGGCAACAGGAGTCGCACAAAACGGCACCCCCGAAACGCTGCGGAAACATTGGAAACATGCTCGCTACAAACGGAACTCCGTAACAAACTGTCAACGTTTGCGCCATAAGGTTTGCCCCGTACCGCAAGACGGCCGCACTGCGGCCAGCGAAAAAGGGGGACACCATGTTTATTCAGAGCGGGAACGCTTGTAACAGAATGGAAACATTACTTTTACACAATAAAGTGGCATTACTGCATAAAATAGTAGGGAAATGCAGAACTATGGATAAATGAACAAATCCAAAGAAAAGTTGAAATAATCGCCACTTTTCCTAACTAAAGCGTCTACTATTTTGCGAACGCCGAACACGGCGAAGGATGGCCTGTCGGGCAACCAAAACCCGACGAGATTTGAGAGGAGAGCCGCATGTCGAGCCTCACCGGTAAGTCATTGAACCCTGTTATGAATCGCAGGAGCGTTATCGCGAGCGCAGCAGGTCTGGGGGCAATGTCCATTCTAGCTGGCTGCTCCTCTAACGGCGGCGACAGCGGTTCCGCTTCGAGTGACGCTTCGTTTAAGATCGGCACCATCGGCCCGCTGACCGGTGCCGCTGCGTCCTACGGCAAGTCCGTTACCCAGGGCGTCGAGCTTGGCTGCAAGGATTTCTCGACCAAGGAGCTGCCGCTTGTTAGCAAGGCCGAGGACGACCAGGCCGACGGCGAGAAGGCCGTTAACGCCTTCAACACCCTGCTCGACTGGGGCATGCAGGCCCTCGTCGGCCCGACCACCACGGGTGCGTCGGTTGCCGTTGCCGCCGAGTGCGGCAACAACCCCCAGACGTTTATGATCACCCCGTCCGCGTCCTCCGAGGACGTCACCGACGGCAAGGATTGCGTCTTCCAGGTTTGCTTTACCGACCCCAACCAGGGCGTCAACGCCGCCAAGTTCCTGGCAGAGAAGTATGCGGACGAGAAGTTCGTGCTGTTCTATAACTCCGGTGACGCCTATTCTTCGGGTGTCGCGGATGCCTTTAAGGCCCAGGCTGCTAAGTCCAAGCTCGAGATTGTCGACGAGGAGACCTTTAAGGACGACTCCGCCACGAGCTTTACCAACCAGCTGACCAAGGCCAAAGAGAAGGGCGCGACGATGATCTTCGCCCCGATTTACTACACCCCGGCCTCGGTCCTGCTCAAGAACGCCAAGGACATGGGCTACGACGTCAAGATGATGGGCTGCGATGGTATGGACGGCATCCTGGGCGTGGAGGGCTTCGACACCTCTCTTGCCGAGGGCCTGCTGCTCATGACCCCGTTCTCCGCCGACGACGAGAAGAACGCCGACTTCGTCAACGCCTACAAGGATAAGTACGGCGATACCCCCGACCAGTTTGCCGCCGACGCCTACGACGGCGTGCACGCGGTGGCCGAGGCCCTCAAGGAGGCCGGTCTTGGTGTCGACGCCGACCCGACCGAGGTCGCTGAGAAGCTGTCCAAGGCTATGCTCAAGATTACCGTTGACGGTCTGACCGGCAAGCTCACCTGGAACGATAAGGGCCAGGTCCAGAAGGACCCCACGGCGTACGTCATCACCGATGGCAAGTACGTACAGGCCTAATAGACCGCCTTACATAGAGCGGTTTTGATCCCAAGCAGGGGAGGTTTTGGCCTTCCCTGCTTGCTTGGTATCTAGGGACAAGGTAACGTCCCTGTTTTGTACATCAACTGGAAACCTATTCGAAAGGGGGATGTGGAACATGACGGTCTTTATCCAATACCTGGTCAACGGCCTGTCCATGGGCAGCGTCTACGCCATCATCGCGTTGGGCTACACCATGGTCTACGGTATCGCCAAGATGCTGAACTTCGCTCACGGCGACGTCATCATGGTCGGTGCCTATGTCTCGTTCTGCGCCACGTCGTATCTCGGCCTCCCAGGCTGGGCATCTGTAATTCTCTCTTGCGCGGTCTGCACGGTTCTCGGTGTTCTCATTGAGGGCCTGGCCTATAAGCCGCTGCGCCAGGCGGGCCCGCTGGCCGTTCTGATCACGGCTATCGGCGTGTCCTACTTCCTGCAGAATGCCGCGCAGCTCCTGTGGGGCGCCACGCCCAAGAACTTTACTTCGCTCGTCACCTTCCCGGTGCCGGAGTTCTTGGCCAAGTACAACGTGAGCGCCGTATCGCTCGTCACCATCGTCGCCTGCCTGGTGATCATGGCCGGTCTGGTGTTCTTTACGGGCAAGACCAAGATGGGCAAGGCCATGCGTGCCGTGTCCGAGGACAAGGCCGCCGCTCAGCTCATGGGCATCAACGTCAACCGTACCATCTCGATGACGTTTGCCATCGGCTCCGCCCTTGCCGCCATCGCCGGTGTGCTCCTGTGCTCCTACTCGCCGGTCCTGCAGCCCACCACGGGCGCCATGCCTGGCATCAAGGCCTTCGACGCCGCCGTTTTTGGCGGCATCGGCTCCATTCCCGGTGCCTTTGTCGGCGGCATTCTCATCGGTATCATCGAGGCGATGGCCCAGGCCTACATTTCCACGAGCCTTGCCAACTCCATTGTCTTTGGTGTTCTGATCATCGTCCTGCTCGTCAAGCCTGCCGGCCTCTTGGGCAAGTACGTCCCCGAGAAGGTGTAGGTGAGCGCTATGAAGTTCCTTAAAGACAAGCAGACGCGTCACGACTTTGTCACGTACGCCATGTGCATCGTGGCATTCGCCATCGTGTTCTTTATGCAGTCCAACCATATGATCCCGCGCATGATCGCCGGTCAGTTGGTTCCCATCACGGCCTACATCGTTATGGCCATCTCGCTCAACCTCGTTGTCGGCATCGCGGGCGACTTGTCGCTGGGCCACGCGGGCTTTATGAGCGTCGGCGCTTATACGGGTATCGTTACCGCTGTCGCCCTCGAGAGTGCCGTTCCCTCCGATCCAATACGTCTTGTCATCAGCATTGTGGTCGGCGCTATCGCCGCTGCCATCTTGGGCTTCTTGATCGGCATCCCGGTCTTGCGCCTGAGCGGCGACTATCTGGCCATCGTGACCCTGGCTTTTGGCGAGATCATCAAAGAGGTCGTCACCTGCCTTATCGTGGGTGTCGACTCCCGCGGCCTGCATGTGATCTTTAACATTACGGGTAACTCCACGATCGACGACCTGCACCTGCTCGAGGACGGCACCGCCATCATCAAGGGCGCGCAGGGCGCATCGGGCGTGTCGACCTATTCGACCTTCCTCGCCGGTGCCATCCTGGTTATGGTCGCGCTCGTGATCGTGCTCAACCTGGTTCGCAGCCGTACCGGTCGTGCCATTATGGCCGTGCGCGACAACAAGATCGCTGCCGAGTCTGTGGGCATCTCCGTCACCCAGTACCGCATGATCGCCTTCGTGGTTTCCGCTGCCCTCGCCGGTGCTGCCGGAGCCCTGTTCGGCGGTAACTTCTCACAGCTTTCCGCCACTAAGTTCGACTTCAACACGTCCATCCTCATTCTGGTGTTCGTGGTCCTGGGTGGCCTGGGCAATATGCGCGGTTCCGTTATCGCGGCGGCGCTGCTCACGGTGCTTCCCGAGCTGCTCCGTCAGTTCTCGGACTATCGCATGCTCATCTACGCCATCGTGTTGATCCTGGTCATGGTCTTTACGAACAATCCTCAGCTCAAGGCATTCTTCGCACGCGTTAAGGACCGTTTTGCTCCCAAGAAGGAGGTGGCAGCCGATGCCCAGTAAGTTTGAGTTCAACAAGGGCAAGATGGTCCCGTATCCTTCTGGCGCCATCGTTCCCGATCGCGACCTGGGCCATCGCCCGGCTCTCGAGTGTATCCACCTGGGTATTGAGTTCGGCGGCCTCAAGGCGGTCGACGACTTTAGCCTGACCATCGGCAAGACCGAGATCGCCGGTCTGATTGGCCCCAACGGCGCCGGCAAGACCACGGTCTTCAACCTGCTTACCAAGGTGTACCAGCCCACGCACGGCACCATCCTGCTCGACGGCGAGGACACCTCGGGCAAGTCCGTCTACCAGGTTAACCGTATGGGTATCGCCCGTACCTTCCAAAACATCCGCCTGTTTAACACCATGACGGTGGAGGACAACGTAAAGGTCGGCCTGCACAACCAGGAGCGCTACTCCGGTTTTGAGGGCGTGCTGCGTCTGCCGACGTACTGGAAGCACGAGAAGGCCGCCCATGAGCGCGCCATGGAACTGCTCTCCATCTTTGATATGGAGCATCTGGCAAACGAGCAGGCCGGCTCGCTGCCTTACGGCGCCCAACGTCGTCTGGAGATCGTCCGTGCGCTTGCCACCAACCCCAAGCTGCTGCTGCTCGACGAGCCTGCCGCCGGCATGAACCCGTCCGAGACCGCAGAGCTCATGGCGAACATCGTTAAGATTCGCGACACCTTTGGCATTGCCATCATGCTCATCGAGCACGACATGTCGCTCGTCATGAACATCTGCGAGGGCATCTGCGTGCTCAACTTTGGTAAGGTCATCGCCAAGGGTACGGCCGAGGAGATCCAGAACAACGATGCCGTTATCGAGGCATATCTGGGCAAGCAGGATAAGGGGGAGAACTAAATGGCAGAGCCGATGCTTTCCGTCTACAACATCAACGTCTGGTACGGCGCCATCCACGCCATCAAGGACATCTCCTTTAACGTCAACGAGGGCGAGATCGTGGCTCTGATCGGCGCGAACGGTGCTGGCAAGTCCACAACGCTCAAGACCGTCTCGGGCCTGCTGCGCTCCAAGACCGGCTCCATCAAGTTTATGGGCGAGGACATTACCCATGCGCCCGCTGATAAGCTGGTTGGTAAGGGACTGGCTCAGGTTCCCGAGGGACGTCGTGCCTTTTTGCAGATGACGGTTGAGGAGAACCTGGAGATGGGCGCCTATACGCAGCCCAAGTCCACGGTGGCTCCGGGCCTTGAGCGCGTCTACGAGCAGTTCCCGCGCCTGAAGGAGCGCCGTCGCCAGGTCGCCGGCACCCTTTCGGGCGGCGAGCAGCAGATGCTCGTTATGGGCCGCGCCCTTATGAGTAACCCCAAGCTGCTCATGCTCGACGAGCCTTCCATGGGCCTGGCGCCGATTCTGATTGAGCAGATCTTCCAGATTGTCGAGGATCTGCATAAGGCCGGCACCACGGTGCTTCTGGTCGAGCAAAACGCACAGATGGCTCTTTCCATCGCCACACGCGGCTACGTGCTCGAGACCGGCAAGATTACCATGACCGGCACCGGCCAAGAGCTCCTGCACGACGATAACGTTCGCAAAGCATATCTTGGTGGCTAACTAGTTACGCGGTTTTACCAAACCGCGTAACGGCTCGACGCTGCAAGCCCGCCAGGGCGGCAATCTGCCTTTCAACTTCGGCGGCATGACCAGAAGGTCAATGCCGCCTTGTTTCAAGGCACCTTGCTCGCTCTGGCGGGCTTTCGCTGTCGTTGTCAAAACATCGACGTTGTGGCAGATGCCAACGACTACCCCTTTAAGTTGCGGTGGAATAGGGACTAAATGGGAGCCTCAGAGGCCAAAAGAGTCCTTATTCCACCGCAACTTCATGGGGGTGTGTGACAATGCCCGTCGGAAAACATCTGCTGTCTTCGGGGGTCTATCTATGCTGTACGAGTTTTGTGCCGAGAACTTTGAGCGGGTGCCGGCGGCCATTAAGGCCGGTGCGAGTCGTATTGAGCTGTGCGACAACCTTGCCGTTGGCGGCACCACACCTTCCGCCGGCGTTATCAGCGCTACGGTCAGCTACGCTCACGAGCACGATGCGCGCGTGATGTGCATGATTCGTCCGCGCGGCGGGGACTTTCATTACAACCAGGACGAGCTGCGCATGATGGAGATGGATCTGGGCCTTGCCGTAAGCGCCGGCGTCGATGGTCTGGTCTTTGGCTGTTGCAAGCCTTGTGCTGGCGGATGGGCGCTCGACGAACTCACGCTCGGTGCCTTGGTGATGGCTGCGGGGTGTGCGGCCGAGGAGTGCAAGCGCGAGTCCCTTGACATCACCTTCCACATGGCGTTTGACCAGCTCTCGCCCGAGGCTCAGCTCGATGCGATTGATACACTTGCCGACTGCGGCGTTACGCGCATCCTCACGCATGGCGGCGCTGCCGGTACGTCGATCGAGGGCAACTTCGAAAACCTGGTCCGCTTGATCGAGTACGCGGGCGACCGCCTGACCATCCTTCCTGGCGGCGGCATTACCACGGCCAACCGCGATGCCGTGGCGGCAGCACTTGGTGTCTCCGAGCTGCATGGCACCAAGATCGTGCCGCTGGAGGTGTAACCTGTGGCACTGGTATTTGACGTTCAGCAGGCGAGCGGTAAGCCCGACGATAATCGTCGCCCTGGCACCGCGTGCCCCTTTTGTGATACGGAGGGGCTCGCCAGCGTCATCCAGCGCGATGGTGACTGCATCTGGCTCGAGAATAAGTTCAAGACCTTGCGGGCCACCCGTCAGACCGTATTGATCGAGTCTGCCAATCACGACGCCGACCTGGCGACCTATGAACCGGATGAGCTGCATCATGTGATGCGGTTTGCCCTGGGCTGTTGGCAGCAGATGCTCGATTCCCAACAGTACCGCAGTGTGCTCATGTACAAGAACAAAGGCCCGCTTTCGGGCGGCAGCCTCGTCCATCCACACATGCAGATTGTGGGCTTGGAGCAGGAAGACGGCTATGCTTCGCTGGCTTCCGCCAATTTCGAAGGCATCAATGTTTGGCAACAGGGGAGAATCTCGGTCAACATCTCAACCGAACCGATTATGGGATTCTTTGAGGTTAACGTCTCGGCTCCACAGGGAATCGCCGCCAGCGACGACGCCCGCGACCAAGCCGAAGCGGACCTGTTTGCCGATGCGATTCAGGTGGCCCTGCACTATATCCTGCACGAGCACCACGGCGGCCGCGCGGAGTCGTACAACTTGTTCTTCTACCACATGGACGGCCGGACCATTGCCAAGGTGTTGCCGCGTTGGGTGGTTTCGCCCTACTTTGTCGGTTATCGTTTGGCCCAGGTCAATGCCGAGACCACGCTCGATATCGATGCAGAGCGCCTGCGTGCGCATCTGGAAACGCTCGTATAGCAAGACTATCACCCGCGTAATGCGGACAGTCTAGCGTCCCATGGCGTCGCGGCCGGCCTCGACGCGCTTGCGCTGGGCGGCGCGCTCCTCGCCGGTCAGTCGCTCAAAGAGATGTCCGATAACCGAGGCGAGCACCTGCTGAAACAGCGTTCCGCACATGACGGGAAACACGACCTCGCCGGGAAAATACTGCGTGGCGATGACGGCGCCCGAAGAGATATTGCGCATGCCGCAGGTAAAGCACATGGTGGTCGTCTCGCTATACGGCAGGTGCAACGCGCGGGCGACCAGAATGCCGACGACAAAGCCGCTGATGGCGAAGGTCAAAATAAAGAGGGCGACTTCCAGGCGCACCGCATTCATGTGTAGCACGTACTCGCTCATGGCGGTGGAGTTGGAGGCGATGACACCCATCATCATAAACTTGCAGGCGGGCGAAAGCGCGGGGGAGAGTTTCTCGTGTCCCCATCCGCGCGTGAACTCGTTGATCACGATGCCGAGCACGGCGGGGATGGCGATCATAAAGGCCATGTTCTGCATCATGCCCGTAACATCGATTGCAACGGTGGCACCCAGCAGGAGCTTAAGCGTGAGCGGAATCGTGACGGGCGAGATGACCGAGGACGTCAGGATGATGGTGAGCGCGAGCGGGCCGTTGCCGCCGAACATGCTGATCCACATAAAGGCGGTGACTGCCACGGGTACGCTGTACTCGAGCACGATGCCGCAGACAAGGTTTGGGTTGGAACCAAAGAACAGTGAGCCCATGGCATACGCCGCGATGGGGATGAGCACGGCCGAGACAAATAACGCCAAAATCAGATGCAGGGGACGGCGGAACACCTCGGCCACCTGGTGAAAGGTGTTGCTGAGCGCACCTTGGAACGTCATAAAGGCAAACAGGGCGGGAACGATTGGCTTGAGCACGCCGATCTGCTGGGGAAAGAGCACGCCGAGCGTCACGCAAATCGGAACGATGACCTGCATGTGCCCCGCGAGAAACTTGCCCAGTCCAACCCATTGCTTCATATGCTCTTGTGACTCCCTTTGCTCGTGAATCCGTTTTGAATGGATATGCTAGACGCTCGCATGCGTCCGTGCGTCAGAAACGCTCGAATATTTCGAGGCTATTACCGCCCTCGTTTATCGAAACCGCGGCGTGCTGGACGTTGTGCGTCCGTGCCGCACGGTATAATAAATCCGTTCAACAGATCTGCCTGCCGAAGCGGGCATACACAGAGGACTCATCGCTATGAACCGTGAGAGGTATCGCGGCGACCTGCCCCTATCGGGGGTGGGCGCCTATGTCATCGCTTAAGACGACGCATCGCTGGGCGGTCGCTCGGCAAAACCCCGAGCTCGAAAAGGAGTTTTCGGCTGGCCTGGGCATACCCGGGCTGGTGGCGCGCATTATGGTTGCGCACGGCATTACATCCATCGAAGAAGGCCAGCTGTTTTTGACGCCTTCGCTCGATCGCGACTGGGCCGACCCGCTCGTTATTCCGGGCATGGCGGTCGTCGCCGACCGCGTTGAGCGCGCTATTCGCAGCCACGAGCACATTGCGGTCTTTGGCGATTTTGATGTTGACGGTATTACGTCGACCTGCCTGTTGACCGAGGCATTGCGCACGTTTGGCGCCGATGTCACGCCGTTTATTCCGCATCGCTTTGACGAGGGCTACGGCCTGTCGCGTGCGGCGCTCGACCGCGTCAACGAGCTCGCCCAACCCAACCTGATTGTGACCGTCGATAACGGTATTGCCGCCAAGGAAGAGGTTTCCTATCTGGAGAGCCTGGGGATCGATTTGGTGGTCACGGACCATCACGAGCCCTCCGACCAGGTGCCGCAGGGCGTGCCCCTGACCGACCCCAAGCTCGAGGACGAGGGTCCCTCGCGCGAGCTTGCCGGTGCCGGCGTGGCGCTCAAGCTGGTGCAGGTCCTGGGCGAGCGTTTGGGCAAGCCGTCGTATTGGCGTTCGCTGATAGAGGTCGCAGCGCTGGGCACCGTGTCCGACATGATGCCGCTCACGCCCGAGAATCGCGCACTGGTCGCCGAGGGCATCCAGCAGATGCGCGTGACGGCCCGCCCCGGCTATATCGCGCTTGCCGCACTTGCCAAGGCCGACCTTTCTACCATTACGGCCGACGGCCTGTCGTTTTCGCTCATCCCTCGTCTGAATGCTGCCGGCCGCATGGCTGATCCCAAGCTGGCGCTCGACCTGCTGCTTGCCCGCGACCCCATCGAAGCGAGCGCTCTTGCCGCCGAGCTCGAGGAAATCAATCGCCAACGCCGCGAGATCGAGGCCGAGCTTACGCGCGATGCCATGGCGAAGGTCGAGGAGACTTATGACGGCGGGCGCGCAATCGTCGTGGGCGGTGAGGGCTGGCACGAGGGCGTCAAGGGCATCGTGGCGAGCCGCCTGACCAATCGCTACCACGTGCCGGCGCTGCTCTTCTCGATTGAGGACGGCATTGCACGCGGATCGGGCCGCTCGGTGGGCAAAGTCAACCTGTTCGACGCCGTCGAGCGTTGCTCCGACCTGCTGATTCGCCGCGGCGGGCATGCCGGTGCGGTGGGCGTGACCATCGAGGCGTCCAAGCTCGATGAGTTCCGTCGTCGCCTTTCCGCCGTGCTGTCCGAGCTTCCCGCCGAGGACTTTGAGGACACCGACGAGGTTGCCGCCACCGTCGACCTCTCCGAGCTGAATATCGAGACTATCGAGCAGATTTCTCGTCTTGAGCCGTTTGGCCAGGGCAATAAGGTGCCGCTTCTGGCCGCCGAGGGCGTGACGATGTGCGATCGCGCCGTGGTGGGCAAAACCGGCGAGCACATGCGCTTTGTGGCGACCGATGGCGCCGCGAGTGTGCCGGCCATCATGTTTCGCGTGCCGCAGATCGATAGGCTCATCAATTGCGACAGCGCCGTCGACTTGGTGTTCGAGGCCGTGGCCGAGCATTGGCAAGGTCGCGTAAAGCCAAAGCTCATGATCAAGGATGTCTTGGTCCGCGATACCACGGCGCCCAGCGTTGACGACCCGGCATGTGAGCTTCGCCGCGGCGTGGAGCCTGCGGACGCCGGTCTTCGTCTGGAGTCCCGCAAGCGCCAAACGCTCGCCCAGCTTTCCTATACCGAGCTCACGCGCTCGCTCATTCACAGCTTTATCGGATCGAACCAGCCGCACCGCGCGCAGGTCGAGGCGCTTGACGCCCTGGCTGACCACAAGAGCGTCTTGGCCGTTATGGGAACGGGCCGCGGCAAGTCTCTGATTTTCCACGTGCACGCCGCGCGCGAGGCGGTCCTTCGTGGGCGTGCGAGCATCTTTGTCTATCCGCTGCGTGCACTCGTTGCCGACCAGGCCTATCACCTCTCATCGACGATGGCTGCGCTCGGCATTGGCGTGGGCGTGTTGACCGGCGAGACCGTGGAGGCAGCGCGCGATGACGTGTTTGCCGGCCTGGCTTCGGGCCGCACCGGCATCGTACTCACGACGCCTGAGTTCCTGTCTATTCACCGCGACCGCTTTGCGCGTTCGGGGCGCATCGGTTTTGTCGTTATCGATGAGGCACATCATGCCGGTCTTGCCAAGGGCGGCGACCGAAGCGCATACCTCGACATGCCCGATATCCTCAAGGCCCTGGGCGATCCGGTCGTTCTGGCCACGACTGCCACCGCGACCGCTCCGGTCGTGGCAGAGCTCGCTCGCGTATTGCCGATTACCAGCACGGTGGTTGACGAGACCGTTCGCGAGAACCTGCAGCTCGAGGACGATCGCGACCTTGCGAGCCGCGAAAATCGCCTGGTGTCGATTGTGGCGACGGGGGAGAAGACCGTCATTTACGTCAACTCGCGCGACCAGTCCGTGGCGCTTGCCAAGACGTTGCGCAAGCGCGTACCAGACTGTGCGACCCATATCGCGTTCTATAACGCCGGGCTTGCGCGCTCCGATCGCCGCCGCGTCGAAGAGGCGTTTCGAGATGGCAGCCTCAGTTGCATCGTCTCGACTTCGGCCTTTGGCGAGGGCGTCAACCTTCCCGATATTCGCCATGTCGTGCTCTATCACATGCCGTTTGGCGCGATTGAGTTTAACCAGATGAGTGGCCGCGCCGGTCGCGATGGACAGCCCGCCGTGATTCACCTGCTCTATTCGTCGCGCGACGCCCGCATTAACGAGCGCCTACTCGACTGCTATGCGCCTGAGCGCGACGAGCTCGTCACGCTCTATCGCGCGCTGCAAACCATGTGGCGCTCCAACCGCGGCAAGACCGGGGACGATTCCTTTAGCGCGAGCGATATCGACATCGCGCAGATGTGCCTTGCCATCGATGCTCGCACGCCGGTCGACGAGCGCTCGGTGGAAAGTGGCCTGGGAGTCTTCGAAGAGCTTGGCTTCTGTCGCGTTTCGGGGTTTGACGACACCCGTCGCATCGCGATGGCCGAAAACCCCGGCCGTGTGCAATTGAGCAGGTCAATTCGCTATTTGGAGGGTTTGCGTTCGCGCATGGAGTTCTCGGCTTTCCGGAGTTGGGCGCTCGATTCGTGCGCTTCTGATATGCTAGCCAAAGTTAACCGCCCGATCGTACCGCGGGCCTAGGGGAAGGGGACCTCGATGGATGCCGCAGCCCGTACCGCCCATGATTCCGCCCTCCAGCCGTTCTCGGAGATGGAGCACTATAAGCATGCCGATGAGCTGCCGCCCGAGATTATGGCGGACAGCTACGACAAGCTGGAGCGCCTGTGCCTCAAATATATGAATGAGGACGACTTTTCTAAGGTGGAGCAGGCCTATTGCTTTGCTGCCGAGAAGCACTGCAACCAAAAGCGCCGCTCGGGTGAGATGTACATCAACCATCCCGTCGAGGTGGCCATCATTTTGGCCGATCTCAAGATGGACTGCGATGTGGTGTGCGCCGCGCTGCTGCACGATACCGTCGAGGACACCGAGACCTCGCTTGCCGATGTTTCCGGCCTGTTTGGCGATACGGTGGCCGAGCTCGTCGATGGCGTGACCAAGCTCACCAACATCGAAGTCGACAGCATGGACGAGAAACAGGCGCTCACGCTGCGAAAGATGTTCCTCGCCATGTCCAAGGACATCCGCGTCATCATCGTTAAGCTTGCCGACCGTCTGCACAACATGCGCACCCTTGCCGCCCTGCGTGAGGACCGTCGCCTGTTTAAGGCTCGCGAGACCATGGACGTGTACGCGCCCCTGGCCGACCGTCTGGGCATGAGCTCCATTAAATGGGAGCTCGAGGACCTGTCCTTCTTCTACCTGGAGCCCGATGCCTACCAGCGCATCGCACGCATGGTGGCGGAGTCGCGCGAGGTCCGTGAGCGCTATCTGGCCGAGACCATCAAGACGCTCACCGACGAGCTCAACCGCATTGGCCTGGAAGACTTCCAGATCAACGGCCGTTCCAAGCACTATTGGTCCATCTACCAAAAGATGAAGCGCAAGGGCAAGGAATTCTCCGAGATCTACGACCTGGTGGCACTGCGCGTCATCACGCATTCGGTGCGCGATTGCTACTCCACGCTCGGCGCGGTGCACACGCTGTGGCACCCCATGCCCGGCCGCTTTAAAGACTATATCGCCATGCCCAAGGTCAATAACTACCAGTCGCTCCACACGACGGTCATCGGCCCCACGGCTCGCCCGCTCGAGATTCAGATTCGAACCTACGAGATGCATGAGCAGGCCGAGTACGGCATTGCCGCCCACTGGCTATATAAGAAGTCGGGCGGATCGTCTGCGTCTAAGACCAATGATGCCCAGCGTCTGGACGACCAGATTAACTGGCTCAAACATTCGCTCGATTGGGCTGCGTCTGATGAGATTACCGACGCCAAGGAATACCTACATTCGCTGAAGGTCGACCTCTTCGATCAGGAGATTTTTGTCTTTACGCCCAAGGGCGAGGTCATGGCGCTTCGTGCCGGCTCCACGCCGCTCGACTTTGCCTACGCCGTTCACACCGAGGTGGGAAACCATTGCGTCGGCGCCAAAATCAACGGTGCGGTGGCTCCGCTCACGCACGAGATTAAGACGGGTGACCGTGTCGAGATTCTGACTAACAAGAGTTCCAAGCCGTCGCGTGATTGGCTCAAGATCGTTAAGACACCTTCCGCCAAGTCAAAGATCCGCCGCTATTTTGCCGCTGCGACCAAGGACGACGACGCTGCTGCTGGTCGCGATATGCTGGCCAAGGACCTGCGTAAGCGTGGCTATGGCATTTCTACGCCGCGTTCGACGCGTGCGCTCAACGCCGTGGCGGAGCAGTTTAACTTCAAGCAGCTCGAGGACCTGTTTGCCGCCGTCGGCGCCGGCAAGGTTGCCCCGCGCGCTGTGGGCAATAAGGTCGAGCAAATCTTGGACCCCAAGCCCGAGGAACAGCTCACCAAGGCCGAGGCTATCGCCGAGGTCGTGAAGCAGCCTGCTCGCGGCTCCAACCGCAAGCCGCAAAAGCGCGGCAAGAGCGCCAGTAACGGCATTATCGTCAAGGGCGAGAGCAACAGCGGCCTACTGGTCCGTCTGGCTCATTGCTGCAACCCCGTGACGGGCGACGACATCGTCGGCTTCATCACGCGCGGTCGTGGCGTTTCGGTGCATCGCGCCAACTGTCCCAACGTCAAGGGTCTTATGGAGCATCCCGAGCGCATGATCGAAGTGGAGTGGGACGGCGCTGCCGACACCCTCTTCCAGGTCGAGATCGTGGTCGAGTGCCTGGACCGCATGGGCCTGCTCAAGGACGTCACCATTGCCATTGGCGATGCGGGCGGCAATATCCTTTCTGCCGCTACGTCGACCAACCGCGAGGGTATTGCAACCCTGCGCTTTATGGTCGAGATCTCGGACGCGAGTGGTCTGGATCCGCTGCTGGCCTCTATCAGCAGCGTTGACTCGGTCTACGACGCGCGCCGCCTGATGCCCGGCGAGGGTGGAGCCCAGCTTAAGCGCCGCGTTTAGTCGCGACGAACGTGCCACATTATCGATATTCGCTATGCTCGAGGCATCGTTTGATGCCTCGAGTTCTATAGAGAGGAGAAGGACATGAGTGCTGTGTCCTTGGATTTAACTCCCAAGGGATCGGTTGAGATCGAGACGCTCGCAAACGGTCCCATTCAGACCAATAGCTATGCTGTTATTTCGGACAATGAGTGCGTGATTATCGACCCCGCGTGGGAAGGCGAGCGTTTGGTGGAACATATTCGAGCCGAGCATCCCGATGTGCAAGTGCTCGGCGCCATTTGTACGCACGGTCACGCCGACCATGTTGGCGGTGTCGCTGGAGTTCGGGCCGCCGTTGGCGCCGACGCCCTGTACGAGCTGTGTGGCAAGGACGCAGCAGTGCCGCATGCGAATATCGAGGAGCAGCGAGCGATGTGGGGCATCGAGACGCCCGATCCAGGTGAGCCGACGCGGCTGCTTGCCGAGGGCGACACCATTGAGCTGGGCGACATTTGCCTGCAGGTAATTGAGGTGCCCGGGCACACACCGGGCGGCATCGTTCTGTTCGCCGCCACCGAGCAGGGGAACATTGCCTTTGTGGGCGACACGCTATTCCCGGGCAGCCACGGCCGCACCGATCTTTCTGGAGGAGACGAGGCGGCGATCCTGCGCTCGCTCTCCAAGCTCGCCCGGCTTCTCCCGCCCGATACCGTTTGCTTAACGGGCCATGGCGATTCGACCACCATGGCACGCGAGCTCATGCAGAACCCTTTCATGCAGATGTAGCTTACTAGTCGGCTTTTGAAGCACGAGAAGCGTCCAAACGTCAAGCTATTTTTCCCCAACGGGTCAATTCCGTAGGGCAAACGGTCAAAAAAAGTCTGTTTGGACGATATTCGTGAACAAATGAACGTTTATGCTCGGGTACGCCGTGGTAAAATCTCAGGCGTTATCGGAGCAACCTTACAGGAGGTTTCTTTTATGCTCGTCAACGCAGCAGACATGCTCAAGAAGGCTGAGGCCGGCAAGTACGGTCTCGGTGCCTTCAACACCAACAACCTCGAGTGGACCCTGGCTATTCTCCAGGCCGCCGAGGAGGCCAAGTCTCCGCTGATCCTTCAGTGCACCGCTGGTGCCGCTAAGTGGATGGGCGGTTTCAAGGTCTGCGCCGACATGGTCAAGGCTGCCGTCGAGGCCACGGGCGTTACCGTTCCCGTCGCCCTTCACCTCGATCACGGTTCTTACGAGGACTGCTTCAAGTGCATCGAGGCCGGCTTCACGTCCATCATGTATGACGGCTCTCACGAGGAGACCTTCCAGCTTAACCTCGACCGCACCAAGGAGCTCGTTGAGCTTGCCCACTCCAAGGGCATGTCCATCGAGGCCGAGGTCGGCGGCATCGGCGGCACCGAGGACGGCGTGACCTCCAGCGGCGAGCTCGCTGATCCTGCTGAGTGCAAGCAGATCGCTGACCTGGGCGTCGACTTCCTCGCCTGCGGCATCGGCAACATCCACGGCGTGTATCCCGCCGACTGGGCTGGCCTTTCCTTCGAGCGTCTGGGCGAGATCAAGGCTCAGACCGGCGACCTGCCCCTCGTCCTGCACGGTGGCACCGGCATCCCCGAGGATCAGATCAAGAAGGCCATTTCCCTGGGCATCTCCAAGATCAACGTCAACACCGACCTGCAGCTCGTCTTCGCCAAGGGCGTCCGCGAGTACATCGAGGCTGGCAAGGATCAGCAGGGCAAGGGCTTTGACCCCCGCAAGCTCCTCAAGCCTGGTCGCGACAACATCGTTGCCCGCACCAAGGAGCTCATGGAGGAGTTTGGCTCCGTCAACAAGGCGTAAGCGTCGTTAAACTTCCCACCGGAAGCCCCGTCCCCCTACACTGTTTCCTTTGCGCTCACCTGGCTTTGCCAGAAGTCGCGCCAAGGAAACAGCTCCGGGGGACGGGGCTTCCTTCGTTTAACGCCGCAGGGTTACTGGGCTGAATTCATTTTTTATAGGCACCGTTTATCAGTGTTGGGGGCTCCTTAATTGGGGCTTTCTTTTTTATCTCGCTACAATGGGCTTCAAGCGTTCTAGTGACTTGGAGTTTTGGTATGGCTGTTATTAATGTGCTGCCTTCGGATGGGAAGGTTATTGACGAGGGTCCTGTTGGCTGCTCTGTTGATGTTTGCAGTGATGATTTTCGCCATCTCGATATTGGACTGCCACCCGAGATTCTTCGTCTTAAGGATGCCGGGTATTTGACGCAGGCTGTTGCTGCCTGCGATCGCCTTTTGGAGCAGAACCCCGAGCCTTCGCTGGCTGCTTGTGTTCGTGCGGAGCGGTATCGCATGCTCGAGACTCCGCTTCATTTTTCGGTGTCGCGTGATCGGGCCATTGCGATGATTCGCGAGGAGTGGCCAGAGTTTACCGAAGAGCAGTTTGATGACCTGATTAATCGTAAGCGTATTGACTGGCGCTTTATCGATGGCGAGCTGTTTGTTCTCGACAACTTCCTCGATTCGCTTCGCGTGTACCCCAAGGAGGTTCCGGGCCTGCGTCCCGATTCTACGGACGGCATAGCGCTGCGTAACCAGATGCTCAGGGAGATGGAGTCGCAAAACGGGTTGACTCGCGTCATCACGCTTAAGGCATCTGTGTCTGTCCCCGGGGCTCAGGAGGGAGAGGCTGTTCGCGCGTGGCTACCCGTTGCCGCCGCCTGTCGTCAACAGTCTCATATCGAGGTTCTCGATATGACGTCGGAGGGTACCGTTGCCTCTGAAAACGTTTCGGCTCGTACTGCCTCTTGGACATCTTCGACTGAACATTCATTCTCGGTGACCTATCGCTATCACATCGATGCCGCCTATTGTGATATCTATGGTGGTGCGCTCCCGTCGCATACGTGCATGGACACGCCGCTGCCCGAGGACACTTCCGAGGACCGTCCGCACATTGTGTTTACGCCGTACCTGCGACAGTTGACGGAGCGTGTTATTGGCGGGCTCGATGATCCGCTCGATCGCGCTCGTGCTATCTATGATTACCTGACACAGCATGTCGACTATCGCTATCAGCCACCGTACCTGCTTTTGGGATCTATTGCCGATGACTGTGTGCACTCGCTCCGCGGCGATTGCGGCGTTATGGCGCTCACGTTTATCACCATGTGCCGCATTGCGGGCGTTCCTGCCCGTTGGCAGAGCGGCCTGTATGTTGCGCCCGATTCGGTGGGGCCGCACGATTGGGCTGAGTTCTATACTCCACAGACCGGTTGGCTTAACGCCGACGTATCGTTTGGTTCCTCGGCACGCAGGATGGGGGAGGAGTGGCGTCGTCGTCACTACTTTGGCAATCTCGACCCGTGGCGCATGGTGGCCAATAATCGATTCCAGGCTGAATTTGTGCCTGCTTTCGACGGCATGCGCGAGGACCCTTACGATAACCAGATGGGTGAGGCTTCGGTCGACGGTCGCGGATGCCGTCGGCGCGAGATGCTCCGCTCGGTCGAACTCATCGAAATGCTTGAAGTTCCATTTTCGGACTAATCAACAGAAAGCTGTGATAAACTAACTCACGCATTACGTGCCCGAGTGGCGGAATTGGCAGACGCAGTGGACTCAAAATCCACCGTTGGCAACAACGTGCGAGTTCGAGTCTCGCCTCGGGCACCATACATGCAAGTGAGCGTTCAAGGGGGTCAAGGCCCCCTTTTTCGTGCCGAACTCGCGTGAGCGCGCGGAGCGTTAGGCAAACAGGCCTGTGGCCTGTTTGTAGCGGAGCGTGGCGAGGGCGCCGTGCGCCCGAAGCCCGGGGCTTCGCGAAGCGAAGGCCCTTCGAGTCTCGCCTCGGGCACCATACATGCGAGTGAGCGTTCAAGGGGGTCAAGGCCCCCTTTTTCGTGTACGTAATGTGATAACGCGCGGTACGTGTTATTATTCGCAAGGCGTTGTTCCCGCAATGCCCTAAAGAGGAACCCGAGGGCTCCCACCTTTTGGCGCCAATGAGCAGCTGACTGGTCATACAACTTAGATTCCCTTCCTCATATTGAGGATGTCTATGTGTACGACCTGGTTGCAAAGAAGCGCCGGGTTATTTTTTTATGAATGGAGGTAGGGAAAATAGCTAAGTCTGATGACACCCGCATCAACGACGAGATCACTGCATCTTCGTGCCGTTTGATTGGCGTCGATGGCTCTCAGCTCGGCCTGTTCGCCATCCGCGATGCCCAGCGCGTCGCCGACGATCAGGGTCTCGACCTGGTCGAGATCGCTCCCAACGCGGAGCCGCCGGTCTGCAAGGTCATGGACTACGGTAAGTTCAAGTACCAGCAGGCCATGAAGGCCAAGGCCGCTCGTAAGAACCAGTCCAAGGTCGAGGTCAAGGAAATGAAGTTCCGACCCAAGATCGACGTTGGCGACTACGAGACCAAGAAGGGTCACGTTCTGCGTTTCCTCAAGAAGGGCGCACGCGTTAAGATCACCATCATGTTCCGCGGCCGTGAGATGGCTCACCCGGAGCAGGGCCTTAACGTTCTCGAGCGTCTCGCCGAGGATCTCAAGCCTTACGCTACGGTCGAGTCCAAGCCTAAGATGGAAGGCCGTAACATGCTTATGCTGCTCGCCCCGATTAAGGGCGCCTTCGATGAGGATAAAGCGGCAAGCGATAGCAAGTAACTAGTGTTCTGTAACCGATTAAGGAGTATTTCATGCCTAAGATGAAGTCCCACAGCGGCACCAAGAAGCGTTTCCGCAAGACTGGTACCGGCAAGCTTATGCGCGCCAAGGCTTTCAAGAGCCACATCCTGAGCAAGAAGTCCACCAAGCGTAAGCGTGGCTTCCGTCAGGAGACCGAGATCGCCGCTGCCGACCGTAAGGTCATCAAGTCGCGTCTCGCCTAAGTTCGCGTTCCCGTTTTCGTTTTACCATCTAGGAGTTGATAGAACATGGCACGTATTAAGCGCGCTGTTGCCGCCAAGAAGAAGCGCCGTACCGTTATGCACCGTGCGAAGGGTTACTACGGTGCCGCTTCGCGTACTTACAAGCATGCTAAAGAGCAGGTCCAGCACTCCCTGCAGTATCAGTATCGTGATCGTCGCAACAAGAAGCGCGAGATCCGTTCTCTCTGGATCACTCGTATCAACGCTGCTGCTCGCCTGAACGATATTTCTTACTCTCAGTTCATGCACGGCCTGAAGGTTGCCGGCATCGAGCTCGACCGCAAGGTCCTGGCTCAGATGGCTTACGAGGACATCGAGTCCTTCAACGAGCTGGCTACCATCGCCAAGAAGGCTCTCGAGGCCTAATAGATTCTCTTGAATCGCTAGGGGAGTGTCGCGTTGTGCGCGGCGCTCCCTCTTTTTATCTGAAGCGCGGTTTACATTGCTAAAAGCGCGGGTAGATAAACACTTATAGGTGACCGATCTCTATATATTCCTGAACCAAAGGGTCATCATCTGATACGTGCGGAAGATCCGCACCAGTCTTTCTATTACCTATAGAAAGCAATATGTTGTGTAGGACTTGTGAAGAGTGGAATTGACGTCCCACAGGGCTTCGCGGTCTGGCAATATATCTCCTTGCCGCGCGGCCCGGTCGGACCGGATCAGCCGCC
>DXMD01000011.1:40867-69731 GCA_019414385.1 Collinsella sp. | reverse complement strand
ATCGAGATCCCGGCCCGAATATAGGGGTGGGAGCGGGCCGGGATCTCGATCCCCCTTTTTTATCGACGACTGGCGAACGTAATGCTCAATAATCTTTCCGACAATCAGAAACGCACCTTGGCGCTTGCCGCGATGGCGCTGTTGGCCCTGGCGTGCCTGTGCGGCACGCTGGCTTTTACCGTTGATATGGTTCCGGCGAACAACGTTCTATCGTTTGGCAGCGTGAAGGTACGAGTCTGCGAATACACCCTCAACGAGCAGGGCGAGGAGATTCCGTTTGAGCCCAACGAGCACGGGGACTATCCCGACACCAAGGCCGGGGGTTCTGACATCAGCCGCATTGTGCGCGTGGAGAACGTCGGCACGCAGCCTGAGTACGTTCGCGCGCGTCTGCACATGACGTCGGTGGCGCCCAACGGTTCGAGCGCGGATGCTTCGGGCAGCGTTGCGTTTCATGTGAACGCGGGCGAGGGGTCCCCGTGGATCGATGGCGGCGATGGGTGGTACTACTACCGCGGATTGGCCGGGCGTGGCGGCACGCTCGACCCCGGCGCCATGACGGAAAGCCTCATGGACTCGCTGCGCTTTGTGGGCGACTACCACGATGCCGCGCGCGGCGGCTCATTCAAGCTCGATATCGATGTTGAGGCCGTGCAGGCCAAAAACCAGCAGACAAGCGATACCGTCCTCGACGTGCTTGACGTCGCGGGCTGGCCGGAGGCGAACTAGCCTATGAAGATCAAGAACATGAACCGGGGTATGCTTAGCAGGTTGGTTGCCGTCGCGGCGATTGCCCTTTGCTGCGTTATGGCGCTGCCAACGGTGGTGCATGCCGAGGACGTGCCCGAGAACAAAAACGAATTCCACATCAAAAACGAGGCTGACTTTTTGTCGTGTGTGGCGCTGTCGCGCGAGCGCGATACGTCCGGCTGGCACGTTTATCTCGATAACGACATTGAGCTCGACAGCGACGACATGAAAGCCATCGTTGCAAACACCGTTAAGCATCTGTCGTTTGGCAACAAGGAGCATCAGTTTAAGGGCGTGTTCGATGGTCAAAACCACACCGTTGAGGGCCTGAACTACGATAAAGACGCTTTTGACCCCGAGCGCGATACGGGATTTTTTGCCGAGACCAACGGTGCCACCATCAAAAACTTCCTGGTCAAGGACGCCAACGTGTGGGCGGACTTCCGCGGTGGCATTATCGTGGGCAAGGCCGTCAATACGCGCTTCGAAAACGTTATGGTCATGGAGAGCACGCTGCACGTGACCTGCGCCAACAATGCTCTCAACCTCATTACCAACGCAGGCTTTGAGGGCGGTCTCATCGCCGGCGAGCTCGACGGCTGCACCCTTTATAACTGCGAGGTCCGTGGTGGCCGTGCCGTCAACAATACGACCTCGGGCGTGCAGGCGCTCGGCGGTGAGGGTCTGTATATGGCGGCGTTTGCCGGCTACGTTACAAATTCGACGATTGAGTACTGCCGCGTTACGCCTACGCGCAAAGACGATGGCTCGATTGGCATGACCGACGTCACCAATAAGTACGATGTGGCCGTTGGCGCCCTGGGCGGCAACAACGTGTACGCCTCGGGCTTTGTGGGCTGCATGGCAGAAGGCGCTAAAGTCATTGACTGCTTTTCAACGGCGAAATGCTATAGCTATGCTGCTTCGTACGTGGGCGTTGTCTCCGTAACACGCGCTTGGACGGGCGGTCTTGCAGGCCGCATCTTGTCTAAGAGCGGTAATGAAATCGCTCGCAGCCATTTCGCCGGCGATTTGAGCTCGCGCCAGTACAACCCCATCGCCGTGATCCCCATTATTCAAAACGACGTGAACCTGGGCGGCATTGCCGCGCGTGCCAACAAGGATGATGCCACGGTCACCGAGTGCTACTTTAAGCCGAGCGTGAGCCTAAAAGGCAGCAGCCAGGGCAACCCTGCCAAAAAGAAAATCCCCTCGTTTGGTGGCGACGGCACCACTAAGGGTGATGGCTATGGTCCGTGGGATGACGAGCGCTACACCACGCGCGAGCTGTGGGAAGAGCACGACTACGACTTCTGTGCCGGCACCATGCGCTCGACCGCCAACGACGATGCCCTGGGTGGCCAGCACACCAATGAGTGGGCGATGGATTACAAGCTGAATATCCCCGTGCATGGCCAGAGCGTTAAGGCGACGATCGATTTTCCCGGTGCGGGTACCGCGACAATTACGGCAACCAAACTCGGTATTGATCAAGCGACTTCGGATCCGTACGCCTTTGCCGTGAGCGCCGTGCTGGCGGGAACGGCTCAGGGCCTTGCCAAGGGCGATACGTCGGTAAAGTTTAAGCAGGATACCTCCGCAACGCCTAAGGGGCTGAGCGAGGCGAACGACGGCTACCGCTTTATGGGCTGGTTCCGCGAGCCCGGGGTGCGTGTGAATCGAATTGGACAAGACAACAGCTGGTTTGACGGCAAGACCGATGCTGCTGCTGTCGCTGCTGACAAGCAGGTCCAGAAGAATGAAGTGCACGAGAAGACGTCGACCTATACCGCCGATAACGCGAAGGGGGCCGAGGCCTTTAAGGGCAACGACCTGTTTATTGCTTCGTACGAGGCACAGGTGCTGTTCTATAACGTCAAGGGCGAGACACTCGCGTGGCAGAGCGGCGCTGCGCATGACAAGTCGACGGATTGGTATCGCTATGGTGTCGGTCTAACGCCGGCTGCTCCTGTGGACCGCGGCGCTCTATCTGCCAGCGCCACCTTTATTGGTTGGACGACGAAGCCGAGCGGCGAGGAAGGGATGCATGACGGCTATGCGGCCATTACCTCGCCTGAGCTTGCCGAGCTAAAAAACGCCGGTGCGTTCTATCCTGCCGGCACCGAGATCACTGTGCTTGGCCCTACCGATTTTTATCCGGTGTACACCGACTATGTGTCGAACATCATGACGGTGTTTGAGGGCAATGAGCAGGATGCAACCGACGATCAGACTCGGCGCGACGGTGTGGGCAAAACTGACGTTAAGGTTGAGACTGCAGAAGATGGCACAAGCGCGTATACCGTACAGGTGCTCGACGTATCCGGTAAAGCTATATCCGAGGAGGGCCAGCTGCCCGACGGCTATCGTTTCCTGGGTTGGTATGAAGACAAGCAGGCTGCCGATGGATCCCCGGTTGATGTTCGCGTGAGCCGCGACCCCAGCTATACGCTCCCCGCCGATGTCGATTTAACCGCGCCGCATACCTACATCGCCCGCTTTGAGTACCGAGTGGATTATTACGTTCGGGCTTATACCAACCATGAGTTTACGGACAGCAAGCTACTTTGTTCCGTTTGGAATCGCTATCAAACGCCCTTTGAGGAAAACGTCGGTAGTACCTTCGTGCGTGAAAACGTCGTCCACTGGGGCCCGGAGCATGTTGACCACGGTATAAAGGATAGTTATGAAACGTGTGGCACGCGCTTCACAAAGGAAACCCTTGTCGTGAGTCCCCTTAACGCGTACTCGCACAACGTTAAAAACGATACGGGAGCCGATACTCTAAAAAACCTCTATGCCGATACCGATTTTCCAGGCGCTGCAACGCTAAGCGATACTTGGACTTCGGCTTCGCTGAACGTAACGGTCAAACCGGTGAATGATCGCTATCGCCTGAATTTCTGGACGCTTGAGCGCGATGGTGAATATTGGACATATGTGAAAAATCCCATCGAGAGCATGGTGCGTACAGATAAGAAGTACTACGTTCGCGCGATGATTACCACGGACGTTAATTTCTACAACAAGGGCGATAATGTCGTGAGGACTGCCACGCGGCGCTATGAGAGTAACTTGCTGCAGACCAAGGTGAACGGGGCGGATCCGACGTTCACGTATTACTACCCGCATGTTAATAAGTCGGTTAAAGTGGCCGAAAAGCCAGAAGATGGTGAGAAGGGATCGTATGAGAGCCCCCTGACCCTCGAAGCTTCCCCGACCGATGCCGACATGGCCGTGCCGGGCTATAAGTTCCTGGGCTGGATTTCGACCGCCGAGGTTCAGAAGGATTCTGACGTCTGGAAGTATATCTACGACGTCGCCGGCGACTCCTATGTGACGAGTGATCCGGATAAGGCAGAGCCGTATCTGGCGACCGACGAGTCCAAGGTCACCCAGTGGCAGGATGCCTATCCCGTCTACGCAAAGTACGACGTCAGCTACACCACCAACCTGCATCGCGCAGGTTTTGAGGGTACGGACAAGGTCAATGTGCCTAGCTACAACATCGCTCCCGTTATCAACGCGGACACCAATCCTGCTACGGCAACGGTGACCCCTGACGTTACGACGCCGGTTTATAAAGCAGGCGGTGAGCTGTATAAGTTGCAGAAGGTTGAGATCGAGCTTCCGAACGGCGAGATCAAGACGCTTCCCTACGATGTGGAGCATGGTACTTGCTCTTATCCGGTGGAACCTGGCGGAGCCTATACATTCGTGGCGTACTATTCGCCGTTGGCGGTTGTGTACCACCTCAATGCCACGGATGTGGACGGCAAAGTTGCTCAGCAAGACGATATGCTCGGCAACCTTAATGGCGGCATCCCGAAGCCTACTTATGACGTCAGCACTATCGATGCGGATACAGGCAAGTTCAACGTCTTCGTGGGCTGGACGGAAGCCGAGCCGGCACCTGGCAAGGGCTATGTCGCTTGGTCAGAGGGCATCCGTATGGTGAGTGCTTCTACCGTGGTCAAGGCCCCCATGGAGCTGTACCCGGTCTACCGTCCCAGCCTGGTTACCGTTCAATCGAACATTGACTCTAAACTTGCGAATCCCGATCTTGTCCGTAGCCTCGGCCGCACTGATTCCGGCGACCAGATTTCTCTTGAGGTCAAGGCCGCCGAGGAGGTTGAGGGCACTGACGGCACCAAGTACGACTTTGTCGGCTGGTCGCGCGACTACGAACCCGATGGCAAATACACCCTGTTGACCGATGACGAGAAGTATCCCCTCGAGGGCAGCGAGCCCTTTGAGAGCGTGACCTACACCGCGGTGTACAAGATCGCGCCGTATAAGGTTCGCTATCACGGTGTCGACGGGTCGGTCGTCTTTACGGCGACGGTCGACTCGGACGGCGAGCGCGCGACGGGCGCCGGCTTTGTCCATAACGTCGATGTTCCCAAGGTGGATGAGAGCGGCAACCCGGTCTATGACAACGACGGCAATCCCGAGATGGAGAAAAAGTCCGTGGCATACGACCCGGACGCCCACTCCAAGATCGTCGCGCTGCTCGATGAACGGGCGGCCAGCGGTGACGTGCGCGAACTCTTCCTGGAGTGGCGATATGTGCCTGACGGTGGCGCTGCGAAGTCTTGGGATGAGTTTAAGGACGAGCCGGTTAAGGGCGACATGGACCTGTATCCCGTGACGTATCGCGTGGTCGCCAAGGATACATCCGACCCCGAGAACCACGTAACCATGACCACCGCGCAGCTTAAATGGCTGCTCGATCCCAACGCCGCCAACACAGTCGACAATAGCGCCGACAAAGCACCCTTTAAGGTCTGCTTTGCTGAGCCGTTTATGGGGACGCAGCTGACTGTTACCGTTAAGCGGGCGAGCTACGGTCCTGATGCGTCCATGACGGAGGAACCCGTTAACGACCAGTATGTCTCGCTCTACAGCTTGGGCTCGGGTAACGGTTCGTTCGACTTGGCCAACCGCCTGGAGTCCAAGAAGACGGGCGAAGGCAAGCAAGGCGACGGCAATGCCGTGTTCGAATTCGCCAAGACCCATGCGCTGACGATCGTCAAAAAGACCACCGATGCCAGCGCCATGGGACAAACGTTCCGCTTTAAGGTGGCACGCAAGGCGTCGGAGGATTCTCCTGCCGAGACGCGCATGGTCGAGGTGAAAGTTAGCGAGAGGCGCGACGAAGACGGCGAGACCTGGTATGTCGGCAGTGTGCAATTTGCCGCGCCGACGGGCATCTATACCGTCGAGGAAGACACGGCTTGGGCATGGCGCTACGAGGGTGAACTGAGTACGCCGGGCAAGGCGCCCGGCAAATCTGCCGAGCTCATCATCTCGTCTGCATCGAGCGCGGGCGACACCGTGGTGACGTGCGACAACACGCGCGCGAAGGACAAATGGGTCGATGGCGGCTCGCGTGCCAAGAATGTTTGGGAAAACGGCACGCTGAGGAGGAAGGACTAGGATGACTAAGCGCAAGCAGATCGTTGCCCTCCTTGTTGGCGTTCTCCTGTTGGCTGGCGCCGCCGGTACCTTTGCGTGGCTTTCGGTTACGGGCGTGCTGGTCAACGAGTTTAGCTTTGGTTCGGTGGCGCCCTCGGTAGACGAGAAGCTCAATGGCAACGTGAAGAGCGATGTCACGATTACAAACAAGGGCTCGGCTCCGGCATACCTGCGTGCTGCGGTGGATATCTACTGGCAGGACCAGAATGGCGCGCGCCTGTGGGATGAACCAGTTGCCGGCACCGACTACGTCATTGCGTGGGGCAGTGTGTCCAAGGCATCTGCTTCTAACACCGCCTCGTCTTGGGTTGTCGCGTCCGACGGGTACTACTACTGGACGTCTCCCGTTGCTCCGATGGGCAAAACCGATGTGCTCATCAAGAGCGTGACTGAGCAGAAGGCAGATGGGAAGAACCTGGTCGTTGACATTTCGACCCAGGCAATTCAATCCACGCCCGGCGATGCAGCTGCAGAGGCATGGGGCTGTGCAGTCAAGGATGGCGTGCTGGTGCCGCCGCATGGAGGTGCGTAAGTATGGCCTCTCCGATTCGTAAAGACGTTGCGTGTTTCTTGCATTGCGTGATGGCGGCAATCGTCTGCCTTATCGCGCTCGCCGCTCCTGCACGTGCGTTTGCTGACATTCCCACGATTGCCTATGACGGAAATGCACGCCAGCTAACGGTATCGGGAGCGACGGACTCCTCGGGGGAGCCCGATCTGTTTCCAGCCTTTAAAGATCTAATGCCCGGCGATGTACGCGAGCAACAGATTGGGGTTCGTGCCACGGGTGTAAAGTCCCAGGTACGTGTGTTTGTGCGGGCTGTTGTCGATCACGAGACGGCACATCTGCTGTCGCCCATTACCCTAACGGCGTCGGCGGCCGATGCGTCTGCCGGTTGGCTCCAGACGGGAACGCCGGGCAGCGTGTTTGCCTATCCCACGCAGGTCGCAACGTTTACGAGCGATGGCAGCACGGTACTCAATTTGCAACTAAGTGTCCCGACGTCGGTGGGCAACGAGCTTGCCGACGCAAACAAGGCAATTCGCTGGGAAATCACCGCCGAAGACGATGGCGAGAAGATCCCCGTACAACCTGCTGGCAGCAAGAAGCCCGGCTTGCTTGGTCTGGCGGCAACGGGCGACAACACGCTCGCTTTGCTTTTGGTGTTGCTGGCGCTTGCCATCATCGCTTTTATAGCCGCGCTTCTTTTGTCCCGGAGGAACAAGCGCTAGGTCCATCTTCTAAACGCAACGCCCTCCCGGGCGGCTGGCACGAAGTTCCCTGCTCTACAGTCCTGCGCAAGACGAAGGCCACATGACGTGGCCTTCGTCTTATATATGTTCAGCGGATGCCCCCATGACAAGCCGTGCTCCAACAACAAGGCGTCTGTCCGGGCGGAGGCATATAAGGTTCATCGCGAGTTCCGCACGCAAAGGAGGCCACTTAATGTGGCCTCCGTCTTGCGCAGGACTGTCCGAGCAGGGAACCTTATATGCCTCCGCCCGGACAGACGTTTCAGTTATGAGCGACCCGCTACTTGATCTTGGTCGTACCCGGCGCCAGGTTGGGGTCGGTCTCGTTGGCCTCGGTCTGGAAGTGCTCGGTATACACGTTCTTGCCGTCGCGGAACATCTCGTAGTACTGCATCTTGGCGTAATCCTCGCGCGCCTTGGTGGCGGCTGCGGCAGCGGCGTCGTCACCGGTGACGTTGGAGGAGAGCGCCCAGCGCAGGCTGGCGTCCTCGTAGCCGACGGAGTTGATGGCGGGCAGCGAGTCGCGCAATGTCATATGCGCCTTCTGGTAGTCGGTCAGCGGTGCGCCGATCAGCTGCATCAGCTGGGTGGACAGGTAGTTGGTGGACAGGTCGTCGACCTCACTCGTCTGGTCGCAACCGGCAACGTCGTAGTTGGCCCAGATGATGTAGTCGGTCTGCCACAGACGTTCCTGGTGTGTGGCGTCGTCCTCGCCGGTAAACCACTTGTCATTGAACTTGGACGGGAAGAACGGCTGATGGTCGCCCCAGAACACCACGACCACCTTACGGTCGAGCTTGCTCAGGGCGTTGAGGAAGTAGCGCAGCGCCTGATCGGACTGCTCGATGCACGAGACATACTCGTCGACATCGGAGAGCGTGCCGTCCTCGACGGTCTTGGCGTCCAGGTCGGTCGTGTCGATGTTCAGGTGCATCTGCTTGTCGACCGGCAGCAGGCCCGTGTCGTAGCCCGAGTGGTTCTGCATGGTCACGTCGAAGATGAACTGCGGGTCGGCGTTCTGGTCGAGCAACTCAAGAATCTTGTCGTAGGTTGCCTGGTCGGTCACCATGCCGCGCAGGGTATCGGCGCCCTGGAAATCGTTGATGGACAGGAACTGGTCAAAGCCAAAGTCCTTATAGACGTTCTCGCGGTTCCAGTTGGTCGCGTGGTTGGGGTGCATGGCCGTGGTGGAATAACCGAGCGATTTGAACTGCTCTGCCAGGTTCCCGGTCGTTTCCATGTTGTAGATGGTGTAGGGGTACACGCCCGAGCCCAGGTTGGCCATGGAGTTGCCGGTCATAAACTCAAACTCGGTATTGGCCGTGCCGCCGCCGTAGGCGCTCACGTAGAGCTTTCCGCGGCTGAGGCAGTTGGACAGGTTCTTAAAGTACTGCGGACCTTCGTAGCCGGCGCGCATGTTCTGGTAGATCGACAGATCCGAGAACGTCTCGTTCATGATGGCGATGACCGTGGGCTTCTCGCTGTCGAACTGCTCCTTTGCGGCGGCGCGCTCGTCGCTCTTGGCCGCGTCGGACTTGTCGTAGCCCTTGGCGTACTTTTTGAGCGTGGCCTTGGCATCGTCGACGGAGTAGTCGGCGGGTTTGGGCGGCTTGATGGACTGTGCCGCACTAATAAAGGCAGGCAGGTAGCCCTCGCGCCAGTAGCTCTCGAGCGGGCGCCAGGTGTAGACGGTGATGCCGAGGGTGTTGTAGTAGTCGATGAGCGTGACATGCGCGGTCACGCCGCCCAGGCACAGCACCGCCACGAGCAGGTTGGTGAGCAGCATGCGCTTGGCGTTAGCGGCGCCCTTCTGACGGTGCGGTGCCACCAGGCCGGCGTACTCGCACAGCAGCATGGCGATGGCGGTAAAGCCCATGGACAGCACGCAGAACAGCGAGATCGAGAAGGTGTAGCCGTTGCCGGCGACCGCGGCGGCGGTGGAGATGGCCGAAAGGTCGCCCGGCTGGATGGGCATGGATTTAAACGTGATGACGAAAAACTCGGCAATGCCCAGGACAAAGAGGGCAAAGGCCAGGACCGCGGGAGCTGCGCCGTGGCGCTGGAATAGGAAGAACAA
This sequence comes from Collinsella sp., assembly GCA_019414385.1. Lineage (GTDB taxonomy): Bacteria > Actinomycetota > Coriobacteriia > Coriobacteriales > Coriobacteriaceae > Collinsella. Next base: position 60,172 of record DXMD01000011.1, on the reverse strand, counting down.
GCCGACCATGAGCACGGTGATGATGGCCCATTCGAGCAGAATGCACAGGGGGTAGACCCAGGTAAAGTCGTGGTTGGACGAGACCTCCATGCCCAGCAGCGCAAAGACACCGGCGAGCAGCAGGCACAAGACGGCGGCGACGAGCGGTTTGCCCACAAAGGCGCCGCGCAGGCGGGCGAGCTTGCCGGTGGGGGCGGGGGCGTCGGGCTCGGCGAACGCAAAGACGCGCGGGGCGACGCGGTCGCGGGCGATGCTGGCCCAAGCGCATCCGGTGAGAATGGCGTTGGTCAGGATGAGCATCACAAAGGCGAGCGGCTCGTTTTGGGCGACGAGGCCAATGGCGCCCCAAATGGTCAAAAAGAGCTGGAACAGGCCGAAGGCGGCGCTCCACCCAAGAGCGCTTTTGGCGACGGTGCCCGACTGAGCGCGAATGGCCTTGGCCTCGCGCAAAACAAGGTAGACGGTCGCCACAAGACCGACGAGCGAGATGGCGGCAGCGAACATGCTGAGACTCCTCACAAACTAAAACCTACGAAAGCGGGGGTTTACCCGATTGTTACCAAGATATGCGCTGCATTTGGTGACTGCGCACAACAACCAGCCATAATAACGCGCGTGCGTGGCGGTGTTGCGCAATGTAGCGGCGACCTGCGCGATAATGGACGGGAATTACACGGAAACGTAAAGGCTTCTTAAAGAAATGGCGAGGGTAGGGCGATGAGCGAGCAGGTTTGCAAGGCGGACATGGGCGGCGACGGAGCGGCGGTCGATATGTGCGGCTATCCGGTCGAGACTGCGGGCAACGCAGTGCTGGACACGTTGGAGCACCGTTCCTCCACGCGTGCCTTTGCGCGCGATGACGACGGCCGACCCGTGGCGGTGACCGACGAGCAGCGGGCGGCGATTCTGCATGCGGCGAGCCGTGCGCCGTCGGCAGGCGCCATGATGATGTATTCCATCGTGAGCATCCGCGAGCAGGCCACGCTCGATCGTCTGGCCGACCTGTGCGACCGCCAGCCCATGATCGCCAAGGCGCCCTGGGCACTAATATTTGTGGTCGATTATGCCAAGTGGATCGATCTGTTTGAGCACGTGGGCTGCTTTGAGCCCGAGTTTGTCGAGCGTACGGGCAAGGCTCCCCGCCGCGCGCCGGGTTTGGGCGACTTTGCCATCGCGGCCCAAGACGCCGTGATCGCCGCGCAAAACGTCGTGGTTGCCGCCGAGGCTCTGGGCTTGGGGAGCTGCTATATCGGTGATATCGTCGAGAATGCCGAGGAAGTGGCCGAGCTGCTGGATCTGCCTCCGTATACCATGCCGCTGTCGATGCTCATCATCGGCACGCCTCGCAAAGAGCGCCCGGCAATCGCGCACCCCGTGGTGAACCTGGTGCACGAGGAACGCTACCGCCGTGCGGACGACGCGACTATGGACGCGCAGGTGGCCGAGATGGACACGATGTTTCGCCCGCATGCTCGCGAGGTGGGCGAGCGCGTGGTGGATATCTACACCCGCAAGCACACGAGCCCCTTTATGGCCGAGATGAGCCGCTCCATGGAGTGGTGGTTCAAAAACTGGCTCGGGAAATGACGGATGTGACAAAGGGACAGTCCCTTTGTCACATTCCATATCGCGCGATGGCCTAAAGACCGTATAAATGTTTATCTAGCTGGGAAAACGGTGCATTAAAACATGGGCCGATTACCTATAATCCCTTCGAACATTAAAGTTGGGAGGAAACCGGCTTATGGAACAAAAGGCCAAGGAGGCAGCCTCGCACGCTGCGATTCCTGTGAGCATCTCGGCGATGCTCGTCACGCTGGGCGTGGTGTATGGCGATATCGGCACCAGCCCTATGTATGTAACCAAGGCGCTCGTTGCCGGCAACGGCGGCATCGGAAGCGTTACGGAGGAGTTCGTGCTCGGCGCGCTCTCTCTTGTCGTGTGGACGGTCACGCTGCTGACGACCGTCAAGTACGTGCTGATCTCGCTGCGCGCCGACAACCACGGCGAGGGCGGTATCTTTGCCCTGTACAGCTTGGTCAAGCGTTGCGGTAAGTGGCTCATCATTCCCGCCATGCTGGGCGGGGCGGCGCTGCTCGCCGACGGCATCCTGACGCCGGCCGTCACCGTCACCACGGCTATCGAGGGCCTGCGCACCATCCCGGCGGTCCACGCCGTGCTGGGCGATGACCAGGGTCGTGTCGTCGCCATCACGCTTGCCATCATCATCGCGCTCTTCTTGGTGCAGCGCATCGGCACGGCCAAGATCGGTCACGCCTTCGGCCCCATCATGACGCTGTGGTTTTTGTTCCTGGGCGGCACGGGCCTGTTCTTTGTCTGCCAGTATCCCGCGGTGCTGCTGTGCCTCAACCCGTTGCGTGGCATCGCTTTTCTGCTGAGCCCCAACAACCATGCGGGCATCATGATTTTGGGCAGCTGCTTTCTCGCGACCACCGGTGCCGAGGCGCTCTATTCCGACATGGGCCATGTGGGCCGCGGCAACATCTATGCCACCTGGCCGTTCGTTAAGTGCTGCCTGCTGCTGTCCTACATGGGCCAGGGCGCGTGGCTTATCAACAACGCCGGCAACCCGGAGCTCATGGGTATCGCCGACCTCAACCCCTTCTACCAGATGCTCGCCCCGGGTCTGCGCCCCTTTGCCGTCGGCCTTTCCACCGTCGCGGCCATCATCGCCTCGCAGGCGCTCATTACCGGCGCATTCTCGCTGGTGTCCGAGGCCAGCCGCCTGGACCTCATGCCGCATATGCAGGTCTTCTATCCTGCCGAGACCAAGGGCCAGCTCTACATCCCCATGGTCAACAACGTCATGCTCGTGGGCTGCGTCGTCGTGGTGCTGCTGTTCCAGAACTCGGCGCACATGGAGGCCGCGTACGGCCTGGCCATTACCCTGACCATGATGTGCACGACAATGCTGCTCTTCTTCTATCTGCACGTGGAGCGCAATCTCAAGGTCGCGCCGTGGATCTTTGCCGCCTTCTTCCTTTTGCTCGAGGGTTTCTTCTTTGTGAGCTCGCTCACCAAGTTCTTCCACGGCGGCTACTTCACCATCCTCATGGCTGCACTCATCATGGGCATTATGGTGTGCTGGTACAACGGCACGGCGGTCGAGCAACGTCAGTTTACGCTGCTGCCGCTGCGCAGCTATCTGCCGCAGCTCAAACGCCTGCGCGACGACGATCGCTACGAGCTCATGAGCGACAACATCGTGTACCTGACCAAGGACACCAACACCGACTATATCGACCGCGATATCGTCTACTCGATTTTGGATAAGCACCCCAAGCGCGCTCGCGCCTGGTGGTTCGTGAATGTCGAGACCATGGAGGAGCCGCATACCTTTGCCTACTCGGTCGAGACGTTCGGCACCGACTACGTGTTCCGCGTGCATCTGTATCTGGGCTACAAGATCAACCAGCGCGTCAATGCCTATCTGCGTCAGGTTGTTCAGGATCTGGCTGCCAGCGGCGAGCTGCCGGCGCAGACGCATGACTACTCGGTCTACAAGGACCCGGGCAACATCGGTACGTTTAAGTTCGTCATGATCCGCAAGCTGCTGGCGCCCGAAAGCGACGTGGAGCCCAGCGAGCGTACGGCCATCACGCTCAAGTACATCATCCGCCGCGCCGCCGGCACGCCTGCGCGCTGGTACGGCCTGGAGAACTCCAACGTGAGCTTTGAGTACGTGCCACTGTTCACCAAGTTTAAGGCCGTGAGCAAGATGCAGCGCCTGGCTCCCGACGAGCGCCCGTAGTCGACGTCTGCTGTTTGTCTAGCGACTGCGGGCTGCAAAGGCTATACACTTGAAACCACCACAAGGAGGCCACCACCACAAAGGTGCCTGTCCCCTTTGTGGTGGTTTTTGTTTTTGAGAGAGGGGCGGGGCGCTGATGGACGTCCGTGCGGACGGCGATATTGCCGAGAACTTTTGGTGGCGGCGTACAACGCTGACGCGTCGCAGCCCTCTGTATGACGCCTGCGTATCGGCGGGGCTGCTAGCCGCGGCGACGATTGTGGGCGCGCTGCTCGACCATCCGGGGCTCGCGCCGAGCATCATGATCGTCTATGTGTTCGCCGTGCAGCTGTGCGCTTTCTTTACCTGGAGCCGCCTGTACTGTCTGCTGAGCTCGGCTGCCGCCGTGGCGCTCTACAACTTCTTGTTTGTCGACCCGCGCTACGCGCTGTCGTTTATCGACCGCGTCTATCCCGGCATGTTCTTTATCATGTTTGCGGTTTCGCTCGTATCGAGCTCGATCGCGCTGGCCCTGCGCCGCGCCTTGGCGCAGGCTGCCGCCAGCGACCGTCGCACGCAGATGGTGCTCGAGACCAACCGCATGCTGCAGCGGTGTGGCGATCAGCAACAGATTGTGCACGCTATGGCAACGCAGCTGGCGCGTCTTTCGGACTGTCCGGTCGTGTGGTATAGCGCCGATGCCGATAACGATGACCTGCTGCCGCGCACGACGTACACGGCCGTGGGCGATGCCGCGCCGGTACACCAGCTGGCGCCGCAGATGCCGCCGCGGCTCTCGGCATCCGCCTATGTGGGAACGCCGCTCGATGCCACCTATGGCGCCTCGGCGTTCTACGGCATATACCTGACCGTGCGCTCGGGCGACACCATGGTGCGCGCGGGCGATCCCGCCTCGGTGGTGGGGGTGTTCGCCATTGTCGCCGAGCCCGATGCGCTGACGCCCGAGGAGCGGACGCTTGCCGATGCCATCGTGAGCGAAGGCGAGCTGGCGCTCGATCGCGCCCGCGCCATGGAGGCCCGCGAGGAGGCGGCGGTGCTCGCTAAAAACGAGCAGCTGCGTGCCAACTTGCTGCGCTCCATCTCGCACGATCTGCGCACGCCGCTTACCAGTATTTCGGGTAATGCCGACGTGTTGCTCGACCAAGGCTCGACCGGCACGGCCGTGCTCGACGACCAGACACGCCGCGGCATGCTCCTATCCATTCGCTCGGACGCGCAATGGCTCAACGCCACTGTCGAGAATCTGCTCGCCATCACCAAGCTCGAGGGCGGCGGCATGCACCTGTCGACCACGCTCGAGCTCATGGACGATATCGTCGAGGAGGCGCTGCGCCACGTGAACCCGGCCGTGCGCGAGCATGACCTTAAGGTAGTGGCGTGCGATGAGCCGGCGCTCGTCAACGTCGATGCGCGCCTGATGGTGCAGCTGGTGGTTAATCTGGTGAACAACGCCATCACCTATACGCCTGCGGGCTCGCATATCGTGATCTCGATTGACGTCCATAATGGATGCGTGGCGTGCTCGGTGGCCGATGACGGCCCGGGCATTGCGCCCGAGGACCGCGAGCGAATCTTTGAGTCGTTCTACACCGCCAACCATGGCCTGGCCGACAGCTGCCGCAGTGTGGGCTTGGGGCTTTCGCTCTGCCGCTCCATTGCGCTGGCACATGGCGGTAGCATAGAGGTTGCCGCGGCGGATCCGCACGGCTCGGTCTTTACGATTGAGCTTCCCGCCGCCGACGTTTCGTTTGATAAGGAGTAGCGCCGTGCCGAACTCTGCTGCAAAACCACTCATCTTGGTCGTTGAGGACGATCCCGCCGTCCGCAACCTTATCGTTGCCGCGCTCGAGGCGCACGGCTTGCGCCATATGGCTGTGGAGACCGCTCACGCCGCAATCGCCGCCGCCTCGTCGCAGGCACCGAGCATTGTACTGCTTGACCTGGGCCTGCCTGATATGGACGGTGTCAAGGTAGTCGAGTCGGTGCGCGCATGGTCGGGCATGCCGATCATTGTGGTCTCGGCGCGCAGTGAGGATGCGGACAAGATCCGCGCGCTCGATGCTGGCGCCGACGACTACCTGACCAAGCCGTTTTCGGTCGAGGAGCTGCTCGCGCGCATTCGCACCACCCTCCGCCGCCTTTCGTATGCGCAAACGGGCGGCGTTGCCTCCGAGGGCTCGTTCGATACCGGTGAGCTGCATATCGATTTTGATGCCGGCATCGCCATGATGGATGGCGAGGAACTGCATCTGACGCCGATCGAGTACAAGCTTTTGTGCCTGCTGGCGCACAACGCCGACAAGGTGCTGACGCACCAATATATCCTGCACGAGATTTGGGGCACGGCGACCAAGAGCGATCTGGCGAGCCTGCGCGTCTTTATGGGCACGTTGCGTAAGAAGATCGAGTCCGACCCCGCGCATCCGCGCTATATCCAAACGCACGTGGGTATCGGCTATCGCCTGGTCACCCAAGGCTAGATCGCCAACCACCATCCCAATATGAGTTGCGGTGAAATAGTTCCTGTTTGGGCCTTTACCAGGCATTTTTAGGAACTATTCCACCACAACTTTGTTTATTTGCTCTTGGGCTTGCTGGCGTAGAACTTCTTCTTTTTGGGCTTGCCGGCGGGGGAGAGCATGTCGGCAAAGTTGGACTTGCCGTTGCCGGCCCGCGCGTGCGCGGGTACTGCCGCACGAGGCTTGCGGGCGTCGGGGTTACGCAGCTCCTCGGTTCGCTCAGCAATTTCCTCGGCGCTAAAGCCGACCTCGGCCATGGCGTCCTCGATGGGCAGGCGGCGCACGATGTAGCAGTGGTGCACCTTCTGGTTGCGCGCGAAATCCTCGGGGATGGTCTGCGCCGTAATGTCCTCCAGCACCACGCCTGCGCGCGCAAGCTTGCGCGTCTCGGGGCGGAAACCGCGCAGATTGCAGCTAAAGATGGCATGACCGCCCTGTGCGAGCAGGCGCGACACGCCGGCCAAAAGCTCAACATGGTCGCGCTGAACATCCCAGGTGCGGCGGCCCATCTTGGACGAGTTCGAAAACGTGGGCGGATCGACAAAGATCAGGTCCCAGCGGTTGCGCGTCTGGCGCTGGTCGCGAATCCAGGCGAGCACGTCGTCGCGCACAAAGTGGTGCTGCGGCCCCACAAAGCCGTTCTGGCGCATATTGCGCTCGGCCCAGTCCAGGTAGGTGTTGGAGAGGTCGACCGTCACGGTTTCCTCGACGCCGCCGTCGGCCGCATAGCAGGTGGCGGTGCCGGTGTAGGCGAACAGGTTGAGGAAGCGGCGCGCCTGCTTGGCGTGCTCGCGCACCAGGTTGCGCGTGACGCGGTGGTCCAAGAAGATGCCCACGTCCAGATAGTCGTCAAAGTTGACGGCAAAGGTAAGGCCGCCCTCTTCGATGAGCGGGAGGCGACGGCGTGCGATATTAGCGCGCTCGCCCGATCCGCCCTTGCCGGCGCCCTGCTTGCCGTACTGCGAGCCGCCACGCGAACGCATGCGGGCCTTGGCGTGCACATGCTCGGCGGGAACATCTAGGATACGCGGCGCGATGGCCAGAATGTCGAGCATACGGGCCTGGGCCAGTGCGGGGTCGATGGTCTTAGGCGCGGCGTATTCGGCGATGACGAGCCAGCGGCCCGGCGTCTGCGGGCAACCCTCGTACAGGTCGATGGCGGCGGAGTAGTCGGGCAGGTCGGCATCGTAGACGCGGTAGCAGCTCACGCCCTCGCGCTTGGCCCACTTGCGACGCAGGCGAGCGTTCTTGCGCAGGCGGTTGGCGAACTGCTCGGACTCGGGGATGAGCACGGGCAGCGGCTTGCCGTCACCCAGGTCGAGCGTGGCGGCGGGTTCGGGCATGGGGGTGTTGGCGGCTTCGTCTTCGGCATCTGCGGTCTTGTCCTCGGCATCCGCGCTGGTCGCAGCTTCAAATGCCGCGGCAGCGTGGTCAAGCGAGGGCCAAACCTCAATAGTCGCCTCTTCGTTGTTGGGCATGACGGCGATGGAGCGCGCGGGCTCGGCATGGAGCGCGCGGGCCATAAGGCCGTCGCGGGTGAGCGCGGCGACCGGTGCGGTAGCGAGCTCGGGCGCGCGGCGCAGCTCGCCGACCAGCGTCATGGCGTCGTGCATGAGCGAAAGCGGCGTCTCGGTGGTGTCTGCGACCACGGCGGCGCCGGCGACCGCGCCCGCATGGTCCAGCACGGTGGCGGGCTTAGCGGCGCAAAAATCGACAAAGCGCTTGTAGCCGGCGCACTTGACCATGCGCTCGGCGGTCTTGCGGGCGGCAGGGTCAATGTCCACGGCGACGATGCGTGCCTGGCGCTCGCGCGCTGCCGCCTCGCGCTCGCGTGCCTCGGCAAGTAGCTGCTTCCACAGAGCGGCGTCGTGCAGCTGCCAGCCTTCAAAGCCCCAGCGCTCGCGTGCAGCGCCCGGGGCGCGGTCGGTCAGAATGTTCACGGCCTCCAGCAGCAGGCCGCCGCCGGCGCACGAGGCATCGATCAGCGTGGGAAGGGCTTCGTTCTCGTAATCGTCGGCCGTCAGCTCGCGCTCGCATAGTGCGGTCCAGCCGACCTGCGCCAGCACCAGGGCGGCGTAGTCGGGGCGCAACACGTGTGCGCCCTCGCCGGCACGAGTCGCAGCGGGCGGCAGGCGTTTGAACAGCGGGTCGCCCGAAAGGTCTAGGCTTATGCTCGCGCGGCGCTGGCGCAGCGAAAGCAGTAGGTGAACATCGGGGTCGGCGGCATCGACATCGGCGCGACGTCCCGTGGTCTCGGCCAGGCGGTCGCACAGCGCGTCTTTGGCACGCAGGGCCGAGAAGCGCGTGTTGCGCAGCTGCTCGGTCACGCCGCGGGCGGTAATGGCGATGGTGGCGCCGGGGCGGACGATGTTCTCCCAGGCGATGTCGTAAACGCTGTCGTACAACTCATCGGCATCCTGTGCCCCAAAGCGCCCGAGCACCACAAACACGCGGCTGGCCAGGCGCGACCACAGGCAGGCGCGGTAGCCTTCTTCGAGCTCGCCCTCAAATGTAGCGCGGCCCTTCAGGCGGCGGACATGCGAAAGCCCGAGGCGTTTAAGCTCATCGGCGAGTGCGGACTCAAAGCCCTCGGGGCAGCTTGCGTAAAATTCCATGGGTGACCTCTCTGGTTGCGTCGCTCCATTATATGATGGATGCTTCGTTTGCCCTTATCCTCGAAAGGAACCCATATGATTGATGCGTGTCCCGAACCCGCTGTGCTCTTTTTTGACGTGGACGGCACGCTGACGTCGTTCGATCCCGACGATATGACCGATAAGGACTTCAATGCAATCCATCCGTCGAAGGCCGTTGTCGATGCATTTGGTCGCCTGCGCAATGCGGGTCACCAGGCATTTATCTGCACGGGTCGCCCCTTGTGGCTGATTGCCGATGGCCTGCGCGCGCTGAACCCGGCGGGTATCGTTGCCATGGCGGGGGCCACGCTCGAGGTCGAGGGCCGCGTGGCACACGAGGACTGCATTGACGAGGACATTGTTGAGGAGCTCGCGCGTCGCATTACTGTGGCGGGCGGCGAGGCATTGTTCGAGACGAACGGTGCCACCTATTCACTTGAGCCAGTTGGTGTCGAACAGTCATTTCTGCTAGGCGCCGGCGTGGTGCATGGCACCGATCAGATGCGCATCGATGGCCGCTTGCGCGTAGGCAAGGTGTGCATTAACGCGTACGACCTGGCTCGCGTAGCCAACGATGACGGCTTTATCGAGCGCGAGTTTGAGCTGTGCAACACCGGTGGTCAGAATCGCGAGCTGAGCCCCAAGGGCATCGACAAGGGCGTGGGCGTGGCGCGAGCGCTGGAATACCTGGGTCGCACCGGCAACGCGCGCACCTTTGGCTTTGGCGATTCCGGCAACGATCTGGGTATGCTCGCCGCCGTCGAGACGGCTGTAGCCATGGGCAACGCCATGCCCGAGGTCAAGGCAGTCGCCGACTACGTGACCGACGATGTCGCACACGATGGCACCGTCACAGCGATGCGCCATTTTGGGTTGATTTAATAAATGGCCGGGTCGCCCGCAGTGGGGGCGACCCGGCCATTTGAGCTATTTTGCAATATAGAGCTTGGGATGACTGCGACTGCTCTCGATCGCCGCCGTCATGATGCCCTCGTCGTCTCCATCAACGATGATGCCGTCGAGGTCATCGATCTGCGCGGACTGATAAAAACTGGTCTTATTGAACTTTCCCTGGTCAACCATCATGTAGCCCTGGTTTGAGTTGGTAAGGTACATATGCTTGATCATGGCCGAGAAGTCGTGCTCGACGGTAAAACCGTGGTCGGGGTGGAATCCGTCGGCACTGACAAACGCCTTGTCGGCATGTAGTTTGCTCATGCAGTCGAGCGTTAGTGCGCCCGCGAGATAGAGGTGGCCCTTGCGCACGGAGCCGCCCAGCAGCACTACCGAAGCATTGGGGAGATTGAAGCTGGCGTAGTTCGCGATTGCAAGATCGCCGGTGATAATGGTGATCTCACGCTTGTCCATGAGGGCCTTAGCGAAGTAAAAGCCTGTGGTGCCGATATCAATTACCAGAACATCGCCATCATCAACAAGAGTTGCTGCGGTTGCGGCGATGGCTTCCTTGGCCTCGACTTGGACATTGATGCGCTCCTCGGGATACGAGATTGCGTTGGAGCGAGAAAGCGATACCGCTCCGCCGCGTACGCGACGCAGCTTGCCTTCGGATTCCAGCGAGATGAGGTCGTGTCGTGCGGTGACTTCCGAAACCGAAAAACGGCGAACGATGTCGGATACCGAGATATTTGGCTTTTCGGCCAGCCAATTCATGATAAATCGCTGACGCTCGGCCGGTGAAAGGTCTGAAGTAGATGCCATATGCCGCTCCTTTTGAACAAAAGGTAAAAGATGCGCCTTTCGTAATCGAAATATAACGTATCGATATGAAAAGAACAAGGCAAATTCGAATGAATCAAAAGAACGGAATGGCATGTCACAAATGCATGCGTAGCAGATAGTTCGCACGTAAACGGGCTATAAAGAGTCTCATTCTGAAGGTGCCGCCCAAAAGAAGTACGTTCACGCCCGATATTCGACCGTTCACGGAAAGTTGACAATTGAGCTTTCGATAGCTTTTGAAATGGTTTATAAAAGAAAACCGAAAAGCTTTTGAAACAAAGAAGAAGGCTTTCGATAGTAATAGTGTTAGATGAGAAAGGACCGAACATGGCGATCAAGGTGTTTGCCGACGGCGCTAACCTCGAGGGTATGCTTGACATGCATGACAATGGCAACGTTCAGGGCTTCACGACCAATCCTTCCCTTATGAAGGCCGGCGGCGTGACCGACTACCGCGCTTTTGCCAAGACGGTTCTTGAGCACATTACTGATGTGTCGGTCTCTTTTGAGGTATTCGCCGACGACGAGGCGGGTATGGAAGCCGAAGCTCGCGAGATCGCAACCTGGGCAGACAACGTCTACGTTAAGATCCCGGCGCTCAACACCAAGGGTGAGTCCACTGCCGCGCTGGTCAAGCGCCTTTCTGCCGACGGCATCAAGGTGAATGTCACCACTATCTTCACGCCCGAGCAGGTCGACGAGTTTGTCGATGCCGTCTCTGCTGAGACCCCCTCTATTCTGTCCATCTTTGCCGGTCGCATTGCCGATACCGGCGTCGATCCGCTGCCCCTCATGGCGGAGTCCGTAAAGAAGGCTGCCGTTAAGCCTGCTGCCGAGGTTCTCTGGGCGTCTACGCGCGAGGTCCTCAATATCTTCCAGGCGGAGTCCGTTGGCTGTCAGATCATTACGGTCCCCAATGCCCTTCTTGCCAAGCGCAAGAATTTCGGGAAAGATTTGCTTGAGTACTCGCTTGATACGGTCAAGGGCTTTGCCCGCGACATTCAGGCGCTTGGTTTTCATATCCTGCCCGAGGAGTAGGGGACGAGCATGCTGACCGATCTTCTTAAGCCCGAGCTTGTTGCCTGCCACGTCGAGGCCTCCGACTGGGAGGAAGCGATCAAGGCATGCGGTAAGTTGCTCGTAGACGCTGGCAAATGCGACCAGAGCTATGTTGACGCCATGATTTCATCGGTTCACAAATTCGGCCCCTATATGGTCTTGGAAGAGGGCATCGCCATGCCCCACGCTCAGGCAGATGGCAATGTGAGTGAAGCGGGGATCTGTATCGTCACGCTTGACCCTGCCATTGCGTTTGGACACGAGGATTTCGATCCGGTTCACGTGCTCGTGGGTATTTGCGCACCCGACCCCAAGGCTCATCTTGGCTGCTTGGCGGAGCTTTCGCAGATGTTCGAGGACGAGGACTGCGTTGCCAAGCTCAGCGCATGCGATACGCCCGAGCAGGTTTTGGAGACCATGCGTTCATTCTTTTAGGCCTTAATGGCACGGCGATGCGTCGCCGCTTTTGGATAGACGGAAAACCGTCACGTGTAGGAGAGGAAGGTTGCCATGCATATCATCACCGTATGCGGAAACGGCATCGGGTCCAGCCTGATGCTCGCTGGCAAAGTCGAGGAGCTTTGCGAGGAGGAGGGCATCAAGGCCGACGTTGAGTCTATGGACCTGAACGGTGCTTCTTCCGCAAATCCGGATCTGTTCATCACCGTTAAAGAACTCGCCCCCGAGCTCCACGGCAACGTTGTGATCGTTCGCAGCTATGTGAACAAGAAGAAGATCCGCGAAGACGCCCTCGAGGCAATCAAGGCGGCCGCCGCTAACGCCTAAAGCGGCACAAAAAAGGGCGGTTCCCTGTGGAAGAGGGAAACGCGCCCACGTTAGAGAGAAAGGAAGCGCAGATGCAAGCCATCCTTCCCATACTTGAGTTTATCCAATCGATTCTGACCAAGCCAGCGTGGATTATGGGTCTATTTGCCTTTGTGGGCCTTGTCGCGCTTAAGCGTCCTGCCCACAAGGTGATGACGGGCACCCTGAAGCCCATTCTTGGTTACATCATGCTGTCCGCCGGCGCCGCTGTTGTTCAGGAGAACCTTGCTCCGCTGGGTACCTTCATCGAGACCGGTTTCCACATCACCGGCGTCGTGCCCAACAACGAGGTCGTTGTTTCGATGGCTCAGAGCGTCCTCGGCGTTCAGACCATGATGATCCTGATTCTCGGCTATGTCGTGAACATTATCATTGCCCGCTTTACCAAGTTTAAGTACATCTTCCTGACGGGCCATCACAGCATGTTTATGGCCTGCCTGCTGTCTGCCGTTCTGCAGGCATCTGGCTTCCAGGATGTCCAGCTTGTCATCGTGGGCGGCATGTTCCTGGGCCTCGTGAGCGCTATGCTTCCCGCCGTTGGTCAGCGTTTCACCGAGAAGGTTACCGATGGCGATGAAATCGCCATGGGCCACTTCGGTTCACTCGCCTATTACATCTCCGCTGCAGTCGGTACGCTTTTTGCTAAGGACGCCGAGGAGAACAGCACCGAGAAGATCGAGGTTCCCGAGAAGTTCGCCTTCCTGCGCGACACTACCATCTCCACGGCTCTTACCATGGCCTTCTTCTACCTGGTTACCGCTTTCGCCGCTTACATCGCAGATCCTGCGGTCGTTACCAAGACCGCTGGCGGCGACAACGTGATTGTCTATGCCCTGACCTGTGCCCTGTCCTTCGCCGTTGGTGTCACCATCGTCTATAACGGCGTTCGTATGATCCTTGCCGACCTGGTCCCGGCTTTCCAGGGCATCTCCAACAAGCTGATCCCCGGTGCCATCCCCGCCGTCGACTGCGCTGTCTTCTTCCCCTATGCTCCCACCGCCGTTATCCTCGGCTTTGTCGCTTCCTTCATCGGTGGCGTGGTCGGTATGTTCATCGTGGGCGCTACCCTGGGCATCTTCATCATCCCGGGCATGGTTCCCCACTTCTTCTGCGGTGCTACCGCGGGCATCTACGGCAATGCTACCGGCGGTCGCAAGGGCGCAGCTCTTGGCGCTTTCGTCAACGGCCTGCTCATCACCTTTGCCCCGGCCCTGCTCCTGCCCGTTCTTGACGTCTTTGGCTTCAAGAACACTACGTTCGGCGACTTCGATTTCTCCGTCATTGGTATTACGCTTGGCCGCGCTGCCGAGGCCTTCGGTACCACCGGTGTCTACGCGATTCTCGCTGTCCTTCTGGTCGTTGCCTTCGTCCCCAACTTCATCCACACCAAGGGTGCTGTGATCAATCACGTTGAGGAAGAGTAATCCAGGCATACGTTAAGCCCTAATCGGGCGGAGCTCCGATAACCGGCTCCTACACGGAAGCGGTGACGTCTCAATCGAGGCGTCACCGCTTTTTGCTTTGGAGCGATTGTGAATATGAGCCGGCGAAGCGCTGCTTCTGTTCCGTGAACGGAATCAAACGCAATGATCGGCAAAAACGTTTTGCCGCTGGGGCGTCGATATAAAAATGGTAAATCTGCAAAACCGTTCGTCGAGAAGATAAAAAACCGCAGTTCACGCCTTGATAAACGTAGGTAAAGTGTTTAGCAGTTTATCGGCCGTATGCTAACGAAAGGAATCAGGCAGATGGCAATCAAGGTGTTCGCTGACGGTGCAAATCTCGAGGGCATGCTCGACATGTACGAGAACGGCAACGTTCAGGGTTTCACGACCAACCCGTCCCTTATGAAGAAGGGCGGCGTGACGGATTACCGCGCGTTTGCCAAAGAGGTCTTGACCCACATCACCGATGTATCCGTGTCGTTTGAGGTCTTTGCCGACGACGTCGAGACCATGGAGGTCGAGGCGCGCGAGATCGCTACCTGGGCCGAGAACGTCTATGTCAAGATTCCGTGCGTGACTACCAAGGGCGAGTCCACCGCCGAGCTGGTCCGCAAGCTTTCGGCCGACGGCATCAAGGTCAACGTCACCACCATCTTTACGCCTGCGCAGGTCGACGAGATGGTCGAGGCCGTTGACGCCGAGACGCCGTCAATCATCTCGCTCTTTGCCGGCCGCATCGCCGACACCGGCGTCGACCCCATTCCGTTTATGACGGAGTCGGTCAAGAAGGCCGCCGCCAAGCCCAACTGCGAGGTCCTGTGGGCGTCCACGCGTGAGCTTATCAATATTTACCAGGCGGAAGGATGCGGTTGCCAGATCATCACGGTGCCCAACAGCATCCTGGCCAAGCGTAAGAACATCGGCCGTGACCCGTACGAGGTCTCGCTCGATACCGTGCACGGTTTTGCCAAGGATATCGCCTCGCTCGGTTTCCATATCCTGCCGTAACGCGAACGCTGGCTACATCGCGGGTTGTTCGCCCCGGCCTTTCCTTTCCCTATCGCTCACGCGCTTCGCGAGGGTCGCGCTAGGCAAAGGAAAGGCCGGGGCTGCCGACACGAACTTGCCGGTAGGTTGGTGATAGGCTTCCATATCCTGCCGTGGACAAAGGTACCCCCGCCTGCGCCGTGCAAAATTGAGAGTATTCAGCAAGGTAAAGGCTTTTACCAGCTGGGTGAAGCATGGAACAGCCCCCGTTTTGGCTCTGATGACGCTAAAACGGGGGCTGTTTCTTGCTTTTTCGTCTCTGAGGGGCATCCGGAACGGTGGAATTTGCAGAATACTCGCGATTTTGCACGTCGCGAGAGGGGGGACCCTTGCTTGGCGGTTTACTTCCCCTGCACCATGGTGAGGGAGATCTTCTTGCGGTCGCGATCGACCTTTTCAACCCACACCTTGACCGTGTCACCGACGCGCACCACGTCGCTGGGGTGCTTGACGAAGCGGTTGGCCAGCTTGGAGATGTGCACGAGGCCGTCCTGGTGCACGCCCACGTCGACGAAGGCGCCAAAGTCGACGACGTTGCGCACCGTGCCCTTGAGCTCCATGCCGGGCTCTAGGTCGTCGATGGAAAGTGCCGAGCGGCTAAAGACCACCTCGGGCGCGTCGTCGCGCGGGTCGCGGCCGGGCTTCTTGAGCTCGTTGACAATGTCGATGAGCGTCAGGGTGCCGCAGTCCAGGTCGCTTGCCAGCGTCGAGATGCTGCCCAGACGGCGCTCGATGTCGGGCACGCCGCCGCGACTGAGCTCGCTTGCTTTAACGCCTGCGCGCTCCAAGACGGATGTGGCCACCTCGTAGCTTTCGGGGTGGACGCTCGTTGCGTCGAGCGGGTTCTTACCGCCGCTAATTCGCAGGAAGCCCGCGGCGTTGAGATATGCCTTGGGTCCCAGCTTGGGGACCTTCTTGAGCTGGCGGCGATCTGTAAAGGCGCCGTTTTCCTCGCGGTAGGCCACGATGTTTTTGGCCACGCTCAGCGTGATACCCGATACGTAGCCCAGCAGACTTGCGCTCGCGGTGTTCACGTCGACGCCCACGCGGTTGACGACGTCCTCCACCACGTGTCCCAGGGTGCGCGAAAGCTCGGCCTGGTCAAGGTCGTGCTGGTACTGGCCAACGCCGATGGACTGGGGCGGAATCTTGACGAGCTCTGCCAGCGGGTCTTGCAAGCGGCGTCCCAGACTCATGGCGCCACGTACGGTGACATCCAGGTCGGGATACTCCTGGCTTGCGAGCTCGGAGGCGGAGTACACCGATGCGCCGGCCTCGTTGACGATGGTGTATCGCAGCCCAGGAGCCTGCTCGGCGATGAACTCCGAGACGACTTCCTCGGTCTCGCGGCTGGCGGTGCCGTTGCCGATGACGATGGTGTTGACGTCGTCCTTCTTGACGAGGCGAGCGAGCTCGCGCTTGGTGCCGGCGACGTCGTGGCGCGGTTTGGTGGGGTAGACCACGCCGTGGTCGAGCAGCTTGCCGGTCTCGTCCATGACGGCGACCTTGCAGCCGGTGCGGTAGCCCGGATCGAGTGCGAGCACGCGGGCGCCGCGCACGGGGCGTGCCGAGAGCAGGCCCTCGAGATTCTTGGCAAAGACGTTGATGGCCTCGGTCTGGGCGCGGACGGTGAGTTTGGCGCGGGCCTCGCGCTCCAGCGAGGGGGCCATGAGGCGCTTGTAACCCTCGGCGATGGCGGCATCGAAGATGGGAGCAAACACGCCCTGGCGACGGGGCCAGCGGCTGCCGAGGCGTGCTGTGGCGGCAGCGCCGTCGACGTTCACGCGCACGCGGAGCTTGCCCTCGCGCTCACCGCGGTCGATGGCCAGCACGCGGTGGTTGGGAATACGGCGTAGCGGCTCGTCAAAGTTGTAGTAGGGCTCGTAGGGAGTCTTCTCCGTGGGGTCGGTGGCCTCGACGACGATATCGGCGGTGTTTTGCGTAAAGGAGCGCAGGTCGGCGACGTTCTCCGGGTCCTCGGCTACCGTCTCGGCCACGATGTCGGCGGCGCCGGCGAGCGCCTTCTCGGGCGTGTCGAAGCCGGCCTCCTCGTTGACGTATGCCGCGGCGGCGTCGAGTGCGCTGCCCTTGGCGGATGCCTGCATGATGATCATGTTGGCAAGCGGCTCCAGGCCGGCCTCGCGGGCCTTCAGCGCGCGGGTCATGCGCTTTTTGCGGTAGGGCTTGTAGAGGTCCTCGACACGCTGGAGCTGCGTGGCCTCGCGAATCTGCTGCTCGAGTTCGGGCGTGAGTTTGCTCTGGGCGTCGATAAGCAGAATGACGTCCTCTTTACGCTGCTCAAGATTGCGCAGGTAGGACAGGCGCTCGTCGAGGGCGCGCAGGGCGACATCGTCCATGCCGCCCGTGGCCTCCTTGCGGTAGCGCGAGATAAAGGGGATGGTGTTGCCCTCGTCGATGAGCTTGACGGCCGCCTCGATGTTGGCGGCCTTAAGGTTGAGCTCGCGGGCGAGCTGGGCGATAAGATCCATGGGACTCCTTGCGTTTAAGGTGCGTTTGCAGCACAGAGCTACCAAGGATACCACCCGTCCCAAAAGGCTGTTTTGGGACCGCGCCACGAAAACGGCCTTTCTACTACGTTTTACCCGTAGGGGATGACCATACCTGGGTTTTCCGAAAATCGGCAAGACGTTTACCTGCGGTTTTTATTTCGCGAAATTCGGTATGGTTGAGGGCGATTGGTTAAACGTAGTAGATAGGCGCATTTCGTGGCAAACGAATCAAACTTAGGTACAAAATAGCCCTCGCCCCAGAAAAATCGTCGGCAAGGTAGCAAAATGCCCCGCGAGCAGGAGGCTGCTCGCGGGGCAAAGAAGAGGGGCTTGTTTGTGGCGGACCGAGGGGCTCGGCATGGGGTTTTGCCGCGGTCGCTCTTAAGGCATTACAGCTCGACGAGCTGGCCGGTCTCGGCGGCCTCCTTGATGGCGTTGAGAAGCGTGAGCGTCTTGACATTATCGGCGGGGGTTACGACGGGCTCGACCTCGCGGCGGACAACCTTCACAAAGTGCTTGAGCTGCATCTTGTGCGGCAGTGCCGGGTCCACGGCCGGAATCTCCATCTGCAGCGGCTTGTGCCAGTTGGAGGCGCCGTCGTAGGAGAACTGGTGCAGGCGGGGCAGCGACAGAGCGCCCAAGGTTCCGCCGATAAAGTAGGCGTCGGCGTCGAAGGGGCGGTACTGCGGATCCTCGCGAGCGGTTGCCTCCCAGTTCCAGGGGCTGGCGGTGGCGTCGGAGATGGTCATGCTTGCGAGCGCGCCATCGGCAAAACGGACGTTGACCACGGCGGAGTCCTCGGTCTCAAAACCGCGGGCGGCGCTGGACTGCATACCCTGGACGGCAACGGGCTCGCCCAGCAGGTAGCGGAGCAGGTCGACGTCGTGCACCAGGTTGACCAGGATCGGGCCGGCGCCCTTCTTGCGGCGCCACTCGACGTCGAAGTACTCGTCATTCTTATAGATCATGTAGTGGAAGCTCGACACGGTGAGCTTGCCCAGCTCGCCAGACTCGATGATCTCCTTGGCCTTGTTGACGAAGGGATTGTGGCGACGATGCTGGCCCACGAGCACGGGCACGCCGGCGGTCTCGGCCTCGGCGGCGAAAGCCTGGGCATCCTCAAGATCGTTGGAGATCGGCTTTTCGACCAGCGGCACGATGTTGCGCTTCACAGCCTCGCGGGCAACGCCCAGGTGCAGGTCGTTGGGGGTGGCGATGATGACGGCCTCGGGTTTGACCTCGTCCATCATCTGGGCGGGATCGGTATAAAACGGCACGCCGGCGGCCTCGGCCGTGGCGCGGGCGCCCTCAAAGGCGTCGGCGATGGCGACGAGCTCGGCCTCGGGCTCCTCGGTGACAAAGCGGATGTGGTTGCGGCCCATGGCGCCGGCGCCGATAACGGCAATGCGGACGGGGTTGAGCTCAGACATTTCGACTCCTTAATACTGGTGACCGGTGGAATGCGACAAAGGGGCTGTCCCTTTGTCGCATCGGTAAAACTAGGCGGACTTCTTCTTGCTGTCGGAGACCATCATGTAGACGGTGAGCACGACGGCGATGGCGGCGATCACAATGGCGCCGTAGAAGGACTGCTGGTAGGCGGCGCTGCCGGCCTCGGCGTGATACAGCACGGCGGTGATGGGCTGGCTGATCCAGGTGGAAGCGGCATAACCCAAAAACATGATGCCGTAGTTGACACCAATATTGCTGGTGCCAAAGGCGCCGCCGGTGAGCGGCGGGTAGATGACGAGC
>DXMD01000011.1:0-40857 GCA_019414385.1 Collinsella sp. | reverse complement strand
AGACAGGACGAGCAGGGCGCCAAAGCTAAAGCCGAGCAGGGCGAGCGCCACAAAGAACATGCTCTGCGTAAAGCTCATCGACATGATGACGAGGGCGACGATGGTGACGACAAGGCTGATGAGCAGTGACTTATAGGCGCCGAGCTTGTCAATGATCTGGCCAAAGGACAGACGACCGACCAGGTTGGCGCAGGTGTTGACAGAGACCACCACGCCGCCGAGGGCGACGGCCGCGGCGCTCGTGGGGTCGGCGAAGAGCTGGACGGCGGCGATGGAGGCAACCTTGCCCACGAGCAGGGTGCCCGCGGTGGCGGCAAAGGCGAAGGTGACGATGAGGACCCAGAAGCGCGGGGTCTTGACCATCTCGCCCGGGGTGAGGTCACCGAAGGTGCCGGCATGCGCGCCGCCCTTGGGGGCCTCGAAGCCCTCGGGCAGCCAACCGGCCTCGGGGGCCTTCAGGAACAGGGCGGAGGCGGCGATTGTCACAAAGAAGATGACGCCGAGTGCCTTGAGGGCGCCAAAGATGCCCAGGCTCGGGATGAGCAGCGAGGCGAGCACCGGGGACAGCACGGCGGGGCCGGCGGTCGAAGCGGCCAGGGTGATGCCGGAGGCGAGACCCTTCTTGTCGATGAACCACTTTTGGCCGGTGGTGAGCGCCGGGTTGTAGCCCAGGCCGTTGCCGACGGCGGCGACGAGCGAGAACCACAGGTAGAACTGCCACGGCTCGGTGACGGTGCCGGACATGAACC
The DNA here is from genome assembly GCA_019414385.1 of Collinsella sp. Classification (GTDB taxonomy): domain Bacteria; phylum Actinomycetota; class Coriobacteriia; order Coriobacteriales; family Coriobacteriaceae; genus Collinsella. The sequence goes on along the minus strand of DXMD01000011.1, from coordinate 40,108 downwards.
AGCCCACGCCGTAGCACACGGCGGCGGCGATCACGACGTTGCGCGGGCCGATCTTATCGGAGATGCGGCCGGCGAAGATGCCCGTCACGGCCATGATGGTCTGAAAGACCGGGAAAGCCCAGGTAAGGGCGCTCGACCACTCGGGGTAGACGGCGAGCAGGTTCTTGCTCACGACGGAATACAGCGCGATGGAGCTGATGAAGAACATGGTGACGCACGCGGCGGAAAGCACGACGGCGCGACCCTTGTTGGAGTTGGTGGAAGCCATTGGACTCTTTCTGATCGATGCGGGGGAGGGGCGGGCGTATCCGCGGGCCTCCCTGTTAGGTTGGTTTACTGGTCGGTCGGCTTGGCGACGCCGGACTCATCGGACCAAAGCTCGACGCCCTTGTTCTTAAGGTAGTTGTCGGCATAGGCGCGACGGCCGCCGGGCTTGGCAGTGAGGTCGCCCATCATGTTGGAGAAGCCGCCGTCGACCTTGATAGCGTCGCCGGTGGTAAAGTCCGAGCGCTTGGACGCCAGGAACATGACGGCGTTGGCGATATCGCTGACCTCGCCGATGCGACGCGTGGCGATCAGACGACTGCGACTCTTTTCGACCTCGGGGTCGGCGTAGAAATTGGCCGACATCGGGGTCTTGACGAAGCAGGGCTCGACGCAGTTGGAGCGCACGCCGTAGGGGCCCCACTCGGCGGCGAGCATCTTGGACATCATGTTGACGCCGGCCTTGGTGGAGCTGTACACGCCCGAGAACGTCTCGGGGGAGTGGCTGGCAACGGTTGAGATGTGCACCAGGCGACCCTGGCCGGCTTTGATCATCTCGCGACCAAAGCGCTGCGAGGTGATGAAGTAGCCGGTGAGGTTGACGTTGAGCACCTGCTCCCAGTCGCTCAGCGGCAGGTCCTCCATGGCGGCGAAGCGCAGGATGCCGGCGGTGTTGACGAGGACGTCGACGCGGCCGAAGTCGGCGATGGTGGCGTCGACGGCGGCCTGAACCTCGGCCTCGTCGGTGGCGTTCATCTTGTAACCCTCGGCGTGGATGCCAAACTCGGCGGCGAGGTCGGCGGCTGCGGCCTTGACCTTCTCTTCGTCCAGGTCGAGCAGGACGACGTTGGCGCCGTTGCGGGCGAACTCGCGGCAAATCTCGACGCCCATACCGCCGAGTGCGCCGGTCACGGCGCAAACATCGCCCTCGAGCTTAAGCCAGTTGCTCATAGAAACTTCCCTTCTTGTGCCTCCCGGTGGGCCGTTCCCATTAATCGACCCACGTGGTTTTCGCAGGTTATCGTATGCTTTGCATTTGCGCAGGTGAATTGCATATTTGTTAGAATGGTGTTAACCGTAGGTTTACACTGTGCGATGCAGTTTATTCTCAATTGAGCGCGTGACCTGCGAAAACAACCCCCTGTGGCGCCATGCGTTCACAGACGCGAAAACGGGAGATTGACGTGTACGATCGACGACTTGAGGCCATATCGGCCGCCGCGGAGCTGGGAAGCTTCTCGCGTGCGGCGGCAAAATTGCGCGTGTCGACTCCGGCGCTCGTCAAGCAGGTGTCGGGTTTCGAGGCCGAGTTCGGCATCACGCTGTTCGAACGCTCGCACTCGGGCGTCAAGGTGACGCCGGCGGGCGCTCTGCTGGTGGACGACGCGCGCTCGATCATGCGCCAGTCCGAGGATGCGTTGCGACGCGCCCGACGCGCGGCGGGTGATGGCGGTGCCGTGCGCCTGGGCGTGTCGATGATGTGCCCGGGGCGCCAGACGCTTTCGATGTGGACGGGTGTGCACGAGCTGGAACCGTCGCTGCGATTTGAGATCGTGCCGGTGAGCGACCTCTATGACGAGCGCGAGACCGTCATGCGCAGCTTGGGCCGCGAGGTCGATGTAGTGCAGTCGAGTTTTTCGACCCCACGCTGGGGCGACACCTGCCAAAAGCTCCGCATTGTCAACGTGCCGTTTTATATCGACCTGCCGCGCACGAGCCCGCTGGCGCGCAAAAATCGCATCACGGTCGCCGACTTGGAAGGCATGCGCCTGTGCGTGCTCCGTCACGGCAACGATGCCATGGACAGCCTGCGTATCGACCTGTTAGCAGACGGCGGCGTGGACGTGATCGACGTGGATAGCTTCGACTTTGCGCTCTTTAACGAGGCGGAGGAAAAGGGCGACGCGGTACTCACCTGCGGAGCGTGGTCGGGGGTGCACCCGGCCTTTGTGGGCGTGCCGTTCCTGTGCGGTCGCGAAGTACCGGTCTTTCTGCACTACCCGCTCGAGCCCGCCCTCCAAGTCCAAAAATTCGTCAACGCCATGGCCCAACTCCTCAAATAGCTCATTTGGCGCGGGTAGTCTTTTTGGGACGGGGCTTTTTTAGCTACCCAATCTGGTGCCGTCGAAGCATGACGCCGTATTTGGCACAGGGTAGCTAAAAAGCCCCGTCCCAAAAAGACTAACAAAACGAGGCCCTGGCCAAATGGCCAGGGCCTCACTAACCTTTATTCCGTTTTAAACAACGGGCTGATTGCGCGCAGGAGGGTGCCCCGGGGCGGCGGGGTATTTCCTCCGCGCGCAGTTTCGCAGCGAAGCGAGAATGTTTGAGCACGGAGGAATTACCCCGACGCCCCGGGGCACCCTCCGTCAGTAACCGTTCCTACTCCAGCTCAAACGCTCCCGTGTACAGTTGGTAGTAATATCCGCGCTTGGCGATTAGCTCGTCGTGGTTGCCGCGCTCGATGATACGGCCGTGGTCCAGACAGATGATCGCGTCGGAGTTACGCACGGTGGACAGGCGGTGTGCGATGACAAACGTCGTGCGGCCCTCCATGAGCTTATCCATGCCCGCCTGCACGATGGCCTCGGTGCGGGTGTCGATGGAGCTCGTGGCCTCGTCTAGAATCATCGCCGGCGGATCGGCGACGGCGGCGCGGGCGATCGAAATTAGCTGACGCTGGCCCTGCGACAGCTGTGCGCCGTTGCCGGTGAGCATGGTGTCGTAGCCGTCGGGCAGGCGGGTGATAAAGTCGTCTGCGCCCGCGAGCTTGGCCGCTGCGATGCACTCCTCGTCGGTGGCGTCCAGGTTGCCGTAGCGGATGTTGTCCATCACGGTGCCGGTGAACAGGTTCACGTCCTGCAGCACGACGCCCAGCGAGCGGCGCAGATCGGCCTTGCGGATCTTATTGACGTTGATGCCGTCGTAGCGAATCTTGCCGTCGGCGATGTCATAGAAGCGGTTGATGAGGTTGGTGATGGTCGTCTTACCGGCACCGGTGGCGCCGACAAACGCGACCTTCTGACCCGGCTTGGCAAACACGGACACGCCGTGCAGGACCTCGTGGTCGGGGGTGTAGCCAAAGTCGACGTTGTCCATGACCAGGTCGCCGCGCAGCGGTACGTACTCGATCTCGCCGGTTGCGCGGTGCGGATGTTTCCATGCCCACATGCCGGTGTGGTGGTCGGCCTCCTCGAGCTGCCAGGTATCGGGGTTGACCTGCGCGTTGACGAGCGTCACATAGCCTTCGTCGGCTTCGGGCTTCTCGTCGATGAGCTCAAAGATACGGTCGGCGCCGGCGAGGCCCATGACCACGGCGTTGATCTGCTGCGAGATCTGGCCGATCTGTCCGCAGAACTGCTTGGTCATGTTAAGGAACGGCACCACGACGGAGATGGACAGCGCCATGCCCGAGATACTCAGGTTGGGCACGCCCAGCGCCAGGAAAATGCCGCCGGCAAGGGCCACCAGCACGTAGAGCAGGTTGCCCAGGTTCATAAGGATGGGCATGAGGATGTTGGCGTACATGTTGGCCTTCTGTGAGACCTCGAAGAGCTTTTCGTTGCGCTCGTCAAAATCGGCCTCGGCTGCAGACTCGTGGCAGAACGCCTTGACGACCTTCTGACCGTTCATGACCTCCTCGATATGGCCCTCGACCACGCCGAGCTCGGTCTGCTGCGCAATGAAGAAGCGCGCGGAGTTGGAGCCGAGCAGCTTGGTCATAAAGGTCATAAAGACGACGCCGGCGATGATGACCAGGCACATCCACACGCTGTAGTACAGCATGATAAAGAACACCGTGACGATGATGATGATCGTCATGAGCAGGTTGGGCAGCGACTGGCTGATCATCTGACGCAGCGTGTCGATGTCGTTGGTGTAGTGGCTCATGATATCGCCGCGCTGGTGCGTGTCGAAGTAGCGGATCGGCAGGTCCTGCATGCGGTTGAACATCATCTCGCGCAGCTTCTCCAACGAGCCCTGCGTGACGATAGCCATGGCGCGGTTCCAGAAGAGCGAGGACAGGACGCCGACGCCGTAGATGCAGGCGAGGGTGGTCACGAGCTGCAGAATCTTGGGCTGTGCGGCTTCCCAATCGCCCGACTGCCACGATTCGCTAATAATTTGCAGGGCGCTCTGCAGGAAGGTCGCGCCGATGGAGTTGATGATGGCGCAGAGCACCACGCCGGCGACGACAAGGGGCAAAAGCACGGGATAGAAGCCAAAGAGCGTCTTGATGAGGCGCGACATGGTGCCGCCCTTACGGTTGAGCGCGCGCTCGGCGGTCGTTGCCTTACTCATGTGCCTCGCCTCCTTCCTGGGTCTGAGCTTGCGTTGCGGATGTCTCGGTGTCGGCCTCGACGGCCCCTTCGCCCTCGGCAGACATCTTGTTTTGCGAGGTAAAGGTCTCGCGGTAGATCTCGCTCGTCTTAAGCAGCTCGTCATGGTTGCCGATCTGCGCGATTCGGCCGCCCTCCATGACGATGATGCGGTCTGCGTCCTGTACGGAGCTGATGCGCTGGGCGATGATGAGCTTGGTCGTGTTGGGCAGATAGCTTGCCAGCCCTGCGCGGATCTTGGCGTCGGTCTTGGTGTCGACGGCGCTGGTGGAGTCGTCCAGGATCAAGATCTTGGGGCGACGCAGCAGGGCGCGTGCAATGCACAGGCGCTGCTTCTGACCGCCCGAAACATTAGAGCCGCCCTGTTCGATCCAGGTGTCGTAGCCCTTGGGGAAACCGTCGACAAACTCGTCGGCGCAGGCCAGATGCGCTGCCTCGCGGACTTCCTCGTCGGTGGCGTTCGGGTCGCCCCAACGCAGGTTCTCGGCGATGGTGCCGCTAAACAGCACGTTTTTCTGCAGCACCATGGCGACCTGGTGACGCAGCGCGTCCATGTCGTAGTCGCGCACGTCCACGCCGCCCACGCGCACAGCGCCTTCGGTGGTGTCGTACAGGCGGGCGATGAGGTTGACGAGCGTGGACTTGGCCGAGCCGGTGCCGCCGATGATGCCGATGGTCTCGCCGCTCGTAATGTGCAGGTCGATATCGTCGAGCGCCTGGCGCTTCGCATGCTTGGAATACTTAAAGCTCACGTGGTCAAAGTCGATGGAACCGTCGGCAACCTCGAGCACGGGCTCGGCGGGATCGGCGATCGTGGGCTCGGCGGCCAGCACCTCGGCAATGCGGTGTGCCGATTCGTCGGCCATGGTCACCATGACAAAGATCATCGACAGCTGCATCAGGCTCATGAGAATCTGGAAACCATAGGTAAAGGTCGAGGAGAGCTGGCCCACGTCGAACAGCGTGCCCTGGCTCGTGATGATGAGCTTGGAGCCCAGGTAGATGATGACGACAAACGCGCCGTTGACGCAGATGTTCATCATGGGGTTGTTAAAGGCGAGCAGCTTCTCGGCGCGGGTGAAGTCCATCTGGACGTCGCGCGCGGCGGCCGCGAACTTCTCCTTCTCAAAGTCTTCGCGTACGTAGCTCTTAACCACGCGCATGCCGGTGACGTTTTCCTCGACGGACTCGTTAAGGGCATCGTACTTGTGGAACACGCGCGAGAAGATGGGGCGCACCTTAAAGATGATAAAGAACAGCCCAAAGCCCAGCAGCGGAATGATGACCAGGTAGACCATGGCAACGCTGCCGCCCATGATAAATGCCATGGTAAAGGCGAAGATCAATACCAGCGGCGCGCGCACGGCGATACGGATGATCATCATAAAGGCCTGCTGCACGTTGTTGATGTCGGTGGTCAGGCGCGTGACGAGCGAGGAGCTCGAGAACTCATCGATGTTGGCAAAGCTGAACGTCTGGATCTTGTAGAACAGGTCGTGACGCAGGTTCTTGGCGAACCCGCAGCTCGCATGGCTGCAGGTGACGCCGGCCGCGGCGCCAAAAGCAAGCGACGTCAGCGCGATGAGCACCAAAAAGCCTGCGGTGGGAAGCATCTCGGCTACGGTGGCGCCGTCTTTGATAGCGTCGATCAGGTTGGCGGTGATAAATGGAATCAGCATCTCGCAGAGCACCTCGCCAAGCACGAGCAACGGCGTGGCAACGGTGACTTTCATATAGTCGCGGATGCTGCCCATGAGGGTTTTAATCATCCAGTTCCTCCCAGGTTACACGGATTTTTTCGAGCATTTCGGCGAGCTGCTCGCGCTCGTCGTGGGTGAGGGCACTAAAGGCTTGCTCTCTAAAGCGAATGCGGGCCGCCTGGTCGATGCGGGCGTTTTCCCGGCCGGTTTCGGTCAGGCGAATGGTGAGCTGCCGTCGATCCTTGGGGTTACGGCTGCGCTCGATGAGGCCGTTGAGCTCGAGCTTGGACAGGATCTCGGAAAGCGATCCCGGCTTGAGGTCAAAGTGCATGCCGAGCTCCTGCTGCGACATCTCGCCGCCGGGTTGCTTGGCCAGCAGGCAGATGATGGGCGCCTTGCCGGACACGCCTCCGCCATGAAAATGCATGTAATGGCCGCAAAAGCCCAGGCCGCTCAGGATGCGCTTGGCGAGTTTGTCTTCGGCGCTGACCGCTTCGGGTATGTCTACCGGTTGCGACGGGTCACCGCCGGGCTCATGCGGAAGGACGAGTGGTTCAACACACATATCTAAGCTTCGCTCCTTTCTTTAGTTAGGTAGTTGAATTGTTTTGTGCCTAAACAATTTAGGAGCACGGTAAATAAATGTCAAGGTACCAAACTTTATAGTTACGGCGTTTTGCCAAACGCCGTAACCGCTCGACGCTGCAAGCGTTCCTAAGCGGCAATCTGACGTTCAATCGTCGGGCATGGCCACAAGGCCTATGCCCTCCTCTTTCACGTCACCTTGCTCGCTTAGGAACGCTTTCGCTGTCCGTCCTCAACCCGTGATTCCGCCACGGTCCGCTTCGGTGCATGTGATCCCTTGGGGACGGAGGAAAAAGGGATCATTTTCCGAAACCTTTCCGCAACAATTTGACCTCCACGGCGCCACCGCCCGCTCGCAATGCCCCCTGCGCTACACTTAGTCGCACTGTGGCGCTGCTGCGCCGCACCCGAAACAAGGGAGACCCTCATGAAGAATACTCAGCTGCTGCTGATCAACGATATGTGCGGCTACGGCAAGGTCGCGCTCTCCGCCATGCTGCCGGTGCTGTCGCACATGGGCTACCGTATCCATAACCTGCCGACGGCCCTCGTTTCCGATACGCTCAACTACCCCAAGTTCTACATCCACGACACCACGGAGTACGTGCGCCAGAGTCTCGCTATCTGGGAGGAGCTCGGCTTTGAGTTCGACGTCATCTCCACCGGCTTTATCGTGACCGAGGAAGAGACGCGCATCATCTCGGACTTTTGCCACCGCCGCGCGCAAAAGGGCACCAAGGTGTTCGTCGATCCCATCATGGGCGACAACGGCAAGCTCTATGCCGGCGTGCCCGAGTCCACGATTGGCCTTATGCGGCACCTGCTGGAGTGCGCAGACTACGCGGTGCCCAACTACACCGAGGCCTGTCTGCTCACCGATACGCCTATTGCAGAGCAGATCACGCCCGATGAGGCCCGCGTCCTTGTGGACGCCGTGCGCGAGTTGGGTGCCAAGTCGGTGGTCATTACGAGCGCCGTGGTCAATGGCACGAACGCGGTTATCGGTTACGACCATGTAGCGGGGGAGTACTTCACGATTCCCTTTGAGCTCATTCCGGTCTATTTCCCGGGCACGGGCGACACGTTCTCGGCGGTGCTCGTCGGCCGCGTTATGGCAGGTTGGAGTCTGCAGCGCGCGACGAGCGATGCCATGCGCGTAGTAGCCGAGCTTATCGAGCGCAATGCCGACCAGGAGGATAAGTCCGCCGGCCTTCCCATCGAGGCCTGCCTGGATGTGATTGACCATGAGTAACGCCGACGAGAGTGGTACCGAGGCCACGGGCGAGAACAAGCCGCTCGGCGCGCCGCGTGGCAAGCGTCCGCGTATCCGCGTGAGCTGCGTGGACCAGCTGGGTGCGTGCCGCTGCCACCATGGTCACAAGCCGGGCGACGTCTTTGATTTCGACCGAGACCGCGGCAAGATGTGCGCCATGGCCTGCCATGTGGGCTTTCCCTATATTGATATCCTGCGCTATGGCGGAACCGTGCCTGGCAACGAGCCTGGTACGGCAAAGTTCTGCTGCCCCGAGGTCGACACCCTCAACGTCTGGCTCGCCGAGATCGTCGACGAGTAGTTGAACGTGGATTTTCTCCCACCGAGAAAATGAGCGTGGATTTTCTCCCGTTTAGAGCGCACTTGAACGCTCAAAGTGGGAGAAAATCCACGCTCAATTTGTATGCGGGAGATAATCCACGCTCGTTTTATGCCAATGGCGCACCTCGCGAGCTCGCTTGCCTACAGCTGCTCGAGCATAGCGATGCAACCGTCGAGCACGTCGCGGTAGGTGGCATCGAAGTTGCCGGTGTACCAGGGATCGGCCACGTCGCCGGGGCGCTCGGTCCAATCGAGCAAGCGCGTAATCTTGCCGTCGGGGTCGTCGCCAAAGATGCGACGCAGGCCACGCGCGTTCTCGGCATCCATATAGACAATGTGATCCCAGTCGCCATACTCCGCGCGACGCACCTGGCGTGCGCGGTGGGCAACGACGGGAATCCCGACCTCGCGCAGCTTGGCGACCGTGCCATGATGCGGCGGGTTGCCGATCTCCTCAGTTGAGGTCGCTGCAGAATCGATGACAAACTCGCCCGCGCGCCCAGCGCGGCGCACCAGCTCGGTAAACACCGACTCAGCCATCGTCGAGCGACAGATATTTCCATAGCAGATAAACAGTACACGTTGCATATGCGGTTTCCTTTCGATCGCCATCATCGAGCTCGAGTATCGCATCTGTGCTTACGCCCTCGCCCGCTTGCGCTCCCAGCGAGCCAACTTAATCGTCACCAGCGTAAGCGCCCAGGCCACAAGCGAGAACGCGGCACCAACCGCGCCAACGTAGGCAATGCCAACGCTGCTCACCACGGCGCCGCCCACTGCGGTGCCAAACGAAATGCCGACGTTAAACGCCATGGGTTCTACCGAGCTCGCGAGTACCATCGATTTGGGATGGCGGCTGCGCGCCACGTCCATAAAGTGCGTGATGCATGACACCGAGAACAGGTACATGAGCAGCGCTAGGCTAAAGACAAAGACCAGCGCGAGCGGCATGGTGTCGCCCACGGCAAACAGCCCGAGTAACGCCGCAGCTTGCAGCACAAACGTCACAAGCAGCGCCTTCATGCCAAAGCGCGCGTCGATCCATCCGCCCAAGATGTTCGAGACCAGGCAGAACACGCCGTAGGCCATAAGCGTGGTGCTTGCCTGAACAGTGCCCATGCCCAGCACCTGCTCAAGATAAGGCGTCACGTAGCCGTAGAACACATAGACCGATCCCACGCCAAACAAAAAGATGAGCATGCCGGTGATGATGCTCGGTTCGCGTAGAAGCCCCGCCTGCTCGCGAAAGGTGGCAGGCTCGTCGGTTTGCCCAGCGCGCGGCATAAACGCCACGAGCGCTCCGCAGATCAAAACGGCAAAGGTCAGCGTGCCGTACATGGCCACGTGCCAATCGAGCGTGTCGGCCACGAACTTGCCGATCGAAGTGACAAAGACCATTGCCACGGAAAACGCACCATATACCACCGAGATGGCAAGCGAAGTTTGCTGCGGGGACAGCAGCTCGGGGATGTACGTCACGCCCACGGCGAGCAGTGCGCCCGAGACGGATCCCAGGACAATGCGCGAGATAAACAGTACCTGGAAGTTGGGCGCCAACGCCATGACCAGATTGCCGAGCACAAAGATAATGCTGTAGCACACGAGCAGCTGGTAACGACGGAAGCGCCCCGTGCTGAGCGCAAGCACCGGCGTCGCGATGGCGTAGACCAGTGCAAAAACGCTGATGAGCTGGCCCGCAGCGGCAAGCGATATGCCGAGTTCCGTCGCCAAGTCACTTTCGATGCCGATGACCACGAACTCGGAGCAGCCGAGCGAGAATCCCAGCAGCACGAGCAGCGCCAGGCAGAGCCTGGTGCGCGCGGGGGAGAGCGCGGCGGCGGTTGACTTACTTTTAGGCGTGGTTGCGGCGGTCAAGGTTGTCACTCCAATGTCGCATGAATAAGCGGGATTCAATCCCTGCAACTCTAACAGAATGTGTCAGGTGCCTGCCTCCTTTGTCGCAGGCTGCGCTTGCCTGTATAGTCGCAATACAGGCGAAGATGGTCTCAGGTACATTGCGGGCGACAGGAGATCCCATGGGTATGCACACGACAAAGGTTGTAGTGGGCGAGGGCAAGTTTGCGCTCGAGGCCCAGTTGACGGTGACGCCGCGAGGCATGGCGGTGTACGCCTGCTCGCCGGAGTTTGCGCACCTGGGCGCCACGGCGCAGGCCATTCCTCGCCCCGAGCCCGGCCGTACGGCGACGGTGAGCATCCTGGCCGTTCCGTGCCATCGAGACGAAATTCCGGCGCACGATATTGCGGCGGCGCTGGCCACGCGCTTTGGCGTGCCGGTAGTTGCAAGCACGGGTTTTCATGTGGAGAACGCGACCGCGGACGACTTGCGGCGCATGCTCGATACCACCAAGGAACTCATCGCCGCGCTCGAGGAGGCCGCAGCCCGCATTCTGCGCGCCGGCTGGGATGAGGGCGGCGCAGGCGCCGAGGTCGTGGCGGTCGATGCCGCGACCGGCGAGGCGCTTGGCCCCGTCGACCGCATCGAGGCCCATACCGGCGAGGGAATCCTGCATCAGGCATTTCTGACGCTTCTGGTCGAGGGCCAGGGCGAAGACGCGCGCCTGCTGCTCTGTCGTCGCAGTCCGCTCAAACGCCTGTGGGGCGGGGTGCTGGCCGATGACTGTGCCGGCCATCCGCTCCCCGGGGAAGACGTCGCGGCCGCCACGGCACGTCGCATCAACGAAGAGCTTGGCATCACGCGCGAGCCCGATCAGCTCAAGCACCTCGGACACGTGGTGTACCGCGAGGACCACGGCGACGGCCGCTGCGAGTGCGAATGGTGCGAGGTCTACCTTGCCCATGTTGAGCCGGGCGAGCTGCATATCAACCAAGAGGAGATCTCGGAAGTGCGCCGCGTGGCCCCGTCCGAGCTTAAAGGCTACCTGCAGGGTCACCCCGAGCAGCTGGCCCCCTGGCTCCGCGAGGCCCTCAGCGACCCATCCATCCGTACGGCCCTCGCTATGTAACAAAGGTACAGTCCCTTTGCCATGTCCAAACCGTCACAACATTCGATGAAAATCTCGAAATCGAGGAAAAGCGTCGAATGTTGTGACGGTTTTTGCCCAGAGGATCGCTTCTCATCCAAAAATCCCGCTTGACTGTATTGCCACAACACAGCGCAACGTAAGGGGTGTCCGATAACGGGCGCCCCTTTTTAAGTGGCAACGTGGCCGCGAATCCGGAGCGCCCCCAACAAGAAAGGTGGGGAGATGGAAGCGGAAAAGAAGGCGTTTAAGATCACCAAGCGCGAAATTGGCTTTGTGCTGGGTATCGTTGTCTTTTTGCTGGTGAAGTTTCTTCCTTTGGCGGAGCTGAGCTCGACGGTCGAGCTCACGGTCGGCGCTCAGACCTGTCTGGCACTGACGCTCGCCACGGTGGTGTTCTGGGCATGTGGCGTGGCGCAGCCGGGCTTTGTGGGCCTGCTCTACTGCGCGCTGCTCGTTCTGTTCAAGGTGTGCGTGGACGACACGGGCGCCGCGAGCATCTCGGCGACAGTCGCCTCCACGTTTAGCTCGTGGACCAAAGCCACCATGTGGCTCGTCATTGGTGCCTACCTCATCGCCAGCGCGGTCAAGGAGTCGGGCCTGGGCGAGCGCATCGCCTATGCGTTTATGCTCAAGTTCGTGCGCGACGCCAAGTCGCTCATCATCTCGATCTTCGCTCTCACCTTTGTGCTGTCGCTGCTGATCCCGCATCCGTTCCCCCGCGCCTTCCTCATCCTCGCCGTCGTCTCGGTCATCGCCGAGTCCGCCGGCTACGGTGACGACGACAAGGGTAAGCTCGGCTTCCTCGTGTTTGCCGCTGCTGCCCCGGGCTCCATGTTCTTCCTGACGGGCGACTCCACACTCAACCCGCTCGTTGCGCAGTACAGCGCCGAGGCCGGCGGCATGAGCCCGTCCTTTGTCGACTGGTTCCTGTACATGAGCGTGCCTATGCTGGTCGCGCTGCTGTGCACCCTGTTCCTGGGCCTCTTCCTCTTTAAGCCCAGCAAGGAGCTCGTCTACGATCGCGAGCAGATCGTGGCCAAGCAGGCCGCGCTCGGCAAGCTCTCCGTCAAGGAGATCCGCACCATCGTGTGGCTTGTCATCGCCATCGCGCTGTGGCTCACCGTCTCGGGCGACTATATCGGCTGGGTCACCCTGGCCATTGGCGTTGCTCTCGCCATGCCCATCATCGGCGAAGTCCTCACTCCCGCCAGCTGGAACGCTGTCGACATCAAGTCCCTCATGTTCCTGACGGCCGCCATGGCCGTGGGCTCCGTGGGCGGTGCCACCGGCATGAACGCCTGGATCGCCGACGTCGTGCTCCCCAGCTCCGTGCCTGAGAACATCTTCCTGTTCGCCCTGCTCGTCGCCGCGCTTTCCATGATCATCCACATGTTCATGGGCTCGGTCATGGCCGTGCTCGGCGTGTGCGTGCCGGCATTTATCAGCTTTGCCGCCGGCTCCAGCGTGAGCCCACTCGCCGTGGCGCTCATCGTCTTCACGTCCATCAACATCCACTACATCCTGCCGTTCCATAACCTGCCGATCCTTATCGGCGAAGGCAAGGACGCCGGCGGCTACACCTCCAAAGAGGCTATGCGCATGGGCATCCCCCTCACCGCGGTCGTCTTTGTCGTCGTGCTGGTCGAGGCCGCCTGGTTCCACCTCTTTGGCCTGATGTAAGCGGTCGAGCGCCCCGGCTGTAAGCAGCCAAGCGCTTGAACTTCGAGTGGTCGAGCGCTCCATTTGTGAGCGCCGCGGCCCCATTACGTTACCCCGTCCGGCGGCACCCCGTCGCCGGACACTCTCCCGAAAGGAGTACGCCATGTCCACTACCGATGCTTCCCAGATCCACGACCTGCGTTCCGCGCTCGACTTTTTGCGTGAGATGCCGGGCCAGCTGCTCGAGACCGACACCCAGGTCGATCCCGATGCCGAGGTCTCGGGCGTCTACCGTCACGTCGGTGCTGGCGGCACCGTCATGCGCCCGACCAAAGAGGGTCCGGCGATGGTCTTCAACAACGTCAAGGGCTTTGACGACGCCAAGGTCTGCATCGGTATGCTTGCCAGCCGCAAGCGCGTTGCCGCCCTGCTCGACCTGGACGAGGAGCACCTGGGCCTCGAGATCGGCAAGCGCTTCGAGAACCTGATCGCCCCCGAGCAGATCGCCGAGGGCAAGCACGTCGACTGCCAGGAGGTCGTGTACAAGGCGACCGACGAGGGCTTTGACCTGCGCAAGATCGTTCCCGCTCCCACCAACACGCCCGTTGACGGCGGCCCCTACATCACCATGGGCCTCGCCTATGGCACGAGCCCCGATGGCACCCAGTCCGACGTAACCATCCACCGCTTCTCCTGCGTCGACAAGGACAAGCTCGCCATGTGGATCACCCCGGGCAGCCGTCACCTGGGTGCGTTCTTTGACGAGTACTGCCAGCGCGGCGAGGATATGCCCATCTCCATCTCCATCGGCCTGGACCCCGCCGTGTACATGTGCTGCGGCTTCGAGGCTCCCACCACGCCGCTCGGCTTCAACGAGCTGCAGATCGCCGGCGCCCTGCGCGGCCGCGCCGTCGAGCTTGCCGACTGCGTCACCGTTCCGCAGAAGTGCATTGCCAATGCCGAGTACGTGCTCGAGGGCTACCTCATGCACGACGAGACCATCAACGAGGATGTCAACGGCCACGGCTACGCCATGCCCGAGTTCCCCGGCTACACCGGTGGCGCCAAGGTCTGCCCGGTGATCAAGATCACCGCCGTCACCACGCGCGTCAACCCCATTATGGAGAGCTGCATCGGCCCTTCGCACGAGCACGTGTCCATGGCCGGTATCCCCACCGAGGCCTCCATCTACAAGATGGTCGAGACCGCTATCCCGGGCCGCCTGCTCAACGTTCACGCCGCTCCCTGCGGTGGCGGCAAGTTCGTTGCCATCATGCAGTTCAAGAAGTCGAGCAAAAATGACGAGGGCCGTCAGCGCAACGCCGCCATGCTCGCCTTCTCGGCGTTCTCCGAGCTCAAGCACGTCATCCTTGTCGACGAGGATGTCGACATCTTCGATATGAGCGACGTGATGTGGGCCATGACCACGCGCTTCCAGGCCGACGTGGACCTCATCACCATCCCCGGTTGCCACTGCCACGTGCTCGATCCGTCCAACGACCCCGCGTTCGATCCTTCGATCCGCGAGCACGGTATCGCCTGCAAGGCCATCTTCGACTGCACGGTTCCGTTTAACCTCAAGAAGAACTTCATCCGCTCGCAGTTCATGGAGATCGATGAAGAGAAGTGGGCCGCCGAGCTCGCCTTCTAGTAAGTAGCCCTACCAAGTAGTTAAGGAGTTGTCATGCCTGAGTCTTCTGTTCGTCCCCGTCGCATTGTCGTTGGCGTGTCTGGCGCCAGCGGTGCGGCACTGGGCCTTGAATGCCTCAAATGCCTGCGCCAGGCCGGCGCTGAGTCGGCGCTTGTCGTCACGCGCGGGGGAGAGATCACCATCGAGCAGGAGCTCGGCATGACGCTCGACGAGTTTGCGTGCTATGCCGATGTGGTCTACGACAACAAGAACATTGGCGCTGCCATCGCAAGCGGCACCTATCCGGTCGACGGCATGATCGTGGCTCCCTGCTCCATGAAGACGCTCGCCGGCATCGCGAGCGGCTACAGCGAAAACCTGTTGCTGCGTGCGGCCGATGTGCAGATGAAAGAGCAGCGCCGCCTGGTGCTTATGGTGCGCGAGACGCCCTTCAGTGCGATCCATGTCGACAACATGGCACGCCTGGCGCGCGTGCCGGGCGTCATGCTCATACCGCCCATGCTCACGTTTTACAACGGCCCCGCCACGCTCGATGAGGCGGTGCATCACATCGCCGCCAAGGCACTCGAGGCCGTCGGCGTGTCGTGCGCCAACTATAAGCGCTGGTCATAGGCATCTTTAGGGTAGGATACGAGTAGTGTTTGAGCCCGCTGCCCCTGTGGGCGGCGGGCTTTTCGTGTCAAAGGGTGTGTCGGGAGGACCTATGCAGACGGGTATGTATGCGATTAGCGAGATGGCGAGCTTGTTTAACGTTTCGCGCCAAACGCTCATCTACTACGACAAGATCGGTCTGTTTAAACCCGCCGTGGTTAACGAAAAAGGCTACCGTTTCTATTCGCCCACGCAGATCCCGCTCATGCGTCTGATCTGCATGCTGCGCGACTTGGGACTGGAACTCGATGAGATCGATCGCCTGACCTCGACGTTCGACATTGGAGAGATGACCGATCACCTGCGCTCGCGGGTGCAGGCGCTCGACGAGCAGATTGCCGGGCTCAAAGCCGAGCGCGCGAGCGTGCAGGAGCGGCTGAGTTTTTACGACGAGGCGGTCTATTGGCGCGAGCGCGAGGGCAAACCGGAGCTCAAGCAATTCGAGCGCCGCTACGTGGTCTTTGAGGAGTTCCCGAGCGATATCGAGCGTGGCCGCTCGATGCTGCACCCCACGCTCATGCGGGCGATTCTGCGCATGCGTGCGCTCACGGGCACACGCCCCATGCGCGGTTGGGGCGCCATGCTGCGTCGCGAGGCGCTGCATTCCGACGACCCCATCGCCGGTGCCGGTTCCTTTGCCGTGTTGCCGCGTGGTGCCGAGGAAATACTGCCGAGCGATCCTGCCGAGCTGGCGGAGATTGGCGTCGAGGTGCTGCCCGAGGGCACGTACCTGTGCATGAGTCGCTGTGGCATGCCGTACGAGCCCGAGGGTATCCGCGCCATCGTGGCCTGCATGGACAGGCACGCGCTCCAGCCCATCGGCAATGCTTTCGATTTTTGCTACCTGGACACCACGAGCTACGACGAGTCTCACCAAGAGGACTTCTGCTGTATCCAAATCCCCGTCGCCCTCAAATAACTTGCGGTGAAATAGTCCCTAAATAGCTCGAGTGGGCGTGCAAACAGGAACTATTCCACCGCAACTTCGATGCGACAAAGGAGCAGTCCCTTTATCGCATTCCGTGCGAGCTCCTGTGCCATCTGGGGGTATAAGGCTAGCAAGTGTTTATTTGCGAGGCCAAGGGGGCGCCCCGTATGGATATCGATACCTTTGAATGGTGGTATAGCGAGGGCGAGGCTCCGGACGAAGAGTGGGACGAGCCCGCGCCGTGTGACATGTCGAGCGACGAGGACGAGACCGGCAACGATACCGCTGTCGAGCCTGACGCCGCCTCCGATGCCGCCGAGTCCCTGACCTTTGAACAGGCCTGGGCCCAGGCCGAGGCCGACGAGGCGAAGGCCGATGCCACGGCCACGCTCGGCGAGCCGGCTGATATGTCGATCTCGCCGGCAAAGACCCCACAGCCGCGCCATACCATCGACCCCGGCAGCACGGCATCCTTCAGCATACTCGACGTGCCCGCGCAGGGTGCCCAGGCGCCCGCCCCCACCCATCGCCCCAACCTGGCTCGCGAGGAAGACGCGGGCCGTCGCTCTCCGCTCGGCCCCATTCTCATCGCCTTTATGGCCGGCGTCATCGCTTGCTCGGCGATCGGAAATGTCTGGAGTCACGTGGAGCAACAGCGCAAAGACGCCGCCAAGGTCGAGATGTCTGTCGAGCAATCGCTCAGCCGTACGCGCTCGGTGCATGTGTCGGTCGAGGTTAAGGACGGCGCGACGTGGGATACCGCGCGCGGTGATAGCCAAATGCTTGTCCATATCGTGGGCCGCACACTCAAGGGACAAGCAATCGACGAGTATCAATACGTCAATTCCGAAGGTGACGGCATCGAGCTCAAGCCCGGCGACTACGAGCTCACGGTCGATGAGCCGCCCGTCGCCACCGACGGCACGCGTTACCGTGCCTCAAAGCGCATGGTTCCGGTGAGTTTTAATTCACAGGCGCCCGATACGGTCGATAGCACGCCGCAGGGCGGGTTTGACCTTTACGCTATTGCTCAATAACTGCACCTGTCGCTCAACCCCGCCGCCAAGAGTGGGACAATAGCCCTCGACACTGTTGTTTACTTTTGGAGGAAGTAGCATGTCCACCGTCACTACCATCAAGCGCGGCGGCCTCACCGCGGCCATCGATTCCATGGGTGCCCAGCTCACGAGCCTTGCCCTCAACGGCAACGAGTATCTGTGGCAGGGCGACCCGGCCTTTTGGGGCAAGCACGCGCCCATTCTGTTCCCCATCGTGGGCTCACTGCGCAACAACACGGCGACGTCTGCGGCTGGCACCTGCGAGATGCCGCGCCACGGCCTCGCGCGCATCGTCGAGCATAAGCTGGTCAAGGTTTCGGAGGACGGTTCGTCCGTAACTTACGAGATCACCGACACGCCCGAGTCGCTCAAGGCCTTCCCGTTCCACTTTAAGCTCAACATGACCTATGCCCTGACCGGCGACGCCACCCTCATGCAGACCTTTGCCGTCACCAACACCGGCGACGTGGACCTGCCGTTCTCGGTGGGCGGCCATCCCGCATTTAACGTGCCCGCCCCTGGTGCCGAGGACGAGGCGTTCGAGGATTACGAGCTGGCGTTTACCGAGGCTTGGACTAACGAGGCCCCCGTCATCACGCCCGATGGCCTTATGACGTTCGAGGGTAGCTACAAGGCGCCCGATAACTCGGACGTGCTGCCCATCACGCACCGCAGCTTCGATAACGACGCCATCATGTTCACCGATACCCCGGGCTCCTCGCTCACGCTGCGCGGTCGCAAGTCGGGCCACGGCGTCAAGATCGACTTTGAGGGCTTTAAGTACATCGGCGTGTGGTCTGCCGCCAACGACGCTCCGTTTGTGGCGCTCGAGCCCTGGACCGGCCACACCACGATGGATACCGAGGACGATGTCTTCGAGCACAAGGTCAACACCATTACGCTGGCACCGGGCGCTACCGACACCCGTTCCTTTAGCGTTACCCTGCTCTAGTGGTTCCGCCGTTCTAACGAACGGCGGACCGGTCGACGCTGCGCGCCGCCCAGAGCGACAATTTGTCATTCAAAAGGCAAGGCATGACCAGAAGGTCTATGCCTTGCCTTTTTCATGCCAACTTGTTCGCTCTGGGTGGCGCTCGCTGACATTGTCAAAACATCGGCGTCGCCGTTTCCGTCAAGGGTTTGGTGCATGGGGGACAGGTTGCTTTGCGCCAATCGTCCCCGTGTGTCTATTAATTTTTCGCGCACATGCCGCATTGCTGGTTGCGGGCGTATATCCTGTTTTATTGTCAGCAAAGCAAAACAGGAAGGCACCAGATGCAACCTCGACTACAGCGCGACGCGTATACCCAGCCGGTGTGCAGCCGTCGCATCTTTTTGGGTAGCGCCCTCGCTGCGAGCGCAACCGTTGTCGCCGGCGCGCTTGCCGGCTGCCAGCGTCCGTCCACACTCAAGGTGGTCCAGCCCACGACGGGCGGCGGTCGCGATGACCTGTCCGATTCCGTTATCGGCAAGGATAAGATCCGCATTGGCATGGAGGCGGCCTACGCCCCGTACAACTGGCAGGTTTCCGAGGCCAGCGAGTACACCATCCCCATCGATAACGTGCAGGGCGCTTATGCCGACGGCTACGACGTGCAGATCGCCAAGATCGTCTGCAAGGCCCTTGGCGGCGAGCCCGTTGCCGTCAAGCAGAGCTTCTCGGGCCTCATCGATTCGCTTAACAATGGCCAGATCGACCTCATCATTGCCGGCATGAGCGCCACGCCCGAGCGCGAGGAGTCCGTCGGCTTTTCCGATCCGTACTTTATCGGCTACTTTGGCCTGTTCGTAAAAGAGGGCTCGCCCTACCAAAACGCGACCAAGCTCAGCGACTTTAGCGGCGCCACGGTGCTCGGCCAAAAGGACACGATGCTCGACACCGTCATCGACGAGATCCCGGGCGTCGTCCACAAAAATCCGGTCGATTCGGTGCCCACGGTGTTCTCGAACCTGCTGCAGGGCACTTGTGACGCCGTGACCTACAACACCGAGAACGAGAAGGGCTATATGGCCCAAAACCCGGGTATCGTCCCCGTTCATTTTGCCGAGGGCGAGGGCTTTAAGCAGGAGGTCACGACAAACGTCGGCTGCCGCAAGGGCTCGGACAAGCTGCTCAAACTTATCAATAAGACGCTCAAGGGCGTTAGCCAAGAGGAACGCGACCAGATGTGGGACGCGTGCCTCGACCGTCAGCCGGCATAGGGAGGCAGCATGAAAACAGTCAATCGTCTGGCCTCCTTTATCAAGGCCGACCACCGTTATGTGTACCTGGGCACGAGCGTTATCGCGGCGCTCGGTCTGGCGTTTAGCCAGCGCAACCCCACGCCGCTGAGCTTCTTGGCCCCCGCCGGTATCTTCCAGGATTGCCTTTGGGCGATTCTTTGGGCCTGGCTCGTCGTGTCGGCAGCGGCGTTGGTTACCAAGCTCATGCACTGGAGCGACTATCGCGAAACGTCGCCGTTCGCATCCGAGCGCTTCCGTCGCGGCGCGCGCCTGGGCAGCTATGTCGTGGTCGCCATCGCGGCAATCTTCTTTATCGACCGCTGCGTCATGTCGTTTATCGACCTGGTGCAGGTGAGCATTGTCTCGGACTCCAATCCCAGCGATTTTCTGTCGAGCTTGGTCTACATGACCTACAAGAGCGGCGACTTCTTTATCCGCGGTATCGAGATCACCATCGCGCTTGCCACCTTCG
This sequence comes from Collinsella sp., assembly GCA_019414385.1. Taxonomy (GTDB): domain Bacteria; phylum Actinomycetota; class Coriobacteriia; order Coriobacteriales; family Coriobacteriaceae; genus Collinsella. The sequence goes on along the minus strand of DXMD01000011.1, from coordinate 19,978 downwards.
GCACGGTCATCGCCTTCTTCTTGGCGCTGCTCTTTGTGTTCTTGCGCACCCAGACCTTCGATCGCGTCGACAACGACCTGGTGCGCTTCTTTAAGAGCATCGGCCGCGGCTTTGCGACCGTCTACTCCACCGTCGTGCGCGGCACGCCCATGATGGTCCAGGGCCTGCTCATCTATTACGCGGGCTTTACCGTTCTGCGCGGAATGGGCTTCGAGACCGCCCAGGCCAACCAGATCTGGAGTACCTTCACCGCCGGCCTCGTCACCATCTCGCTCAACTCCACCGCCTACATGATGGAGGTCCTGCGCGGCGGCATCGAGTCCATCGATCCCGGCCAGGCCGAGGCAGCGCGCTCGCTGGGCCTGTCGCAGTGGCAGGCTATGCGCAAAGTCGTGTTCCCCCAGGGTATTAAAAACGCTATTCCGGCGCTCACCAACGAGCTCATCATCAACATCAAGGATTCGTCGGTGCTCTCGGTCATCGGCGTGTTCGACCTCATGTACGCCACCACCACCGTCGCCGGCGTGTACTACCGCCAGATGGAGGTCTACTGCGTGGCGCTCGTGGTCTACCTGATCCTGACGCTCGTGGCGAGCCGCCTGCTCGAGGCCTTTGGCAAAAAGCTCGGCGCCGAGGCTCCTGCCACGCTGCCCAGCTCTAACTAGGCTTAAGACGAGGAGAATCATCATGGCAGATACCGCCATTACCGGCACTGCGGCAGCCGTGCAAAACCAAGAGCCGCTTATCTGCGTCGAGGGCCTGCGCAAGAGCTTTGGCTCACTCGAGGTACTCAAGGGTATCGACTTGTCCGTCAATCCCGGCGAGGTCGTCACCATTATCGGTGCCTCGGGCTCGGGCAAGTCGACGTTTCTGCGCTGCCTTAACCTGCTCGAGACTCCGGATGCCGGTCATATCTGGTTCCACGGTCAGGACCTTACTGCCGAGCGCTGCAATATCAATAAGCTGCGCGAGGACATCGGCATGGTGTTCCAGGGCTTCAACCTGTTCAACAATATGGACGTGCTCGACAACTGCACGCTCGCGCCCGTCACGCTCAAAAAGATGGGTAAGGCCGAGGCCGAAAAGGTCGCGATGGGGCATCTGGCGAGCGTGGGGCTCGAGAAGTTTGCGCACGCCGCCGTGGGCAGGCTTTCGGGCGGTCAAAAACAGCGCGTGGCCATCGCCCGTGCCCTGTGCATGAATCCGCAGATCATGCTGTTTGACGAGCCGACCTCGGCACTCGACCCCGAGATCGTGGGAGAGGTGCTCGAGGTCATGCGCAAGCTCGCTGCCGACGGCATGACCATGGTCGTCGTCACGCACGAGATGGCCTTTGCCCGCACGGTGTCCGACCGCGTGGTCTTTATGGACAAGGGCGTGGTGCTCGAGGATGCCGCGCCGGCCGAACTCTTCGGCAACCCCAAACACCAGCGCACCCGCGAGTTCCTCTCGCGTTATCTCGAGGACAAATAACCGATCGCAAACGCTTATGTGGCAGGGCCGCTCCGGTGGGGCGGCCCTCGTCATCACAATCGAAAGGATGTCATGGCCGAGGTTTGGCGCTTCTTTGCGCATGAGGATGATTTTGCCGATTTGGACGAAGCTGGCGCGAGCGAGCGCTTGGGTCGCGTGCTGTCGTTTCCGACCATCTCGAGCATGGATGCCGAGGTGGTGGACTGGCAGCCCTTCGACGACCTGCGCGCCTATATGCAGCAGGCCTGGCCGCGCGTGTTTGCGGCGGGCGAGGTCGAGCTTATCGACCATTCGCTGTTGGTGACGCTTGGCGGCTCCGACCCTGCTCTTAAGCCCGTTATGCTCATGGGCCACATGGACGTGGTTCCCGTGGTTCCCGGCACCGAGGCTGACTGGACGCACGCTCCCTTTAGCGGACATGTGGACGACACCTACATTTGGGGTCGCGGCGCCATCGACATGAAAGACCAGGTCGCGGGCATTCTCGAGGCGGTTGAGTACGCGTTGGCGCACGGTTGGGAGCACAAGCGCACACTGCTGCTCGCCTTTGGCCAGGACGAGGAGACTACGCAGTGCGGCGCAGGCGCCATCGGCCGCGCGCTCGAGGAGCGCGGCATTGAGCTTGAGTACCTGATCGACGAGGGCGATTACCGCATCGCTCCGGCTGCCGAGTACAGCGCGGGCGAGGGTTGGCTCATGCACGCCGACCTGGCTGAGAAAGGTTATGCTGACATTGTGCTCAAGACAAAGAGCGCGGGTGGGCATTCTTCCAACCCCTACGGCGGCACGTCACTCGAGGTGCTGAGCCGCGCCATCGCCGCAATCTGCAATATCGAATGGCCGACGCGTGTGACCGACTTGCTTGCCGCCCAGCTCGTCGAGTTGGGGCTCTACACGGCCGATGAAATTGCCGCCAACAAGGACGCCATCGTGCGCGAGTGCCTCGCCAGCAAGAAGCTCTATCCGCTCGTGACCACCACCTGTGCACCGACCCAAATCGAGGGCGGTAGCACCGGTGCTAACGTGATGCCGCAGGATATGTGGGCCAACATTAACTTTCGCATGCTCGAGGGCACGAGCGTGGCCGACGTTGTGGCGCGCTGCCGTGAGGCGGTTGCCGGGGCGGACCTTGCCGGTCGTGTCGAAGTGGAGCTGGGCCCCGGCAGTTCCGAACCCTCGCCGTCCCCGCGCATCGGTGGTTCCGGCCTCGAGGCGGTTCGCTCCATCGCCGCCCGCTATTTCCGTGATCCAAAGGGGATGGAGGAAAACGGATCATCCGAGCCGTTGACGATTGTCCCCTCGACCGTGATTGGCGCGACCGACGCTGCCAACTACCAGCGTATTTGCCCTGAGTGCATTCGCTTCTCGGCCTTTGTGGTCGACGATGACGAGTGCGACCGCGGCGTCCACGGCACCAACGAGCGCATCACCCGCCGCGCCTACCTCCAGGGCGTGCGCTTCCTCATCGCCCTGCTTCAAACGCTCTAGAATGTGACAAAGCGACGGTCCCTTTGTTAGCCGTTGGGGACGTTCTTAAACGACTAGCCGTTAAGGAACGTCCCCAACGGCTACGTCCACTCATTCCGTGCGGGTTATATGCAGGTTTGCCTGCGCACGCTATCATGTATGGGTTAGACCGCAACTATGTACCCCATACGCGAAGGGATGCGCATGTATCTGAAGATCGACATGCTCTAGCTGGACTTACCCCCGCAGCGGCGCCCCGCGCCCCATCAATTCTGCCGATTTTCGCCTTCACGCATATAAAGGAGTCCGTCATGCGCGACAAGCTCGAAAAGATTATCAAGGCCTACGAGGAGCTCGAGAAGAAGCTTTCCGACCCGGCCGTCGCCTCCGACATCAAGGAGTTCACGCGTCTCAACAAGGAGTACGCGCACCAGTCCGACCTCATTGCCGCTTCGCGCGAGTACATCGGCGCGCTCGATGACATCGAGGCTGCCAAGGAAATGCTCCACGATACTACCGATGCCGATGAGAAAGAGATGCTCCAGATGGACATCTCCGAAAACGAGGCCAAGCTTCCCCAGCTCGAGGAAGACATTAAGTACATGCTCATCCCGAGCGACCCCAACGACGACAAGAACACCATCGTCGAGATTCGCTCCGCCGCCGGTGGCGACGAGGCGGCCATCTTCGCCGGCGACCTGTACAAGATGTACCAGCGCTTCTGCGAGTCGCGTGGCTGGAAGACCACCGTGCTCGATTCCAGCCCCAGCGAGGCCGGCGGCTTTAAGTCCATCGAGTTCAAGGTCGAGGGCGACCGCGTCTACTCCGTCATGAAGTTTGAGTCCGGCGTACACCGTGTCCAGCGCGTTCCCAAGACCGAGTCCCAGGGCCGTATCCAGACCTCCACGGCAACCGTCGCCGTGCTTCCCGAGGCCGAGGAGATTGACGTCCAGATCAACCAGTCCGACCTGCGCATCGACACTTACTGCGCTTCGGGCCCTGGTGGTCAGTGCGTTAACACCACCTACTCCGCCGTGCGCATCACCCACCTGCCCACCAACACCGTGGTGCAGTCGCAGGAGCAGCGCTCCCAGATCCAGAACCGCGAGGTCTGCATGCAGATGCTGCGCGCCCGCCTCTACGAGATGGAGCTCGAGAAGCAGCAGGCTGAGCTCGGTGCCGAGCGCCAGAGCCAGATCGGCCACGGCAACCGTTCCGAGAAGATCCGTACTTACAACCAGCCCCAGGACCGCGTGACCGATCACCGTATCGGCTTCAACTCCACCTACAACGGCGTCCTTCTGGGCGATCAGCTCGGCACCGTCATCGAGGCACTTGCCGCCGCCGAGCGAGCCGAGAAGCTGGCTCAGGCCGTGTAGGTTACGCGGTTTTACCAAACCGCGTAACCGGTCGACGCTGCGCGCCGCCCAGAGCGACAATTCGTCATTCAAAAGGCAAGGCATGACCAGAAGGTCTATGCCTTGCCTTTTTCATGCCAACTTGTTCGCTCTGGACGTCGCTCGCTGGCATTGCCAAAACATCGGCGTTTCCTTGGTTGTCAAATGATCCGTAGGGAGTCATTGGGCACATTGCTTTGAGATGTTATTCAATCGGTTTTGATGGCCTTTGAGCTGCTTACCTGCTTAAAGCAATTAACGGCATGCATCTGCACTTGAAAATATTGCTCGAAAAAATGTCCAAGAAATCGCGGGGCGTATTTTGGTGCGTTGTGCGTCAAGCGATGTGGCAAGCGTTTGGTTAGATATTGGTCAGTTTATGGGCAACCTTGCCAAAAGCTTGACGAATGCAAATGTAGACGTCGACGAATGAACACTTTGAGCGAGCCCGGTGCAAAATTCTGGGCTGATTCTCGATAATCGCCTTCAATCGCCCCTTGCCAAGCGCTGGCCTCGCGTACAATCTGCTCCGACATTCGCGCGCCGCCCGGCGCTTAAGAGGGGAGGACCCCATGGCAAACGAGATCTGGACCATCAAGCGTTGTCTCGAGTGGACCAAGGAGTACCTGGCCGAGCGCGGCGAGGAGCACCCCCGTCTTTCTGCCGAGTGGCTGCTGTGCGCCGCCACGGGCCTGGCGCGCATCGACTTATATATGCGCATGGACGAGACGCTTAACGCGGCCCAGCTCGAGACCATGCACGCGGCCGTCGTTCGTCGCGCCAAAGGCGAGCCGCTGCAGTACATCACCGGCAGCACGCAGTTCCGCATGATCGACGTCGCGTGCGCCCCCGGTGTGCTCATTCCGCGCCCCGAAACCGAGATGCTCGTCGAGGAAGTCCTCAATTATCTGGATGCCGAGGTGCTGAGCCCCGAGGCTGCTGCCCGTCAGCGTGTTGAGCTGCCTTGGAACGATGAGGTCGAAGAGGCACGCAAGGCCGAGGCCGCGCTGGCAGACGAACGGGCGACTGCCGAGCGCCGTGCCGCTAACCTGACGGCTGCCGATGAGGCGGCGCTAGGCGGCGACGTACTGGGCAGTCGTGCCTATGCCGAGGAGCTGGCCGACCGCGAGGCCGAGGAAGCCGCCGCGCAAGCAGCAGAAGTCGAAGCCACGGAAGCCGCCGAGCCCGAGCTCGACGAATACGGCATCGCCATCGAGGGTGCCGACCAGGAGACGGCTTCAGCTCAGGATGTCGCTGCGCCTGCCCCGGCCGAGCCCCGCATCGCCCGCGTCCTCGAGGTCGGTTGCGGCACAGGCTGCATTTCGCTCTCCCTTGCCTGGGAGCGCCGCGGCCATGTTACCTGCACCGCTACCGATATCGAACCGCGCGCCATCGACCTGGCCACCAAAAACCGCGACGCGCTCGGGCTTACGTCCGATGAGGTCGCCTTCAGCCTCACGAACCTGGTGAGCTCTATCCCCCGCGAGGAATGGGGTACGTTCGACGTGCTCGTCTCCAACCCGCCTTACATCCCGACCGACGTCATGCGCTCGCTGCCGCACGAGGTCAAGGACTTTGAGCCCGATTTGGCGCTCGAGGGCGGTGCCGATGGCCTTGATATCTTCCGCCGCCTGCTCAATGCGGCGCCCTATATGCTGCGCGCCGGCGGCCTGTTTGCCTGCGAGCTCTACGAGGGCGCCCTCGACGCCGCCGCCGAGCTCTGCTGCCAGGCGGGCCTTTCGGACGTGCGCATCGTCCGCGACCTTACCGATCGTCCCCGCATCGTTCGAGCCATCGTCACCGAGCCCAAACAGCGCCAGTAATATTTATTAACTGGTTAGCAAAAATTATAAAGTAGTTTATAATTAGGACGGCTGAAAGAGGTCGGCCCATGCAACCTCCTACCTTTCGGGAAATCATTGCCCTACTCAAGCACGATGGATTCGTGAAGGTCGCGCAGGTCGGTAGTCATGCTAAGTATGTTTCTGGTGACCGTGTTGTCACCGTGAACGGCTCTGGTGGCGATCGACCAAAGAAGGGCACGTGGGCAAGTATTCGTCGCTAAGCTGGATGGTAGTTGGAGGCAAAATGAGGCAGCGATTTACCTATGACTGCGTTCTCATAAAAGAAGACGACGGTTACTGCGCTAGCTTCCCGCAGATTCCCGGCGCCTTTGCCGATGGCGATACGCGCGAAGAAGCGATTGCCCATGCCACCGAGGCACTGATGGCGTTTTTGGCTGACGACCTCAACAACGGTTTGACTCCGGCAGGGTACGAACGCTCGGCCGAGGTCGTGGCCCTTTCAGTCGAAATCGACCACGAGGACGCTCGGGAAGCGGCGTGCCGAACATTTAAAGACGCAGCGCTGGACCTCAAAGTCTCCGCTCCGCGGATTACCGCGCTGGTCAAAGCCGGAAAGCTCGATGTTGAACTCGTCGACGGCCGTCGGATGATAACGATAGACAGCATCGAGCGCTACGCCGCCCAAGAACGCCACGCCGGCAGGCCAAAGAAGTTCGTCGCGGTCCAATAACCCCCTCACTTTCACCGACTACTCGAGCCGCTCACCAAACCAACATGCGCTCTGGGCAAATAGGTTGAACGTTTCGTGCGAGAATGCCCCACAGTAAACAAACTTGCACCAGAGCGTAAGGGGCTGGCATACACATGCAGACGGTCTATCGGGTATACGAGGGAGCGCGCGAGCCGCATCGGCTCGCCGTTGAGCGCACGGCAGAGGTGCTCGGCCGCGGCGGCCTGGCACTGATCCCGACCGAGACCGTCTACGGCGTCGCCGTGGCAGTCAATGCCTTCTCTGATGCCGTCCCCCAAGATACAAGCGAGTTCCCGTCGTGGTCATGCGACCCGCAAGCCACCGTCAACGGCGCCGCAGTCCCTGCGCTCGGCACCGGCTATCGACGTATCTTCACTCTCAAGCAACGTGAACTCACGCAAACTGTGGCTTGGCTGGTCGATGGCGTCGAAGCACTCGACCGCTATGGCGTGGATATCCCGGAAGATGCCCGCGTGCTCGCGCGACGATGCTGGCCGGGAGCCCTGACTATCGTGATTAAGGCAGCCCCCTGCGTGCCGACCTTTATGCGTGCCGCCGACGACACGGTGGCTCTTCGCGCATCGGCCTCGCCTGTGGTGCAGGCGCTCATCCGCGCCTGCGGCAGTCCCCTTGCCTGCACGAGCGCCAACACGCACGGTGCGCCCTCGCCGGCAAGCTTTGCCGCCGTCGAGGGTCGCATCCTGGAGGGTGTCGATGTTGCCGTCGACGCCGGTGAGACCCCGTGTCGCGACGCCTCGACCATCGTGTCGTTCCAGCACGGCGGGCTCCAGATCCTGCGCCAAGGCGCACTTCCCGCATCAGAGATCGAACGGGTCCTGTCCGACCCGATGCAATAGAAAGGTGTAAGCGATGTCGTTGAATCTGGGCAGCCTGGGCATGGAAGATGCCTCGTTTAACTTTGGCGGTTCCTACATCATGGCGCTCGACTGCGGCACCACCTCGGTACTTGCGACCATCGTCGACGAGTACGGATGCATCGTCGCGCAGGCACGTCGCAGCGTCAAAACCAGTTTTCCGCGTCCCGGTTGGGTAGAGCAAGACCCCATGGCGGTCCTTGCCAGTCAAATCGCCGTCATGATGGAAGTCCAGTTTAAGAGTGGTATCCACTCCGACCGCATTGCCGCCATCGGCATCTCCAACCAGCGCGAGACCACGGTTGTGTGGGACCGCATAAGCGGCCAACCCATCTATAACGCCATCGTGTGGCAATGCCGTCGCACCGCACCTCTGATCGACGAGCTGGTCGAGCAGGGCGCAGAAGAGCTGGTGCGCTCCCGCACGGGACTCACGCTCGACCCGTATTTCTCGGCCTCCAAGGTGCAGTGGATTCTCGACAACGTCGACGGCGCACGCGAGAGCGCGGCGGCGGGCGACCTCATGTTTGGCACCATCGACACTTGGCTCATCTACAACCTCACTGGCGGCCAGGTCTTTGCCACCGACTACACCAATGCCAGCCGCACGGCGCTCTTTAATATCCATACGCTCGATTGGGACGACGACCTGCTGGCGCTCTTTGACGTTCCACGTTCCATGATGCCCGAGGTTCGCTGGAGCTCGGGTGACTACGGCCGCGTCGCGAGCGACATCATGACCAACATGCCGCCCATCATGGGCGTGGCGGGCGACCAGCAGGCGTCGCTGTTCGGCCACTGCTGTTTCCGTCCCGGCCAGACCAAAAACACCTATGGCACGGGTTGCTTTATGCTCATGAACACCGGCGACGAGATCGTCGAATCCAAGAACGGCTTGGTTTCCACCATCGGTATCGCTGCGAACGGGAAGATCAGCTATGCACTCGAGGGCTCCATCTTTGCTGCCGGCTCCACCATGAACTGGCTTCGCAACAACATGGGCATCATCTCGAGCGTGAGCGAGTCGGCACAACTTGCCGCTTCGATTAACGACAACGAGGGCTGCTACTTCGTTCCCGCCTTTGCGGGTTTGGGCGCTCCCTGGTGGGACCCGCATGCCCGCGGTATCGTGTGCGGTCTGACCGGCGCCTCGAGCCGTGCGACCATCGTACGCGCCGCCTGCGAATCCATGGCATATCAGAGCTACGACGTGCTGCGCGCCATGGAGCAGGACGTGGGGCTTTCGATCGAGCGCCTGTCTGTCGATGGCGGTGCCTCGCGCAACGAGTTCATCATGCAATTCCAGGCCGACCTGCTGGATATCCCCGTGCTGCAATGTGAGACGGTGGAGACCACGGCAATCGGTGCCGCGTACTTGGCGGGTCTTGCCGTCGGCTATTGGGAAGATCTGGAAGAGCTGGAGCAAAATGCCCAGATCGTTAGGACCTTCCTTCCCCATATGTCCGCCGCGCGCCGCGAGCAAAACCTTACGGGCTGGCGTGATGCAGTCAAGCGCTCGCTCAGTACTGCACAGTAGAGCCGCGATGGGCTGCTCGATACAACAAACCGCTAAACTAATGCATGGCGTGCGGTGGCGACATTGCTGCGCGCCTTGTCAGCAAGGCCGTTTTGCGGCCGCAACGAAAGGGGCAATCAACCCATGACCGTCACCTATGATGCGTCCCGTGTGACGCTTGTCGATCACCCGCTCGTTCAGCACAAGCTGTCGATCCTGCGCGATAAAAACACCGGCACCAACCAGTTCCGCCAGCTCGTGCGCGAGCTTGCGCTCTTTGACGGCTACGAGGCCATGCGCGACCTGCCTATGGAAGACGTCGAAGTCGAGACCCCCATCACCACCGCCACGTTTAAGCAGCTTGCCGGCAAGAAGCTCGCCATCGTTCCCATCCTGCGTGCGGGTCTTGGCATGGTCGACGGCATCCTCGACCTGGTACCCTCTGCCCGCGTGGGCCACATCGGCATGGAGCGCGACGAGGTCACCCACGAGCCGCATGAGTATTACTGCAAGATGCCCAAGGATATCGACCAGCGTATCTGCCTGGTTGTCGACCCCATGCTCGCCACGGGCGGTTCGGCCGAGATGGCTATCAGCTACCTGCGCGAGCGCGGTGTCAAGGACATCCGCATGCTGTGCATCGTCGCCGCGCCCGAGGGCCTCAAGTCGCTGACCGAGAAGGATCCTGACGTACATATTTATACGTGCGCCATCGATGACCATCTCAACGAGGCCGCCTACATCGTTCCCGGCCTGGGCGACGCCGGCGACCGCATCTACGGCACGCTCTAGTCGTCGGGCCTTGTCGGCTACGGTCACAAATACGAAGAAATGGTGCGCGCGGGCGAGCAAAAGACGTCCACGCGCACTCCTGTTAACGGACGTTTAGCCCAGAGGGGTTCGAGAAAAACGTATTACCTACCTGCGGCATAAAGAAGGTCTTAAGAAAACGAACAGGTGCGTATTAACCGATGCTTTTTCGGTTGTACTTTAGCGATTGGCTCGTACAATAGTCACCAATGTTTGGCGGGAACTGTTCTGGGAAGCGTTAAAAAAGGAAAGTGAGGACGCCAGTGTTTCAGATAGCCGATCTGCTCGCTATCGTTGCAGGCGCCATTGCGGGCGCGATTGCCTTTCTTCCCTTTGTCTTTACGCTCAAGCCGGTTCTTGACGATAAGCAGAATGCGGACATGCTCAAGGGCATGGTGAGTCTGGCGGTCTCGGCAATCGCCCTGCTCGTCTTTACCTTGGTTGTGTTTGTGTTGTTCGGAGAGGCGTTTCGCATGTTCCTCCTGGGCGAGGCGATCGGCTTCGTGGCCTTTATGGCCGCCTGCACGGTTCGTGTCGCCAAGGCGCTGCGAGATCCTCATGAGGTCGAAAGGTAAGTCGTGGAAATTTTTGAAAAGCTGCCTGATGAGATTAATCATCTGGTCAGCGAGTTCAGCTCCACCCCTGTCGTGGGCGATCTGAGCTGCGGCATCACGCAGTACTCGTTTTGGCTGATCGTCTCCACGATCGTGCTCCTGATCGTCCTGGCCGTGTTCAAGAAGAAGCAGACCCTGGTTCCCAAGGGCTTCTTCGTCAACGGTTTCGAGTACATCATCGAGTACGTCGAGAACGATATCGGCAAGGGCGTCGTGGGTGAGAACTGGAAGAAGCACTTCCCGTTCCTGTGCTCGCTTTTCCTGTTCATCCTGATCAATAACATGATCGGCCTGATCCCGGGAATGAAGCCCGGCACCGGCGCAATCGGCTCCACCGCCGCGCTCGCCATCTTCGCCTTCGTGTACTTCATCTACTACGGATGCAAGGCTCACGGCGTGATCGGCTACATCAAGAGCCTCGCCCCGCAGGGCGTGAGCTTCCCGATGAACGTGCTCGTGTGGGTCGTCGAGCTCTTCTCGACCTTCCTGCGCCTCATCACGCTCGCCGTCCGTCTGTTCTGCAACATGTTCGCAGGACACGTGGTCATGGGTTCGTTCGCCATCATGGCGAGCATGTTCATGCAGCCGCTGCTTCAGCAGGTTTCCGCGGCCCACGCCGTCGGCGCCCTGCCTTCGCTGGCCTGGCTTGCCATCCTCATCCTGATCTATGCGATCGAGCTTGTGGTCGGCGCCATCCAGGCTTACGTCTTCACGGTCCTTACCGCCGTGTATGTCTCCGAGGCAGAGGAGGTCGCGGAGGAGGAGTAGTCTTCCGCTCGCGCCTTAAAGGTAAGCAATTCGTTAAACCGCCGGTGCCCGTACCCATGGAGCCCGGCAGTTATAAAAAGGTTATCCTGCGTGAAATAAGACACGCACGACAAAGGAGGAATCGTGGGAGTTATCGGTTACGGTCTCGGTGTTATCGGCGCTGGTCTTGCTATCGGCCTGTCTGCTCTGGGTGCTACGGGTGCTATGGCCCGTCAGCCTGAGGTCCAGGGCCGCGTGTTCACCGTCTTCATCATGGGCTCCGCCTTCGGCGAGGCTCTGGCTCTGATCGGCTTCGTTGTCGCGCTGATCGTTAAATAGCACGGAGCGTCAAGTATGAATCTTTCATCCCAGAAGAGCGCGATCGCACTCTCCGCGTCCGCGGCCGCGCTGCTCATGCCGGTTTCCGCGTTCGCCGAGGACGGCGCTGCCGGTGCGGACATCCTCATCCCTAAGATGGCGGAGTTCATCCCGGCGCTTATCGCCTTCCTGATTATCTGGATCGTGCTGGCCAAGGTCGCCCTGCCGGGCATCATGAAAACCATGGAGGAGCGCGGCAAGAAGATCGAGGAGAGCCTCGACGAGGCCGAGAAGACCAAGCAGGAGGCTATCGCCAAGCGCGCTGAGTCCGACTCGATCGTCACCGACGCCCGTCGTCAGGCTGCCGACATCGTTCTCGAGGCCCGTAAGGACGCCGAGTCCGAGCGCGCCCGTATCATCGAGGCTGCTCACAAGGAGGCCGAGGAGATCATCGCCAAGGCCCATACGACCGTCGAGGACGAGCGCAAGTCCATTTACGCCGGTGCCGCGAGCTCCATCGCCGACCTGTCCGTTGCCGTCGCCACCAAGATCGTGGGCGAGGCACTCGAGGACGATGCCGAGCAGAAGAAGCTCATCGAGCGCTACATCCAGGAAGCAGGTAGCCTGAATGCCGACTAGCCGCTATCAGGACAAGGTGCTCGAGACCTACGCGCGCTCCCTTCTGGAAGCCGCTAAGGCCGAGAACCATGTGTTCGAGGACCTCGAGATGATCGAGCGCCTGGCTAGCGCCAGCCCCGAGATCATCGCCGTGCTCGACACCATGTCCAAGCGCGACCAGCTCGACCTTCTTCCCAAGGTGGCAGCTGCCTTTAAGTATGTTGCCGAGGAAGACGAGGATGTAGTGGGCGTGACCGTCACCACGGCGATCCCGCTCGACGACGAGCTGCGTCAAACCATCACTAAGAAATGCGAGCAGGACTTCGGCCGCAAGGTATTCCTTATCGAGCAGGTCGATCCGTCTATCGTGGGCGGCCTGGTGCTCGAGGCCCGCGGCGAGCGTCGTGACATTTCCGTCAAGACGCAGCTGCGCGTCGCGCAGGAGACCCTCGCAAACTCTGCTAATTCGTACGGAGGTGAAGCCTAATGTCCGAAACCCTCAATGCCCAGGATATCGCCAAGAAACTGCAGGAGCAGCTCACGAGCCTCTCCGCGACGGTCGATACGCATGAGGTTTCAACGGTCGACGAGGTAGGCGACGGCATCGCGCGCGTCTCCGGCCTCAAGAGCGCCATGGCAGGCGAGCTTCTGGAGTTCAAGAGCTCCGATACCGGTGAGACCGTCTTCGGCCTTGCCCAGAACCTTGACCGTGACGAGGTCGGCGCCGTTCTGTTCGGTACCGTCGACTCCATCAAGGAAGGCGACGAGTGCCGCACCACTGGCCGCATTATGGATATCCCCGTGAGCCGCGCCATGCTCGGCCGCGTCGTCAATCCGCTCGGCCAGCCCATCGACGGCCTAGGCGACATCGTCGCTACGCACCGTCGCCCCATCGAGTTCAAGGCCCCCGGCGTCATTGACCGTACCCCGGTGTGCGAGCCGGTTCAGACCGGTCTGCTCGCTATCGACTCCATGGTGCCTATTGGCCGCGGTCAGCGTGAGCTCATCATCGGCGACCGTAAGACCGGTAAGACCGCCATTGCCATCGACGCTATCCTCAATCAGCGCGGCAAGGGCATGGTCTGCATCTATGTCGCCATCGGCCAGAAGGCCTCTACGGTTGCCAACATCCGCGAGACCCTCGCTCAGCACGGTGCGCTCGACTACACCATCATCGTTTCGGCCACGGCTGCCGATTCCGCCCCTATGCAGTACATCGCGCCTATGGCAGGTGCCGCTATCGGCGAGTTCTTCATGTACAACGGCGAGGACGGCAAGCCCGCCAGCGAGACCAACCCCGGCGGCCACGTGCTCGTCATCTACGACGACCTGTCCAAGCAGGCTGTGGCCTACCGTCAGATGTCGCTGACGCTGCATCGTCCGCCCGGACGCGAGGCCTATCCTGGCGACATCTTCTACCTGCACTCTCGTCTGCTCGAGCGTGCCGTCAAGATGTCCAAGAAGAACGGTTACGGCTCCATGACGGCACTGCCGATCATCGAGACCCAGGACGGCGACGTCTCGGCCTACATTCCGACCAACGTCATTTCCATTACCGATGGTCAGATCTACCTGCAGTCCGAGCTCTTCTTCCAGGGTCAGCGCCCGGCAGTCGACGTGGGCATCTCCGTGTCCCGCGTCGGTGGCGATGCGCAGACCAAGGCCATGAAGCAGGTCGCCGGCAACCTCCGTCTGGACCTCGCTTCGTACCAGGAGCTCGCTGGCTTTACGCAGTTCGGCTCCGACCTCGACGAGGCTACTCAGAAGCAGCTGACCCATGGTGCTCGCATGACCGAGCTCCTGAAGCAGCCGCGTTACAAGCCGTTTGAGGTTGGCGAGCAGATCGTTACGCTGTTCGCTGGCAACGAGGGCTTCCTGGATGACCTGGAGATCGCCGACGTGCTGCCCTTCCGTGCCGAGCTCATCGAGTACATGGACAATGGCTTTGGTTCGCTGCTCGACAAGGTTCGCGCCAAGAAGATCGATGATGACACCAAGGCTGAGCTCTTGCGCGTCATCGGCGACTTCAAGCAGCAGTTCATGGCCAAGCACCATTCGGATGTTTCTGGATCAGAGGAGAACTAAGCCCTATGGCCAACCTTCGCGACATTAAGAAGCGAATCTCCTCGGTTACCACGACCAAGCAGATCACGCGCACGATGGAGATGGTCTCTACGGCCAAGATCCGTCGTGCCCTCGATCGCTCCAAGCAGGCCGAGCCCTATAAGGAGGCGCTGACCGACGTCATGTTGACGGTCGCCGGCGACGCCTCCTGTTCGGGCACCGATCCCATGCTGCAGAAGCATGAGAGCGTTAAGCGTGGCCTGATTGTCGTCATTGCCTCGGACCGCGGCCTTGCCGGCGGTTTCAATACGACGGTGGAGCGCACGGCCGAAAAGCTCGCCGCTTCTTGGGCGAACGACGGCATCGAGTGCGAGATCATTGCGTGCGGACGCAAGCCGGCCACGTATTTCCGCGACCGCGCAAACGTCATCATGCACTTTGAGGGCAATTCCTCCGAGCCCGATTTTAATCAGGCTCGCATGATTTCCTCTCATATCTGCGATGCGTATCGTGCCGGTGAGCTTGACCGTGTCGAGCTTGTCTACCACCACGCCAAGAACCGCGTGGATCAGGAGCTTCGCGTCGAGCACTTGCTGCCGCTCGACCCCGAGATGATCGCTATGGCCCACGGTCCGCGTAAGAACGAGACCGACGCCCCTAAGCGCATCTCGTCCACGTTCGAGTTCGTGCCCTCTCCCGAGCATGTTCTCGGCAAGCTTGTGCCGTCTTATATCCTGACGGTCATCTACCAGGCCCTGATCGATTCGGCGGCTGCCGAGCAGGGTGCACGCCGCAAGGCCATGCACTCCGCGACGGAAAACGCCACCGCGATCATCTCGACCCTTACCCGCACGTATAGTCGCGTGCGCCAGGCTTCGATCACGACCGAGATTAACGAGATCGTCGGCGGAGCCTCAGCATTGGAGGAACAGTAATGGCTAATAACACCGTAAAGCTTGCGGTCGAGGAAGCCACCAAGAAGACGACCGCCGGTGATGGTCGCATTGTGCGTATCATCGGCCCTGTCGTCGACGTCAAGTTTGACGGCGCGGTGCCCCCGATCTACAACGCGCTCACGGTCGAGGCCGAGACCCCGATCGGTCATCTGAGCACGATCCTCGAGGTCGAGAGCCAGCTTCCGGGCGGCGTCGTCCGCACGGTCGCCATGTCCTCGACCGACGGCCTGCAGCGCGGCCTCATCGCTACCGATACCGGTGAGCCCATGAAGATGCCCGTTGGTCCCAAGACGCTCGGTCGCATTTGGAACGTCATGGGCAAGCCCGTCGACGGCAAGCCCATGCCTGAGGTGGAGGAGTTCTACCCCATCCACCATGCAGCGCCCCGCTTTGACGAGCTCACCACCAAGACCGAGATCTTCGAGACCGGCATCAAAGCTGTTGACCTGCTCGAGCCCTACATCCGTGGCGGCAAGACGGGCCTGTTCGGCGGCGCCGGCGTCGGCAAGACCGTTCTGATTCAGGAGCTCATCAACAACCTCGCCCAGGAGCACGGCGGCACCTCGGTGTTCACCGGCGTCGGCGAGCGTACCCGCGAGGGCACCGACCTGTTCCTCGAGATGAGCGAGTCTGGCGTTATCGACAAGACCTGCTTGGTCTATGGTCAGATGAACGAGCCGCCCGGAGCGCGTCTGCGCATCGGTCTGGCCGGCCTTACCACCGCTGAGTACTTCCGCGATCGCGGCCAGGACGTTCTGCTGTTCATCGACAACATCTTCCGCTTCTCCCAGGCAGGTTCCGAGGTTTCCGCACTGCTGGGCCGTATGCCGTCCGCCGTTGGTTACCAGCCCACGCTGGCAACCGAGATGGGCGACCTCCAGGAGCGTATTACCTCGACCAAGACGGGCTCCATTACCTCCGTCCAGGCTGTCTACGTCCCCGCAGACGACCTGACCGACCCGGCGCCTGCCACGACGTTTACGCACCTCGACGCCACCACGGTTCTTTCGCGTAGCATTTCGTCGCTTGGCCTGTTCCCGGCTATCGACCCGCTCGCATCTTCCTCCGACGCTCTCGATCCCTCGATCGTCGGCGAGGAGCACTACCGTGTCGCCGTCAAGGTCCAGGAGCTCCTGCAGGAGTACTCCGACCTTCAGGACATCATCGCCATTCTGGGTATGGACGAGCTGTCCGAGGAGCAGCGCCTTACGGTCAACCGTGCCCGTAAGATTCAGCAGTTCCTCTCGCAGTCCTTCCACGTCGCCGAGAAGTTCACCGGCAACCCCGGTGTCTACGTCCGCGTCGAGGATACCGTCCGCTCTTTCGCCGAGATTGTCGACGGCAAGGCCGATGACCTGCCCGAGCAGGCTTTCCGCTATGCTTCCACGATTGAGGACGTGCGCGAGCGCGCCCGCAAGATGGGGGAGAAGTAGGTTATGCGTATCCGCATCGTGTGCCCCGTGAGCTGCGCCTATGAGGGCGACGCTGCGTTTGTGTCGATTCCGTCCACGGATGGCGAGTTTGGCGTCCTGCCTGCTCACTCCAGCGAGATCTGCACGATCGACCGCGGTTACGTTCGCGTTTCCGATAAGGCCATGGGCACTGTCGACCACACGTTTGCCGTGGCCGGCGGCTATGCCCAGGTTGCGGACGATGTCGTGACCGTTCTCGCCGAGCGCGCTTGCGATTTGGCGACCGTCGATGCCGACAAGCTTAAAGCTGATATTCAAGGTTTTGAAGAGAAGCTGGGTAATTTGTCGGAGGATGATGCACGCCGCGCCTACCTCTATAATGAAATCGCATGGTGTAAGCTCAAGCTTGCCCAATAGTCAAACGATTTAGCGTTCGACCATTTGCGAACACATCATGCCCGGGATGGCCCAGCCACCCCGGGCATGCTTTTTGAAAGGGTAGACCTTGGATATTATCCGCGTTGAGGGTGGCCACGCCATCGGAGGCTCCGTGCCCGTCTCGGGCGCCAAGAACTCCGCGCTCAAACTCATGGCGGCAACGCTTCTGGCGCCGGGCAAGACGACGCTGCAGAACGTGCCCGATATTTCCGATGTCCACGTGATGGGCAAGGTGCTCAAGGGCATGGGCGCTACGATCGATGTTCTCGACGAGCACACGCTCGAGATTGATACCTCTCAGGTCGATTCATGGGAGGCCCCCTACGAGCTCGTTGCCAAGATGCGCGCTTCCACCGCCGTCATGGGGCCCCTGCTGGGCCGCTTCCATCGCGCCAAAATTGCCATGCCGGGCGGCTGCAACCTGGGTGCTCGTAAGATCGATATGCACATTCTTGGTCTTGAGGCCCTGGGCGTTGAGTTCGATACCGCCCACGGTTACATCAACGCTAATGCGCCCCAAGGTCTGCGCGGTACCACCGTCACGCTCGAGTTCGCCAGCGTCGGTGCGACCGAGAATCTCATCATGGCCTCTGTGCGCGCACAGGGCACCACGGTTATCGACAATGCCGCCCGCGAGCCCGAGATCGTCGATCTCGCTAACATGCTCAACGAGATGGGCGCCAAGATTGTTGGCGCCGGTACGCCCGTCGTGACTATCGAAGGCGTGGAAGAGCTCCATCCCGTTATCCATCGCGTGGTGGGCGACCGCATCGAGGCCGGTACCTTTATCGTCGCCGGTGCGTTGATGGCGGACGATCGCGGTGTCGATGTCACGGGCTTTTGCCCCATTCATTTGGGCATGGTGCTCAAGAAGATGGAGCTCATGGGTATCGACTGCGAGCGCGTCGAGGATGGCGTCCATGTGAACCGTGCCGAGCGTATCAAGCCGGTCGACATCCAGACGCTTCCGTTCCCCGGTTTCCCGACCGACATGCAGGCGCAGATTATGGTGCTCTCCGCCCTTGCCGACGGCAGTTCCGTTATTACCGAGAACATCTTCGAGAATCGCTTTATGTTTGCCTCTGAGCTGGTGCGCATGGGTGCCGACATTCGTATCGAGAGCCATCATGCCATGATTCATGGCGTCAAGGGCTTCTCGGGTGCACAGGTTACCTCGCCCGATCTGCGCGGCGGAGCGGCCCTCGTCGTAGCGGGCTTGATCGCCGACGGGACGACCGAGGTTTCGGCTATCCATCACATCAAGCGCGGCTACGAGCAGTTTGTCGAAAAGCTGCAGGCGCTCGGCGCGCATGTCGAGCATGCTACCGTCCCCGATCCCGTCATCTACTAATACAGGTTGTCTATGTTTAATAAAAAGCCCCTCGCAGATACCACCACCCGAAGACCCTCAACTGGTGCGCAGGCCAAGATCTACAGTCGCGATAACGTGGCTCGCTATTCCGAGCGCGCTCGCCAACGTCGTCGTAGCCACACGATTCGTCACGTCGCGCTCATTGTCGTGCTTGGCGTGCTGTTGAGTGCCACTACCGCTGCCGGCCTGTGGTTTGCCACCATTATGGGCAAGCTCGGCGATTCTAATGTCATTACCGACAATCTGCGTCGGGTTCTGGTTGACACCGATGAGGCAAAGGATCCGTTCTACGTGCTGCTTCTTGGTACCGACGGCCGTCCGGGCGAGGATACGTATCGTGCCGACTCGATTATCCTGGCACGCATCGACCCCACGCAAAAGCAGGCGACGCTCATTTCCGTTCCGCGCGACACCAAGGTCGAGTACAAGGGCGAGACCATGAAGATCAACGCCTGCCATACCGTTGGCGGCGCCGAGGCCATGGTCGAGGCGGTCAACGAGCTGTGCGGTGTTCAGATTTCCCACTATGCCGAGGTCAGCTTCGACGGTATGCAGGCGCTGATTGATTCGGTTGGCGGTATCGACATTAACGCAACCGATGATGTTGACGACCCCGAGCACCTGGATATTAAGATTACCGCTGGCCAGCAGCATATGGACGGTGCCACCGCCCTTACCTATGCCCGCTGCCGCTACACCTATGCCGACGGCGATTACACGCGCATGCGCCACCAGCGTCAGGTGCTTGGCGCCCTTGCCAACCAGATTCTCAATAACTTCGATGCCACGAAGATCTTTGGCCTGGTTAATTCGCTGTCCGATATGCTCGTAACCGATATGAACGTTCAGGATATCGTGGCTACGGTCAACGCCATGCGCGGTATGGATGTCGACGGTATCTACTCGGCCAACCTGCCTTCGTACACCGACGACAGCACCATGATCGACGGTGTGAGCTACGTCTTTGTCTACGAGGACGAGCTCAAGGAAATGATGGAGCGCGTCGATGCTGGCAAGGATCCCAAGGGTCCCAACACCATGGGTCTTTCCGACGGTTCCAGCTCTACGATCGGCGACCTGAACAACAACACGTCTGACGATTACGCAAGCGGTACCGCAACCTCATCGGTCAGCTCTGACGATTCCGATGACTCAAGCGATTCGAGCGATTCGGACTACTACGAAGAGCCCACCGGCGACGGCAACGGCTACGAAGCCAATTATTAGGGTTACGCGGGCTTACCAGCCCGCGTAACCAGTTGACGCTGCAAACCCGCCAGAGCGGCAATCTGCCTTTCAACTTCGGCGGCATGATCAAAAGATCAATGCCGCCTCGTTTCAAGGC
>DXMD01000010.1:17195-75161 GCA_019414385.1 Collinsella sp. | reverse complement strand
CGCGATTGGCGAAAATACGTTGGTGAAAATGGTGAAAAATATATTGACGCTAACAATATTCGACAGGCACGCCAGCCTCAAGTACAAGTTCGGCAACAGGAAGTTCTGGACGGAGGGCCACTGCGTGTCCACCGTCGGCCTGAACGAGGCGACGATCGCCAAGTACATCAGGGAGCAGGAGTCCCACGACATCGCGCTGGACAAGCTGAGCGTGAAGGAGTACGAGGACCCCTTCAAGAGGGGGTGATGCCGCCGGTTCGACCGGCGCGCCACGGGTCAAGATGCACTAGGCCTGGACGAAGTCCGGGCCCGCGCCTTTAGACGCGAGCCCGGGGCCCGTGGGTTATACCCTAAGAGCAAACCACCCTTTTTAAGGGTGGTTCTGATTCTCCTGGCCTGCTGCTGCCCCAGCTTCCCACCTAGCTTTCCAGCTTTCCACCTTAGGTGGTAAGTTAAGTGGAAAGCTGGAAAGCTAGGTGGAAAGCTGGAAAGTAAGTGGAAAGTTGACATGTAGGTGCGGGCTGAAGAGGGGTTAATAATTACACAAACCATACCAGCCAAACAAAAAGATACCAATCTGGTTGGTAAAACACCGTCAATGAGCCGCGAGCTAACTAGCTGCGTAAATAAAACCTAAAGAACTGTTGCAAATTAATGGCAAATGCCCAGATGCCGCCGTGCGATTTTCAATTAACTGTTACGCGCAAACAGCAAAATGCTACTATCTAACATGCACGTAAGAAAGCAGATTAACGGTTAAGGCTAAGAAGTGGCAGGTATGTCGGAAGCAACAAGGACTCGCACGCATGCGCCCGAGGTTAGGCAGCGCGCCGTCGAGGTCCTCCAAGAGGGGGTCGGTCATCGCGCCCTCGCCGCGGAGCTCGGCATTCCCCAGGCCACGGCTCGTCAGTGGGCCCGCGCATATGCCGTGGGCGGTGCCGACGCCGTTCTCAACGCCGGTTCGCATCATCACACCTATTCGTACGAAGTTAAGCTCGCCGTGGTCAAGGACCGCTTGGAAAACGGCTTAACGGTTCGCGAGGCCATGATCAAGCACAAGATTCCTAGCGAGTCTTCGGTCAAGGCTTGGTGCCGTCAGTACCGCGAGAGCGGTGAGTCCGCACTGGTCGATAAGCCGCGCGGTCGCAAGCCGCGCGTTAAAAAGGCGGAATAGCAAACGGGATGGTGCACCCACAGGGGCGCATTTTTCTTGCCGCCCCTCTGCTCCAATGCGGGCGTGCCCTTACCCCGTACGCCTAAAACTCCCCAGTTGACCGAAAACCCGCCGCCGCTACTCCTCAATTGAGCTATAACGTTAAACAATTGCAGCGTTTTAGCATGGGGGAGTGATGGTATGACGCTACTGTATTTCCTTACCCTGTTTCCGCTGGTACCGGCGCTGGGCATGCTGCTCGCGCGCGGTGACCGCGCCCGCGATGCGGCGGGGCTCATAGGCTCCGGCATTATTATGGCGGTGACAGTTGTAGTCGCCGTCATGTTTTTTGGCACGGGTCCGCAGAGCTTTGAGGTTGCCCCCGGCACCTCGCATGTGCTCTCGATCATCAGTTCCGTTATCGACGTCATCCTGTGCGCTGTCATCCTGTACAACGCGTACAAATATAGGAACGCGCTCACCACGGTGCTCGGCATAGTCCAGCTGGTGGGCTCGCTCGCCTTTGCAGCCATGACGCTGCCCGCGGCCGAAGCCGTCACGGCAACGCCACTCTACCTGGACTACATGAGCGTGATCATGGTCCTCGCCGTCGGCATCGTTGGCAGTCTAATCTGCTTGTATGCCCTGGGCTACATGAAGGACTTCCAGGCCCATGACGAGCACGAGGCCGCGCTGCGCGGGCAGACCGCGCCCGACCGTCGCCCGCAGTTCCTGGCGCTCATGTTCCTGTTCCTCTCGGCCATGTTCGTCATCGTGACGAGCGACAACCTTGAGTGGCTGTTCTGCGGCTGGGAAATCACCACCGTGTGTTCGTTCCTTATGATTGGCTACACGCGTACGCCCGAGGCCATCAAGAACGCCTTTACCCAAATCATCCTCAACATGCTGGGCGGCATCGCGTTTTTGGCCGGACTTATGTATCTGCACGTTAACGGCATGCCGCTGACCATCTCGGGCATGATCGAGCTTTCCGGCACCGGAACCGCGCAGTCCGCGCTGCTGGTGATGCCGGTCATCCTGTTGTCGCTCGCCGCGCTCACCAAGGCCGCACAGATGCCGTTCCACACTTGGCTGTTGGGTGCCATGGTTGCACCCACTCCCACGAGCGCCCTGCTGCACTCGTCAACCATGGTCAAAGCCGGCGTGTTCCTGATGGTCAAGCTGAGCCCACTCTATGCCATCTACCCCGTGACCGGCTTTATGGTCACGAGTGTGGGTGCCATCACGTTTTTGCTCGCTGCACTCATGGCCATCTCGCAGAGCAACGCCAAACGCGTGCTCGCGTACTCCACCATTTCCAACTTGGGCCTCATCAGTGCCTGCTTGGGTGTCGGCGCGCCCGAGGCCGTATGGGCGGCCATCTTCCTGATCTTGTTCCACACGGTGGCCAAGTCGCTGCTGTTCCTGTGCGTGGGCACGGCCGAGCATCATATCGGCAGCCGCAATATCGAGGACATGGACGGCATGTTCAGCCGCATGCCGCACCTGACGCGTCTGATGATGCTGGGCATTATGGGCATGTTTGTGGCGCCGTTTGGCATGCTCGTGTCCAAGTGGGGCGCCCTGGTGGCGTTTGCGCAGACCGGCAACGTGCTCATGATCATGGTGCTTGCCTTTGGCTCGGCCGCGACGTTTTACTTCTGGGGCAAGTGGCTTGCCAAGCTTTCGGGCGTCGACCCCACGGCTCAAAACGTTGAGGTCAATGTCCATAAGACCGAATGGATGGCCCTCAACGCCATCGCCGCGCTGCTGATTCTGTGCTGCGTGGCGTTTCCGGTTATCTCGAGCGGTCTGGTGTCGCCTTACTTGGCCATGGTGTTTGGCCGCGTGCCGTACGTTATTGGCAAGGACGCCATGTATCTGATGGTGGTTATCGTGGCGTTTATCGCCGTGGTGCTGCTGACTTCATTCCGCGTGAGCAACAAACCGCACGTAAACGTATATCTTTCGGGTGTGGGAACCGACAATTACCGCCATTTCCGCGGCTCGATGGGACACGAGGTGAAGGCCGAAAAGCGCAATTGGTACTCGGAGGACGCCCTTGGCGAGAAGCGTATTGGCCCCGCGGGTAGCGTCGTGTGCTGCAGCATTATCTTGTTTGCGCTGCTGTGTTGCGCGTGGATTGGGCCCGAGCGGCTTGCCATGAGTGCGCCCTCGGTGCTGCGCGGCAAGTATTTTGAAGGCTCGGGCGTCGTGGGCATTTTTATTGGCACCGTGGCGTTTGCCTTGATTGCGCCGCTTGTGGGCGGCTTGATCGACGGCGTTGACCGCAAACTTTCGGCTCGCATGCAGGGCCGCGTTGGCCCGCGCTTGCTGCAGCCCTTCTACGACGTTGCCAAGCTGCTGCGCAAGGCTCCCGCCAGCGTAAACACCATGGACGATACCTACATGGCGTGCGCGCTCATCTTTACCGTGGTGGGCGGCGGCATCTTTGTGTCGGGCTCCAACACGCTGTTATGCGCCTTTATGGTGACGCTTGCCGCGATTTTTGTGGTGCTGGCGTCCGCCTCGACGCAAAGCCCGTTTGCCCAGGTCGGTGCCGACCGCGAGCTGCTGCAGGTTATGAGTTACGAGCCCGCCGTTCTGCTGATGAGCGTGGGCCTGTACCTTGCCACCGACAGCTTCGATTCCATCGCCGTGACGGGGCAGTCGGCCCCCATCATCGTGTACAGCGCGCCCATTTTCCTCGCGCTGCTCGCGGTGCTTACCATCAAGCTGCGCAAGTCGCCGTTCGATCTTTCGTACTCGCATCACGCGCATCAGGAGATCGTCCAGGGCGTCGCCACCGAGATGAGCGGCAGCACGCTGGCCAAGATGACCCTTATGCACTGGTGCGAGACCGTGCTGTTTTTGATGTGGGTGGGCATGTTCTTTGTCTGGGACAACCCAGTGAGCTGGCTGGTCGCCCTGGTCGTGATGGCTGCGACGTACTTTGTCGAGGTGCTGATCGACAACACCTTCGCGCGCAGCACCTGGCGCAGCTGCTTTAAGCTCGGATGGGGCGTGGCGCTGGTGTTTGGCCTGCTCAACCTTATGCCCATCCTCGTCGACGTGTTTATTTAGGAGGCGGCATCCATGGATCATAAAATGTCGCGCTCGCCGTGGGTTATTCATTACGACGGCTCGAGCTGCAACGGATGCGATATCGAGGTGCTGGCCTCGCTCACGCCGCTGTTCGATGCGGAGCGCTTTGGCGTGGTCAATACCGGCAACCCCAAGCATGCGGACATCTTTTTGGTGACGGGCTCGGTCAACGCTCAGAACTTGCCTGTCGTGCGCCAGATTTACAACCAGATGCTCGAGCCCAAGTGCGTGGTGGCCTGCGGCATCTGCGCGTGCTTGGGCGGCGTGTTCCGCGATGCCTACAACGTGATCGGCGGCGTGGACCGCGCGATTCCCGTGGACGTGTACGCGCCCGGATGCGCCATTCGCCCCGAGACCGTGATCGATGCCATCGTGGAGGCGTGCGGCATCCTGGACCAGAAGGAGGCCGTGATGCGCGCCGGCGGCGATCCGCTTGCCGTGGGCGGTGCCGCTACTTGGGACGGTGGCGTTGAGTTGGGCGAGGACGGGTTTGTGGCCGCAGCTGAGGCCGGCGACGCGCCCGCCGCTGGCGACGCACCTGCTGGGACGCCCACCGCGTCCGTCGCTGCAAAGGAGGCCGAGTAATGCAAGAGGCAATCTATACCACCGTCGGGATCGACGAGCTCCTGTCGCATGTCCAGGCGCTCAAGGGCGCCGGTGCCCGCTTTGTGCAAATGCACGCCGAGCGCAACGTCGACGACGGCACGTATCGCTTGGTCTATACGTTTATCAACGTTCGTGCTGCTCGGGAGCATATTGCGCAGGACGGCAGCTATGCGATCGAGAACCTGGTGGTTGAGGGAATTGATCAGTACCAGGAGATTCCGTCCATCAGCTCGTACTATCCGGCGGTATTCCCGTTTGAAAACGAAGCGCACGACCTATTCGGTCTTGCCATCACCGATATGCAGATCGACTTTAAGGGCTTTTTCTACCAGGTCTCGACTGCCGAGCCCATGAGCGTTATCACGCCCGAGGTGAAGGCTGCGCGAGAGAAAGCCATGAAGGTCCGTGCCGCTGCCGAGGCCAAGGCGCGCAAGGCCGCGGCCGAGAAGGCCGCCGCTGCTGCGGCTGCTGCAGGGGAGGGCGCCGCGGGCGCTGGTGATGCCGCGGGCGCCGCCGTCGCTCGGCCCGCTGCGGCTGCCGGCTCCGATGCTCAGCATGACGAGGCCGCGGCCAAGGCCGCACTTAAAGCCGCCGAGATGGAGGCAAAGCTCGCCGCCATGGATCCCGAGAAAGCGGCTAAGGTCCGCGCGGCGCTTGCCGCCAAGGCCGCCCGCGACAAGCAGAAAGAGGAGGCGTAAGGTCCATGGCACATCGCTCCGTTATTCCGTTTGGCCCGCAGCACCCGGTGCTGCCCGAGCCGCTTCATCTGGACTTGGTGATCGAGGACGACAGCGTTATCGAGGCAATTCCACAGATCGGCTTTGTGCACCGCGGGCTCGAGAAGCTCACCGAAAAGCGCGACATGCATCAGTTTGGCTACATCGCCGAGCGCATCTGCGGCATTTGCGCCGTGGGCCACAGCTGCGGCTATGCCAGCGCCTGCGAACGCATGCTTGACATCGAGGTGCCCGGCCGCGTGCAGTATATTCGCACCATTCTGCACGAGCTTTCGCGCATTCACTCGCATTTGCTGTGGCTGGGCCTGCTTGCCGACGCCTTTGGCTTTGAGGCACTGTTCTATCGTTCGTGGACCCTGCGCGAGCAGATTCTCAAGATCTTTGAGAGCACTTGCGGCGGGCGCGTGATTCTGTCGATTAACGAGATCGGCGGCCTTAAGCATGATATCGAGGACTCCGAGCTGGCAGGCATTGTCCAGACGCTCGATGCCATGCGTCCTGACTACGAGGCTCTGGTGCATACGTTTTTGGACGATGACAGCTGCGGCGAGCGCCTGCATGGCGTGGGCGTGATTAGCAAGAAAGACGCGCTGGAGCTTTCGATGGTCGGTCCGTTTGGGCGCGCCTCGGGCGTGGACTACGACGTGCGCATGTTTGGCGACGGTGCCTATGCGGACCTGGCTGCGTTTGAGCCGGTTGTCGCTACCGATGGCGACTGCTATGCCCGCTGCCAAGTGCGTTGCGCCGAGGTCACGCAGGCCATGGACATCATCAAGGAGCTTGTGGGCAAGATTCCGCACGACGGGATCGGCGGGCGCACCAAGCTTACGCCGGCCGACGGCGCGCGCGGCGAGGTTGTGATTGAGCAACCGCGCGGCGAGGCGTATTACTATGTGCGCGGCAACGGCACCAAGAATTTGGACCGTTTTCGCGTGCGCACGCCGACGTCGCAAAATCTGGCGGGTCTGACGCATGCGCTGCAGGGCGTGCTCATTGCCAACGTGCCCATGATTATCCTGACCATCGACCCATGCATTAGCTGCACGGAAAGGTAGGCGCGGCATGAGTTTGCTGACATTTGCCAAGACGGCCTTGGGTTCTATGGTCAAGCAGCCGGTAACGGTGTGCTATCCGCAGGAGAAGCTCGCGGCACCCGGGCGCCTGCGTGGGCACATCGTTAACGACATGGACGTGTGTATTTGCTGCGGCATGTGCGCGCGCCGCTGCCCGGCGGGCGCGCTCGCGGTCGATCGCAAGGGAGGAACGTGGTCGATTGACCCGTATGCCTGCGTGGTATGCGGCGAGTGCATCGAGAGCTGCCCCAAACACTGCCTGACTATGGACACCGCCCGCACTCCAGTCGCGGCGGACAAGACTCCCACGGTAGAAACCAAGCCGGAATAGCGCTGGGATGGGGCCGGTGGGGCAAAAATGCCCCACCGGCCCCGCGCGTGAACGCGCGGGTGGGCCGCCACGCGACCCGTCCAGCCCGAAAATGACCCGCCTGCCACGAAATGGGCCCATCTACTACTTTTGGGCGCCAACCCCCAACCACGGCAAAAAATGTGAAAACAAAACCGCAGGTAGAACGCCTGCGGTTTTCTGGAAAACGGGGGTATGGTCGGGGGTATCGAGTCAAACGTAGTAGATGGGCAGGTTTCGTGGCGAGCGGTTCCGGCTGATCCCTTGGGGACGGAGGAAAACGGATCATTTTGGTCCCGCAAGGCTTGCGGGGGCACTCGTGCAGGGCCGCCCGAACAAAACTATGCCGGTTTACGGGGCTGAGTCACGAGTCCCCAACCATGCCGATATTCGTGAAAATAAAACCGCAGGTAGACGAGTCGTTATTTTGCAGAAAACGCGGGTATGGATGGGGGTCCTGAGTTTAGCCCCGTAAACCAGCATAGTTTTGAAATGGCATTAAATCGGTGGCAGCCATTTTACTTTGCCGGGGTGGTCGGTTGTTGGGTAATTACCCTCGCAGGTAGGCGATGGCGATCTGCGTGCGGTTGCGCAGGCCCATTTTGGCTAGGATCGAGCTAATGTGGTTGCGCACGGTGCCTTCGCCCATATAGGCGGTGGCAGCGATCTCCTTGTTATCGAGGCCGCGGGCGATGAGCTCGGCGACTTCGAACTCGCGGTCGGTCAGGCTGGCAAAGGCTGCGGGCCGGCGGGGCGTGCCCGTCTTGTCGCCCATCCCGTCAAAGTCAACATCTTCGATCGCCTTGCCCTCGAGCACGCGTTTGCCATCCATGACCTGCGCCAACGCTGGCGGAATGGCGGCGACATCGGTCTTGATCAGGTAACCGCGGGCGCCCAGCTTGAGCGCCGATACAATGTACTCGTCATCCGAGAATGTCGTCAGAAACACCACGCGTGCCGCGGGGTCGTGCTCAAGGATTTCGCGCGCCGCCGAAAGCCCGTCGCGCCCCGGCATCTGAATGTCGAGCAGCGCGATATCGGGCGCGTGCTCGGCGTAGAGTGCCACCGCGTCGTTGCCGTCGGCTCCGGTGCCCACCACTTCGATCTGCGGCTGGGCGCCCAGGATAATCTTGAGCGAATCGACTACCAAGCGGTCGTCGTCGACAACTATGAGCCTCATCGGGCGTCATCTCCTTGCTGTTTGGGGACGGTGGCAAACACACGCCAGCCGCCGGCACCGGCACGCGGGCCGGCGGTGAAAGTGCCGCCAAGCGCCTCGACGCGCTCGCGCATGGAGACGAGCCCCATGCCTTCTGCGACGTTGCTGCTGCTCGCCGGGGTCGCGTCTGCGCCATCATCGGTAACGATGAGCTGGTAAAACGACGGATGCTCCATGCACCGCACGGTAATGGTTTTGGCATGGGCGTGGCGCATGGTGTTGGAGAGCGCCTCGCGCAGGACCGCCGCAAAGCAGTTCGCGACGTTTGCGGGCGCATGTTCGGTCATAACTTCAAGCTCAATCCGCGGACCGCCGTCCGAGCGCGCGCCTTCAACGATGCGTTCGAGCTGCACGGAAAGGTCGACGGCGTTGTCGTTGAGCGCGTGGACGCTGGCGCGCACGAGCTGGAGCGCCTCGTCAACGGTGTATTTGACGTCGGCGAAATCGGCGGCAACGCCGGGCTCGTTGGCATGGACCACGCGCAGGGCTTCGGTTTGAAGCGAAGCGCGCGTGAGCTGGTGGCCCACGTTATCGTGGATCTCGCGCGCGATGCGGGCGCGTTCGGCGAGCGTCGCGAGCTCGACTTCGTAGTCCTGGCGGTCGGCGAGGTCGCGGTTGCGTGCCTCGAGTGCCAGGGCGCGTTCTTGCAGCTTGTCGCGGGTGCGACGCATGCGTTCCTGTTCGCGCTCCAGCTGCGCGGTGCGCAGCGACAGCAACGTGGCGGCGACCGAAAGGATGGCGGTTAGCAACAGCGTTCGGGTGGTGAGCGCGCCGCAGCGAAGGTCCGTGGCAAGTGCGCAGGCAAACACGGAGCCAATTGCCAGCGCGGGCCAGATGCGTTCACGGCGCACGCGTCGCGCGATGTCATAGAGGGCGAGAGGTGCGAACGGCACAAACGGCGGCACGAAGACAGCCGCGATGACGTAGGCGTAGCTGCCGGCCTCGCTGGCGCGACGGGCGCGTTCTCCCTGCGCGACCTCGGCCAGCGCGGCGATGACAACGCCAAGGCAAAACGCCGCGACCAGGCGAGCATCTACAGCAAGGCCCGTGGCGGCTGCGATGCAGCACGCCAGCACGATCGATTTGTCGAATAGCCTGTTCATACGGGTATTGTACGCGATGCCGCGCACGGGGGAGGCGCCACTCAAAGCAACCGTGACATTCCTCCCACGCGGCGGGGCGGTCGCGTCAGCAGGCTACGCGACCGCCCCGCACTCGTGACAAAGCTCACTGGTGCGCGCCGTCAGCTCCTGCGATGATGCAATCGTACCGGGCCACAAGCAACAGAAGGGCCGCCTCATGACAGACATCGTCCACGTCGAAAACCTCGTTAAGCGCTACGACGACCTTATTGCGCTCGACCACTTTAACCTGAGTATCGCCCCCGGCGAGATCTTTGGCCTGCTGGGCCCCAACGGCTCGGGCAAGACCACGTCCATCAACTGCATCCTGCAGCTGCTCGCCTACGACAAAGGTACCATCGAGCTGTTCGGCGAGCCCATGACGCCCACGCGTTACGACCTCAAGCGCCGCATCGGCGTGGTACCGCAGCAGGTGGCGGTGTTTGACGAGCTCACGGTGCGCGAGAACATCGACTATTTCTGCAGCCTCTACGTTAACGACCGCAAGCGCCGCCGCGCGCTGGTGGACGAGGCGATCGACTTTGTCGGCCTGGGCGACTTTACCAAGTTCCGCCCCGGCAAGCTCTCGGGCGGCCTGGCGCGTCGTCTCAACATTGCCTGCGGCATCGCGCACAAGCCCGAGCTCATCTTTTTTGACGAGCCCACGGTGGCGGTCGACCCGCAGAGCCGCAACGCCATCCTGGAGGGCATCTGCCGCCTGCGCGACGAGGGCGCCACGGTGGTGTATACCAGCCATTACATGGAGGAAGTCGAGCAGATCTGCAGCCGCATCATGATCATGGACGGCGGTCGCGTGCTGGCGCAGGGCACTAACGACGAGCTCAAGCGCATGATTCAGATGGGCGAGCGCGTGACCGTCGAGGTCGGTGCCGTCGAGGCCGCCACGGTCGAGCGGCTACGCGCCCTCGAGCACGTGCTTTCGGTTGAGCTGTCCGGCGGCGAGCTCGTCTGCACCTGCGAGGCGAGCCCGCACAATCTGGTTGACATCCTCGACACGCTGCGCGCTGCTGACGTGGCGCTCGGCCGCGTGTGGAGCGAACCGCCGACCCTCAACGACGTATTCCTCGAGATCACCGGCCGCGAGCTGCGCGACTAGGGGGCGGCCATGTTCAACACCATCATCACCACGGTCAAGACGCTGCTGCGCCGGCCGAGCACGTGGGTCTGGGGCGCTCTCTTTCCTATCGCGCTTTCCACGATGTTCATGTTTATGTTTGCGAACCTCAGCTCCGACGGCACGGTCGACCCGGTGCCGGTTGCCGTCGTGGCGGACGAGGCCTGGGATGCCTCGACCTTTAAGGATGTGGCAGCTTCGCTTGCCAAGGCAGGCGACGATCAGCTGCTCGATGTGAGCGAGTACGAAGACTTGGCTGCCGCGCGCAAAGCGCTCAAGGCCGGCGAGGTCGCGGGCATCTATACGGTTGATGCCGCGGGCACGCCCAGGCTCACGCTGCTATCGAGTTACGACAGCTCGCGCGCCTCGTCGGTGCTTACCGACCGCAGCATCCTTGAAACGGTGGCAAGCTCGTATACGCAAAATGCCGAGCTCATGTCCCAGATTGCCCAGGATGACCCGGCGGCGCTCGCCGACCCGGAGGCGGTTGCGCGCGCTCTGTCGCTCGAGGGCGGAACCCGCCGCGTGAGCCTGACTCGTGCCACGCCCGATGGCACGGTCATCTACTATTACGCGCTTTTTGGCCTGGTCGCGATGATGTCTGCCGAGTTTGCCGCCTTGAGCGTCGTCGATTTGCAGCCTAATCTGTCGGGCCTTGGCGCGCGCCGCTGCGTGGGCGGTCTCTCCAAGACGGCGTCACTGGCCGGCATTTTTGTCGGCTCGTGGCTGGTTTCCTTTGCATCGATGGCGGTTGCGATCGGCTACGTGCGCCTGGTCGTGGGCGTCGACTTTGGCGGGCGCGAGGGGTTGTGCCTGCTGGGCGGGGCTGCATCCGCGCTTGCCGCCACGGGCCTGGGGCTCTTTGTGGGCACGCTTCCCGTTAAGGGCGGCAAGGCGTCCAAGTCCGGTATCCTCACGGGCTTCGCTACCACGTGCGCCCTGTTCGCCGGACTCTACGGCGAGCCGGCGATGGCGCTTGCCGACGATGTCGCCCGCGCCTGCCCGGCCGAGTGCTGGCTCAACCCCGTCAAGCTCATCTGCGACATGTTCAACCGCCTGTATTTCTTTGAGGATCTGGGGCCCTTCGCCGTCCGCGCCGGCGCGCTCGTCCTGATGACCCTGGTGTTTGTCGTCGCCGCTACGCTGATCTTTGGAAGGAGCCGCTATGAGCACCTTTAAGACCGCGCTTCGCATGGCGCTCGCGCACCCGTTATACCTGCTTATCTATACGGTGTTCATCTCGCTCATGGGCGTATTCATCGCGGCCTCGGTGAGCTGGAACTCGTCGCAGCTTACCGAGTACAAGCCCTACGACACCAATGTGATCGTGGTCGACCGCGACAATAGCGACCTTTCGCGGGCGCTTACCAAGCACCTAGGCTCACGCTTTGACCTGGTCACGGGCGTTGGTGACGACATGTACGACCTTGCGGATGCGCTCGCCAAGAGTAACAGCGCCAAGGGCAGCGCCGATTGCGTGTTCTTTATCCCGGAGGGGTTTGAGGACGATCTTGTTGCAGCCGCGCGTGCGGGGGAAGACCTGCCCAAGCTCGATGTGACGTACGGCTCCGGCACCATGGCGGCAGCGCTTTCGTCTGCCGAGGCCTCGCGGTGGGTCTCGCTCGCGGGTACTGCGGCGGCACTTGAGCCAGCTGCTTCCGACGGCGATGTCGCCAAGGCCGCCGAGCATGCTGCCGCAAAGCGTGCGGAGGTCCAGATCGAGCAGGTCAAGGTTGACTCGACTGCCGCCGCTACACTCGAGTCGTACTTCAACTTTGGCGCGTATGCGATCATCTCGTCGGTCATCGTGTCGGTGGGGCTGGTGTTCTCGGGCATGAACGAGCCCGAGCGCGTGCGCCGCATGGAGGCCGGTCCGCTCTCCGAGCGCCAGCGTTCGCTTGCCGTGTTCGCGGCCGCCGCCGTGCTCACTGTCTGTATCTGGTTTGTGTCGAGCATGATGGGCGTCGTGGGCTTTGCCGGCGCGGTCGCCGAGGTCGGCGTGGGCCGTGTGTGCCTGGCGCTGGCGGCAACGTTTGCCCTGGCGTGCACGCCGCTGGCCGTTGGCTTTGCCCTTTCGAGCCTGGGCGCGCGCGAAGAGCTGCTCAACGGTGTGGGCAACCTGCTTGGCTTGCTCATGACGTTTTTGGGCGGCGCCTGGATGCCGCTTTCGATGATGGGCTCGGCCGTGCAGACGGTGGCGCACTTTGTGCCGACGTTTTGGGTGAACGACGCGATCGGCAAGGCGCTTGCCTCTGATTTGACGTCTACCGTGCTGGGCGACATCGCCTGCGACCTGGGCGTCACGGTGCTCTTTGCCGCTGCCATCGCCGCCGTAGGCCTGGCTCTCGCACACGCCAAATCCCGCGCCTAGCCACCTAGCCATTGGGGACAGTCTTTGCCGATTCGCCGGCAGGGCTGGCAGGGACTGTCCCAATATGTCGGCACTTGGGGACGCTCCTTTCCTGCCGGCACTCATTGGGGACAGACTTAAATGAGCGATTTCACTCATTTAAGTCTGTCCCCAATGAGTAGGTTGGAAAAAAGCCGCGCACGTCGCTTAAAAATAGTTCGCCCGGGTTTACTATTAGCCTAGAAAGTAGCAGGTGGCTAACAACGGGGGATAAGATGGCGGCAAAGCGAGCCTACGTCCAGGTCAGCGGGCTTAAGAAACACTACGGCGACGGCGATGCACGCCTGACGGTGCTCGATGGCATCGATACGTCCATCAATCGCGGCGAGATCTGCGTCATGCTGGGGCCCTCGGGCTCGGGCAAGTCGACCTTTCTCAACCTGATCGGCGGCCTGGAGGATGCCGACGGCGGCTCCATCATGGTGGACGGCTGCGATCTCACGGCGCTCAAGCCCGCCGATCTGGGCGAGTACCGACGCCGCGAGCTGGGCTTTGTCTTCCAGTTCTACAACCTGGTGCCCGACCTTACCATCAAGGAAAACATCGAGGTCACGGCGCACCTGTCCAAAAAACCGCTCGACGTCGACGATCTGCTGCGTTCGCTGGGCCTCTACGA
Source organism: Collinsella sp. (assembly GCA_019414385.1). Classification (GTDB taxonomy): domain Bacteria; phylum Actinomycetota; class Coriobacteriia; order Coriobacteriales; family Coriobacteriaceae; genus Collinsella. Next base: position 61,637 of record DXMD01000010.1, on the reverse strand, counting down.
GCACCGCAACAAGTTTCCGCGCCAGGTCTCGGGCGGCCAGCAGCAGCGCTGCGCCATCGGCCGTGCGCTCGTCAAAAATCCGGGCCTGCTGCTGTGCGACGAGCCCACGGGCGCGCTCGACTACAAGACATCCAAGGAAATCCTGCAGCTCATGGAGGACGTCAACCGCACCTACGGCTGCACCATCATCATCGTCACCCACAACGCCGCCATCGCGCGCATGGCCAATCGCGTGCTGCGCCTGCGCGACGGGCGCATCGTCGAGGACGAGCTCAGCGAGTCGCCCGTCGCGGCCGCCGAGCTCGATTGGTAGGCGGCGCCATGACACCTCTCGCAAAACGACTCCCGCGCGAGCTGCGCCGCAATATCGGCAAGCACCTGGGCATCTTTTTGCTTATGTGCGGAAGCATCGCCCTCACGTCGGGCTTTTTGCTCGCGGCGCATTCCATCGGCTGCCTCATTGACGACATGCGCGATGCGTACACGATCGAGGACGGCCGCGTGACTACCTCCTTCGAGGCCACCAAAGATCAGCTCAAGGCTGCCGAAGACGCGGCTGAGGACGTCGGCGGCGTTACGTTCTACAAGAACTTCTCTATCGACGCCATCATCAAAAAGGCGGCTGGCGACGACGGCACCAAGCGCACCCTGCGCACCTACGCGCATCGCACCAAGGTTGACATTGCGTCCTACTGCGAAGGCAGGCAGCCCAAGACGGACGATGAGGTGGCAATCGACCGTGTCTTCGCCACCAACAACGACCTCGCCGTGGGCGATAAGGTCGAGCTTGAGGGCCGCACCTACACCATCTGCGGCATCATGACCCAGCCCGATAGCCAGGCGCTGTTCCTCGACAATTCGGACTTTACGGTGAACACCATCACGTACGGCGTGGCCGAGGTCACCGACGCCGGCTTTGCCGCGCTTGAGGACGCCGGCGGCGCGCCTGCCTACACCTACTCCTTTACCTTTACCGATCGCGATCTCCCCACCGCGGATCGCATCGATGCGGAGCAGGATATGGTCGAGGCGCTGACCGATGCCGATGCGCGCGTGGACGATCTGATCGATGCCGATTCCAATCAGGGCATTGGCTATGCGCGCGACGACGTGGACGGCGACTCCATGATGTGGATGACGTTGCTCGACATCATCATCGTGATCATGGCGTTTGTCTTTGTGGTGCTCACCGACGCCACCATCGAGGAGGAGAGCGCCATTATCGGCACGCTGCTCGCCAGCGGCTATCGCCGTCGCGAAATCGTGCTGCACTACCTAGCGCTTCCCGCCATCGTAGGCGTGGCCGCGGCGCTACTGGGCACCGCTCTCGGCGTTGCGTTCTTTACCGAGCCCATGCGCGGTCTCTACTACGGCTCGTACAGCCTGCCGCCCTTCCAGGTGTACTGGAGCTGGGAGATCTTTGTGAAGTGCGCCGTGGTTCCCGCCGCCGCGCTCATTCTCATCACGCTGGTGGGCCTGCTTCGCAAGATGGGCAAGACGCCGTTGCAGTTCCTTCGTCACGAGGCGAGCGGCAAATCGGGCACCAAGCGCGGCCTGCAGCTGCCGGAGCGCATGGGCTTTGTCTCGCGCTTCCGCCTGCGCGTCTTCCTGCGCAACCTGGGCAACTTCGCCACGCTCTTCGTGGGCATTGCATTCGCCTCGCTGCTGCTGCTCTTTGGCCTGGCGATTTTGCCCACGATGACGCACTACGCGGACAACCTCGAGACGAGCCTGGTCGCCGAGCATCAGTACACACTCAAGGCGCCGCTGGAGCTCGAGGGCACTGCCGAGGAGCGCGAGCAGTGGTCGGCGCTCGAGCGCTTGCAGTCGATTGACGGCGCGCTGCTCTCCGCCGCCCAGGATGCCGATGACGAGCTTGACGACGCGGCCGATGCGGCGCAGACGGCAGCCGATGCCGCGACCGCATCTCCGTCTGCCGAGAGCCTGACTGCAGCGCAGGATGCGCTTGCTAAGGTCAAGGACAAGAAGGATGCGCTCTACGCACGCCTCGACGATCTTGCCGATGCCCTCGGCTGCGACCGCGATGAGGCCATCGACCTGATCGACAAGGCCTCTAAGATCGACACCGACAACGACGACATTCACCCGATCAACACGACCGACAACGGCGCGGGCGCAATCGCGCAGGCCGAGAAATATGCCGTTTACCAGCTGCAATACGACCGCGGCGATGGTAATGGCGAGGAGACGATTTCCGTCTACGGCATTTCATCTCATTCGCGCTATTGGAAAGACCTCAACGTCGGCGACGGGCGCGTCGTCTTTGGCGGCGGTCTGCTCGATAAGTTTGGCTGGAGCGAGGGCCAGAAGGTCGAGCTTCGCGACAAGTACGAGGCTCGGGATTATTCTCTTGAGTACGCGGGTAAGGACTGCATCTGGGGTTCAAAGTCGGACATGAATATCTATATGAGCATCGATGACTTTAACGAGCTGTTCGGCAACGACGCCGCCTACTTTAACGGCTATGTGAGCGACGAGAAGCTCGACCTCGATGCTCGTTACTTTGCCGGTGACACCACGCCCGACGACATGCGCGCCGTGGGTGACCAGTTTATCGGCATGATGAGCAAAATGATCGGCATGATGGTCGGGCTCGCGGTGTTTATCTTCCTGCTGTTTATGTACCTGCTGACCAAGGCGGTGATCGACCACAGCGCCCGTTCGATCAGCTACATGAAAGTCTTTGGCTATCGCGATAGCGAGATCTCGCATCTGTACATCCGCTCGATCACGCTGTGCGTGGCGGCGTCGCTCGTGCTGAGCCTGCCGGTCATTATTGGCTCGCTCACGGCCATCTTCCGCTCGATGCTGCTCGCCTACAACGGCAATATCGAGATCTACGTGCCCGCTTGGTCCATGGCTGCATGCATCGGCATCGGCTTTGCGACCTACCTGGTCGTGGCGCTGCTGCACACGCGCTCTATCAAGCGCGTCAGCCTGGCCGAAGCCCTCAAGGTGCAGGAGTAGTCATTGGGGACGTTCTTAAACGACTAGTCGTTGGGGACAGTCTTTGCCGGATCGCCGGCTCGCTGGCCGGGCGGCAAGCACTCATTTAAGTCTGTCCCCAATGAGTGCCTAGCGACTCGGCGTTGCGCTTGACTTCAACCCCACTTCAACGGGTACCATCCTCTATGTCTGTAACGCCATATAGACCGAGGGGATAGATCTATGACCGCAACCGCACCCGCAGCACCGGCAAAGGTGTACTTCACCAACCTGCGCACGCATGCTCGCGAGAGCCAGCTCGACAAACTCAAACGCCTCATTCGCCGCGCCGGCATTGAGCAGATCGACTTCGAGAACAAGTTCGTCGCTATCAAGATTCACTTTGGCGAGCTGGGTAACCTGAGCTTTCTGCGCCCAAACTACGCCCGCGCCGTCGCAGACGTCGTGAAGGAGCTGGGCGGCAAACCCTTCCTCACCGACTGCAACACGCTCTATGTGGGCAGCCGCAAAAACGCGCTCGAGCACATCGACACCGCCTACCAGAACGGCTTTACCCCGTATGCCACGGGTTGCCAGATCATCATCGCCGACGGCCTCAAGGGCACCGACGAGGCGCTCGTTCCGGTCGAGGGCGGCGAGTACGTGCGCGAGGCAAAGATCGGCCAGGCACTCATGGACGCCGACATCGTGATTAGCCTCACCCACTTTAAGGGCCATGAGCAGGCCGGCTTTGGCGGCGCCATGAAGAACCTGGGTATGGGCGGCGGTAGCCGTGCCGGCAAGATGGAGCAGCACGCCGCTGGCAAGCCGAGCGTCGATACCACCAACTGCGTTGGCTGCCGTGCCTGCGAGAAGATATGCGCGCACAGCGCCATCACGTTTGACGGTACGCGTGAGCGCGAGCTTGCCAACGGCAGCACTCGCACGGTTCATGTGGCTGCCATCGACCACGATCGCTGCGTGGGCTGCGGACGCTGCATTGCGGCGTGCAACCAGGACTGCATCAAGCCCGACTATGATGCCGCGGCCGACGTACTCAACTACAAGATCGCTGAGTACACCAAGGCCATCGTCGACGGCCGCCCGAGCTTCCACATCTCGCTCGCCATGGACATCAGCCCCAACTGCGACTGCCATCCCGAGAATGACACGCCCATCGTCAACGACATCGGCATGTTCGCGAGCTTCGACCCGGTCGCCATCGACCAGGCCTGCGCCGACGCCGTCCTGGCGTCCGAGCCGCTGCCTAACACCGAGCTTACCGACAGCGCGGCCAAGATGGAGCATAATCACGAGCATCTGGAGGGCGAGCAGGCCAAGGATCCCTTCTGCATCACGCATCCCGACACCGACTGGCGCGCGTGCATCGCGCATGCCGAGAAGATCGGCCTGGGCACGAGCAAGTACGAGCTCATCGAGGTCAAGTAGCATCTAGCTATTGGACAAATCAAGCGCTTTTGTAGCGCAGCGTTAGCAAAAGCCGCCCGTGAGCACAGTGCCCACGGGCGGCTTTTCGGAAGTGCTAGGGGGTCATATAGACCAGTAAACCGTACTATTTGTCTAAATAATACTCGTCGAGGAAGTTGTCGACCGTGTTCCAGTAGAGTTCGGGGTCGACCTGCGCACTCTTGGCGTGGGTGGCGCCATGGATGGTGAGCTTTTGCTTGACCGTGCTGGCGCACGCGTCGTAGTTTTGGTCGAGCATGTCGTACGGCACAAAGGTGTCCTGGTCGCCGTGGATAAACAGCATGGGAACCGTCGCGTGTTTGAGTTGGTCCACACTGCTTGCCTTATGAAAGTCGTAGCCTGCGCGCACGTTGCACACTAAGTTTGCTACATCGAGCAAGGGAAAGCTGGGCAGGCCGAACACGTCCTTGAGCTGCAGGGAAAACTCGTCCCAAACACTCGTATAACCGCAGTCCTCGATAATGCATTTTACGTTTGCAGGCAGAGATTCCCCCGCGACGTTCATAGCGGTTGCTGCACCCATCGACTCGCCAAAGACCAGGATGCGCGCCTCGGGGTCAGCCTGAACGATCCGCCCAATCCATGCAACGACATCGAGCCGCTCGGGCCAACCCATGCCGATATAGTCGCCGCCGGAGCGCTCGTGGGCGCGGGCGGCGGGTGCGAGTACGTTCATGCCGCGGTCGTGGAATCGTTTGACGTATCGGGCCATGCCGATGGGCTCATCGGTGTATCCGTGTAGGCAGATAGCGTAATTGTGCGTGCTCTCTGGGGCGGCAAAATACCAAGCGGCAAGTTCGGTTCCGTCATCTGCGGTGAGGCTGCTGCTCTCGCGGTTCTCTTTAAACAATGCCCGCGCCTCGGTTCCCTCGGCATCCGGCTGCTCACTTTCTTTGTCGTCCTTGCCGTCCTGCATCATCTTCATGGTGTATGGCGCGCGGGGATTCAGCGCGAAGTCAAACAGAAAGTTGCCGGCAAATCCGAGCAGCGCAATGACAACCACCAGTGCAACGATGCCGGCTATCTTGAGCTTTCGATGGGAATGTGCGTTTTGAGCCATGCGGTATTCTCCTATAAGATGTTAATGCATCAACATTTAATGCAAGCGCATTATGGACGTTCGCCGTTGATGCGTCAACAGGCAAAGAATGGGTAAACAAAGGGTCACGTATGGTGCAAATTTCGCACGCACCCAGACGCTTTGATATAGTGTTGAGAACTCTTTACGTTGGAGGATGTAACCGGCATGTCCGATTCGAGCGACAGTTCCAAGCCGCGACCCAAGGCCGCGGCCGTTCCGCACTACACGGTGGGCGAGGAGATCATGAACTCCGTCACCCATGGTGTCGGCTGTCTGCTGGGTATCGCGGGCCTGGTGCTCCTGATCGTATTCGCTGCCCTGCGCGGCGGTGGCCCGGCCCACATGGCCGCGGCAATTGTCTATGGCGTCAGCATCATCCTCGAATACCTAGCCTCCACGCTCTACCATGCGATTCAACCCGCGCGCGCCAAGCGCGTGTTTCGCATCATCGACCACAGCTGCATCTACCTGCTCATAGCCGGCAGCTATACGCCGTTTTGCCTCATCACGCTCGCAAACGACGGCGGCGCTGCGCTGTTCTTCGCCGTATGGGCCATCGCCATTATCGGCATCGCCCTCGAGTGCTTTATGCGCGAGCGCCAGCCGCACTGGGTAAGCGGCCTGGTCTACCTGCTGATGGGCTGGCTCGTTGTCTTTAAGCTGCCCGAGCTCGTGTCGCTGCTCAACCCCGTGGCACTTGCCCTGCTCGCTGTCGGCGGCGTGTGCTATACCGTGGGCGTGCCGTTCTACATCGCCAAAAACGTGCGCTATCTGCATAGTGTGTTTCACCTGTGGGTGCTCGCCGGCAGCATCTTCCAGTTCATGGCGGTGATTCTCTTCGTAATTTAGCGACCACGCCTGCGCGCCCGCGTCCTCGTTTGGGCGCCGGTGCAATTGCCGTATCCGTCATCAACGTTTTGACCTGACGTCCCGAATCTTGGAGGTTCGAGAAACTCCCGATGGACATAACCATCTCCCTTATCACTACCCTCGTTTTGACCCTCATCAACGGCTACTTCTCTATGTCCGAGATGGCGCTCACCACGGCCAAGCGCGCCGTGCTGGAGCATGAGGCCGAGGAAGGCGACAAGCGCGCCGAGCGTGCCATTAAGCTGGCTGCCGACTCCGACCAGCTGCTCGCCACCATCCAGGTCGCCATCACGCTCGTGGGCTTCGCCTCGTCCGCCGTCGCCTCGACGAGCCTGTCCGACCCGCTCGCCACGTGGCTCATGAGCTTTGGCATCGCGCCGCTCTCCGCCATCGCGCGCGGCCTGGCGCCGGTCATCATCACCGTCGCCGTCGCCTTTGTGTCCATCGTGATCGGCGAGCTCGTGCCCAAGCGCATCGGCCTTGCTAACGCCGAGGGCGTATCCAAGCAGGTCGTGGGACCGCTCTCCGTATTCCAAAAGATCGCCCGTCCGCTCGTGTGGCTGACTGGCGCTTGCTCCGATGGCCTGGCCCGCATCTTGCGTATCAAGAGTGCCGACGACCGTCAGAACGTCTCGGAGGAAGAGATCAAGTACATGGTCTCGGAGCAGGACGACCTGCTCGACGAGGAAAAGCGCATGATCCACGAGATCTTCGACCTGGGCGACACCGTTGCCCGCGAGGTCATGGTGCCGCGCGTGGACACCACCATGTGCGAGGACGACGAGACGGTCGCCGACGTGTTGTCCACCATGCGCCAGACCGGCTTCAGCCGCATCCCCGTCTATCACGAGGACCCCGACAACGTCGCGGGCATCGCGCACATCAAGGACCTGATCCAGCCCGCGCTCGATGGCAAGGGCGACCAGCCCATCGCCGGCTTTTTGCGCGACGCCACCTTTGTGCCCGACACCAAGGACATCCTGCCGCTGCTGTCCGAGATGCAGACCTCGCACGACCAGATCGTGGTCGTCGTGGATGAGTACGGCGGCACGGCCGGCATCATCACCATCGAGGACATCGTCGAGGAGATCGTGGGCGAGATCGAGGACGAGTTCGACCCCGACAACAAGTACCTCACGCGCCTTTCGCGCCGCGAGTGGCTCGTCGATGGGCGTTTTTCGTGCGATGACGCGATTGAGCTTGGTTGGCCGCTCGAGGAAAGCGATGATTATGAGACCATCGCCGGCTGGATTTTGGAGCTTTGCGACTCGGTGCCCGACATCGGAGAGGTGTTTGAGGTCGCGGGGTACAAGTTTAAAGTGCAGTCGATGCGTGGCCAGCGCATCTCGCTCATTCGCGTGATCGCTCCGGCCGAAACCGATAAGAAGGATTCCGAGTCTTCGGCAGAGAAGCCGGCGGCGTCGGGTGCGGGCTCTGTGGATCCGCACGATGGCGACGAGTAGGACAAGGAAGAGTAGGGGAGAGTTATGGCAGGCCTGTTCAACATCCTTAAGGTCACCGTCAGCGAGGACAAGATCTGTGCGCATGTGCTGGTGAACCCCGGCATGCCGCTCATGACCTCGGAGGACATCGAGGCCACGGCGCGCGTGTACTACCTGGTACCGGCGATTGCCAAGCACCTGTGCCTGGGCGATTCCGGCCGCGAGTTCCAGGACTGCATGGGTCAGACCGAGCTCTGCCACCTGCTGGAGCACGTGACGGTCGAGCTCATGAACGAGACCGGTCTTGCCGGTAGCATCTCGTGCGGCCGCACGCGCGTAAGCGAGCATGACGAGCGTGTCTTTGAGGTCGAGCTTTCGTGTCCCGACGACGCACTGGCCATCGGTGCGCTGTCGTCGGCCACCTTTATGATGGACTGGGCGTACCTGCACGCCGACCAGCCTGCCCCCGACGTGGAAGGCACGGTCGCGGGCCTGCGCAACCTGGTGCTGGGCATGCGCGCCGAGGCCGAGGGCAAGGATCCTCACGAGGCCGTCGCTGCTGCGAACGGCGAAGATGCTGCCGAGGACGAGGGCGCTGACGAGGGCGATGTGCCGGTCGACGCCGAGCCCGTTGCCGATGCGACCGCCGAGCCCGTTCCCACCGAGCCCCAGGGCGTCCCCAACTTTGACGACGAGCCCCAGGTGGCGATTGATACCGAGGGCGCGGTTGCCGAGAACCACGAGGCCTCCGCTGCCGTCTTTGGCGGTGCGGCGACGGTTCCGGCAGGACCTGCGCATGAGGGCGGCCTGCCACTCGTGGACGGCGCCGGCGAGGACCCGGGTGCCACGGTGGCCATGCCGGCTATGCCTCAGGAGTAGGCCTACGCGTTTATCACCATCACGTACCTGCGCCTTTGCCGTACGCAGATGAGCGGAGCGGCAAGTGATGCGCTGCGGGTATAATGGACAGCATTCAAACGGTGGGCACCGACGTGCCCGCAGGAGAGGAATGATCATGGGTAAGACTTTCAGCTTTGTCTCCGGCGCACTTTTTGGTGCCGCTGCCGGCGCTATTATCGGTGTTGCTCTGGCCCCGCGCTCGGGCGCCGAGACCCGCGCCATGGCTGCCGATATCGCCAACGACGCCTGGGACAATATGCGCGACACCTACGAGCACAGCGCCGAGGAGGCCCGTGCTGCGGTGAATGACTTTGGCCCGATGGTCGACGCCAAGGCCGACGACCTGCGCGCCAAGGTCGACCTGGCCCGCGAGCGCATGGACCAGCTGCGCGAGCAGCTCAACGACGCCATTTCGGGTGGCAACGTGACGCCTGCCGCCGACGTCATGGTCGAGAACGCCGTCGAGGCTGATGCCGAGGCTGCGGAGCCCTCGACCGAGGCATAATGCGCGCCGGGGATTTTGTCGGCGCCAAGATCTATCGCAAGCCTGCCGAGGACAAGCGCACCAAAAAGGACGGCACGCCGCGCAGCCCTAAAAAGCTCGGAAAGATTCACTTTCCGGTCTTTACCCCGGGCGGTACGCGCGTGGTCGGCTTTATGGTCCGCCAGTCCGATATCGCGGGCATGATCGAGCGTCCCGACCGATTCGTAGCGCTCGACGCCATTGGTGTCTACGAGGGCGCCATCGCGGTTGACGACGTCAAGGGCACCTACGATACCGCTGCGGCCAAGCGCCTCGACATCAACCTGGACGATTGCATCATCTGGGTCGGTATGGACGTGCGCACGGAATCGGGCGACGTCGTGGGCTATTGCTCGGACGTTGAGTTCAAGCCGCGCTCGGGCATCGTGCAGGCATTCTATGTGACCGCCGGCGCTGCTTCGAGTGTTTTGGTTGGTGACACGCAGGTGCCGCCGACGATGCTGCGCGGCTACGAGAACGGCGCGATGGTCGTCTCGGACGAGGTCAAGTCGCTCGGGTATTCGGGCGGTGCGGCTGCCAAGGCCGCCGAGGCCAGCGTCGTGGTGGGCGACAAGGTCAAAAAGGGCGCCAAGGTGCTCGATGACAAGGGATCGGTCGCCGTGGACAAGGGCAGCCGCGCACTGGGCAAGCAGCTCGGCAAGACGCGCGGTATGTTCAAGGCCTTTAAGGACGAATACCAAAAGGCGAGCGGAGGCTCGTCAAAAGCTACAAAATAGCGACGTACCAAATGATGGGAGGCAAGCCGGAGACCTGTTGCTCCGGCTTGCTGTGTTTATGGGGGAGGGCACATGCGCCAAAACGGATCCAACTTAAACGGGCGTTCGGGTGCGCGTCCGACGGCGCGCCGCGACCTGGGGCAGCTGCCCAGCGGTCAGCGCCGCCGTCACCGTAAGCCCGGCGCGATGTATCTCAACCATAGCCGCGGCTTTAGCGATCGCAGCGCGCGCATCGGCAACAGCCGCACACCCCGTCGTTCGTCTCGCCTGCCCTACGCGCTCATCGCCGTGGGTTGCGCGCTCGTGCTGTTTATCGCTGCCGTCGTGGGCTACGTCAACCGCAGTGTGGACGTGGAGCTCAACGGCCAGAAGACAGCGGTGCGTGTGGGCTCTACGCTGCAGAATCTCATCGACGACCAGGAGTTGACTGACACCTACGACGCAGGCGACCTGCTGGCCGTCGATGACAGCGTGCTCAAGCGCCATGGGGGCGAAAAGCTGTCGGTGAAGGTCGACGGCAAGCGCGTGAAGCAGGGCAAATGGGATAGCCGCGAACTTGAGGGCGGCGAGAAGGTGACGGTCAAGGATGGCCGTAACACCTACGAGAAGCACGAGGTTCAGGCTACGGTTATCGAGCCCAAGCTCAAGGTCGAGGGTACGGGCGCTATCGAGTATGTGCAGACGTGGGGTGTCCAGGGCCGCTCCGAGGTGTGGGTCGGCGAGCAATCGGGCAAGACACAGGACCGCGGCGAGGTCGTGCCCGCCACCGATTGCGTCGTTGCGTGCGCCAGCGTGGCACCCAAGGGCAACAAAAAGTACGTGGCGCTGACGTTTGACGAGGGTCCGAGCAGCGCTACCAAGCAGATCTTGCAGGTACTCAAGGAAAAGGGCGTCACCGCGACGTTCTTCCTGTCGGGCGATGCGGCCGAGGCATCGCCTGCCACGGCCAAGGCGATTGTCGATGCCGGGTGCGAGATCGGATCCAACAGCTACAGCGACGATTCGCTCAAGGGTCAGGACCGTGAGGCGGTACGCGAACAGATCACGAAAGGCACCGATGCGATTAAGTCGGCGACCGGCGTGAAGACGATGCTGCTGCGTGCTCCCTACGCTGCCTTTGACGAGCAAAACTGGATTGATGCGATGGACCTGGTCTCCGCCGTGGTCTCGTGGAATATTGACTCGGGCGACTGGCTGCTCAACGGTGCCGACGAGCAGGTCTCGACGGTGCTCGATTCGGTGACGCCGGGCAATATCGTGCTGCTCACCGATAGAGACGAATGCGCCGAGCAGACGCTCGAGGCGCTGCCGCAGATTATCGATGGCCTTGTCGCCGACGGCTACAAGATCGTGACGCTCAGCGACCTGGTTAAGACGGACACGGCATTGAGCAAAAAGCTCACCTCGCTCACCAAGGTTTCCATGCCCAAGGATGCCGTGTTCCCCCAACTTGCCGAGGACGATGACACCACGGACTAGTCATTGAAGAACGTCCCCAATGACTATGTCACGGATACGTCAGTGTTTGGTATGCCTGCAATGTGCAGCGCATAAATTCGGTGCCGCAGCGCGATGCTGATGCTATAGTTACTGCGGTTAATGAGGGTCAAGAGAAAGGTTACAGGTGAAATCCAAACCTCGACCATACAGTCGATGACCCCATGCAGGTGCTTTCTGCGCGTGCACGGGGTGTGAGCGCCGAGCGGCGTGCCGCCTGCGCATGCGTATATATGTCTAAAAGTCCACGAATTGCGTGCCGGCATGGTCACGCGGTCCGCAGGAATAATGATGGGGAGCACCATTGAATTATCTGAGTGAGATGCTCAAATTGCCGGTCTTGGACGTCGACGGCGAAAAGCTCGGCGTTGTGAACGATTTTGGCATTGCAACCGGCGAAGTTTTTCCGCACGTGACGTCGCTCGCGTTCCGTGGTCCCGGCAAGACGCCGTTCATGATCAGCTGGCGCAAATGGGTCGACCGCATCGACGAGACGGGTGTACACCTTAAGACGTCGGCCACCGAAATCCGTTTTTCGTACCTGCAGCCGACCGAACTCTTGCTTGCCCGCGACGTGCTCAACAAACAGATTGTCGACACGCAGGGCATGAAGGTCGTGCGCGTAAACGACATCAAGTTTTCCATGTCGGGCGAAAACCAGCTGCGCCTGCTGGGCGCCGAGGTCGGTGCCCGCGGTCTGCTACGCGCCATCAGCCCCGCGCTCGAGCATATCGTTGAAGGCTTTATGAAGCACCTGGGCAAGCCGCTCAGTGAGGATATCATCGCTTGGTCCTACATGGACCTGCTCGACCGCTCGACCAAGAACATTCAACTCTCGGTGTCGCACAAGACGCTCGGCGAGCTGCACCCTGCCGACATCGCCGACATTATCGAGCAGCTCGACCCGCGTCTACGTGCGCAGGTGTTTGCGCAGCTCGATACTGCCCAGGCCGCCGAGGCCATCTCGGAGTTCGATGACGACGAGCTTATGACCGAGATGCTCGAGGGCCTGTCCGATACGGACGCATCGTCGATGCTGGCCATGATGGACCCGGACGATGCAGCCGACCTGATCGACGAGCTCGATTACGAGAAGGCCGAGAAGCTCCTGCGCCTGATGGGCGTCAAGGAGGAGAAGGCGATTCGTAACCTGCTAGGGTATGAAGACAACACCGCCGGCCGCATCATGACCTCGGAGTTTGTCTCCCTGCCCGCCACGGCAACGGTCGGTGACGCCATCGAGGCGATTCGCGAGCTCGACGAGGACTTCGAGAGCGTCTACTACGTCTATACCGAGGATCCGAGCGGCATGCTGACCGGCGTGCTTTCGCTGCGCACGCTGATCGTAGCCGACCGCGACGCCACGCTGGGTCAGCTGGCCTATCGCGACCTGGTCTATGTGTCGCCCGACGAGGACCAGGAAGACGTAACGGACGAGATGACCAAGTACGACCTGGTTGCCATCCCTGTCTGCGACGAGAACCGTCATATCCTGGGTATCGTAACCTTCGACGACGCCATGGACGTTATTGCCGAGGAGCATCAGGAGGACCTGCAGATCGCCGGTGTCGGCTCGGGCGATAGCGCATCGGACGACTCGACGAACGTGCTCAGCTGGTTCGTACATCGCCAGTACTGGGTTGTTGTATGGGGCGTCGCGTCGTGCATCATGGCGACCGTGCTGGGAACGGCGCTCGGCTCCGCGCATCTGGTGGTGTTCCCCATGTGCGCCATGCCGCTCGTGCTGCTGGCGGCCTCGCGCATGGTGTCGTTCGTCAAGAACTACTTCCTGGAGTATGACGGTCACGACGACGAACCCAAGCCGTATCTGGGGTTCTTCTTCCAGAGCACGGGTATGGGCCTGATTCTGTCACTCGTGACCTACCTGTGCGCCCAGCTGGTGCGCACCGCTGCGTTCCCCGATGCGTCCATGTTTGAGGAGCAACTCTTTACCGGGTGCTTTAACATCGCGGCCATCGTCTGTCTGATTGGCAACATGAGCGCCGTGATTTACCTGATGGTGCTGTTCTGGCGTGACGAGCACGACCTCAATACGTCGGGCACCGCCATGAACGTTATTGCCGTCATGATCTCGTGCGTAGCGTACTGTGCCGCTGCGGTGCTGCTCACCATGTCGGTCATGGGTTAGGTGGTCGCGTGCAAAATACCAAGCAAAAGTCGGGCACCAAGCAAAAGTTGACCATCGCGGCCATCTTTGGCGCTATGGGTCCCGGTCTGCTGGCGGCGCTTTCGGGCAATGACGCCGGCGGCATTGCAACGTATTCCAGCGCGGGCGCCAGCTATGGCTACAAGATGCTGTGGATGCTTCCCGTCATGACCGTGCTGCTCATCGTGACGCAGGAGACCGCGGCGCGCTGCGGCTGCGTCACGGGCAAGGGCCTGGCATCGCTCATTCGCGAGCGCTTTGGCGTGCGCAAGAGTGTACTTGCTATGGCGGCGCTGTTGATCGCCAACACGGCTGTGACCATTTCGGAGTTTGCGGGTATCGCCAGCGGCCTTGCTCTCTTTGGCGTGCCGGCGAGCATCTCGGTGCCGTTGGTGGCGCTGCTGGTGTGGATGCTTACCATGTCGGGTAGTTTCCAGCGCATCGAGAAGATTCTGCTGTTGGTAAGCTGCGTCTTCGTGACCTATATTGTCGCCGCGTTTATGGCTGGCCCCAACTGGGGTGAGGTCGCGGTCGACCTGGTCGTGCCTAACATTCAAAATGACCCCAGCTACGTGTCGCTCGTGGTCGCAACGATCGGTACCACCATCGCGCCGTGGATGATTTTCTTGGCGCAGAATAACGTGGTCGATAAGAATGCGGGCGAGGACGACATCGTGCTGCAGCGTATTGATACCGTGAGCGGCTCGATCGCTGCTGATATCATTGCGGGCTTTATTATCATCACGACCGGTACGGTGCTGTTCCCGGCGGGTATTCAGATTAGCGATGCTGCCGATGCTGCCCGCGCGCTGGAGCCTATTGCGGGTCAGTGGTCCACGGTGCTGTTTGCCTCGGGCCTGGTCGCGGCGAGCTTCTTGGCTGCTTGCGTGCTACCGGGCGTTACGTCGAGCGCTATCTGCGAGGCATTTGGCTGGGAGCGCGGTGCCGACCGCAGCTGGGACGAGGCCCCGGTCTATCGCGGCATCATTACGGCCATCATCGGTATCTCTGCCGTGCTGGTGCTTATGCCCGGCGTCGATCTGTTCCAGATTATGATGACCTCGCAGGTCATCAATGGCGTGCTACTGCCCGTGGTTCTGGTGTTCCAGGTGGTTATCGCCGCCGACCGTCACATTATGGGTGCCAACCGCAACGGCCGCGTGTGGAACGTGCTCACTTGGGCGACTATCGGCGTGATTACGGTGCTCACGGTCGTCATGTTTGTTCTGCAGGCGATGGGTTACAGCGCTTAGCGCCTCTTTTTGACTCCAAACAGGCCGCAGCGATGGGCTGCGGCCTGTTTTTTGCCTGTTATAGGGGGTTAGTAATATGCGAGTGGACAAAAAATGCCAAATATGAGTACTGTTGCCTGGCCGATAGCATTTACGACCAAGAAAATAATGAACATAGCTAAGAATCTGTTCATTAAAAGCGGGTCTCCAAGTCCTAAGTCGGCTATTCTGGTCAACTGGAAGGGTCGCGCGCTACCGCAGGGGCGCCATTTTGGGTGGTTTTGCCTGCTACTAAAATGGTAACAGTACTCATATTTGCCACTTTTTGTCCATGACCTCTTGGAGTCGGCTCGAAAAGAGTGATTTTGGGTTGTTTGCTGCGGGTGTGGGCTTGGAAACAACGCTCGGGGTGGCGAGATACTCAGAATTCGGTCGCAAGGAGGGCGTTCCTCGGCTGTGTCAGGAGTGTCCCTGGGTGCCGGCACATAAGGAACGTCCCTAACTGCCGGAGGGGTGCCTGCCGTGGCGGGCACCCCTCCGGATGTGGGAAGTTTGCGCTGCGGGTTACTTGTCGGTGCCCAGCTTGTGCGGCTTGAGAGCGAGCGCATTGACGAGCGCGTCGGTGGCAGACTTGACGGCTGCCGGCTGCGGATCGTTGACGTGATCTTCGGGGTGCACGGGCAGGTCCTTCTTGACGGCATCGTGGATCAAGTTGAGGTACTCAGTCACGCCAGCGGTCGATAGGTGCGTGCCATCGCCATCGAACAGGTCGTTGCGGTTGGCGCTGTATCCGTACCAGTCGATAACGCGCACGTTCTTGTAGCGCGTAGCGGCGTTGGCGATGGCCTGGTTGGTAGAGCCAACCCACGGCTGCGGGCTGCGTGTGTTCACAAACACCACAATACGCTTATCTCCTGCATCGGCCATGATGGCGTCGATCTGATCGTCGGTTACCAAGCCGTTGGTGCCCAGCGCAAAGACCACGATCTTGCCGGCAAGGTTCTGTTGGAGATAGCCCTCAAATGTCGCGCGGCCCGCATCAAACTGGCGGCCCTTTTCGGCATCGATATGGCTGTGCGGGAACACGCCGTCAAAGGAATCAACGGCGCGCAGCGACACGGAGTCACCGATCATAAGCAAATCGTAGGAGCCATCGGGGAAGCCGTCGTTGTCCTTGTCGGTGTCGTCGGCCGCCTGTTGGTCGGCGGGCGCGGTGTTTTTGGCTTCCTTGTTGAGGACTTCGGCGCCCTCACCGCTCAGTGCGGAGGTCTCCGGCACAAAGATCAGGCCGCCCAGTGCAACGACCAACACGACAGCGCAGGTTGCGCAGACAGGGACGTGCGCGCGTGCCCAGTTGGCGGGCGTGGCGGTGCCGTCGCGGAACTCGGATACGGTGCGCTCAAAGGCGCCCTTTCTAAACGGCGTTTCGATAAAGCGATATGAGCATTCGGCCACGGCGACCACCACAAGTACCTGCAAGATGTACTGCCACCACGGTGTATCGTTGATGTTGGCGACCGGGTTCATGAGCAACAGCAGGGGATAGTGCCACAGGTAGATGCTGTACGAGCGCTTGCCAACCCACACGAGCGGCTCGGCGGACAGCGCGCGGGCAACCATTCCCTGGGGCTGCACGCAGGCCGCGATGACCATGAGCGTGAGGACCGAGCACAGCAGCGTGCCGCCGCGATACTGGAACGCGGTGTAGCCGTTGGTGAGCGCGACCATGGCGGCAAGGCCAACCAGACCCACGACGCCCAACACATCGATGGATGTGGGCGAGGACCAAAAGCGCACGAGGGCGCTCGGCTGTGCCGGGGCGGTCTCGGCTGATTCGTCGGCCTTCTCGCTAGGTTTGCCCTCGGCGTTCTTGTCGTGCTTGGCGTCGCCAGCCAGGCGATTGAGCCCCAAACGATGAGCGAGACGCACTGGCGCCAGGTCGCGATCGGGGATAAAGGCCATCCAGGCACCCAGCAGTAGCGAGAACACGCGGGTGTCGGTGCCGTAGTACACGCGGCTGGGGTCGGCGGCAGGGTTGTAAAGCACCATCATGGCGAGGGCAGATACCGCGGCAAGGCCCAGAACCAAGCGGCGCGTGTTGGGCTTGCTCACATGCATGGATACCATGGCAAACAGCAGTGGCGGCCAAATCAGGTAGAACTATTCCTCGATGGCAAGCGACCAAAAGTGCGTGAGCGGCGAGGGGTCGCCCAGAGCATTGAAGTACGAGACGTTTTGGGCAATCTGCCACCAGTTGTTGAAGAACAGCAACGACGGCAGGATGTCGGGGCGCATCTTGGTGAGCATCACGTGGTTAAAGATGGTGCACAGCGCGCAGGTCACGAACACTACCGTTACCACGGCGGGGACCAGGCGACGGATGCGGCGAATCCAGAAGCTCTTGAGGTCGATGCGGCCGGTCTTAGCGACTTCGTTGAGTAGCAGGCGTGTGATCAGATAGCCCGAAAGCACAAAGAAGATCGTGACGCCGAGCAGACCGCCCTGCGCCCACGTGAGGTTGAGGTGATAGAGCACCACCGCGACGACGGCAAGCGTGCGTAGGCCGTCAAGGGCAGGGATGTAGCGGGACTTGGGGCGAGCGGGCGTCTGCTCCGCGGCGGGAGTGTTGGCGCGGCCCGCGTTGTTGGTAGAAGCGCGATGAGGGCTTGCGGTGCGTCGCGGCTCGTTGGTATGGCGTTCGCTCTTCACGCGTTCGTGCGGCGCCGGCTCGTTGCCTGTGCGGCGTCGACCGCGCGAGCCCGATTGCGAGAATTGTTCCATAAAACATCATCCAATGACGAGAATAATCAGCACGTATTTATTGTAGCTGCCTGCTCCTGTGAATGCTTGCTGCTGGCGCAAGCTCAAGCGTGCGTCCACATCAAAGTGAACTAAAGTTATAGGGGGTGCGAGGGCGCACAATCGATGGTCGACGGTGGGCATAAGGCCCGCAGATGAGGAGGTTTCCATGGCAGATCGCGACATCATTGCGGTGTTCGGCAGCATGAACATGGACCTTTCGGTGGCGTGCGAGCGCATGCCGCGTGCGGGCGAGACCGTCGGCGGCAGCGGGTTTATCACCAACGCCGGCGGTAAGGGCGCTAACCAGGCCGTTGCCGCCGCGCGCATGGGTGCGCGCACATGCATGATCGGCGCTGTTGGACGTGATACCTTTGGCGATGCGCTTGTGGCGGGGCTCCAGGATGCCGGCGTGAGTGTTGAGTTCGTGGCGCTTCGCGATGACGTGGAGACCGGCACCGCGACTATCATTCGCTGCGAGGGCGACAACCGCATCATACTGTCACCGGGCGCCAACCATGCGCTTGCGGGCGCGGACGTTGCCTGCGCGTTGAGGCGTCTGGTGGCCCATGAGCTCGACGGCGACGCCAGCGAGATTGCCCCGGCTGCCGGAAGCGTCTTTATCGCCCAGGGCGAATGTGACCTTGTGGCGACGGCCGAGGCGCTTGTTTGCGCTCACGAGCTGGGGTTCTATACGGTCTTTAATCCAGCGCCCGCCTGCGAGCTGCCTGCGGAGGTCTGGCCTGCGGTCGACCTGGTCTGCCCCAACGAGACCGAGTGCCAGGTGCTGACGGGCATTCTGGCCACGGATGATGCGAGTTGCGTCGCCGCGCTCAATGCGCTGCTCGACAAGGGCGCCGGGGCTGCGGTCATCACGCTAGGCGGTGCCGGCTCAGTTGCATTTGGCGATGACGGTGAGCTGCTGCGCATGCCGGCACTTTCGTGCGCGGTGGTCGATACGACGGCCGCGGGCGATACGTTTATTGGTGCGCTTGCGGCGGCTCGCCTGGAGGGCCTGCCGCTCTTTGAATGCATGGCCGCCGGCGCCCGTGCCTCGGCGGTGACGGTGTCGCGTTTGGGCGCGCAGCAGTCGATTCCCACGCGTGCCGAAGTTGGGCGCATGTTTGGTTTAGACGATTAGTACAAGACGGAGAAGCGGAGTAAAACAATGGCAACCAAGAAGCTGATCCTTGATCTGGATATGGGTGTGGACGATGCGATGGCGCTTGCCTATGCCATCGCGAGCCCCGAGGTGGAGCTCGTGGGCATCACCACATGCTTTGGCAACGTGCGCGTCGAGCAGTCGGCGCACAACTGCCTGGCGGTGCTCGACCTGTTGGGCCGTCCCGAGGTGCCGGTGTACCTGGGTGCCGACCGTCCTCTGCAAGCGACTGAGCCCTATACGCCGCCGGCGTCCACCGCGCTCATTCACGGCAAGAACGGCATCGGCGGCGCGAGCGTGCCCGCGTCGCCCTACGAGCCGGTGGGGGCGACCTCGGCCGACGGCAACGCTGCGGTCGATTATCTGATCGATGCCGCGCGCACCTATGGTCCCGATCTGGTCTACGTAGCGACTGGCCCGCTCTCCAACCTAGCGCTCGCCCTGGAGCGCGATGCGGCGGCGATGATGTCCATCGGCCGCGTGGTCGTGATGGGCGGCGCCCTTACCGTGCCCGGTAACGTGAGCGCGGGCGCCGAGGCCAACATGGCGAGCGACCCCGAGGCAGCCGACGCGGTGCTGCGCTCGGGCCGTAAGCTCACCATGGTGGGCCTGGACGTGACGCATCGCGTGGTGCTCACGCGCCGCGACATTGCCGGCTGGACGGGTTCGGGAACCATGGCCGGCTGCGCATTTGCGAGCATGGTCGAGCACTACATTGGTTCGTACGAGATGAACGCGTCCTACCTGGGCGGCTGCGCGCTGCACGATCCGCTGGCGGTTGCCGTGGCGATTGATCCCACGCTCGTGGGTGCGCTCGGCTGTAACCTGCGTGTTGACTTGCTGGGTGAGTATCGCGGCCGCACCATCTGCGATGAGCGCCGCGTGGCAGATCCCGACAAGAGCACACTCGTGGCGCTGACCGTCGATACCCCGCGCTTCCTGTCCGAGTTCAAGGCCCGTATGGCCCGTGTCCTTGGCTAAGTTGTCTTTTTGGGACGGGGCTTTTTTGACTGGTATGATTGGTGCGACCATTCGAACCAGCTAAAAGAGCCCCGTCCCAATTTGACTATCGAGAGGATCTGCCATGGAGCGCATCGCGAGCTTTTCCGTTGACCATCTGCTGCTTGAGCCCGGCGTGTACGTGAGCCGCATCGACCGCGATCCGGCGACCGGCGCCGCCGTCACCACCTTTGACCTACGCCTGACCACGCCCAACAAAGAGCCGGTCATGAACACGGCCGAGTGCCACACCATCGAGCACCTGGGCGCGACGTTCCTCCGCAATCATGCCGAGTGGTCGAGCCGCATTGTCTACTTTGGGCCCATGGGCTGCCGTACGGGCTTTTACCTCGTCGTTTTTGGTGAGCTGACGAGTGAAGAGATTCTGCCACTCGTGCGTGAGCTGTTCGAGTTTGTCGCCGGCTTTGATGGCGATGTCCCCGGTGCCGCTCCCGAGGAGTGCGGTAACTACCTGGACCAGAACCTTCCCATGGCGAACTGGCTCGCGCGCCGTTACCTCAACCGCGACCTGGCCGATATCGACGAGAAGCACCTGCACTATCAGCAGGCGTAAGGGCTTTATCGCCCAAAACGCGCGCATTGGGCGCCTTCGCTTATGCGGGGGCGCCTTTTTGTTGATTGGTCGGGACGAGCGTTCAAAATCGCTCATGTTTGTTCTAGAATGTTCGTATAGTCACATTTACGAACAGGAGTGAACATGCATATCTACTCTGTCAACGATTCCGAATTCAAATCCTATGGCAACGTTTGGGATGACGTTCCGTCTGAGCTCACGTCGCCCGTGCTCGAGGCGCTCTCTGCCACACCCATTCCCGAGGGCAGCAAATACGTAGCAAGTGCGCCGGAGCTCGAGGGCGTCAAGGATGCCGATAAACTGGGCTTTCTCATGTTTGGCGGCCGTCCCTTCCAGCTCGGTTGGTGCAACGGCCACAACACGCGTCTCAACTGCCTGGAGTATCATCGCGCCAGCGAGTTTAACCTGGGCGCCCGCGACTTTATCCTGCTCGTGGCGTATCGTTGGGAGATCGAGGACGGCAAGCTCGACACCGCGTGCGTCAAGGCGTTCCGCGTGCCGGCGGGTACGGTCGTCGAAGTCTTCAACACCACTCTCCACTACACGCCGTGCATGGTCGACGACGGCGGCTTCCAGGTGATGGTGGCGCTGCCGGCGGGCACCAACGGCCCGCGCCCCGAGGCTGCAGCCGACATGCCTGCCGCCGGTGACAGCTACTGCTACTGGAAGGCCGACAAGTGGGTTCTCTGCCACGCCGACAGCCCCAAGGCAGCCGAAGGCGGCTACGTAGGCCTCATCGGCAAAAACCTCGACATCGCCTGCGATTAGAATCTTCCGTCTCAATCTGTAACATCTATCGGGCTAAATCGTCTCTACCTGTTACAGATCGAGACAAATTGTAGGGGATAGAACGAACAATCTCGATCTGTAACACCAGGCCCGGTTTTGGCTGCCTAACTGTTACAGATCGAGACAAACCGGGCCCAATCCGCCGCAAAGGTGCCTGTCCCCTTTGTGGTGGTTGGCGGTTTGGGCGGGCAGGTATCAAAAAGTGTCAGACGGGGGCGGCTGCCGGGCGTCTGTGCGCGAAAAGAAGTGCCGACCTGCGCCGTTGCCGTTGAGTGGCGCGCTGCTTACGGGGATACTGAAGCCACGACAAACAGCGTGTGAAAGGATCGATGCATGGCTTTCCGTAATGACTTCCTGTGGGGCGGCGCGACGGCTGCCAACCAGTGCGAGGGCGCGTACAACGTTGACGGTCGCGGCCTGGCCAACGTGGATGTGGCGCCGCACGGCCCGGAGCGTTACGCGGTGGTCTCCGGCCAGCGCAAGATGCTCGACTTCGAGGACGGCTATTACTATCCCGCGCAGACCGGCATCGATTTCTACCATCACTACAAGGAGGACATTGCCCTCTTTGCCGAGATGGGCTTTAAGACCTTCCGCGTGAGCCTGGCCTGGACCCGTATCTTCCCCAACGGTGACGAGGCCGAGCCCAACGAGGCCGGCCTGGCCTTTTACGAGGACGTGTTCCGCGAGTGCCAGGCGCACGGCATCGAGCCGCTCGTGACCATCACGCACTTCGACTGCCCCGTCCACCTCATCAAGGAGTACGGCGGCTGGCGCAACCGCAAGCTCATCGACTTCTACAAGAACCTCGCGACCACGATCTTCACCCGCTACAAGGGCCTGGTGAAGTACTGGCTCACCTTCAACGAGATCAACATGATCCTTCACCTGCCGTTTATGGGTGCCGGCCTGGTCTTTGAGGAGGGCGAGAACAAGGAAGCCGTCGAGTACCTGGCCGCCCACAACGAGCTCGTCGCCAGCGCTTGGGCAACCAAGATCGCCCACGAGATCGACCCCGAGGTCAAGATCGGCTGCATGCTCGCCGCGGGCACCTACTATCCCTACAGCTGCCGTCCGGGCGATGTACGCCAGGCTCAGCTTGACAACCAGGACAATTACTTCTTCGTCGACGTCCAGAGCCGCGGTTACTACCCGGCCTATGCCGTCAAGAAACTCGAGCGCCTGGGCATCGATGTGGGCATGACCGACGAGGACCGCGAGGTCCTGGCTGCCAACACCGTCGACTTCATCAGCTTTAGTTACTACAGCACCCGTTGCTCTGCCGGTGCCGACAACCCCGATGTCAAGCGCACCCAGGGCAACGCCTTCGCCGGCGCCAAGAACCCCTACCTGCAGGAGAGCCAGTGGGGCTGGGCCATCGATCCGCTGGGCTTCCGCATCACCCTTAATGACCTGTACGACCGTTATCAGAAGCCGCTGTTTGTGGTTGAGAACGGTCTGGGTGCCAGGGATGTTGTCGAGGAGGATGGTTCTATCAACGACGACTACCGTATCGACTTCCTGCGTCAGCATATTGCCGCGATGCGCGATGCGGTGACCGAGGACGGCGTTGACCTGCTGGGCTACACCACCTGGGGCCCGATCGACCTGGTCTCGGCCGGTACGGGCGAGATGTCCAAGCGCTACGGCTTTATCTATGTGGACCGCGACGACGCCGGCAACGGCACCCTCAAGCGTTCCAAGAAGAAGAGCTTTGACTGGTACAAGAAGGTTATCGCCACCAACGGCGAAGATTTGGCCTAGGCGTTCTCAACAGCAATAGCATCCTAACCAAGGCGCCCGGCGAGCAGCCTATGCCCGTCGGGTGCCTTGTTAAAAGAAGTAAAAACTTGCAATTGCACTACGGCGCGAGCACATCCAGCGGAACAACTTGGACGCCGCGGTCAGTGACATAGGCTTGCGAACCAAACCCGATGATTACGACTTTCGAAACTGGCGGGTTGTTTCCGGCGGCAACCATACGCTTCTCGACAGCAATAAGGCTGTCAGACGCCTCTTCGATTTGGGCGGAGCTGAGCTTGATTTCGACCGGGATCCACGTTCCACCGGGAGCCGCAATGACTGCATCGACTTCTAGATCGCGAGAATCGTGATAGTGATAGAGGCCCATTCCATTTGCCTGCGCATAAACCCACAAATCATGAAGGGCCAACGATTCAAAAAGCAGCCCAAGCGTCTTGAAATCTAGCAGCAATGTCGCCGGAGTCGCTCCGAGCGCAGCGGCCGCCAGTGACGGATCAGCGAGATGATGCTTCTTCGATTCTCTTAAGTGCACGGGAGATCTCATTGCGGGGTTCCATGCGGGAATATCGCGAACGAAACTAACCCGAGCGAGAAGGGATATATATGATGCCGCCGTCTGTCTCGACACCTCTCCGCCAAGATCGGCTACGAGCGTCTTGAGTGTCGCCAAAGTGGATTCATTGCGCGCAAGCGATTCGATGACGGCTTTGACCTTTTCGGGATCGCGGCGAGAGCCGTCGACACGAGACAAATCTTCTTCGGCGACTATGCCGATGTAACGTTTCGCCATCGCCGACGCAGCCAGCGCATCGCGACCGACCGCCGCGGGCCATCCGCCACGGACAACGCACTCGGCAATCGAGGCGGAATCCAGCGATCCGAAAGCGCCATTGAACTTTTCGCCAGAAATAATGCCCGACAGCTTAACCGCGCCGCTGGATTTCCCAAGCTCGAAAAGCGTCATGGTATCCATGCGCAATTTAGCGAACCTTCCAGCGCCACTGTGCATCGGCCGTTCGTCGTCTCGCGGCGTCGCCGACCCCGTAAATATGAACTGGCCAGGCTCGCCGCCGCGGTTGTCGCACTCAAACCGCGCCGCGTCCCAAAGTTTCGGAACCTCCTGCCATTCATCGATCAGCCGCGGCACCTCGCCTGCAACGGCAAGCGCCGGGTCCGTCTCGGCACGCAAGCGATTCTCGAAGTTGCGCGACGGGTCCATGAGAAGCAGCCTGGACGCCGCACGGGTCCCGGCCGTGGTCGTCTTTCCGCACCATTTCGGTCCTTCGATGAGAACGGCGCCGAATATACCCAGCAGCTGGTCAAGCTCATTTTCGATAATTCTAGTGTAGTACTTCTTTGGCATAATTATCACCATTGTTTACCAGTACATTTAACCAAATATACAGTTACTATTTAACCAAATATCAATTCTTTGGTTAACCATATTTACGCAATTCAATTAACGAAACAGATTAAACATGTACTGTTTGAGTTGGCACTTGGGAAATCTCTCGCTGGGCAATCCGTTGCTACGGCTGAGGCCTCTTCGTCGAACCGACACCCCCGGCGAGCAACTTATGCCCGCCGGGCGCCTTGTTAAAAGAAGTGAAAGAAAGCAAAAGAAGTTAAAACTTGCAAAAGAAATTAAAGCGGGGGTGAGGGGCGTTTTTAGCTGTTTTGGGCCGCCGCGGCCAGCGGGGGCGGGTCGCGGCGGCCCAAACATCCTTGACGAGGGTGCCGGTGAAGTTACAGCAGCTCGCCGTGGCGGGCGATGTAGCGGCGCTTGGCCAGTTGGGTGAGCGCGATGTAGGCGGCGACAATGCCGATGAGCAGCGCGAAGAAGATTGGCGGCAGCGGCATGAGACCCAGCGCATCGGCGATGGGGCTTGCCGGCAGCCAGGTGACGAGCACCAGGCCCAGCACGGTGAGGAGGCACAGCGCGGGCGCGGCGTGGTCGCGCGGGCGTGGCAGGCGCGGGGAGCGCAGCATGTGGACCACGAGCGTCTGCGACCACATGGACTCGACAAACCAACCGCTCTGGAAGAGCTCCGTAAAGGCCGCCATGCCTGCGACGTCGCCTATAGCGGCAAGCTCTGCCCAGCTTGCGCCCACGGCGGCGGGGCACACCACAAAGAAGAGCGCGGCGAAAGTCGCGATATCAAACAGTGAGCTCACGGGGCCCAGCTCGAGCATAAAGCCCTTGATGGACGCGGCGTCCCAAGCACGCGGACGGGCAGTCCAGGCGTCGTCGACGGTGTCCCACGGCAGCGCGATGCACACGATCTCGTAGACCAGCGACAGCAGCACCAACTGCAGAGCGCTCATGGGCAAGAATGGCAAGAACAGGCTCGCGACGGTCACGGATAGCACGTTGCCAAAGTTGGAGCTCACCGTGGTCTTGAGGTACTTGAGCAGGTTGCCGTAGGTGCGGCGGCCTTCGATGATGCCGCGCTCGAGCACGCCCAGGTCTTTCTGGAGCAAGATGATATCGGCGGATTCCTTGGCGATGTCGACGGCCGAATCGACCGAGATGCCGCAGTCGCTCGCACGCATGGCGGCGGCGTCGTTGATGCCGTCGCCCATAAAGCCCACGGTGTGGTCGAGCAGCTCACGCATGACGCGCACCAGACGCGCCTTCTGCAGCGGCGAGAGCTTGGCGAAGAGGTGGGTGTTCTCGGCGCGTTCGGCAAGCTCGGCGTCGTCGAGCGCATCGATCTCGGAGCCGAGCAAGACGTTGCTCGCGCCGATGCCGATCTGCTCGCAAACGGTGGCGGCGACACGGTCGTTGTCGCCGGTCAGAACCTTGACCGCCACGCCCTTGGCTTCGAGGGTAGCGACGGCGCCCGCGGCACTTGCTTTGGGCGGATCGAGGAAGGCCAAAAAGCCCATCAGCACCATGTCGCACTCGTCAGCGATGCCAAACTCGCCCACGCAGCGCGGATCGGTCTTCTGCGCCACGGCAATCACGCGCAGGCCCTCGGCGTTGAGCCCGGCGACCTGCTTGCGAATCTGGGCGAGCTTGTCTTCGGTGAGCGGCTGGGCGGCGCCATCGACCTCGATAAAGGAGCAGATCTCGAGCATTTCCTCGGCAGCTCCCTTGGTAACCATCTGGGTTTTGCCCTGGGCGTCGGCGACAACGACGCTCAGGCGACGGCGCGAGAAATCGAAGGGCACCTCGTCGATCTTGGTATAGCGGTCGCGCAGGCTCTGGCCCAGCATGGAGCCGGGTGCTGTGGCCGAGGGCGTCACGTCGGCGCGGTCGATGACGGCCAGGTCGATAAGGTTCTTGAGGCCGGTCTGGAAGAAGCTGTTCAAAAACGCATGGCGCAGTACGCGCACGTCCTCGTTGCCGTCGGTGTTGAGGTAGCGCTCGAGCACGATGCGGTCTTCGGTGAGGGTGCCGGTCTTGTCGCAGCACAGGACGTCCATCGCGCCGAGGTTTTGGATCGCCGGCAGTTCCTTGACGATAACCTGGCGACGGGCGAGGTCCTTGGCGCCCTGCGACAGGCTCGTGGTCACGATGACGGGAAGCATCTGCGGCGTGATGCCCACGGCCACGCTCGTGGCGAATAGCAGCGCGTCGATGACGTTGCCCTTGGTGGCGGCGTTGATGGCAAAGACGGCCGGCGCCATAACGAGCATGAGGCGTACGAGCAGCATGGAGACGCTCGAGACGCCGCGGTCAAACGCGCTCTTCTCGCCGTGCCCGTTGAGCATCTTGGCGATGCCGCCCAGGTAGGTGTCCGAGCCGGTGGCAACGACAAGCGCCATTGCAGTGCCGTTTTGCACGGAGGTGCCGGTAAAGACGATGTTCTTGCAGGCGGAGAGTGGCAGCGCGGAGCCGTTGGCACCCTCGACGACCGCGGCGGAAGCGGTCTTCTCGACGGCGTTGCTCTCGCCGGTGAGTGCGGACTCGATCGCAAACAGATCGCGCGCGGTGATGATACGGGCGTCGGCCGGCACCATATCGCCGGCAGAGAGGCGGATCACATCGCCGGGGACGAGCTCGTCGAAGGGGATCTCGAGGCGCTCGCCGTCGCGCAGAGCGCAGCAGGTGTTGGAGACCAGGTCCTTGAGGGCCTCGGCCGCATTGCCGCTGCGGGCTTCCTGGATAAACTTCATGCCGCCCGATACCAGCAGCATGATGCCGATGACGATGACCGTGGAGGGGTCGCGCTGCGGCTCGGGCACGGCGAGCACGTCGATATAGAGCGAGACCAGTGCGAGCGCGGCGAGGATGCCGGCGAAGGGATCGATGAATGCGTCGGCGATGCGGCGGGCGAGCGTCTTGGTCGGCGCCTCGATGGTGTTGGGGCCGACCGCGCTCAGGCGCTCGGCGGCGTGCTCGGCGGTGAGTCCGCCAGCCGTGGCGTCGAGCAGCACGAGGGCGTCCTCGGCGCTATGGGTGGCGGCGAATATGGTGTTCTTGGACAGGCCGGCGTGAGCGGCAGGGCGCGCCGTGCGGCGGCGCTTGGAGATAGCTTCGAGTACCGTGGCGGTTTTGAGCATCAGCATAGGGTCCTCCTTGTTGAAGGGAGTTAGCGTACGTGTCGTATGTGCTTCAAAAAACCTAGATGTCGCTCACGTCATGCTTGCGAGCTACCACAAAGGGGACGGGCACCTTTGTGGTGGTTTTGACGGTCGGCTGTTGGCGCTTATGCGCGTGCGGAATCCTCGCGGCGTGCCGAGGGCGACATGCAGGTTTTTCGACTATGACTGCCTTCCATGGCACACCTCCTTAAGGCCGGGCGCGGCGCGCTTTGGGTATCTCGTACCCGTTTTAATCCGCCCGTATTTTTGATGAGGGGGTTTGCCGTGTCAACCCCTTTGTTTGGAAAACCATTGCCCCTGACAAAGCCTTTACAGAATGCTGAGGCCCCAAAGCGCGCCCGCACCGACGCCCTGCCTGCGCTAAACTGGAAGGCACGTACGCGATTACGAGAGGAGCCCGCATGGAGGCTTACAAGCAAGAGTTCATCAAGTTTATGGTTGAGTCCGACGTCCTTAAGTTCGGCAGCTTTACGCTCAAGAGCGGCCGTCAGTCCCCGTTCTTTATGAACGCCGGCGCTTACGTGACGGGCTATCAGCTCAAGAAGCTGGGCGAGTATTACGCCCAGGCCATCCACGATAACTTTGGCGACGACTTTGATGTCCTGTTTGGGCCGGCCTACAAGGGCATTCCCCTGGCCGTCGTGACCGCCATCGCCTACCACGAGCTGTACGGCAAGGAGGTCAAGTACTGCTGCGACCGCAAGGAGGCCAAGGACCACGGCGCCGACAAGGGCAACCTGCTGGGCTATGAGCCCCAGGACGGCGACCGTGTGATCATGGTCGAGGACGTCACCACCAGCGGCAAGTCCATCGACGAGACCTATCCCAAGGTCAAGGCTGCTGCCGACGTCGAAATCAAGGGACTGATCGTGTCCCTCAACCGCATGGAGGTCGGCAAGGGCGGCGTGACCACCGCACAGAAGGAGATCGAGGCCAAGTACGGTTTCCCCGTCGCGAGCATCGTTTCCATGGCCGAGGTCGTCGAGACCCTCTACAACCACGAGATCGATGGCAAGGTCGTCATCGATGACGAGCTCAAGGCCGCCATCGACGCTTACTACGAGCAGTACGGAGCTCGGGAGTAGTTACGGCGTTTTACCAAACGCCGTAACCGGCCGACGCTGCGCGGGCCGCATTTGGACAATCTGACGTTCAACTTCAAGGGCGCGACCGGAAGGTCAGCGCCCTTTCGTTTCACGTCACCTTGTCACAAATGCGACCCGCTCGCTGGCGTTGCCAAAACATCGGTGTTGCCGTAGTAGTCATTGGGGACGTTCTTGTTTGACTAGTCGTTTAAGAACGTCCCCAATGACTAGTCAGAAATGAGCGTGGATAATCTCCCGTTTTTGGCCCCCGTGTGGACTCAAAGTGGGAGATTATCCACGCTCGTTTTAATATGGCTGGGCTGCGGTGCCTATCTAATCGGCTCAGCGTCTTCCCTGAGAATCGAAAGATACTCTTCATACCCGTACTGTCGGTATCTCTGTCTTGACTCGTCGAGTGGACGGAGGATACCCAATTCTTCAAATGATTTGACGAGCGAGCTCGCGGTGCTCCTACCGATATCGAGTCGGGCAGCGATAAATGCGGTGTCGAGGATGGGATGCTCTTCAAGAAGGCTCAGCAGCCTTTGTCCGTTTGCGGCAGTCCTTCCGAGATTTTCGGTAATAGCTGCCGTCGAACGGTTGTGGAGATCAACAAGACTCTTTAAAGACCCTACCGAGTCCTTCGCACTCTCAAGAAGACTGGCGCAGAAAAACTCTATCCATTCCTCGTAAGTTCCTCGTTCCCTTACGGATGTGAGTTGTCGGTAGTACTCGCTTCGATTTTTCTTGAACTGGAACGATGGATAGAACAAGCAAGAATGAAGAACGCCATCATTGATGAGCGTAAGTGTAATGAGAAGCCTGCCCAGGCGACCGTTTCCGTCTAGGAATGGATGGGCAGTTTCAAATTGGTAATGGACGAGCGCCGCCCGCACGATCGGATCCATTTCGACTTGAGGCTCATTGATAAATCGTTCGAGGTCCTGGAGCGTGTTGCTCAAATCTTCAATGTTTGGAGGGACGAACGATGCAGTTGCAATGGTGCAGCCTGAAGGGCCAATCCAGTTTTGTGAGGAGCGCAGCTCGCCTGGATTCTTCTCCGTTCCGCGCACTCCGTCCAGCAGGACCGCATGAACCTGCCTGAGAAGCCTCGTACACAAGGGCATCTTTTTGAGCAGTTCTACGCCGCGGTCGACAGCACGGACATAATTCACGACATCTGCGACATCTTTATGATGGAGTTGGGTTTGCGATGGACTAAGTAGGTCGTCAAACGTGCACTGGGTTCCCTCAATTTGCGAAGAAAGGAGTGCTTCTTTGCGCACATACATTGTCAGATACATGTCGGCGTTGGGAACAAAGTAGAGCATGCCTTCAAGCTCTCCAAGCTTTCGTGAGCATGTGGAAAGCGTGCGATAGGTTTCCTCAGTGAGGTTTAGCTGCCTCAATGATTGCAAGGGCGTTGGCAAAAACGAATAGTAAGCCAATTTCCCCGATAGATTATTGCGGAGCGTTCCCTGGCCGTTCTCCTCGATTTGCATCGCGCCCTCCATATCTTTAGTGCCGGAAACTCGCTATTAGGCTAATCATATCAATTCTAATAACGAGTTTATGGCGAAAATA
Source organism: Collinsella sp. (assembly GCA_019414385.1). GTDB lineage: Bacteria > Actinomycetota > Coriobacteriia > Coriobacteriales > Coriobacteriaceae > Collinsella. The sequence continues at coordinate 31,426 of DXMD01000010.1, read as the reverse complement.
GTTATTAGAGTCGATTTGAATAATCTAATGACGAGAAGTCGTTATTGCTTTGGTGCAAGGTGGTCGAGTGGTCCCTCGGGCGCAGAGGAAAACGGAGCATTCAACACGAGCGTGGATAATCTCCCGGTTTTGGCCTGTGTGCGGGCTCAAAGTGGGAGATTATCCACGCTCGTTAGATATGCGTCCGAAAATCCACGCTCGTCGCTACTTGAGCCCGGGCAGACGGGTGTAGGGAAACGAGCGCTCCAGGAATTCGGAGCAGCGGGCGTAGCCTTTGGCGAAGTAGCTGCTGTAGAGCGAATCGAGCACGTATTGCACGGCGATGTGGCTGGCGAACTGCGTGATGCGATGCGTCATACTCTCGTGGTCACTCACCGTGAGGTAGGCGGCAAAGCCAGGGTGAATGCGAGCGCAATAAGGCGTGCCGATGACGATGACCGGGACATGCCGGCTGCTGAGAATCGGCAAGATGTCCTTGAGGTTGGGGGCAAGGCCGCCGTAGGAGATGACGATTGCCGCATGGTCGGGACCCGAGGCGAGCGCCGTACGCACCTGGGCCTCAGCGCCGTCGTGGCACGTTGCGCTTTTGCCGGCGGAGAGCAGGCGGTCGCGGAACATTCCTGCTGGATAGAGGTTGTGCGAGCCCGTGTAGATGTCGACCTGTCGGGCGTTCGCGATGAGCTTGGCGGCGTGGTCAAGCTGCGTGGGGTCGAGCAGCTCCTGCGTTTCGGCCAGCGTGGTCTGGTAGAGCCCTTCCATGCGCTCCATAACCTGCAGGCGATACTCGGCTTATCGACCCGCGATGCAAAGGAGATACTCATCCCACGAGCGCTACCGGGAAGGGCTTGCGATTCGAGCCCTCACCTTAGCAATTTGATCATTTGGCACTATAATCACCATAGGCATGCGCATAACGTTGCGCTTAATCAAGAGGAGAAAACATATGGGTCTGTTTGACATGTTTAAGAAGAAGGCTGAGCCCGCGGCAGCTGCTGCTCCGGCCTCCATCTCTGCTTCTGCTGGCGCCGACGTGCTGTGCTCGCCTGTCAAGGGCAAGGTCATCAAGATGGCCGACGTGCCCGATCCCGTCTTTGGTGGCGAGGTTCTGGGCAAGGGCTGCGCTGTGTGGCCCGAGGACGACCTGGTCTACGCTCCCTGCGACGGCAAGGTGACCGTCACCATGGGTCACGCCGTGGGCCTGCAGTCCGATAGCGGCATCGAGGTTCTGGTGCACGTTGGCGTCGATACCGTCAACATGAACGGTGATGGCTTCGAGGGCTTCGTCAAGGCCGACGACGTTGTCAAAGCTGGTCAGCCCATACTCAAGATCGACCGCGCCAAGATCGCTGCCGCCGGTTACAAGGACTGCGTCGTCGTGGCCGTGTCCAACACCGCCGAGTTTGCCGACGTCGAGCTTACCGTCGAGGCCGAGTCTGCCGTCGCCGCCGGTGACGCCATCGTTAAGGTCGTCCGCAAGTAGTCTGCGGCATCCAGAAGATGCGCAAGGGTGGTCGGGTTGTCCGGCCACCCTTTTTTATTGCAATGCGGCGGAACGTTTTATTGCGCGTTGGGCGGACCGGTAAACCGTTCGGACGTTAAATCGAGCCGACTGCGCCTTTGCTTTGCCGGGGGTGTTCGTTATCGGCTAGTATGGCCTTATTGTTACGACGCGCACCGCGTCGGGAAGCGCGGTGCCGCTTGTTGGGAGGAATGTCATGAAGAAGAAGCTGCTGCTTGCGCCCCTGATGGCTGTTCTGGTCGCGTGCGTGGTTGTGCTTTCCGGCTGCGGAGGTCCTTCGGTTGAGGAGCTCATCACCGAGGATCTTACGACGCAGTTTGACGAGGTCAAGAGCGGCGGCGACGACTTCCTCGCCGGCCTGGAAGAGGCCTCGGGCGACGAGTTCGAGCAGCTGGGCATCGATCCCAAGGAGTACGCCAAGAGCTATCTCGAGGGTTTTGACTACAAGATCGGCGATGTGACGGTCGACGAGGACAAGGGCACCGCGACTGCCGATGTCACCATTACCTGCAAGTCCATGAACAAGATCGTTGAAGATTTCGCCACCCAGTATCAGGAGAAGATCGCGGCGCTCGATACGATGCCTTCCGAGGACGACCTGTACAAGATGGCCGGCCAGGTCATGGTCGACGTGACCAAGGCCGCTAAGACCAAGGACACCAAGGTTACCTTCAAGTACACCGCCAATGACGATGGCGAGTGGTCTGCTGACGATTCCGCAACCACCGAGATGATGAATGCAATGATGAACTAGGGGAGTTACGCGGTAGTTCGTTGCGGCGTTTTACCAAACGCCGCAACTGCTCGACGCTGCAAACGCCCCTAAGCGGCAATCTGACGTTCAATTTCAAGGGCGCGACCAGAAGGTCAGCGCCCTTTCATTTCACGTCACCTTGCTCGCTTAGGGGCGTTTTCGCTGTCCGTCCTCTACCTGCGACGTTGCCATTGTTTGACCAGTCGTTTAAGAACGTCCCCAACGACTACTTTCCGCGCAACGGCATTGCGGCGGCTGGGTTGGGCAGCGCTGGCGTTACTCGCCCAGGATCAGCGCCGCGAGCTCTTCCTGCGTGTCAACCACGTAGTCGGCACCGGCTGCTTCGAGCTCTGCGCGGCCTCGGAAGCCCCAGCTGACGCCCGCACTCTTAAGGCCGGCGTTGTGACCGGTCAGGATATCGACATTGGAATCGCCCACGTAGAGCGTGGTCGACGGATCGGCGCCTAGCTCTTGCATCACATGCAGCGTGACGGGCGCTTCGGGCTTGGGCGGAAACGCATCGATACGGCCCTGTACCAGCGCAAAGCGCTCGGAACCAAAATACTTCTCGATAAGCGGAGCGGCCGAGACATGGTCCTTGTTGGTGAGTACGGCAAGCTGCACGCCCGCGGCGCGCAGGCGGTCGAGCATCTCGATCGTGCCGGCGTACGGTGCAGTGTGGTCTTCCTTGTGCTCGCCGTAATAAGCCCTAAACTCGGCAAGCGTCTGCTCAAACATACGGCCGTCGCCCGCATACTCGGCGGGCATAAAGCGCTCGACCAGCTTGAGCATGCCGTTTCCCACCTTGTAGCGGTACTCGTCTACGGCAAACGTGGGCCAGCCGTGCATCTCGCAGGTATGGTTGCCGGCGGCCGCCAGGTCCTCGAGCGTGTTGAGAATGGTGCCGTCCAGGTCAAAGATCACATGGGAAAAAGCTGCTGCCATGGGTGCTCCTGCCGCTTGAGTTGTAAAACGCACCCCATGATACTGGGCATGCGTGCCGGGCATGTTTGGAATCTGAATATCTTTAATAGCCCTGAGCCTTTGTCGTTAGCAAATCCTCGGCAGCTGCTCTCCCACGAGCATGTCGAGGATACGGGTCGAGCCCCAGCCGGTGCGTATGCGCGCGGCGGGACGGGCGCCCTCGGCAAGCGGCAGCACGCGGCCGATAATGGCAGCGTTCTCGCCGTAGCGGGCGGCGCGCATGGCGGCCAGTGCCGCATCTGCCTGTTCGGCCGGCACCACGGCGACCATCTTGCCCTCGTTTGCCACCTGCAGCACGTCGTAGCCGAGCATCTCGCAGGCTGCCTGCACGTCGGGGCGCACGGGCACGGCATCCTCGTCGACCTCCATGGCAACGCCGCTGGCCTGCGCAAACTCGTTGAGCGTCGAGGCCAGGCCACCGCGCGTGGGGTCGCGGAAGCAGCGCGTGTCGGGCGCTGCGGCAAGCACATCGGCAACCAGGTGGTTGAGCGGTGCGGCGTCGCTTTCGATGTCGCTCGAAAACGCCAGGCCCTCGCGTTGGCTCATGATGGCGATGCCGTGGTCGCCCAGCGTACCCGATACCAGAATGACATCGCCGGGCCGGCAGTTGGCGCCGCTGAGTGCCACGCCCGTGGGCACCTCGCCCACGCCGGCGGTATTGATATAGACGCCGTCGGCCCCGCCGCGCTCGACCACCTTGGTGTCGCCGGTGATAATCTTCACGCCTGCCTCATGTGCCGTTTCGGCCATGGTCTGCACAATCTGGCGCAGCTTGTCCATGGGATAGCCCTCTTCGAGGATAAAGCCGCATGAGAGGTAGCGCACGTTAGCGCCCGAGGTCGCGACGTCGTTGACGGTTCCGCACACGGCGAGTCGGCCGATATTGCCGCCGGGGAAGAACTGCGGCGAGACTACAAAGCTGTCGGTCGACATGGCGATGCGCCCGCTCGCGGGCAGCGCAGCGACGCCGGCATCGTTGCCCTCGAGCAGTTCGGGCGACCCAAAGGCATCCAAAAAGACTTCATCGATGATGCGTTTCATCATCTGGCCGCCAGAGCCGTGGCCCAACAGGACAGTGCTATCGGTGGCAGTACGGGACATATCGAAAACTCCAATCGAGGACGGAATTATATGGGTGAGGTGCAGCGTCGACCGGCCCGCCGTTCGTTAGAGCGGCGGAACCCATTAGCCTCGGTAGCGGTAGTACGCCGCGCAGCTGCCCTCGGAGCTCACCATGCACGGGCCGACGGGATGTTCGGGCGTGCATGCGCGGCCAAAGAGCGGGCAATTGCTCGGCGTAATGGCCCCGCGCAGCACGTCGCCGCAGCGGCACCCGCGCGGCTCGACTGTCGCCTCAACGGGTACGTCAAAGCGGACGCCGGCATCAAAGCGCGCGAATTCGGGCCGGATGGAAAGACCCGAGCCGGCAATCGGCCCCAGACCGCGCCATGTGGTGTCGCACGGCTCAAACACCTGCTCGACCAGCTGGCGCGCCACGGGGTTGCCGTCTGCATTGACGCCACGGCGGTAGGCGTTGTCGATTGCGGGCTGCCCCTCAACAACCATCTGGACCAGCATGCAGATACCCTGCAAGATGTCGACCGGCTCAAATCCCGTTACCACGCCTGGAGTCTTAAACTCATCGACCAAAAAGTCAAAGGGGGCTAAGCCCGTGATGGTGGCGACGTGTCCCGGAAGGATAAAGCCGTCGATAGTGGTCTCGGGATCGTTGGCGATGGCGCGCAGCGCCGGCGGCGTGGTCTTGTGAGTGCAATAGACCGAGAAGTTCTGGAGTCCGCGTGCATCGGCCTCCAAAATGGCGGCGGCGATGGTGGGCGTCGTGGTCTCAAAGCCGACGCCCATAAAGATGACCGGGCGATCGGGGTTGTGTTCGGCGATACCGAGTGCATCGAGCGGGGAGTACACAATGCGAATATCGCGCCCCGCCGCCTTTTGCGCGGCGAGCGAGGTAGACGACCCGGGCACGCGCATCATGTCGCCAAAGGTGGTGATGATGGCGCCGTCCATCTTGGCGAGCGCGATTGCATGGTCGATATCGCGGTTGGCGGTAACGCAGACGGGGCAACCCGGACCGCTCAGCAGTTTGAGCCCGGCAGGCATAATGGAGCGAAAGCCATAGCGACCGATGCTCACGGTGTGCGTGCCGCAGACTTCCATAAGGTTGATGGCGCGGTCGCCGACGAGTTCACGGATGCGCTCGATGAGCTCGCGAGCCAGCTTGGGATTGCGAAATGCCGAAAAGTCGATACCGGAGCGAGCCGGCTGTCCGGCCGCCACTAGTAAGCCTCCGCCGGGTTGGTGGCCAGCTGGTCTTCTTCGACCAGTTCGGTCATGGTATTGACGAGCTCGAGTGTCTCTTGGGCTTCCTGCTCGTCGACAATCTGAATGCCAAAGCCGGCGTGCACGAGAATATAGTCGCCTACCTGTGCCGTCGGCACGAGGCGCAGCGAAACGGGGCGCTCGATGCCCATCATGTCGACGGTCGCCTTAAGGTCGTCGTCGCGTTTGACCACTTTACCGGGAACGGCAAGGCACATAATGTTCCCCTTTTATACGTTTTGCGCTGGATAGGCGCCTAATTACCCATCAGTTGATGGTAGCGCTCGCGGAAGTCACGAGCAAACGCGTTACACCTGTGAGACGGCGGCGCGCAGGCTGGCAAAACGGCCTATCGCGATGCTGTCTGCGCAAGGCGAGCGCGAGCGATGGCGGCCTGACCGTAGGCGATGCAGCCGTCGTTGACGGGCACGGAGTGGGGGACCAAGACGGCAAGACCGGCGTCTTTGAGTTCGTGGGTAAGGAGCTGAAGCAAAAGTCGGTTCATGAACACGCCGCCCGAGAGCGCGACGGTATCGATGCTTTCGCGCGCGCAGATTTCGCGTGCGATTCGTGCCGAAGAGCGCGCGATGGCGATATGGAAATCGAGCGCGAGCCTGTAGGCCGCAGCGCCGGCCCTGATTCCCTCCAAAAGCGCCTCAATAAGCGATCTGGAGTTTAGAACATGGTGGGCGTCCGGACGGGATGATTCGGTTACGGAAAAGCCGGCTATATTGCCGGTGAGGCAGGCACTTTCACTGCTGAGCGCGCGCCAGGCGGCGGCTTCGAGTTCTATGGCGGGTTCGCCCTCGTAGGTTGCCTTGTCGCAGATGCCCAGAATTGCTGCCGCGGCATCAAAGAGACGCCCCATGCTGCTGGTACGCGGGCTGTTGATGCCGCGCTCGATCATGGTGGCTGTCACGCGGCGCGTTTGCTCGTCGAGGCTGTCCAAAAGCCGAGCGGCACCTGGGTGCTCGAGCAGGCCGAGCTCACTGAGCAGGGCAAAGGCGTTGCGGCGGGCGTCGCGTACGGACGCTACGCCACCGGGTAGGGCCCAAGTGCGCAGATGCGCTGCGCGCTCAAAGTCAGCAAGGCCAGCGACAAGAAACTCGCCGCCCCATATGGTGCCATCGGTGCCGGCGCCCGTGCCATCGAAGGCAATGCCGAGGACGCGCGCCTCGGGCGCAAGCTGGCCTGTGACAATCGCTTCTGCCATCACGCTCGCGATGTGCGCATGATGGTGCTGGACTTCGATAAGCGGCAGATTGTGCTCCCGTGCCTGCTCGCGCGCCCACTGACCCGATAGATAACTGGGGTGTACATCGCAGGCCAAGGCGGCGGGTGCCAAGTCAAAGAGATCTTCCAAGCGCGTGCGCGCGGCGTTCCAGGCATCGAAGGTCTCGCCGTTTTCAACATCGCCGATATGCTGCGACACAAAACAGGTTGCCTCGCCGTTCGTCCCTTCACGCGTGAGTGCAATCGTGGCTTTTTGTTGTGGCCCACAGGCGAGCACGCAGGACGGAGTGCCGTCGAGCGCCGGCAACGGCAGCGGCTGGGGTGCATATCCGCGAGCGCGGCGAACGGGCATAACAGCGCCGTCGACCACGTGTACCAAAGAGTCGTCGTAGCGCGAGAGGATCGCGCGGTCGTTACCGAGCAACGCGTCGGCGATGCCGGCGGCAACGAGGCGTTCCCAGGCAAGGTCGTCGTCGGTCTCGATGGGTTCTTCGCTCAGATTTCCGCTGGTCATGACGAGCGCGTGCATGCCGCGGGTTTCTGCCGCGGCAAGCAACAGATGCTGAAGCGGGGTGTAGGGGAGCATGACACCGAGCTCGGGAAGGTCGTGCGCGACGGAATGCGCGAGCGCGAGGGCGTCGGGGGAGCCGCCGCTCTCGCAAGCGGCACGTCGGCGCAGCAGCACAATGGGGCGAATGCTGCCGGCCAGCAAGCCGCGCTCAATGTCGTTGACATGGCACAGGCGTTCAACGTCGGCAAGGTCGCGCACCATAACGGCAAGCGGTTTGTTGCTGCGGCGTTTGCGGCGGCGAAGCTCGGCTACCGCCTGCTCGTTGGAGGCGTCGCATGCCAAGTGAAATCCGCCCAGACCCTTGATGGCGACGATGCCACCGTCGGCCAGCAGCTCAACGCAGCGCTCGATGATAGCGTCGCTGGCCTCGCGTGTGGTACCGACGGCCGGTGTCGCGGACGAATTCCCGCACGCATTGCCGTTCACAGCCTCGCTCCACGTAATATGCGGCCCGCAATCAAAGCAGGCATCGGGCTGCGCGTGAAAACGCCGGTCGAGTGGGTCGGCATACTCCACGGCGCACTCGGGACACATGGGAAAACAATCCATCGAGGTGGCCGCTCGATCGTAAGGCAGCGAGCGGATGATGGTAAAGCGCGGCCCGCAGTTAGTGCAGTTGATAAAGGGGTAGTGATAGCGTCGGTCGGTGGGGTCGAACAGTTCGCGCAGGCAGTCGTCACAGGTGGCGATATCGGGAGAGATGAGCGTCGTGTGCACGGTCTGATCCTGCGACGCTACGATACGAAAGGCCCGCTCATCGTCGGCATCCCAACCGTTGGCTGCCAGGTCCACAACCTCGACATGCTCTACGCGGGCTGCCGCAGGCGCATGCTCAGAAAGCGCGTCAACAAAAGCATCGAGGGCATCGGCCAGAGCATGCGCTTCGATGTGCACGCCGTCGCCCGCATTGAGCACCCAGCCGCAAATGCCATGCGCCATAGCCTCGCGATACACAAACGGTCGCATGCCAACGCCCTGCACAATGCCCGTCACATGAATATGCACATGCCGCATGCGACACCCCTCATCAAAACCGACCAAAAAGGGACAGGTTTATTTTGGTCGGTAAAACTTCTAAACCTGCCACAACAAACCTGTCCCTTTTTGGCAGGTGCGCTATAGCCCCAGGCTTTGCTTGGTGGCGGCGCAGGTGAGCTCGCCGTGCTTAACGCCGCGCAGGCCCAGCAGTCGGTCGGCTAGTTCGTAGACGCGCTCGCCGCGACCCTTGAGCGCCAGAATCTCCAGACAGTTGTGGTGATCCAGATGCACGTGCATCGTCGATACGATTACGTCGGTGTAGTCGTGCTGCACCTCATCCAGGCGGCGTGTCAGGTCGCCTGTGTGATGGTCGTAGATCATGGTGAGCGACCCGATAACGTGCTCATCGGGCGTGCGCATCTGCTCTTTGGCGATCGAGGCGCGAATCAAATCGCGGACTGCCTCGGAGCGGTTGGCCACGTCGCCGCGGCGCGCGATCTGTTCGTCAAAACGGCGCAGCAGGTCGTCAGGCGCGGTGACCGAAAAACGGACCAGCTCGGAGCCGGAGCCACTACAGCGGCAGCCCGCGTCGCCGTCCGCCCCGTGCGGATGCTCGTGCTCGTACCCGCAGCCGTGCTCGTGTTCGGCCACGTTACACCAGCTTCACGGAGCCGACGGAGTTGTGGTCGGCCTCGATGGCCTCTTCGTAGCCCTCGAGTGCGTCGTGGGCCTCGTGCAGCGCGGTCATGGCTACCTCGAGCTTGGCGCCGATGCGCTCCATGTCAAAATTCTCGGTCGCATGCAGCAGCTGATGGCTCCACTCGTGAGCGAGCTCGATGGTGTCGTCGACCTGCTTGACGCTCATGGCAAGCTGGCTCATGTTCATTCCAACATCATGCATGGGAAATCTCCTTGTGTAGGCGGTAATCCGGCGGTTCAGATTTTACTACGCCCGCTCTGCGCGCCACTGCATAAGAAAACGGGTGCGAGTCTGTGCGACTCGCACCCGTTCACTGGGGGCTGTTTGTGACTACCATACTATCCGTGGTCGCACGCGCCGCACCCGGCAGTCCGGCGAGCGGTACAAAACCGCTCATGGACGGCGGGTAAGTAACAAGCGTATTACAGACGCTTCTCCAGCAGCGCCTGCAGCCTCGCCTTGGGCAGAGCGCCGACCGAGCGGTCGATCTCCTCGCCGTTCTTAAACACAATCAGCGTGGGGATGCTCATGACGCCATACTTCATGGCCAGGTCCTGGTTGTCGTCGACGTTGCACTTGGCCACAGCCAACTTGCCGGCCAGCTCGTCGGCAACCTCGTCTACGATGGGCGAGAGCGAGCGGCAGGGGCCGCACCACGGGGCCCAAAAATCAACCAGTACGGGCAGGCTATCGTTGACGACAGCGCCGAAGTTCTCGGGGGTAATCTGCTTAATGTCAGCCATGGTGACCTCCATAATACGACGCGGCTCGGCCGCGTAAAACTCAGTACGACCGTGCTTATACCCAGCGGCCCGCAAAGCAACCACTCGCGGGCGGCTCTTTTATATAATGGTGGGCACGCAAACGATTGGAGAGCGCATGCCCACGTCACAAAGCCAGAAAAAAGAAGCCATCGCTCAGGCGACCGAGCAGGAGCTCGCGTCGCTTGCAGATCGCGGTGTGCGTATCGCGGGCAACGCGTGCTCGCCGATTGTGCTGGTCAAAGGCGATTTGGATGAAGCCGAGTGCTCGGGCGGCGAGCTGGCCGCCGGCGCGGATGGCGCCGCGTTGCGCAAGGCGCTCGGTGCCATCGGATATGCCCCCGAGGATTTTTGTGTGCTGGCAAGCGTCGCCGGCGCGGGCGACGGAGCGGTCGCGGCGGGCGAGGCCCTGACGTGCGACCTGTTCCGCGAGGCGCTGGAGACCTTGGACCCCGAGGCGGTGCTGCTGCTGGACAACAGTGCGGCCGATGTCATGCGCGAGACCTATGCCGATATGCTTGTGGCAATTGATGACTTTGACACCGCCATGCTCAAGCCCGGCCTGGTCGCCCATGTGCAGGGGCGCCGCGTGCTGGCGCTCGACGGTTTTGAGGCGGCGCTCACCGACAAGGCCGCCAAGCAGCGCATGTGGGCCTACATTAAGCAGCTGACCCCGGCGGCTGCACCGCTGTAGCGAGGTTGGCGGCAGCCCCTACATCACGGCGCGCAGCTCAAACCGGTCGCCGTTAATGCGGAACTGGCAGTTGCCGTTCATGCGCTCGACGGCAAGCATAATGCTCTTGGTACCAAAGCCGTGCCCAGTGTGCTGAGTCACGGGCATGCCGTCGACCATGTGCGGCGCACGGCCAAACGTGTTGGAAACCAGCAATAGAAGCTGACCGTCTTCGTAGCGAAGGTCCAGGTCGACAAACCGCTTGCCTTCGGGGGCGGCGCTCGCCGCGGCGATGGCATTGTCCAGGGCGTTCGATACCACACTGAATAGATCGACATCGCCCACGTGGACGGTTTCGGGCACGGCGGCGTGCAGGTCGGCGGTGATGCCGTGCGCGTTGATGTCCGCGGAAAGCGACGAGAGCGCAATGTTGACCGTTTCGTTGGCGCAGTAGCGGCGCACGGCGGTGCGGTCGTTGGTCTCGCAGAGCGCGTCGATGCGCTCGAGTGCCTCATCGGTGTGACCCTCTTCGATCAGGGCCGCTAGACCGCGCAGGTAGTGGCGCATGTCGTATCACATTGAGACCAAGTCAAGAAGAATCGCTTCGGTCGAATCGCGTCTTTTGGGTGAGTTCTCAACGTCCGCTGCCGCTGGTTTCCACCGTATGCCGAAAACACCCGGACGATGCCGTGCAGATCGCTTCGCTCTGCTATAGTCTCCCAAATTCACGTTTTCTATTGGGATGGTGGTTAATATGGGCGACATACTCGAATCGTTCCTGCGCGTGGCGATGGTGGTGTTCATCGTCGGTCCGCTCACTGCATGGGTCGCCCGTCGCGGCGCGCGTGAGCGCAGTGAGGCGACGGACAGCCTCGATCGCTTCACGGTGCGCATGCCCGCTGCCATCCGCACGATCATCGCCTGCTGCGCGGTCGCGTTCGATCTGCTCATGTTGGGTGTTTACGTCTGGCAGGGCGTTTCGCTGGGCGAGTGGGGCCACGAGCTTGTGTGGTTCGGCCACGCCATGGCACTTGCGGGCATGGCCATCTGGGCCCTGCTGAGCATCCCGCGCATCGACGTGGACGGTGAACGAATTCTCTCGCGTAACGCCTTCGGCATCCGCAAGGAGACGACGTTCGGCAACATCACCCATGCAACGCTTCACACGCAGATGATGAGGATCGACCTGTTCGAGGGCGATCGAAAGTTCTGCTCGATAAGCCTCGAGGGGGTGTGCTCGCTCAACCTCCTCGCCCGTCTGGAGGAAGAGGGCATCGAAGTCTCGGACGCCGTCGACGGTCCCATGACCAAGGCGGGCCTGTGTTGGTCTGCCGTCAAGCCGTTGACGATTGTTTTCAACGGCATGGCGCTCGTCTTCTCGCTCGTGATCGCCTTCATGGCTGTTTTCACCGATGCCGGAGCCCGCTTGCTCTTGCTCGTTCCGTTCCTCTTCCTGTTCATAGGGGGACTCCTGCCCCTGCTTATGCTCAGCATGCCCGCCCGTGGTATCTACGAGATCGGCAGGCAGGAGCGCGAACTCGGTTTCTCCTTCGCCGAGGAGATGGCAAGTCGAGGTGCCACGGGCACTTCGCTTGTCGACGACGATTGGTTCATCGAGATCAGCAATGCCCGCGTCGTGGCGTTCCGCCGCGATTACCTCAAGAAGGTCACGGCGCACGAGGACAGCGAGAGCGGCGACCGCTGCACGGTGACTACGAAGGGCGGTCGAAAAATCAAGGTGTATGCAGCGGGCAGCACGCTCGAGGACCTGCGCACGTGGTTCAAACAGGGTGCCAAGGCCAGAAGCACGCTCGACCGTGCAGAGGACGCGCTCGAGACGACGTCTGATTGGGTTGTCTGACCTGTATCGTCTTTTCGGACACGCATGCTAGAGGCCCAATCCTTTAGAATGCATTCATCGACGACCGAGAGGACGGTATGCTATGTCCAACCCAGCCGCCAAGTACACCGACGAGTTCAGGCGCGAGACCGCCGACTACATCATCTCGACGGGCAGGCCGATAACGGAATGCTGCGCAGAACTGGGCCTGAATTCCAAGACCGTGAACAAGTGGGTGCAGAGCCGCCGGCGCGAGCTTGCCGGCGGGCCCGACCCCAAGGCCGAGGACCGCGAGCTTCGCGAGGCGAAAAGGCGCATACGCGAGCTCGAGATGGAGAACGCCTTCTTGAAAAAAGCCGCGGCCTTCTTCGCCAAAAGCCAGGCGTAGCCGCATGCTACCGGATGATGTTGGCGGAGAAGGCCGAATTCCCGGTGAAAATGATGGCCCGCGTGCTCGGCGTGAGCCGATCGGGCTTCTACTCGTGGCTCTCCAACGGCTGCCCGCGAGAAGACTGGTCGGCCGAGCGCGAGGCGGTCCGGCGCGTGTGGCTGGAGTCGGACCGCAGGTTCGGCTTCCGGTTCGTGAAATGCTTCCTGCCCGGCGAGTTCTCCGGATTGACCCTGTACAGGGTGCGCAAGCTGATGCGCGAGCTGGGAATACGCGGCTGCACGCCCAACGCCAGGAAGCGCACCACCATCCCCGACCCGAAGGCCAGGCCCCGGCCCGACCTGGTGCGCCGCGACTTCACCAGTCCCGTTCCAACCTGCAAGCTCGTGGGCGACATCACCTACCTGCGCACCGGCGAGGGATGGCTGTACCTGTCGACGGTCATCGACCTCAACACCCGCATGGTGGTGGGCTGGTCGCTCTCCGAGCGCATGACCGCCGACATCGTGGTTTCGGCGCTGGCGTCGGCCAAATCGCGCGGCTACGTGGCCGGCAACGCGATATTCCACGCCGACCGCGGCGCCCAGTACACCAGCAGGCTTCTGGCCGAATGGGCGCGCGACAACGACGTGCGGCTGTCCTGCAGCCGCGCCGGCAACTGCCACGACAACGCGGTGGCTGAGTCGTTCCTCGCCACGCTGAAGAACGAGATGTACTACAGGCGCAGCTTCCCGACCAGGGATTCCGCCAAGCACGCGGTGGTCGAGTTCATCGAGGCGTACTACAACCGCCGAAGGCCCCGCTCGACGATCGGCTACAAGGTGCCGGCCGAGGCCATGGCGGCCTTCTTCGAGAGAACCGAGCCCAAGCTCGAGGCCATGCCTATGGCCGCTTGATTTCTCGAGCATGCGTGTCCGAAATCTTGACACAGGTCAGAAGGCCTCGATGCCAGCGCTGCGCCGATATGGGGCAGCGGCCCCCCGTTGGCCGCCATGGCCCTGACTTCCGAGCGTATGCTGGCGCCGCTCGTCTTAAGACGTTGACCTCCATCCGGAGCCTGCGGTTCTCGCGCTCGGGCTCCAGGATCCGGTTCTACTCGGGCGTGCGGTTGTCGGCGGCGCGCGGCGAGCCGGTCTCGTTTATCGACTTGACCCGCCTCTCCACGGTGCTCTTGTCGAGGTCGCACTCGTCCATGGCCTCGCGCCTGGGCTTTCCGGCGTTGTGGAGATCGACTATCTTCCTCTTGAACTCGTCGGTGAAATGCCTCGGTCTGGGGCCGGTCGAGGCCGAGCCCCCGGTCCGGCTGGGGTAGCATGTCGCTGCGGACCATTGTCTTTCCTCTCGTTGAATATCTAGGCGCTGACGATTCTAGGCGATGGCCCTCTCTTGCTTCTTACACCTCGATTGTGCTCGCTACCCCCAGCGGGCCCGGATCGAGCGATTCGGGCCCGCTTTTGGGGCCTGCCGGAAACCCGGTGGTCAAAAAGGGC
>DXMD01000010.1:0-17095 GCA_019414385.1 Collinsella sp. | reverse complement strand
CAGCTTGCCAGTTCGAAAATGGACCTGCCGCATGATTGAATCTTTATTTCAACTTTACACCTAGGTTTACAGCTGTCTTGTCAGCTGTAAACCTAGGTGTCATACTAAAGTCCCAAGATTCGCCAAAAGAGAGGGGCCTTGATGGCACAGAGCGCGAACATGGATGCGTCGGAGCTTGCACGCGATATCGCGGCCGGCCTAGCATCGGCAACGACGGCAACGGAGCGCGCGGCACTGGTGCCCGCAGAGCTCGTCGAGGCCATTCAGCAACTTAAAACCCAACGCGACGCGGTGATCCTGGCGCACTATTACGTGGCGCCCGAGGTTCAGGCTGTGGCCGATTACGTCGGCGACAGCTTCTACCTGGCAAAGCTTGCCAAGAGCCTGCCGCAGCAGACCATCGTGCTGTGCGGCGTGGAGTTTATGGGCGAGAGCGCCAAGCTGCTCAATCCCACCAAGACCGTGCTGCTGCCCGAGCCGGGCGCGGACTGTCCCATGGCGCACATGGTCAAGCGCGAGACGGTCGATGCGGCGCGCGCCGAGTACGGCGACGACCTGGCCGTGGTCTGCTACGTCAACTCCACGGTCGAGATCAAGAGCTGGAGTGACGTGTGCGTTACCAGCTCAAACGCCGTCAAGATCGTCTCCGAGCTGCCGCAGCAGCACATCTTGTTCATTCCCGACCAGAACCTGGGCCGCTTCGTAGCCGAGCAGGTGCCCCAAAAGCACGTCATCCTCAACAACGGCTACTGCCCGCGCCATCACATCATCACCGTCGAGCAGATCGTTGACGCGACGGAGGCCCACCCCGACGCGCTCGTGCTGGCGCATCCTGAGTGCAAGGCTGACGTCCTGGCTGAGGCCGACTACATCGGCTCCACCGCCGGCATCATCAAGTATGCCGAGGAGTCCGACGCGAGCGAGTTCATTATCGTGACGGTCCGCGGTGTGCTCTACGAGCTCGAGCGCCGCTGCCAGGGCACCGGCAAAAAGTTCTACTTCCCCGCGGTGCAGCCCACCTGCGTCAACATGGATCTCATCACGCTCGAAAAGCTCGTGCGCTGCCTGGAGACGGGTGAGGGCGAGGTGCAGATCGGCGTGTCGGACGAGGCTGCCGACCAGGCCAAACTTACGCTCGACCGCATGCTCGAGTACGCAGCACGCTAGAACAATGTGGCATGAGGGACGGTTTCTTATGTCACATTCAAGGGAGAGGATTCCTGTGGAAACCAAGCAATACCCCGATATGGAGTGCGACGTCGTCATTGCCGGCTGCGGCGTAGCGGGCCTGTACGCGGCGCTCAACCTGCCGACGAGCACGCGCGTGATCATGCTCTCCAAGGGCGCGGTCGACGAGTGCGATTCGATGCTCGCGCAGGGCGGCATCTGCGTGCTGCCCGAGGGCTCGGACTACGATGCCTTCTTTGAGGACACCATGCACGCCGGCCATTACGAGAACCGCCGCGAGAGCGTCGACATCATGATCCGCTCGAGCCGCTCGGTCATCAACGACCTGCTAGCGATGGGCGTGGATTTTGAGCGCAAGGCCGATGGCGGCCTCGACTTTACCCGCGAGGGCGCGCACAGCCGTCCGCGCATTGCCTTCCATGCCGACATTACGGGCAAGGAGATTACGACCAAGCTGCTTCAGGCCGTCCGCAAGCTGGATAACGTGCAGATTCTCGAACACGTTGCCATGACCGACATCCTGACGGCAGAGCGCGATGGGGCCACGGTGTGCACTGGTGTCGTCGCTGTTGCCGTGGACGAGGACGATTCAGCTCGCCCCGCCGACGAGCTGGCAAATGCCGCTGAGGGCGTGCATGTCGGTAAGCCGTTTAAGATCCATGCCCGCCATACGCTGTGGGCGACGGGCGGCATCGGTGGCGTATACGACCATTCGACCAACTACCCGCAGCTCACGGGCGACGCCTGCTACATCGCGCAGGAGCACGGCATTAAGATGGAGCACCTGGACTACGTGCAGATCCATCCCACGGGCCTGTTCTCGCCGCAGCCAGGCCGTACGTTCCTGATCAGCGAGAGCTGCCGCGGTGAGGGCGCGATTCTGCTCAATGCCGCCGGCGAGCGTTTTACCGACGAGTTGCAGCCGCGCGACGTTGTCGCTGCCGCCATCCGCGAGCAGATGAAGCAGGACGGCACCGAGCACGAGTGGCTGAGCTTTGCCCCCGTCGAGCGCGACGTGGTGACTGGGCACTTTGCCAACATTCGCGCGCGCTGCCTTGAGGACGGTCGCGACATCTTGGACGAGCCCATCCCCGTTACGCCCACGCAGCACTACTTTATGGGCGGCGTATGGGTCGATAAGGACGGCCGCACTTCGATGCCCGAGCTCTACGCTGCGGGCGAGACGGCTTGCAACGGCGTTCACGGCAAGAATCGCCTTGCATCAAATAGTCTGCTCGAGGCGCTGGTCTGGGGTCGTCGCGCCGCGTGGTACATGCGCACCGGCGAGTCGCTGGCCGTGGAGCAGGCGGGCGAGCCCGCGCTCGATGGACGCCATCGCGCCCTGAGTTCCGATACCCTTGCAATCGATGATTTGGCCCGTGCCGCCGGCACGCAGGCCGCAGAGGAGTAGACCATGAATCCCATTACCATGAAGCTCGTCGTCGATGATCTGATTTTACAGGCTCTGCGCGAGGACATTACGTTTGAGGACGTGAGCACGGCGAGCGTGTGCCCCACGGCGCGTCCCGCCACGGTGGAGCTTATCGCCAAGGCCGACGGCATCATCGCCGGCTTGGATGTGTTTGCCCGTACCTTTGAGCTGCTGGATTCGCAGAGCTCGGTGCTGCTCGACGTTGCCGATGGCGAGGAGGTGCACGCCGGCGACCATGTGGGTCAGGTGCGGGGCGATGCGCGCGTATTGCTTTCGGGCGAGCGCGTGGCGCTCAACTACCTGCAGCGCATGAGCGGCATCGCTACTTACACGCATCGGATGGCGGCCGCGCTCGAGGGCACCAAGACCGTGCTTGTCGACACGCGCAAGACCACGCCGGGCATGCGCGTCTTCGAGAAGGCCGCGGTCGAGATCGGCGGCGGCAGCAACCACCGTTACAACCTGTCGACGGCCGTCATGCTCAAGGACAACCACATCGATGCCGCCGGCGGCGTGATGCGTGCGATCGAGATGGCGCGCGCCCATGCATCGTTTACCACGACGGTCGAGATCGAGTGCGAGAACCTGGACATGGTGCGCGAGGCCGTGGAAGCCGGCGCCGACATCATCATGTTCGACAACATGACCCACGACGACATGGCTGCCGCGATTGAGCTTATCGATGGCCGCGCCAAGACCGAGTGCTCGGGCAACGTGGACGCCAGCAACATTCGCGCCCTGGCCGATCTGGGTGTCGACTATATTAGCTCGGGCGCCCTGACGCACTCTGCGCCGATCCTCGACCTCTCGCTTAAGCACCTGCGTCTGCTGGACGGTAAATAATGAACGCCCGCGAGCGTCGCCGTGCCATCATGGGCGTGCTCGAAGGAGCCAAGGAGCCCGTTTCGGGCAGCGCACTTGCCCGCGAGGTTGGCGTGAGCCGTCAGGTCGTGGTTCAGGATATTGCCCTGTTGCGTGCCGATGGGCACGATATCGTGGCGACCAACCGCGGCTACGTGCTGCAGGAAGCCGCGAGTAGCCCCGCCGTGCCCACGCGTCTTGTTAAGGTGCGCCACGGCGTGGAGCAGGCGGGCGACGAGCTTACGAGTATCGTCGACGCGGGTGGCGCCGTGCTCAACGTGATCGTCAACCATCGTGTGTACGGCAAGATCACGGCCGACCTGGACATCCGCAATCGTCGCGATGTTGAGCGCTACCTGCACGATATCGAGAGCGGCAAGAGCTTTCCACTACTAACGGTGACGAGCGGCTACCACTTCCATCGCATCGCGGCGGAGGACGAGCAGACCCTCGACGAGATCGAGGCCATACTCAAGGAGAAGGGCTACCTTGCCGATTTAATGCCCTACGAGGATGATTTGTCCTAACCCGATACTGTCTATATAAGTTGCGGTGAAATAGTTCCTACAATCGGCACCTAAGCAATGAGCCAGGAACTATTCCACCGCAACTGCCAAGGTAGCCCCGTCCCCAATTAGCTGCCTGTACAAACAAAAGGAGGCCTCCGCGGCGATGCGGAAGCCTCCTTTTTTGTGCACGGTGTACTTTTGAGTGTGCAAGTGGGGGAGTTGTTACTCCTCGACGATCTCGGTGATCGCGCCAGCGGGGCAAGCGTCCTGGCAAGCGCCACAGGCGACGCAGGAGTCCTCGTCGGCGACGGTAGCGACGTCCTGGAGCTCCAGAACGCCAGCGGGGCAGGAGTCGACGCAAACGCCACAAGCGATGCACTCGTCGGCATCAATTACGGGATGAGCCATGGTAGTTTCCTCTCTGTTGACCGACGCTACAGGCGATGCGCGCCGGTTTGATTCGGGCAAAAACATACCACGGGAGCGACCGTTTGCAATACCCTCTGGCCGGCATCTTCATACCGTTCGCCGAGTATGCCAAGGTTTACTAAAAAACGCGCAGGTGGGGCCGTTGAGCTGCGCAAATGTTAGCTATAGGTGACTTGTAATATTGACCTATTGAGCGCGCCTGCGGAAAGGGCATCCCGTTATTTGGCCGAAAACCGGGTCGCAGTTTCCGGTTGGGCCCGCTAGCGGAAACTGCGACCCGGTATCAGCTCTCAAAACGGGATACGGTTTCCGGTTGAGCCTTCAGACGGAAACTGCGACCCGGAATCTACGCTCAAACCGGGATGCGCTTGCCGCAAGACGGCCCCCAGGCACCCCCGGACGCAAACCTCAGCCATCTCTACATAGATCTCAATAGATCTGCCGAGAACTCATTCAGCGCATCTACCTGCGCATTTAAGAACCTAAACTCTCAACAATAAGAAATCTTATATGAATTGACTTAGATTTTGTATATTCCGGCCCATAAGGGGATACACTACATCCTGAAAGACAAGCCGAAGCGCCGCGCGACAGATCGTCGAGGCGGCGCGAACGCAAAAGAGAGAGGGACTTTCTAATGAGTAAGATTCTTGGTATCGACCTTGGTACTACTAACTCCGCAATGGCCGTCCTCGAGGGCGGTTCTCCGACCATTATCGTGAACGCCGAGGGCGACCGCACCACCCCGTCTGTCGTGGGCTTCCGTGCTGACGGCGACCGCGTCGTGGGTAAGGCCGCTAAGAACCAGGCGGTCACCAACCCCAAGAACACCGTGTTCTCCATCAAGCGCTTCATGGGCCGCAAGTACTCCGAGTGCACCTCCGAGATCAAGACCGTGCCGTATGAGGTCAAGGAGGGCCAGGGTGGCCGTGCCGTCGTCGATATCGAGGGCAAGGATTATACCGCCGAGCAGGTGAGCGCCATGACGCTCGCAAAGATGAAGGCCGACGCCGAGAAGTATCTGGGCGAGACCGTCACCGACGCCGTCATCACCGTCCCGGCCTACTTCAACGACGCCCAGCGTCAGGCCACCAAGGACGCCGGTAAGATCGCCGGCCTCAACGTCAAGCGTATCGTCAACGAGCCGACCGCTGCTGCTCTGGCCTATGGCCTGGACAAGCAGGGCACCGACCAGCGCATTCTGGTCTTCGACCTGGGCGGCGGCACCTTCGACGTCTCCATCCTCGACCTCGCTGACGGCGTGTTTGAGGTTCTGTCCACCTCGGGCGACAACCACCTGGGCGGCGACGACTGGGATCAGCGCGTCATCGACTGGATGGCCGATAAGTTCCAGCAGGAGAACGGTGTCGACCTGCGTCAGGACCCCATGGCCCTGCAGCGTCTGAAGGAGGCCGCCGAGAACGCCAAGAAGGAGCTCTCCGCAGCCCAGCAGTCCACCATCAACCTGCCGTTCATCACCATGAACCAGTCTGGCCCGCTGCACCTCAACTACACGCTGACCCGCGCCGAGTTCGAGAAGATCACCCGCGACCTGCTCGAGCGCTGCAAGCAGCCTGTCACCAACGCCCTGCGCGACGCCAAGCTTAAGCTCTCCGATCTGACCGAGGTCATCCTCGTCGGCGGCTCCACCCGTATGCCCGCCGTCCAGGATCTGGTCAAGACCATGACCGGCAAGCAGCCCAACATGTCCGTGAACCCCGACGAGGTCGTTGCCGACGGCGCTGCCGTCCAGGGCGGCGTGCTCACCGGCGACGTCGAGGGCATCCTGCTGCTCGACGTTACCCCGCTGTCGCTGGGCGTCGAGACCATGGGCGGCATCATGACCAAGATGATCGACCGCAACACCACGATCCCGACCTCCAAGACCGAGGTCTACTCCACCGCTGCCGACAACCAGACCAGCGTCGAGATCAACGTGCTCCAGGGCGAGCGCGAGCTTGCCCGCGATAACAAGTCGCTCGGTAAGTTCCAGCTGACCGGTATCCCGGCTGCCCGCCGCGGTGTGCCGCAGATCGAGGTCACCTTCGACATCGACGCCAACGGCATCGTCAAGGTCTCTGCTAAGGACAAGGGCACCGGCAAGGAGCAGCAGATCACCATTTCCGGCTCCACCGCGCTTTCCGACGACGAAGTCGATCGCATGGTCAAGGACGCCGAGGCTCATGCCGAGGAGGACAAGAAGCAGAAGGAAGAGGTCGAGGTCCGCAACCAGACCGACAGCCTGTGCTACTCCACCGAGCAGACCCTCAACGAGCTGGGCGACAAGGTTTCCGCCGACGTGAAGTCCAAGGCCGAGTCCGCTATCGCCGACGCCAAGAAGGCGCTCGAGGGCTCTGACGTCGAGGCTATCAAGGCCGCTGGCGAGTCCCTGCAGTCCGTGGCCTATGAGCTGGCTCAGGTTGTCTACGCCGACGCTCAGCAGCAGACCGACGGCGCCGCCGGTGCCCAGTCTGCCGACGATGACGTCGTCGACGCCGACTACGAGGTTGTGGACGACGAGGACAAGTAATCATGTCCGCCCGTAAAGCTCGCACGGAGGCGGCTGCCACCGGCGCCGCCCCCGTTGACTCTGAGGAGAAGGACGTGAAGATTCCCGTAGAGGCCGTCGACGATACCGAGGCCAACGAGGCCGAGGCCGCCGAGGCTGCCGAGAACCAGGTAGAGGATTCCAACAAGGAGGCGACGATGACCGAGGACGAGATGGTGGAAGCTGCTATCCGCGCCGGTGAGGAAGCCGCCGACAACGACTTTAAGCTCAAGTTCGAGCAGGCCCAAAAGGAGCTTGCCGACGTGCGCGGTGAGCTCGATGCTGCGGCAGAGGCTCAGAAGGCCGCCGAGGACAAGGCAAAGGACGCCACCGAGCGCACTGCCCGTCTGCAGGCCGACTGGGAGAACTTCCGTCGCCGCACCGCCAACGAGCGCATCGCCGAGCGCGAGCGCGCGACCGAGAAGCTCGTCACTGCGCTGCTGCCGGTGGTTGACGATATCGAGCGTGCAATCGACCATGCCCGTAGCCAGGAGCTTTCCGACGATTTTAAGCAGTTCGTCGATGGCGTTGACGCGGTGCATGCCAAGCTGCTCGATGTGTTTGCGCACGAGGGCGTTGAGCCCATCGACCCCAAGGGCGAGGCGTTCGACCCGCTCGAGCACCAGGCCGTGGGGCGTGTCGAGGACGCATCGCAGTACGACGAGACCGTCAACGACGTGTACCAGAAGGGCTACCGCATGGCGGATCGCATCCTGCGCTCCGCGATGGTGACGGTGACCTACGGTGGCGAGAAGCGCCCCGCACCGGAGCCCGAAGCGGCGCCCGAGGATGCTACGGCCGATACGGCCGAGAGCACCGAGGAGTAATTGAGAAGGGCCCCGGGGCAACACCCGGGGCCCTTTCTGACCTAGTGCCATATGAAAGCATGGGCCGCCGCCCGCATGGACGGCGGACGTAACAGGAGAGGAGCTACGATGGCTGCAGGCAAAACCTTCTATGACATCCTGGGCGTATCCAAGAGCGCCTCCGACAAAGAGATCAAGAGCGCGTTTCGCAAGCTCGCGCAAAAATATCACCCCGATGCCGGCGGCGACGAGGCCAAGTTTAAGGAGATCAGCGAGGCCTACGAGACGCTTTCGGACGAGAAGAAGCGCAAAGAGTACGACCAGATGCTCATGTTTGGCGGCATGCCGGGCGCGGGCGGCGCGTATGGCGGCGGCTACGGTGCCGGCGCGGGCGCGAGCGGCTGGGGCGACATCTTCGACAGCATCTTTAGCGGCAACGGCGCCTGGGGCAGCGACTGGGGCTCGGGCTTTGCCGGGGCCGCGGGCACTGCCGGTGCAGGCGCGGGTCGCAACCGCGCACGCAAGGGCGGCGACCTGTCGCTGACTGTCGACGTGACGGCCGAGGACGCGTTCCGCGGCGTGACGCACAAGGTTACCTACCGCATTCCCTCGACGGGCGAGCAGCAGACCATCACGGTCTCGGTGCCTGCGGGTGCGGTCGACGGCGGCAAGCTGCGCTACAAGCGTCGCGGCGAGTACGGCGTTGCCGGTGGCGAGCGCGGCGACTTGGTCGTGACTACGCATGTGGAGGAGCACCCGCTGTTTAAGCGCAAAGGCGCCGACGTGACCATGGAGGTACCGGTCTCGGTCTACGAGGCGGCGCTCGGCTGCACGGTGGACGTGCCCACGCCCGGCGGTGCGACGGTTCGTTTGAAAGTGCCTGCGGGCACCCAGACGGGCAAGAAGTTCCGCTTTAAGGAGATGGGTGCGCCCGACGTCAAGCACCGTGGCCGCACAGGCGCGCTGCTCGTCGAGATTAAGGTGCAGGTTCCCACGAACCTGTCCGATGACGAGCGCGATGCCATGACCAAGCTGCGCGAGGCTGACACGCGCGACTATCGCGAGAAGGTCAACCGTTACAAGGCGACGTACTAGGGCGGTCGCGGCACACGCCCACGCCCGCGGGCTTATGATGGACGATAACGAGACGGAAAGGGGTCAGGTAGCATGGCCGAGGACAATAGGAACAAACCGCTATACATGATCAGCGTGGCGGCCGAGCTGACCGGCATGCATCCGCAGACTCTGCGCGTCTACGAGTCCAAGGGCCTGGTGAACCCCCAGCGCTCGGGCGGCAACACACGTCTGTATTCGCGTGCCGATATCGAGCGCTTGGAGCTCATCAACCAGCTGACCGATGAGGGCATCAACCTTGCCGGCGTGGTGCGTATCCTCGATATGAAGGAGCGTGCCGAGGAGCGCGAGCGCGAGAACGAGAAGCTCCGCGCCCGCGTTCGCCAGCTCGAGGACGAGCTACACGAGTACAAGATGCAGAAGAAGATCACCGCCCTGGCCCCGCGCGATGGCTCGGTTAACCCCGAGCAAGTCATGCGCAAACTGCTAGGTACGGGTGGCGACCTATAGCTCCGCCGACGCTGCCGGGCACTCATTGGGGACAGACTTAAATGAGTACCTGCAGAATGAGAGTGGATAATCTCCCGTTTTTTGCCTGTTTGCAGGCTCAAAGTGGGAGATTATCCACTCTCGTCATTTGAGCGTCTAAGTCTGCCTCCCCAGGACCTAACTCGTCCTCTGCTTTACTGAGATAAAGTGAACGCAGAGATTCGTAACCCACTCGCAACCGTTCTATGGCACGATATTGAACGAATGTATGCTATGCGCCCAAATCTTTTGGGCAGAGTGGGAGACAGTATGGTCAAGCTGTACGAGGACGGCATCTACCTGCGCGGCGGCAGCGAGGTTGTGCCTGCGGCCGAGGCTGCCGAGCGCGGTATTACGCAGACACCCGAGGATGCCAAGCGCGGCACCATCGCGTATTCGATCCTCCAGGCACACAATACGTCGGGCGACCCCGAGGCACTCAAGATTCGCTTCGATGCCATGGCGAGCCACGACATCACCTTTGTCGGCATCATCCAGACGGCGCGCGCTTCGGGCATGGAGCAGTTCCCGCTGCCTTACGTGCTCACCAACTGCCATAACTCGCTGTGCGCCGTGGGCGGCACCATCAATGAGGACGACCACGTCTTTGGCCTTTCCGCAGCCAAGAAGTACGGCGGCATCTTCGTTCCGCCGCACATCGCCGTCATCCACTCCTTTATGCGCGAGAACTTCGCCGGTTGCGGCAAGATGATCCTGGGTTCCGACTCGCACACCCGCTATGGTGCCCTGGGTACCATAGCCGTGGGCGAGGGCGGCGGCGAGTTGGCAAAGCAGCTGCTGCGCGACACCTACGATGTCGCCTATCCCGGCGTCGTGGCCATCTACCTCACGGGCGCCCCGCGCCCCGGCGTCGGCCCGCACGACGTGGCGCTCGCCATCATTCGCGCCGTCTTTGCCAAGGGCTACGTCAAGAACAATGTCATGGAGTTTGTGGGCCCGGGCATCGCGAGCATGACGACCGACTACCGCAACGGCGTTGACGTCATGACCACCGAGACCACCTGCCTGTCGAGCATCTGGGCCACCGACGAGGACACGCACGCGTTTTTGACCATGCACGGCCGCGGCGACGACTATCGCGAGCTCAAGCCCGCCGATGTCGCCTACTACGACGGTTGCGTCGAGGTCGACCTGTCGAGCATCAAGCCCATGATCGCACTGCCGTTCCATCCTTCCAACGGCTTTGAGATCGACGAGCTCAACGAGAACCTCGAGGACATCCTGCACGAGGTGGAGCTCGAGGCCGCCAAGATCGGCGAGGGCAAGACGCACTTTAGCCTGCTCGACAAGATCGTCGACGGCAAGCTGCACGTGCAGCAGGGCGTTATCGCCGGCTGCTCGGGCGGCAACTATGACTCCGTGGTCCAGGCTGCCCGCGTGCTCAAGGGCGCCAATACCGGCTGCGGCGAGTTCTCGCTGTCGGTCTATCCCACGAGCCAGCCCGTGGCGCTCGAACTTACACGCCGCGGCTACATCTACGACCTCATGGAGGCCGGCGCAATCGTGCGCACGGCATTCTGCGGCCCGTGCTTCGGCGCCGGCGACACGCCCGCCAACAACGGCCTTTCGATCCGTCACACCACGCGCAACTTCCCCAACCGCGAGGGTTCCAAGCCGGGTAATGGCCAGCTGAGCGCCGTGGCCCTGATGGACGCCCGCTCCATTGCGGCAACGGCTGCCAACGGCGGCGTCCTGACGCCGGCGACCGACCTGCCCGAGGACACTTGGGACGAGGCCTGCGAGTACACCTTTGACGACGCGCCGTACAAGAAGCGCGTGTACTGGGGCTTTGGCAAGGCGGAGCCTGCCGACGAGCTGGTCGAAGGCCCCAACATCAAGCCGTGGCCCGCGATGGAGCCGCTCGGCGACGACATCCTGCTCAAGGTTTGCTCCAAGATCATGGACCCGGTCACCACGACCGACGAGCTCATTCCCTCGGGCGAGACGAGCTCCTTCCGCTCCAACCCGCTGGGCCTGGCTGAGTTTACGCTGAGCCGCCGCGACCCGGCCTACGTGGGTCGCTCCAAGGAGGTCGACGCTGTGGAGAAGCGTCGCGTTGCCGGCGAGTCCGCGGGCGACCTGGCGGCGTTCGATGCCGAGCTTGCCGGTGTGTTTGAGGCGCTGGCCGGCGCGGGTGTCGCGGCCGATGCCAAGGCGACCGAGTTCGGTTCCATGATTTACGCCAAGAAGCCTGGCGACGGCAGCGCCCGCGAGCAGGCCGCGAGCTGCCAGCGCGTAATTGGCGGCCTGGCCAACATCGTCCACGAGTACGCCACCAAGCGCTATCGCTCCAACGTGATGAACTGGGGCATGGTGCCCTTCCAGATGGAGGCCGAGCCCAACTTTGAGGTGGGCGATTACGTCTTTGTGCCGGGTATCCGTGCCGCGCTCGATGGCGACCTGAAGGACATCGCCGCCTACGTGGTGCGCGCCGATGGTGCGGTCGAGCAGATTGAGCTCTACATTGCCGATATGACGGCAGAGGAGCGTGCCATCGTCAAGGCCGGCTGCCTGATCAACTACAACAAGTTCAAGGCCGCTGCCGAGTAGCGCACTTAATTGTCCGCCCGGGGCTTACCCTTTCCCGCCCGCTCACGCGCTTCGCGAGGGCCGCGTTCGGGAAAGGGTAAGCCCCGGGCTACATTTCTGCGTTCTCGTTGGGTCTTGAGGGACGCTAATAAATAGACTTGCTTGATGCCGCCTCTGTTATCGGGGCGGCTTCTTTTTGTTGAAAACCACCACAAAGGGGGCAGGCACCTTTGTGGTGGTGGGGACGAGCTCGATGTTGTTGTGATCGTTGAGCGGCATGTTAATGGGCGGCTCTACAGAATTTCATCTGGGCTGGCGGGTTTGGTTGTTTTGGGGATGCCGAGTTTGGATGACGCGAAATCGTCAACATTGTCCTTAATTCCGTCTTTGGTGTAGACAGTGACCATATAGGTGCTGTGTCCGAATTCGCCCTTGTCGCGTGTTGCCCAGGCATCCCAGTAGGCGGCCCCGTTTCGCCCTTTGATTTTTCCGACACGGCGGAGTTCTGTTCGCTTTAATTTCTGGTTGCTATAGATGGTTCGACCGGCCTCCTCGGTGAGCCCGCACTGTCCAAGCATCTTGTCGAGGACTTGGTTCATGTGGCGCTCATCGGTGTTTGGTGCGTAGTCGTAGGCGAGGGTGATGAAGTCGAGTGGCTGGTCGTCGATTAGATAGTTTAGCGTCTGAGGTCCAAGGCAGAAATAGGGGGAGCATCCGTCGATCTGACCGAGCAGTGGCAACTTTGACTGCCAACTTCCGGTGGGAATTCCATCTTCGTAAAACACGCCGCGACAGATA
Source organism: Collinsella sp. (assembly GCA_019414385.1). GTDB lineage: Bacteria > Actinomycetota > Coriobacteriia > Coriobacteriales > Coriobacteriaceae > Collinsella. The sequence goes on along the minus strand of DXMD01000010.1, from coordinate 4,372 downwards.
AAGGAGAGCGAGGTGGCACGCGAGCCGGCGTCGACCATTCCGCATAAATCGAAGGGCGAGGTGATACCAAGGGAAAAGGGCGTGATGACGATAAGGAAGAGCATCACGATGGGTATGGCGAGAATGGCGATGACGTTGCGACCGGTGGAATGAGGCGGCTTCATATGCGCTCCTCGAGACAAAGATCTGTTGAGGATAGGCAGAAATGGATATGTTCAGAGAGCAATTCAAGTTTAATCTCATTGCGCGAGATGGTCGACCGTTAGCGTCGAAAACCACCACAAAGGTGCCTGTCCCCTTTGTGGTGGTGAGGAGCGCGCGGCTTCTTTTGGTAATAGTGTTAGCTGGCGGTATCATTAGTGCAGGTGGCGAAGGTTTGCATTGTGGGGTGTTTTGCCGTGAGCCGTTCTGCCCGTATTGGATTGATTGTCTTGGCGCTTGCGATCGCTGTGGTTGGCGCGGGCGCTGTCGGTATGGCATTTCTACCTGCTGCGGTGACGGAGCCGGTGGTCAAGCCTGTGACTCAATCTGTCGAACTTCTGACCGGCGACGACAAGCCCGAGACCATTACCGTTGATTTTGATGAGCAGCCGGCTGTGCTGGGTATTAGCAATTATCCGCGTATTCAGCTTGGGGCCATGCGCTATACCACGGATACAAGCCTGATCGATAGGGCGTCCGAGCTACTCAAGGGCAAAACATTTAAGCGTTGGTACGGATATGCGTCCTATCGGGCAAAAGCGAACGACATGGTTGGCGGATGCCACTCGTCCATCGAGCTGGACACTGCAAACGGCGCAAAGTTATGTGATGTCTCGTACGATCCGGGCTACGAGGGCAATGAGGGTCCGGGCATCTACATCATGGACGGCGATGTCGCCTATGTCATGGAGGGCGACCAGACCGAGCTCAACGATTTTATGGGTCAGTGTATCCAAGATGCCTATAAACAGACCTGCTTGCCTGACCCGCAGACTGCACGCGATAGTGGGTCTGCCCGTACATGGCTGTTCGAGGATGAGATGCCCTGGACCGTCGAATCGGGAAGTACGGGTTCGGCGAAGGAGTAGAGACCGCGACCACCACAAAGGTGCCTGTCCTCTTTGTGGTGGTTTTCGGTCTGTCTCGATCTGTAACATCTAGGATCAAAAATGGCTGCTAGATGTTACAGATCGAGACGGTAGCGCGCCTGGGCAGCGGCGGGCTGACATCTCAGTACCCTATCCGTAATTCACTCAGAAAATCTTATATATAGAGACTTAGATTTGTGTATAAGATCGCGTAAAGCTGGCAACAATACTTCTCGAACAACGTGAAGCCGCCCCGTAGGGCGGCCGCCCCAAGAGAGGTGATTCCATGAGAATCGATAAGCTAGCAATGACGTCGCGCGAGGCGCTGCAGACCGCCATGAGCACGGCTGCCGATGCACAGGCCGGCGCGGTGGAGCCGATCCACCTGCTGTCTGCCCTGCTCGGTGCCGGCGAGCGCAATATCTCCGTGATCATCGAGCGCATCGGTGCCGACCCGGCTCAGCTCGCACGCTCCACACAAGATGCCATCGACCATGCGCCCAAGGTGTCGGGCGAGGGTCAGCAGATGGGCCTGTCCAACGAGCTCGTTCGCGTGATCGAGAAGGCCGAGAAAAAGGCCACCAAGATGGGCGACAGCTTTGTGGTGACCGAGCATCTGCTGATGGCACTTGCCGAGGACAAGGGTGAGGCGGGTCGCGTGCTGCGTGACGCCGGCGTGACCAAGGAGCGCATCGAGCAAGTCTACGAGGAACTGCGCGGCGATGACCGCGTGACGTCTGCCGAGGACAAGACGCAGTTTGAGGCGTTGGAGCAGTACGGTCGCAACATCTGCGATCTGGCTCGCGCCGGCAAGCTCGACCCGGTCATCGGCCGTACCGACGAGATCCGTCGTACTATTCAGGTTCTGTCCCGCCGCACCAAGAACAACCCCGTGCTTATCGGCGAGCCGGGCGTCGGCAAGACGGCCATCGTCGAGGGCATTGCTCAGCGAATCGTGGCCGGCGACGTACCGAGCACCCTGCGCGACCGCGACCTCATCGAGCTCGACATGAGCGCGCTGGTCGCCGGCGCCAAGTACCGCGGCGAGTTCGAGGACCGCTTGAAGGCCGTGCTCAAGGAAGTGCAAAAATCCGAAGGCAAGGTCATCCTGTTCATCGATGAGCTCCATACCATCGTGGGCGCGGGTGCCACCGAGGGCTCCATGGACGCCGGCAACATCCTCAAACCGGCGCTCGCTCGTGGCGACCTGCACGCGATCGGCGCGACCACGCTCGACGAGTACCGCAAGTACATCGAGAAGGACGCGGCGCTCGCCCGTCGTTTCCAGACCGTGATGGTCAGCGAGCCTACCGTCGAGGACACCATTTCAATCCTGCGTGGCCTGAAGGAGAAGTACGAGATCTTCCACGGCGTACACATCACCGATAGCGCGCTCGTGGCTGCCGCCGACCTCTCCGACCGCTACATCGCCGACCGCTTCCTGCCCGACAAGGCTATCGACCTGGTCGATGAGGCCGCGAGCCGCCTGCGCATGGAACTCGACAGCATGCCGGTCGAGATCGACGCCACCACGCGTCAGCTCACCCAGCTGCAGATCGAGGAACAGGCGCTCATGAAAGAGACCGACGACGCCTCTAAGGAGCGTTTGGAGGCTCTGCGCCAAGAGATTGCCGAAGTCCAGGAAAAGCTCAACGTGCAAAAGGCCGGCTGGCTCAACCAAAAGAACGCCATCGACCACGTGCAGGAGCTTAAGGGCCAGCTTGACGCGGCCAAGAGCGAAGAGGAGCGCGCGACGCGCAACGGCGATCTGGGCCGTGCGTCCGAGCTTCGCTATTCTGTGATCCCGGGTCTGCAGCAGCAGATTCAGGATTCCGAGGCTGCGCTCGAGGCGCAAAAGCAGCAGGACGGCGAGGGCCTCAACGAACAGGTGACCTCCGACGAGATCGCCGAGGTCGTGAGCGCCTGGACCGGTGTGCCCGTGTCCAAGATGATGCAGGGCGAGCTCGACAAGTTGAAGGGCTTGGAGGGCGAGCTGCATAAGCGCGTTATCGGTCAGGACGAGGCCGTCTCCGCTGTAGCCGCGGCCGTGCGTCGCAGCCGTGCGGGTCTCTCCGACCCAGACAAGCCCATCGGCAGCTTCTTCTTCCTGGGCCCCACCGGCGTAGGCAAGACCGAGCTCGCCAAGGCGCTGGCCGAGTGCCTGTTCGATGACGAGCGCGCGCTCGTGCGTATCGACATGTCCGAGTATATGGAGAAGTTCAGCGTCCAGCGTCTGATCGGTGCGCCCCCGGGATACGTGGGCTATGACGAGGGCGGCCAGCTCACCGAGGCCGTGCGCCGTCGTCCCTACTCCGTGATCTTGCTCGACGAGATGGAGAAGGCTCATCCGGATGTCTTTAACGTGCTGCTGCAGGTGCTCGACGACGGCCGTTTGACCGACGGTCAGGGTCGCCAAGTGTCCTTCAAGAACACGATTATCATCATGACGTCCAACGTGGGCTCCAAGGCTATCGCCGATCTGTCCGGCAAGGACGAGGAGGAGATGCGCCATCAGGTTGACGGGGCCATGGCTCAAACCTTCCGCCCCGAGTTCCTCAACCGTATCGACGATATCGTGGTGTTCCATCCGCTCGGCATGGCGCAGATCGAGAAGATCGTCGACATCCAGCTCGCCGACGTCCGCGCGCGTCTGGCCAAGGAGCGCATGACGCTGGCCATCACCCCGGCGGCCAAGCAGATGCTCGCCGTGGGCGGCCTGGACCCGGTCTTTGGTGCCCGTCCGCTCAAGCGTCTCGTGCAGCGCGAGGTCGTGGATGCCATTGCCGCCGCTATCATCGACGGCACGGTGCGCGAGGGCGATCAGGTGACGGTCGATGTCGACAAGGACGGCGGCTTTACCGTCGTGTGCGACAACACGCCGGCGGCCACCTACGAAGTCCCCGACGCCGAGTAGATTTTGGGCCGGCTTTAAAACCGCCCCTCATCGCAAAACGCCAAGGGCGGCGGATCCAATCGGGTCCGCCGCCCTTTTTCGTGCGACAATCGATGGTGTTGAACGTGAGTACATGGCAAGGAGCTATGCAGATGACAGACAAGAACAAGACGAACACGCCGGCGACCGATGCCGCACCCGCCGCACCTAAGCCTGCGCCTAAACCGGCGCCCAAGCCGCGCGACCCCTATATCCGTGCCGAGAACGAGGATGACGACGGCTACGATCCTTATAGCGATCGTCGCCCCGAGCGCGAGCCCCTCTTCGAAGCCGACCCCTGGCGTTAAGTAGCTCATTGAACTGCGCCCCAATTCTTGGACGGGCTAATAAGCGGCCTACGCCGCACATA
>DXMD01000001.1:70796-299168 GCA_019414385.1 Collinsella sp. | reverse complement strand
GGTCACCAAGCACAACCTCAAGTACCGTCGCTACTATCACCAGTTCGACTACTAAGAGCAAATAACGTTTGTGTAATTGGGCCTCGCTCCTATATGGAACGGGGCCCCGTTTGGGTTGGAGAGTAATTATGGGCTACCCCCAGCTTGCCGTTATGAATATCAGCCATCGCTACTTTGATCTTGAGGAGTTCTTTTCTTCGGCGTCGGCTTCGGGCTACACGTGTTGCGAGCTTTGGACCGGGGCGATGCATCTGTATGTCGATTGCCATGGATACGATTCGCTCGAGCGGGTACGGGAGCTGTCGCAGCGGTATGGGGTTCGGATTGTGGGACTTTGTCCCGAACAGAACAACCCCAAGCCGTGGAATATCGCGGCGCGCGGGAATGAGGCGCGTGCCCGCACGCTCGCGTACTTTAAGAACGTTGTAGATATCGCGGCGGAACTTGGAGCCGAGCAGGTCATGGTCTCGAGCGGCTGGGCATTTTTGAACGAGCCGATCGAGGACGCGTGGGGTCGCAGCGCCTCGATGCTGCGTGCGATTGCCGAGCATGCGGGAGAGTGCGGTGTGCGACTGGTGCTCGAGGCCCTACAGCCGGTTGAGTCGATGATCGTGAACTCGGCGGCCGATACGAAGCGCATGATCGAGGCAGTTGATCATCCGGCACTTAAGGCGTGTCTGGATTTGGGCGCTATGGCGGTGGCAGGGGATACCATCGACGATTATTTCGATCTGCTTGGCGATGATGTCGCCCACGTGCATTTTGTCGATGTTGCGGCAGATGGCACGACGCATCTTGCCTGGGGTGACGGCGACCGCGATATGCGCGCCGACCTGGATAGGCTGGTGGCGCGCGGCTATCGCGGAGTTGTTTCGGCCGAGACCTATGACTGGCGCTATTTTGCCGACCCCGCAGCTGCCGATGCGCAGGTAATGGCAGAGTATCGTCGTGCGATTGACGTCTAGGTGGGGTTGGGTTGCGACAATCCGCTCCTATGTTTCCAAATGAATACGGTGTGAGCCGAGGAGGACGATTTTCCCCGCAAACACTCTAGTATGCTAAAGTACCCAGAAGACCGGCGGAGCTATGCCGGTCTTCTGCTCTATATGAAACACAGCATGAGGAGGCTCACCAGATGACGGCCACACCGTGGGGATTTCGGGACATATTGCCCGAGGAGGCTCAGGCGCGCGAGGAGATTGCGCTGACGGTGAAGGGCTGCTTTAGGGAGCATCATTACCTGCCGGTCGAAACGCCGTTGCTCGAGGACAAGGGTTCGCTCGAGGAGGGCGGCCGCATCGCGGACACGCCGTTTAAGCTCTTTGACGATGATGGCCGCCTGCTGGTGGTCCGTCCCGACAACACGCTGCCGATCGTGCGCTTGGTTTCGACCCGCATGCACGCGGCCGATCTGCCGCTGCGTCTGCGCTACGAGGCGCCGGTGGTCCGCGAGTGCCAGCGCAATGCCGGTGGCTCGCGTCAGTTTACGCAGTTGGGTTTTGAGCTCATCGGTGCGGGAGATACCGCGGGCGATGTTGAGATTGTCTCGCTCGTTGCCGAGGCGGTGCGCAAGCTGGCGCTGCCCGATGCACGCATTATCGCAGGTAGCGTGCGTCCGTTTAAGGAACTGCTCGCGGCGTGCGAGGATCGCGAGCTGGCCGCCGAGGCCCTGCGCTGCGTGCACGCCAACGACTTTGTGGGCCTCGATGCCCGCGTGGCGGCAAGCACCGAGTCCGATGCCGTCAAGGCCGCCATTAGCGAGCTGCCGCGTCTGCACGGCGGTGCCGAGGTACTCGACCGTGTGGATGCGCTACTGGCGGCTGCCGGTATCGCTGCGCCGCTCACGCGCGAACTGCGTGCCCTGGTTGAGGGCCTGGCACCCGAGGACGCCCAGGTGCTGTCGTTCGACTTCTCTATCATGAACTCTTTCGATTACTACACGGGCCTGGTCTTTAAGGCTTATGCCGGCGGACTGCCCGATCCGGTCGGTTCGGGCGGACGCTATGACTCCATCTTTACCGGCGCATTTGGCGACGGTATCGAGGTGCCGGCGGCGGGCTTCGCCTTTTCGCTCGAGCGCCTGGAGGCCGCGCGCACCTCGGCCGAGGATGCCGCTTCCGACGGCGATCACGCCGCGGGCCGTGGCGCCGAGGGCCCGCTGCGCATCGCTGTGCCCAAGGGCTCGCTTAAGGCCGACACGCTCGACGTGCTCGAGACTGCGGGCTTGGACGTCTCTGAGCTGCGTGACCCCGGCCGTCACCTGATCGTGCGCGGCCGCGACACGCGTGCCGGCAAGGGCGCGGTCGGAGATATCGAGTTTGTCATCGTGCGTCCCAGCGATGCGCCTGCCTTTGTGGGCTGCGGTGGTGCCGATTGCGGCATCTGCGGTTGGGACTCGCTCATCGAGGCAGACCTTAACCTGCTGCAGCTGGTCGACCTGGGCTATGGCCTGTGCACGTTTATCGAGGCGGAGCCCGCAGGGCGCGCCGGCCAGGCCGAGCGCAACTATGCCCGTCGCGGGTCGCTTCGCGTGGCCACCAAGTACCCGCGCATCGCGAGTGCCTGGTATGCCGAGCGCGGCGTGAACGCCGACATCGTTTCGCTGCACGGCAACATCGAGCTGGGCCCCATCGTCGGCATGACCGATCGCATCGTGGACATCACCGCCACGGGCGCCACGCTGCGCGACAACGACCTGGTCATCACCGGCCGCATCATGGACTGCACGGCCCGCTTCTTTGTCAATCCGGGTGCTGCGCGCCTGGATCCGCGCGTACGCAATCTGGCAGATCGCTTGGCCGCGGCCGTTAAGGACAAGCATTTTGAGCCCGTCGCGGGCTCGGCACAATAGCGCGAGCGCGCACGGGCGCCCCAACGTACGGGCTGCGGGCCGACTGGCGCCGCCGCCCGGCCTCTCGTTTTTCGAACACAACCTCGACCGATAGGGGATACCGATATGAAGACCATCAAGCTTGCTCCCGGTGAGCGCCTCGTTACCAACCAGCTCAACCGCAAGGGTGTGCTGCCGCAAAACATCATCGACGCCGCCCGCGATATCGTGGCCAACGTGCGTGCCAACGGGGATGCCGCGGTGCGCGATTACTGTCAGCGTTTTGACGGCGTTGAGCTGCAGAGCTTCCGCTTGCCGCAGGAGCAGATCGATGCCGCGCTCGAAGGCCTTGACCCGGCCTTTGTCGCCGCGCTTGAGAAGGCCGCGCGCCAGATTCGCGAGTTCCACCAGCGCGAGGTCGAGCAGAGCTGGTTTACCACGCGCGTGGACGGCACGATGCTCGGCGTTAAGGTGACCCCGCTCGCGGCGGCCGGCATCTATGTACCGGGCGGTCGCGCGCAATATCCCTCCACCGTGCTCATGAACGCCATTCCCGCCAAGGTCGCCGGCGTCAAGCGCGTGGTTATGGTGACCCCGCCGCAAAAAGACGGCCTGATCAGTCCCTACACGCTCGCCGCGGCAAAGCTCGGTGGCGTGGACGAGATTTATATGGTGGGCGGCGCTCAGGCTGTAGCCGCGCTGGCGTACGGTACCGAGACCATTCCGCGCGTCGACAAGATCACCGGCCCGGGCAACGCCTTTGTTGCCGCGGCCAAGCAGATTGTCTCGGGCGACGTGGGAATCGACATGGTCGCTGGCCCCTCCGAGGTCTGCGTACTGGCCGATGCCACGGCCAAGCCCATGGTGGTCGCGGCCGACCTAATGGCCCAGGCCGAGCACGATCCGCTTGCAGCCTGCTATCTGGTGACCTGCGACGAGCAGTTTGCGCGCGAGGTCGAGGCTGGTATCGACATTCTGGTAGCGCAGTCGCCACGCGCCGAAATCACGCGTGCTTCGCTCGACAATGAGGGCACCATCGTGGTGGCCGCCGACATGGCTGCCGCCGTCGAGGCCGTGAACACCGTGGCGCCCGAGCACCTTGAGCTGCACTGCAAGGACGCGATGGGCCTGCTCGGCGGCATTCGCAACGCCGGCGCCATCTTTGTGGGCGCTTGGAGCTCTGAGCCGCTCGGCGATTATGTTGCCGGCCCCAACCACACGCTGCCGACCGGCGGCACGGCCATGTTCTCCAACCCGCTTTCGGTCGAAGAGTTCGTTAAGCGCTCGAGCGTCATTTGCTATACACCTGAGGGCCTGCTCTCCGACGCTCCCGCTACGCAGCGCCTGGCCGAGGCCGAGGGCCTGTGGGCGCACGCGCTCTCTGCCGCCCTGCGTCGTCGCGTGCTGGAGCAGGGCGAGGATGCCGTGAGTGCCGAGTCGCTGGCTGCGGCCGACCTGACCAAGGTCGCCTGGCCGGGCGACGCTGTGGCGACGGTCGCCGAGGGTGTGGACCTGGCGGCTGCAGGCTCGGGTGGCGCTGGCGCGACCGGCGAGGAGGCCTAACATGGCCGAACTTACGCCGCGCATGAAGGAACTCGTCCAGCCCTACCTGGCCGGCATTGAGCCCTATGATCCCAACTTTACGCCTACGCGCATCAATCTTTCGGCCAACGAGAACACCTATCCCGTGCCGGTCGGCGTGCGCGAGACAATCGATGCGGCCTTGGCTGCCACACCGCTCAACCGCTATCCCGATCCCATGTCCAACGACCTGCGCGATGAGCTTGCTGCCTGGCATGGCGTGGCACGTGAGAATATTTGCGTGGGAAACGGCGGCGATGAGCTGCTCTATAACTACCTGCTGGCGTTTGGCGGCGCGGGGCGGACCCTGCTCAACTGCCCGCCGTGCTTTAGCGAGTATGCGTTCTTTGCATCGCTCTGTCAGACCGAGGTGCGCGACGTGTGGCGCGACCCGGCGAGCTTTGAGCTCGACCAGGCAGCCGTGCTTGCCGCGGCGCCGGAGTGCAGCCTGGCCATCGTGACTTCGCCCAACAACCCCACGGGCGACGTGGCACCGCTCGACTTTGTCGCGGCCCTGTGCGATGCGTGCCCCGGCATGGTCATGGTCGACGAGGCCTACGTTGAGTTTGCGGACGATTCGTTTGGCGCGGCTACCACGGCGCAGGGGCTTATCGCCGAGCATCCCAACCTGGTGATTCTGCATACGCTGTCCAAGGCGTTTGGCGCCGCCGGCACGCGTCTGGGCTATGTGATCGCGGCGCCCGAGGTCATCGATGTGTTCGCGGCGATTCGCCAGATCTATTCGGTCAACGTGCTGAGCCAGGCGGCAGCACTTGCCTGCGTGCGTGCCCGTGATGCCTATGCACCCGTGGTGGCGCAGGTCGCATCCGAGCGCGAGCGCGAGCTGTGCGCCCTGCGCGCGATGGCTGCCGAGGGCCTGCCCGTGGAGGCATGGCCGAGCGCGGCGAACTTTGTGCTCGTACGCACGCCGCATGCTACGCGCGTACGCGAGCGTCTACGCGACGAGTATTCGATTTTGGTGCGCGACTTTAGCTATGCGCCGGGGCTCGCGGACTGTCTGCGCATTACCGTGGGCACCCCGCAGGAAAACGACGAGGTGCTGGTTGCGTTTGCCGCGCTGGTGAAGGAGGAGATGTAGATGGACCGCTATGCCGAGGTAACCCGCAAGACGAGCGAGACCGACATTGTCGTAAAGCTCGACTTGGACGGATCTGGCGTGTGCGATATCTCGACCGGCGTGCCGTTTTTCGACCACATACTCAACGCTTTTGGTCGCCATGGTCTGTTCGATCTGACGGTGCACGCGGTGGGCGACGTGGAGGTCGATGCGCACCACACCGTCGAGGACACGGGTATTGTGCTGGGCGAGGCGTTTTGCCAGGCGCTGGGCGACAAGGCGGGCATTACGCGCTTTGCCGACGCGGCGATTGCCATGGACGAGACGCTTGTGATGGCTGCTGTTGATATTTCGGGCCGCGGGCAGGCCTACTGCGAGCTGCCCGTGCCGACCGAGCGCGTGGGCAGCTTCGATACCGAGCTGGCCGTCGAGTTCTTCTACGCCTTTGCGCGCGGCGCCAAGCTCACGCTGCACGTGCGCGAGCTGGCGGGCAGCAACTCGCATCACATTATCGAGGCCGCCTTTAAGGCCGTGGGCCGCACGATGCGTCATGCCTGCGAGCTCGATCCCCGCGTGCAGGGCATCCCCAGCACCAAGGGCTCGCTGTAACCTGCCAAAAAGGGACAGGTTTTGAATGGGAAAAGGGAGGGTCGCGTGGGCGAACCGAAGATCGTGGTGGTTGACTACCACAAGGGCAACTTGTCGAGCGTTACGCGCGGGCTTGCGCGCGCCGGTGCCGCCGCCTGCACATCGGACGATCCGGAGCAGATCCGCAATGCCGACGGCCTGGTCATCCCGGGCGTGGGCGCGTTCTATGACGCGATCGCCTTTATGCGCCAGAGCGGCGAGGCGGACGCGGTGCTCGATGCCGTCGCCGCCGGAACTCCGCTGCTCGGTATCTGCCTGGGCCTTCAGCTGTTTTTTGAGCGCGGCAACGAGGGCGTGCCTGCGGACGAGGGCGCGGTTACCGATGGCAACACCCCCGAGCAGGCTGGCGGTCCCTGGGTCGATGGCTTGGGTATTATGCGTGGCTCGTGCACGCGCTTGGAATCGAGTCGTCTGAAGGTGCCGCACGTGGGCTGGGACCAGGTGCACATGACGCCCGCCGGTGCGGCCGATCCGCTGCTTGCCGGTTTTGCCGAGGGTGCCAACATGTATTTCACCCACAGCTACGCGGTGGCCGACGACGCCGATGCCGCCGATGTGCTGGCACGCACGCACTATACGCGGAGCTTCCCGTGCATCGTGCGTCACGGCAACGTGTGGGGTTGCCAGTTCCATCCCGAGAAGTCCTCGGCGCTGGGGCAGCGCATCCTTAAGAACTTCGTCAACATCGTCGAGGAGGTTGGCCGATGATCCTGTTTCCCGCAATCGATCTGATCGGCGGCAAGGTCGTGCGCCTGGAGCGCGGCGACCGCAGCCGCTGCAAGGTATATTCCGACGACCCCGTGGCGGTCGCCCGCTCGTTTGCCGAGCAGGGCGCGAGCTGGGTGCACGTCGTCGACCTGTCCGCCGCCTTTGGCGAGGACGAGGACACATGCGCTGCCAACTCGGCGGCGATAAAGGCTATCTGCGGCGTCGACGGCCTGTCTGTGGACGTGGGCGGCGGCGTCCGCTCGCTCGCGCGCATCGACGAGCTGGCCGGCTACGGTGCGCGTCGCATTGCGCTGGGCACGGTGCTCGTGACCGAGCCGGGTTTTGCCGAGGTGGCGGCCCAAGGCTTTGGCGAGCTGTTGGTGGCAGATATTGCCGCACGCGACGGCCAGGTCAAGGTGAATGGCTGGCGTGACGGCGCGGGTGTGGCGCTCGACGATGCCGTGGCGCAGCTTTCCGAGCTGGGCTTTAAGCATCTGGTGTATACCGACATCGCGCGCGATGGCATGCAGACGGGCATCGATGTGGCGGCGTATCGCCATGTGGCCGAGGTCGCGGGCTTTCCCGTCGTGGCATCGGGTGGCATCTCGACGCTCGACGATATCCGCGCGCTTGTCGCGGTGGGTGAGGACGCCATCGAGGGTGCCATCACCGGTCGCGCTCTCTACGAGGGCAACTTTACGCTGGCCCAGGCGCTGGCCGCCGCCCGAGGGGAGGAGTAGCCCATGCTTACCAAACGTGTGATTCCCTGCCTGGACGTCAAGGACGGCCGCGTGGTCAAGGGCGTCAACTTTGTGAGCCTGCGCGATGCGGGCGACCCGGTGGAGCTGGCGCGCGCCTACGACCGCGAAGGTGCGGACGAGGTCGTATTTTTGGACATTACCGCGACGAGTGACAACCGTGCGACGACCATCGAGATGGCGGCGCACGCGGCCGAGGAGCTCGCTATTCCCTATACCGTGGGCGGCGGCTTTCGCGACCTGGCGGGCATGCGCACCATGGTTGCAGCCGGCGCCGACAAGGTGTCGCTTAACTCTACCGCCGTGCGCGATCCGTCGTTGATTAGCCAGGCTGCCGCGGCGTTTGGCAGCCAGGCCGTGGTCGTGGCGATCGATGCCAAGCGCGTCGGTTTGCCCGGCGCATCTGGTGCCGACAAGTGGGAAGTCTTTACCGCAGGAGGCCGCAACGCCACGGGCATCGACGCGGTGGCGTGGGCCGAGGAAGCGGCTCGTCGCGGCGCCGGCGAGATCTTGCTGACCAGTATGGATCGCGACGGCACCAAGGCCGGCTTTGACCTGGCACTCACCCGCGCCGTGGCGCGCGCGGTGCCGATTCCGGTGATCGCGAGCGGCGGTGTGGGCACGCTCGAGCATTTTGCTGAGGGTGTGATCGAGGGCGAAGCCGACGCCGTACTGGCGGCAAGCGTCTTTCACTTCGGGACGTTCAGCATTCGCGAAGTCAAAGAGTATATGGCCTCTCAAGGCATCCCTGTCAGGTTGGACTTCTAGCGCTGCGGCTTGTCCAGGCACCCGACCTTCCGGCTCCAACCCTCCTCGCGTACTTAAGTACGCGTCGTCGGGCTTGTCGCTCGGAATCTCGGGCACCTGGACAACCCTCGCCGACCTGCGAAGTTTGAATTTGGGGAGAGAAATGGAAGAGATAACCGATCCTTCAAAGCTTACATACGACGCCAAGGGGCTGATTCCTTGTGTGGTTCAGCAGTATGACACCGGCGAGGTGCTTATGGTTGCTTGGATGAACGAGGAGTCGGTGGGGCTGACGCTCAAGACCGGTACCACGTGGTTTTGGAGCCGCAGCCGTCAGGAGCTCTGGAACAAGGGCGCGACGAGCGGCAATATGCAAGAGGTCAAGGAGCTCTGGGCCGACTGCGATAGCGATACGCTGCTGGTCAAGGTCGACTCGCCGGGTTCGGCCTGCCATACCGGCAACCGTACCTGCTTCTTTAAAAAACTCGCGTAGGGCGGGCGCTCGACCAGGCGCTTGGCCAACCAGAAAGGATTGAACCATGGGTGTGCGCACCGCAAATGTTCAGGATGGAAATATCGGTGAGACGCTGACGGGGCTGGCCGAGGTGATTCATGGCCGTCGCGACGCGTCGCCGCAGGAGAGCTATACCGCGCGTCTGTTGACCGACGTCGAGGATGAGCTGCTCAAGAAGCTTGCCGAGGAGGCGAGCGAGGTGATCATGGCCTGCAAGGATAACGACCATGACCACATTCGCTATGAGGCCGGCGACCTGGTCTACCACTTGCTCGTGACGCTCGAGCGCTACGGCATCACCCTCGACGAGCTGGCCGGCGAACTCAACGCCCGCCGCCACTAGTCGTTTGGGACAGTCTTTGTTGGTGTAACGGGGTCATGGAAGTTGCGGTGAAATAGGGACTGTTTAAGCGCTTCATCAGGCAAAACAATCCCTATTCCACCGCAACTTATGAAGGGATGGCTAGTCGAGGGGTGTGGGTTCCCATTCGCCGGTGGGGTGGGGGATGTCGAAGGTTCGGTAGCCGCAGTCGTAGGCGTGTGCCTGGGCTTCACGGATGTTCCAGCAGATGTCGCAGGCGCGGTGTGCGTCCGAGCCAAAAGTGATCGGCACCTCGGCGTGGGCAAAGCAACGCAGCAATCCGGTCGTGGGATAGTAGTCGTCGAGGCCCTTGCGCGGTGCGGCGGTCGAGACCTCAATGCGGCGGCCCGTATCGTGGGCGCATTCGGCCATCTGCTGCCAAAACGGTGCGGGGTCAAAGTCGGGCGCAAAGCCTTCCTTCGAAAAGCGCATGACCAGGTCGGGGTGAGCCATTACATCAAAGTTGAGCGGGCTCTCGCAGGCGCGGCACCAGTCATCGACATAGCGCTCCCACACGCCGCGCACGCCTAAGTTTTCCCAAACATGCAGGTCGGTATCATCGTCGATCCAACCGCAGCGCGAATCGGGCGTATCGGGACGAGCGACGTCCTCCGTCCCCGCCGTGCCCGCAGCACCTGCCGCAATATCGCCTGGGTTGCCAATCCAATGCACACTGCCCAGGCGCACGACGGCGCCCTGGGACCAGCGCTCAACCAAAGGCTCGCAGCCCTCGTACCAATCACATTCAAATCCATAGATAAGCTCGAGCCTTGGCGCGATCTGCGCGGCGAGTTTGCAGACGTCCTCAAAGGCCAGGCGATGTGCCGGCAGGTCGCCCTCAGTAACCTGCACTTCGCAGTTGGCGTCCATGCTGGCGGGCAGGGTGAGATGGTCGGTCGAGACCATGACGCGGCAGCTGGCCGCAGCAGCGGCACGGACGTTGTCCTCAAACGAGGCATGCCCGTCCGAAAACGAGGTGTGGGTATGGCAATCGACCAGCGGGCACATGGGCATAGCGGCTCCTTTGCGTCAAGCGAATCCGCTCCATTGTAATAGCGCAACTCTCAAAACGCCGGGCACGTCGGGGGTCGAAATCGATTGGAAAGGCTGCGCGGCGCGCGGTGCGGCCCCACTGCTCTCAAAACGCGTACGTCAGCCTCCAAAACCGACAAAAAATGACATGTTTGGAGGCTGACGTACACGTTTGGATAGGGGCGAGGGCGGCGACGGACGAAAGTCGCATCTATCTCATGACGCCGTCCCTGCGCCGCTCGCGATGTGCTAGCGTTTGGGTGAACAAAACGAGCCCGTGCGGAAAGGATCCGGACCGTATGCAACGTGGAAGTACATCTCCGCTGTCCCGCGAGACCGATGCGCCCGAGACCATCGTCAAGCTGGAGTGCGATATCGACGATGCGTCGCCCGAGGTACTCGCCTATGCTGCCGACCGCCTGCGCGAGGCCGGCGCCCGCGAGGTGCACTGGCTACCCCTCTACTGCAAAAAGGGTCGCCCCGGATGGCAGTTGCAGGTGATCTGCTCGCATGAGGATATCGAGTGCCTGCAGACGATTATCTTTTTGGAAACCACGACCAATGGCATCCGGCGCCAGGTCATGGAGCGCGTTTGCCTGCCGCGTCGCTTTGAGCAGGTCGCAACGCCCTGGGGCGAGGTGTCCGTTAAGGTGGCAACCCTGCCCGACGGCAGCGAGCGCGCGGCGCCCGAGTACGAGGACTGCGCCCGCCTTGCCCGCGAGCACGGTGTGCCGCTCCGGCGCGTGATGCAGGTGGCCCAGAGCGCGGCACTGCGATTTGAATAACGCGGCTGGTGGCGACATCCTGCGCCTAGCCATATCAACCCCATTCGAAAGGATCTCCCCATGAAATACCTCATCGCTTCCGACATCCACGGCTCGGCATATTGGACCGAGCGCCTCTGCGCTGCCATCGAATCCGAGCAGCCCGACCGTATCGTCCTGCTGGGCGACCTGCTCTACCACGGCCCGCGCAACGACCTGCCGCGCGACTACGCCCCCAAGCGCGTGATTCCGCTGCTCAACACTCTGGCCGACCGCATCATCGCGGTACGCGGCAACTGCGACGCCGAGGTCGACCAGATGGTGCTCGATTTCCCCGTCATGGCCGACTACGCCACGTTGTTTGACGAGACCGGCCGTGAACTGTTCCTGACGCACGGCCACGTTTTTGGCGCCGGTATGCACAACAGCGTCGACCACGCGCCCGCGCTGCCCGAGGGTTCCGCGCTCGTCTACGGCCATACGCACATCAAGGTTAACGAGGAGGGCGCCGCGCACCCGGGCCTGTGGCTCTTCAACCCCGGCAGCGTGAGCATTCCCAAGGACGGCACGCACAGCTACGGCATCTACGAGAACGGCGCGTTCCGCCACGTGATCCTGGAGGAGGACTAACCATGACGCAGCACATGGCTCAGCAAAATGCCGAGGGCTCGCGCGATCTGTCCACGCTGGTCGACGCGTCGGCTGAACTGCAGCATCTGGTGCAGACCATCTGGCGCCTGCGTCAGCCCGATGGCTGCCCGTGGGACCGCGAACAGACGCATCAGAGCATTGGCAAAAACTTGATCGAGGAGGCCTACGAGGCGCTCGACTGCATCGAGGCCGACGATGCCACGCATCTGCGCGAGGAGCTGGGCGACGTGCTCATGCAGGTGGTACTGCATGCGCAGATTGCTGCTGACGCCGGCGAGTTTACGCTGGCCGATGTGGCGCGCGATATCGACGCCAAGCTCATCCGTCGTCACCCGCACGTGTTTGGCGACGCGGATGCCGACAGCTCCGACGAGGTACTCAAGATTTGGGACGAGGTCAAGCTTGCCGAGAAAGCCGCCAAGGACAAGGCCGTGGCGGCGGGCGAGGCCGCGCCCGAGGGTCTGCTCGATGGCGTGCCCACGCATCTGCCGGCGTTGATGCAGGCGCAGAAGGTGTCACGCAAGGCGGCCGCCGTAGGCTTTGAGTGGGAGACGGTCCAGGACGTGTGGGACGAGGTTGCCGAGGAGCGTGCCGAGTTTGAGGCCGAGGCCCCCGGAACGCCCGAGCGCGAAATGGAGTTTGGCGATCTGCTCTTTGCCTTGGTCAACGTCGCGCGCAAAGAGGGGATCGACGCCGAGAGTGCCCTGCGCGCCAGCACGGCAAAGTTCCGCCGTCGCTGGGCCGCGATGGAGCAGATGGCGTCCGACGCCCACGTGGATCTTGCCGAGCTTTCGACCCACGGCCTCAACGACCTGTGGGATGCCGCAAAGGCGGAGGAGTAAGACTGCGGGAACGACGGGCTGACATGCCTCATCGTTCCCGCTAAATTTTTCGAAAATCAAGTGTATCCCTCGTCTAACTTAGGGCATAATGCAAAAAGTGCGACATGGCTAACTTACGGAGGTGCACCGACGGTGCACGGTCAGCCGGTCGCTTGCATCCACTACGTTTCCAAGTGAGAGGGAGACAACATGAGCGATATTTTGGATGTCTACGGTCGCGAGGTGCTCGACAGCCGCGGCAACCCCACCGTCGAGGTCGAGGTCGTGCTCGAGGACGGCAGCTTCGGCCGCGCGATGGTGCCTTCGGGCGCTTCGACCGGCGCCTTTGAGGCCTGCGAGCTGCGCGATGGCGACAAGGGCCGCTACCTGGGCAAGGGCGTTTCGCAGGCCGTCGAGCACGTCAACAACGAGTGCGCTAACGCCGTCGTGGGCCTCGACGCCTTCGACCAGCGCGCCGTCGATGCCGCGCTGATTGCCGCGGACGGTACCCCCAACAAGACCAAGCTCGGTGCCAACGCCATCCTGGGCGTGTCGCTGGCCGTTGCCCGCGCCGCTGCCGAGTCGGCGGGCCTGTCGCTGTACCAGTACCTGGGTGGCGTCAACGCCCACCTGCTGCCCACACCTATGATGAATATCCTCAACGGCGGCGTGCATGCCGACAACAACGTTGACTTCCAGGAGTTCATGATCATGCCCGTGGGTGCTCCGAGCTTTGCCGAGGGCCTGCGCTGGTGCGCCGAGGTCTACCACACCCTCAAGGGCGTGCTGCACGAGGCCGGCCTGGGCGGCGGCGTGGGCGACGAGGGCGGCTTTGCCCCCAACCTCAAGACCAACGCCGAGCCGTTCGAGTACATCACCAAGGCCGTGGAGAAGGCCGGCTTTAAGCCCGGCGTCGACTTCATGTACGCCATGGACCCGGCCTCGACCGAGTTCTACAACGCCGAGACCGGCATGTACGAGCTCAAGGGCGAGGGCGTGGAGTACACGAGCGCCCAGATGGTCGATTACTGGGAGAAGCTCGTCGACACCTATCCCATCATCTCCATCGAGGACGGCATGGCCGAGGAGGACTGGGACGGCTGGGTCGAGCTTACCCGTCGCATTGGCAACAAGGTGCAGCTGGTGGGCGACGACCTGTTCGTCACCAACACCGAGCGCCTCAAGAAGGGCATCGAGCTGGGTGCCGCCAACGCGATCCTGGTCAAGGTCAACCAGATCGGCACGCTCACCGAGTCACTCGAGGCCATCGAGACCGCCAAGGAGGCCGGTTACGCCTGCATCGTGAGCCACCGCTCCGGCGAGACCGAGGATTCCACGATCGCCGACCTGGTCGTGGGCGTCAACGCCGGCCAGATCAAGTCGGGCGCCCCGTGCCGCAGCGACCGTATCGCCAAGTACAACCAACTCATCCGCATCGAGGACGAGCTCGAGGGCAGCGCGCGCTACGCCGGCAAGGCCGCGTTCTACAACATTCGCTAAACGGGCGAATTTGGCGAGGGGGAGGCTGACTCGGTTCCGCCCCCGCCTTGGCTGGATGCCGCAAAGCGCTATGGGCGCTGGGCCATACGGCTCAGCGCCTTTTTTATGTCGAGCAAAGGCTGGCGAAGGCGGTGCGCGCGCTCGTGCTATAACTAGAATACTTAGCGCAAACAAACCTCAACCGCACAAGGCGCACATGGATCAGATTTACGACAACAGGTACTATTCCGCCGGTTCGCGTGAGCCGTCGCCTCGCCGTGCGCGCACGGTGCAGCTCGGTGGGTCCGTCTACGCCGGCGCCGACCGCTCCACGCAGCGCCCGACAAGTACCTCGCGCCCCAATGCTCATGTGAATACTTTGGCAGATGGACCGGTGCGCCCGGCACGTTCGTCGCATGCGTCGCGTCCCTCGGCCCAGACGCACGACAGGTCGAGCAGGCCCTCGAGCCGTCTTTCGGGCTCGGACTTTATGCGCTACGCCAACGACAACGCGGTGGTCAAGGCGATCTATGACTTTACGCATGGCTCTCTGCGCCCGCTGTTTATCGGCATTGTCGTGGCGCTGGCGCTCGTGAGCCTGTATTTTCCCGTACGCGACCTGTACGTGGCTAAGCGCTCGAGCGACATCTTGGCCAAGCAGGTCGAGATTCGCGAGCAATACAAAGATGAGATGAAAAAAGACACTGACAAGTGGTTCTCGGAAGAGGGCATTAAGGATCGGGCACGGGAACTGGGCATGGCGATGCCCGGCGAGAAGAGGATTGAAGTGCTGGGCCTGGACGACGATTCTGATGCCTCGTCGAGCAAAAAGTCCTCAAACGCCAAGAAGGCCAGCGAAGTTGCCAAGGAAATCGAAGAAGTCGGCAAGGGTGCGCCGTGGTACATCCAGACGCTCGATATGCTGTTTGGATTTAACGGTGTCGAGGGCCAGACGGTCGTGTCCAACGGCAAGTAGCGCCCGGAAGGGGAGCCCGCAATGACGAATTGCAAACGATATAAGGTGGCGGCGATTGACCTGGGAACGGTGTCGTCGCGACTGGTGCTGGCCCAGGTTGAGGGCGGGGCGATCGTGGAATCGTCCAAGCATACCGAGATTACCGACTTGGGCGAGGGCGTGGACGCGACGGGGCGTTTTTGCGAGGCGGCCGTTGAGCGCGTGCTCGCTGCGTGCCGTATGTTTGTGGACGAGGCTCGCGCCTTTGGGGCCGCGTGCATCTGCACCACGTGCACGAGCGCCGCGCGCGATGCGTCCAACGCAGCACTGCTGCTGGACGGCCTGCGCGAGCTGGGGCTCGATCCGCAGGTGATTCCGGGCGAGGTCGAGGCGCGTCTGACGTTTTTTGGCGTGGCGCACGACTTTGCCGGCGAGCGCATCATCGTTGCCGATTCGGGCGGCGGCTCCACGGAGCTCGCGACTGGCGTGTACGCGCCGGAGCGCGGGGTCTTTGCGCTGGAAGGGACGCGCTCGCTGGACATCGGTTGTCGCCGTGTGACAGAGCGGTTTTTCTCGGCGCTGCCACCCTCGCGCGGCGAGCTTACTGCCGCTGCCACGTGGGCAGGTGAGCAGTTCGCCGCCTATTTTGAAGGCCTGCCCAGTGACTTTGAGCGCGCCGAACGCTTGGTCGCGGTGGGCGGCACGGTGACTACGCTGGTGGCTCTGGTCCACGAGCTCGAACCGTACGATTCGAGCTTTGTGCACCTACGCGAGCTGTCGCTGGAGCAGGTCTCGGCCGCTATCGAGCGCATGTCTGTGTTGGACGCGGAAGGCATTGCCGCGCTACCGGGCGTGCAACCCAAGCGCGCGGGCGTGATCTTGGCAGGTGCCGTGGTGATTCGCGAGCTCATGCGAACCGGCGGCTACAAGACGCTCACCGTAAGCGAGAACAGCCTACTCGCCGGCATGGCCGCCACCATCAACGAGACTCTCGACGGCGCCGCCCCCACCATCGGCTGGACCCCGAGCCTGAGCCCCCTTTAACCATCCTTCTCTGAGTTGCGGTGAAATAGTTCCTAAATAAGCTGGTAAACGGTATAAACAGGATCTATTCCACCGCAACTTAGGGTCCCACCGGCGTGCAAAAGAAACGGGCCCGCATCCCTGGGGGACACGGGCTCGTAAACAATACGTGGTAGGGGCGGTGGGACTCGAACCCACAATCCTTGCGGCGAGAGATTTTAAGTCTCCTGCGTATGCCAATTCCGCCACGCCCCCGTGAGACTAGAAGTCTAGCACAAGCCGTCCGTTACGCGTTGACAGCCATCGAGTGTTGGCCCGACTTCTCCAGGAACTCCTGGAACTTGGCTTCGTCGCCCTTGTTTTGGTACTGCAGGGCCAGCAGGTACTCCAGGCGGCAGCGCTTGACCGGGTCGTCGCCGGCCTCCTCGAGCATGCGCTCCAGCTCGGGAATGTCGTTGTGGCGCTTGAGGATCATCGTGTCATACATCAGTTGGCATTCGTGTGCGACTGCCTCGGCCTGGCCGCCCTCAAAGCCCTTGATCTCGTGCAGCAACTCCTTGGACTTTTTGCGGTCCTCCTGGCCAACGTAGTAGTTAAAGGCCTTAATGACCAGGTCGACGCGCTGCATCTTGGGCAGGTTGAGTCCCAGCAGCAGGTCGAACATCTCGCTGGCGCGCTTGTGGTCCTCGCGCAGCAGATAGGAGTTCAGGCGCAGGTAGTCGCGGTTGTAGCGCGGGTACAGCATGCTGGTGAGTTTGCCGTCGAGCAAGCGATCGAACTCGTCCCACTGCTTAGCGGCCATAAGCTGCTGCAGGCGTTTAAACGTGGTGCGTTTTTTGACGCTAAAGAACACCGACACGGCGATACAGATGATAACGACGGCGGTCCAGAGTGTGCGGGAATCGGGCATATTAGGGTCCTTAGTCGCTCATAAAGCGAGCGGTATGACAACACGTACTAGATGTATTATACGCAGCGCGCAAGCAAACTGGCATAAAAGCTCATCGAGGCTAAGTGCCATCGCTCGCTGCGGTACACTTACCTAAAGTAAACCATGAAGGGAGACATTACCTATGAAGAAGATCGTTTTGGCTTGTGGTGCTGGCGCTGCTACTTCCACGCTCGTTGCCCAGAAGGTCGCCACCATGCTCGATGCCAACGGTTATGCCGGCAAGTATGAGATCGTGCAGTGCGCCATCTCCGAGGCCAAGGATTACTGCGACGAGGGCGCTGACCTGCTGATCGCCACCACCGTTGCCCCCGAGGGCCTCACCTGCCCGTACGTGAGTGGCGTGCCCTTCATGACCGGCATGAACCGCGTCGCTGCCGAGAAGGCCGTCCTCGACGTCATGGCTCAGTAGGCGCTGTCTGTATGAGTGAGCAGAACGCCAACCCGGTCGAGCTTTTTGGCATGCGCGTCGCCCATGTGGGCATCAACGCCACCGACTCGGCAGACGCCCTGGAGATCGCGGAGTTGTTCTCGACGATGATGGGCCTGCCCGTCATCGAGACCCCCGTTTCGTACTTTAACGATTCGCTGGTCGAGATCATGAAGCAGAACGGTCGTGGCGCCAAGGGCCACATCGGCTTTGCCGTCAATGACATCGATGCGGCAGAGAAGTGGTTTGCCGAGCGCGGACTCGAGGTCAACGAGGAGTCGCGCGTGCTGCTGCCCGATGGCGGCACCAAGCTCGTGTACTTTAAGCGCGAGTTCGCCGGCTTCGCCGTGCACCTGTGCCGCGAGTAGCGCACAAGCTGCCATAGCTAACGAAAAATGGGGTAAGGCGCGTGGCCTTGCCCCATTTTTAATGCCGAGAGGGTGACTGACGGGCTGCCGTAAATCGAAGGTGAATGCTTTTCCGCGAAGTGAACGAGTGAAATCGAACCCCTGAAGCATCGACACTTTGGAGGCACCGTTTCCTGCGGTTTCGTATGGTTTTTCCTGCAGTTTTGGCGTCAAAAAGTGTGGATGCTTCGGGGGTCCAAAATAGGTCGTTCACTTCGCGGAAAAGCATTCACCTTCGATTCGTGAGAGACGCCCCTACCGCGGCAGGCGAATCGTAAAGCGGCTGCCGCCGCCCTCGACTGAGGTCACGCCGATGACACCGCCATGGCTGTCGACGATCCACTTGGCAATGGCGAGCCCCAGACCCGAGCCCTGCGCGCCGGCATCGCGTGCGTTGTCGGCGCGGTAGAACCGTTCAAAAGCGTGAGCTGCGGATTCCTGGTTCATGCCGATACCCTCGTCCTCAACACTTATGTCGATCGTGCCCGCGCCCGCATCCGGCACTACGCCAAATCTGATGGACGTGCCCGCGTTCGAATACTTGGCGGCGTTCTGCACGATCACGCGCAGAGCCTGCTTCACGAGCGCCACGTCGACAGATGCGTCGCAGCGCGGGTCGTTGGCAAGCGTGGTGTCGTACGCCAGCCGATACGTGTGCTCGGTATCGATCATCTGCGATTCCTCGCATACCTCGCCGACCAGTGCGGCCAGGTTGGTATGCGCACGCCGCAGGACCGTGCGCCCGGCATCGCCGCGTGCCAAAAACAGCAGCTGTTCCACGAGCTCTTGCATGTGCTCGCTTTCGGCCTTGAGGGACGCGATGGATTCTGCCAGCACGTCCGGGTCGTCTTTGCCCCAGCGGTCGAGCATGTTCACGTAGCCCTGAATCACCGCGATGGGCGTGCGCAGCTCGTGGCTCGCGTCGTTGACAAAGCGCATCTGCTGCAGCTTGGCCTCTTGCATCTGGCGCAGCAGGCGGTTGAGCGCGACCTCGATGCTTGCCAGGTCGGCGTCGCCGGTGGTGACGCTCGGCGAGTCGACGCTTGCGCGCTCGATGGCCTGCTCCAGCGTTTCCATCTTGCCGCCGGAGAGCTGCATGCGGCCGAGTTCGTCCACGCGCAGGGCCAGATCGTTGAGCGGCGCCATGGTGCGGCGCACGCGGCGGGCGCCGCCGAGCATGTTGAGCACGCTGATGACCTGCCAACCCACAACGACAAGGTAGAGAGGCCATAGCGTGACGAGGTCCTGCGCGAGGGGGAAAGTCTTGGTGGTACGCGCAAGCTCGACGGTATAGGTGAGCGTTGTCAGGTCCCAGCCGCGCGCGGGCGTCAGCGACATGCTGCGAACGGCGGCGCCGGGGATCCATCCCGCGGTAAACGCGCCATCGGGCAGCGTCTGGTTGTATCCATAGACGAGGATCGCCGCCGCAATAACCAACAGCAACAGATCGAGCCAGACGTAGCTCATCAAGCGGCGCCACATATAGCTCCAGTTGATGGCGCAGGCGATGGAGGTGACGCGCTTGACCTCGGCGTTACGCACGGCAGACATAGCCCACCCCGCGCACGGTCTGGATGATGCGGGCGCCGCCGGCGTCCTCGATCTTGGCGCGCAGGTGCGCGATGTGCACGTCGACGTTGTTGGTGTCGCCCACGTATTCGTAGCCCAGCGCCTCGTGCGCGATGCGCTCGCGCGTGAGCACGGTTTCGGCATGCGTCATAAGCAGGGCGAGGACGTCGAACTCGCGGGCCGTGAGCGCGATGGGCGAGCCGCCGACCGTGACTTCGCGGCGGTCGGGATCGAGCGCGACCGAGCCCACGGCGAGCGCAGCGGGGGAGGGCGCGGCGGAAGCCTGGGTCGAGTCGCCGACCGGGGGCATCGCAGCGGCTCCGGCGCCCGCGCCGCCTGCCGTGCCCGCCCCAGTACCGGCGCCGCCAACGCCCGAAGCCGCCCGCACGGCCTCCGAGCGCTTCAGTGCCACGCGGATCCGTGCGAACAGCTCCTCAATCGCAAATGGCTTGGTCAGGTAATCGTCGGCGCCGGCATCGAGCCCGGCCACCTTGTCCATCACGGCATCGCGCGCGGTGACCATAATCACCGGCACATCCTTGTGCTTGCGGACACGTCGCAAGACCTCCATGCCGTTGAGCTGCGGCAACAGTACGTCGAGCAGAATCAGATCGTAGTCGCGCTCCAGCGCCAGGTCCACGGCAGTGCGGCCATCGGCGGCGTGTTCCACCTGGTAGCCTTCGTGCTCCAGCTCGAGCGTCACAAAGCGGGCGATTTTCTCCTCGTCCTCTACGATCAGGATCCGTGCCATGCGTGCCCCCGTCTGCGATTACTTGTCGTCGTTGAGATTTTGCTTGATGTCGTCCGCGGCGTTAGCAGCGCTATCCATAAGGTTGTTGATGCTGCCGGGCACGTCGCCGTCGCTGTCGATGCGGTAGCGCATGCCAAAGAACAGGCCAATCAGCATCAGCCATATCGTGGCGCCCCAGGCAAACAGCGCGACGATGGGAATCAGGATGGGGATGTTGAGGATGATCGCATCGCGGCGCGTGGCGATAAACTTGGTGTCCAGACTCAGGCGGAAGAGCTTTTTGAGGTACTCCCACACGCTGTCCATCTTCTTGGAGAAGTCGGTCTTTTCGCTCGACTTTTCGTAGGCGGCCTGTGCGGCGACCATCTCGGCCGAGGGCTCATCGACCGGCTCGGACTCGGTGGCGGCATGCGCCGACGTGGTCTGGGTCTTGCCCTGCGACTCGAGCCAGATGATGGCGTCCAGGACGTTACCGTCGGCGGCGTCGAGCGCAGCCTTGGCATCGGTGTAGCTCACGTTGCACTTGGTGCGGATGGTTTCAACTTTTTCGAGGTCGTCCATGACCTGTCCTTTCGTTCGATGGGCGCGACGCCGGGCAATTTGCTCGGGCGCGAGCGTTGCGTTCGGCGGTCTGCGTTGCGCGGTGCCGCCCCGCCCTTGGTCGAACTCTATAGTGCAGGTTATAGATTAAGCGATTCTTGAGCCAAGATTAATGTTGGATGAGTTTTTGGGTGGCAGTGGGAAAAGTATTAGACCTCGATAGCGGGAGATGGGGTGCCGATGACAAGCCGGCGGCAGAAATGGGATAAGCAAGGCGAACGGATCATATGGATTAAAATCGCGTTGCAAAAGTATGAGTTTCACACACGGCAGACATGGAAGGACCTTAATATTACTTAGGCATGCGGCATTTGACGCCAGTCCTAATTGAAAGGCCAAGGGTAAATGGCTCCATGGGCAAGTGATTCTGTTTGCTAATGACCGAAAGCACCAATCCGTCATGTTGATTAAGGTTTCTGTTTGCTTGCATGGTTCGCTAGCTGCTAAAAGGTTGACCGATTGACTGTTTATGGCATCGTTAGTCGTCGGTGTTTTATAACATTAATTTAAAATAGCTGCAGTGGCTGAATGAATATAGAGAAAGGACTATCAATGGAGTGCAACTGGATTTACTTCCCATTAAACGGTCGTCCGCCGCAGCCGTTAATGGACGTTGTAAAAGCTGTAGATAAAAATATTGAGCAGATTCGTTCTGATAAAAACAGTGAGCACAGCGATAGCGTGCTCCGAATTTTGGCGTTCGATTTGGAGCAATTTGGTTTCAATGTTGAGGTGGGGAAAAAGAAAAACGAGAAACTATCGATGCCAGTGTTGTATGGGGAGAAAGGCTTAATTGATAAAGCTTTT
Source organism: Collinsella sp. (assembly GCA_019414385.1). Taxonomy (GTDB): domain Bacteria; phylum Actinomycetota; class Coriobacteriia; order Coriobacteriales; family Coriobacteriaceae; genus Collinsella. The sequence continues at coordinate 277,705 of DXMD01000001.1, read as the reverse complement.
GAGGTCGATGCCGTCCATAGGGACACTAACACGATAGTGGAGATTGAGGCCGGGCGCGCTGTCGCGAACAACCAGTTTCTGAAGGATTTTTTTGAAGCGTGCATGATACAGGATGCAGCATATCTTTGTGTAGTCGTTCGTAATGTGTACAAGAGTGGTGACAACTCAAGCAGAGACTACGAAAAGGTCGTAACTTTTTTCAAAACATTGTATGCAAGCGGGCGCATGCCTGTTCCGTTAAAAGGCATTATGGTTATCGGGTACTAACTGCAGTGGTTCTTTCGGTTTTGGAATAGTTCCGCGTGTAACTATTTGTGTGTCGGGTACATGGTGACTTGGGCAGCGGCTCGGACTCAGCGGATGCGAACAGCATGTATGCGGCAAGGTTTTCAAATTGTTTTAGAGGAAAACCTCTGCTGCTCAGTCAGCATTCGGCACCCTTCCCAACGCACGTATGATTAGCTTTTGAGATCGCTTCTGCTCTCTAATGGCGGCCGCAAGAGCCCTTTGACGTTCGATTTTGGCTTGCAGCTCATCAACCTTTGTAGCGGGTACATAGTCACTTTTGACCTTGTCGCCGATTCGATAGTTGAGATAACAGTATTCGTGGCCCTTTATGTTTCGCATGCGGATGCTGCCCTTTGGAAGGAGACTGATTTCCTGCTCCATGAGGCCCAAGAGGCGGCTCGAGCGTGCATATTCCTCTTCTAGGACATCTTCTAAGACGGACATGGAGCCTCCTTTCCGAGTAGTTACCCTACATTCTATCAAATCCATTAAATTGTAGGGTAACTCAAGCATGTCCGCACGACATGTGACACTTAACCTGCCGCCTTGCTCTGTCGTGGCGGTGTGAATCAAAGCAACGACCCTTTAAGGAGTTCGATATTGATGAGCGACAACACCAAGCATCTCGCAAAGAAGTGCGTCAAGGACGCGGGGCCGTGCCTCGCGTTGTGCCTTGCCGGCGCAGCGGTCGCGCTGCTGGCTGTTCTGGGGCCGTTCGACGTGCTCCGAAGTACCAGCTCTCTGCACGTTTGCATGGCCTTTGCCGGCGCCATGATGACCGGCGGCGTGCTCGATCTGATTTTTTGGGTGCTCGACCCGTTTGGATGGAAGAACGAGGGGTAAGCCCTAAGGGATGGAAGGGCTGGAACGGTTGGCTTAGTGATCGTGCAGAATGTGGACTAGCGACTTACAGGGAAGTGGTGATCCGATGACGGTCTATGTGACGGGCGATGTTCACGGCGGCCTCGACATGCAAAAGCTGCGCGATTGGGATCTTGGGGATAGCCTGACGAGTGACGACTATCTCATCATTGCCGGCGACTTTGGCTTTCCGTGGGATTTCTCTGCCGAGGAATGTGCTGACATCGCTTGGCTGGAGTCGCGCCCCTATACCGTGCTGTTCGTCGACGGCAACCACGAACGTTTCGACCACTGGGCTGAGCGACCCATGGAGTTGTGGCACGGTGGGCTGACGCAGCGCCTGTCGGATACCTCCCCCATACGGCGCCTGACGCGTGGCGAGGTTTTTGAGCTCGACGGCTCAACGGTCTTTACCATGGGCGGCGCCACGAGCGTGGACAAAGAATACCGCATTCCCTATTCCAGCTGGTGGCCGCAGGAACTGCCGGACGAGCGCAACTTTGAGGAGGCGCGGGCAAAGCTCGACAGCGTGGGTTGGAAGGTCGACTACGTGGTCACCCACACCTGCTCTACGCGCATGCTTTCGCCCGCGCTTTATCCGGCACCCGGCTGGAATCACCCCGCCGTTGATCGGCTTACGGCATTTTTCGATGAGCTGGAAGACCGCTTGGATTACAAGTGCTGGTATTACGGGCATTTCCATCGGGATGCCAACCCGGCCGAGCGCCATACCGTGCTCTACGACTGCATCGTTCGCCTGGGCGACGAACTCCAGCCCTGGGATGTTGCGTAGGGGTGGAGTGAGCGGCTACTCGGCCGTTACAGTGATGTTCTCCCGGTGTGCGCGGATAACGTCCCAGCTAAAGTGCTCGACCAGTTGCTCGGCAGAGCGCGGCGTGGTGTCCGGCACGATGCCCGTTTGCCCGGCGAGCCAGCCCAGCAGTGCCTCGGGTGTGCCAAAGCGGGCGCGGAGCTCTCCCAGGTCCAGATCGCGATCGCGCTTGGAAAGGCGGCGGCCGTCCGGTGACATGAGCAGCGGAATGTGCGCGTAGCGCGGCATGGGCAGTCCCAGCAGATGCTGCAGATAGATCTGGCGCGGCGCGGAACCCAGCAGATCGCATCCGCGCACGACCTCGGTGACGCCCATGGCGGCGTCATCGACCACCACGGCCAGCTGATAGGCAAACACGCCGTCGCTGCGGCGCACCAAAAAGTCGCCGCACTCAGTGGCGAGCGCCTCGCATTGGGCACCATACGTGCGGTCCACGAATTCGATCACGTCGTCTGCGAGATCATCGACGGTGGGCACGCGCAGACGCGTGGCTGGGGCGCGCAGAGCACTGCGGCGGGCGATTTCTTTGGCAGAAAGGTTTCGGCAGGCGCCGCGGTAGATGGGCGTGCCGTCGCTGGCGTGCGGCGCGCTTGCGGCGTGGAGCTCGGCGCGCGTGCAAAAGCAGGGGTAGGTGAGGCCGGCGTCTTGCAGACGGCGCAGGGCGGCTTCATACAGATCCAGGCGATCGTGCTGGTAATAGGGGCCTTCGTCCCACTCGAGTCCCAGCCAGGCTAGGTCGTCAATCAGTTGAGCGGCAAGTTCCGGGCGCTTGCAGCGATCGTCCAGATCCTCGATGCGCAACACGATGCTGCCGCCCTGGCTGCGGGCCGAAAGCCACGCACACAGGCAGCTGAACACGTTGCCCAGGTGCATGCGGCCCGAGGGCGACGGGGCAAAGCGGCCCACGACGGGGGTGGGAGAGGGAGTCGCCGTCGACGTGGCCACGGCGGGCGTTGCTATGTTGCGTGCTTTGATATCCATGCGGACGAGTATAGCGCGGGGCGCGATGGGGAGGCGTCACTGTGGTCCGCAAGTTGTCGAGGCCCCTCATTGCGTATGGCGGGTCGCAGACTCGGTGCTTTGATACCTGTCCATCAACTCGGCACCTAAGACGACAGAAACCCCGGCAGCTCTTCGCAACTGCCGGGGTTTCCGCGGAAAAGGGGGACATGATCCTCGAGCGAACGGGAAAGGGGCAAACCGTTTTCGCTCAACTGCTTTATGCCCTTCGCCCGCAGGCTCAATCAGCGTTTTAGCGGCAACACAAAGCCGCTACACCTGTGACGGAGCTGTGAAGTGGTGTCTGCTGCTGGCGCGGGCCATGGCAAGGAGTGTCCCAGACTGCCGGCAGATAAGGAACGTCCCCAAGTGCCGGCCGTGGACGTGACTTTCGTCCCGTTTGATACTCCGCTGGCCTAGATGTTCGTCACATGAGCCCGCAAACGTGGGACAATGACGCTACTGGTACCACAGACAAAGGATGTGCCTATGAACGCCCCCGTTGCCCAGCCCTGTCGGCAGCGCCGCCTGTTTGCGCGATTCGCTTCCGTCTGCGCACTCGTCGCGCTTGCGTTGTTGCTGCTGCCTGCCGCCGCGCACGCCGACGGCTACTCCATGAGCCAAACCTACATCGGCGCCACGGTTGAGGCCGATGGCTCGCTGACCGTTGTCGAGGGACGCCAGTTCGATTTCGACGACGACATCAACGGCGTGTATTGGGATATCAATACAGGCTCTAACCAGCAAGGCGGCTCGGTGGTCGTCAATGTGCTAAGCGTCGAGGAAGACGACACTGCGTTTAACAAGGTCGACAGCGCAAATAAAGGCGACGACGGCGTTTACACGGTGGAACAGTCCGACGACGGCGTAAAGATTAAGGTGTTCAGCCCTCACGAGAGCGGCGACAGCGCAATCTACTACGTGAGTTATTCCATGACCGGTGCGGTTATGAACTGGGCCGATACCGCCGAGCTCTACTGGAAATTCGTCGGCGACGGCTGGTCGGCGGACTCCGATGACGTCGAGATGGAAGTCTACTTTGCAAATGCCGCTGCCGGGACGGCTGCCGTCAAGGGCGATAACTTCCGCGCATGGGGCCACGGCCCGCTGACGGGCGACGTGTCGCTCGATGCGGACGAGCCCATGGTCACCTATACCATTCCCTGCGTGCATGAGGGCGAATTCGCCGAGGCACGCATCGCCTTCCCCAGCGACTGGGTGCCGCAGCTTGCCGTCTCGGGCGAAAAGCGCATGTCGACGATTCTGAGCGAAGAGAAGGAATGGGCCGACGAGGCCAACGCTCGCCGTGAGCACGCGCGTGCGGTTGCCGGCGCGATTGCCGTGGTGTGTGTTGTCGTGGCGGTTGCCTATACCGGTGTGATCGTGATGCTTAAGCTGCGCAGGCCCAAACCCAAGCCGCTCTTTCAGGACGAGTACTTCCGCGATGTGCCCTCGGCCGACCATCCCGCGGTGCTTGCAGCTCTCATGAGCTGGAACGACGTGCCCGATCAGGCATATATCGCCACGCTTATGAAGCTCACCGACGACCGCGTGATCAAGCTGGAAGAAGCGACCGAGACCAAGAAGAAGGGTCTGCTCCGTCGCGAAAAAGAGGAGCAGACGTATCGCATCACAGTGACCGACGAGGCCTGGAAGGCTGCCAAGAAGGACGGCATCGATCGCGATGTGCTCAAGGTCTTCTTCGCCGGCGTTAAGCCCGATAAAGACGGCGTCCGTTCACGCACGTTTAGCGAGCTGGAGGAGTATGCCAGCGAGCGTACTGAATCTGTTGGCAACAAGCTCGAGGACTATCAAAGCACGGTTAAGGGCAAGCTGGAGACGCGCGAGCTTATCGCCTCGGACGGCACCATCGCCCTGGTTGCCGGCTTGGTTCTCGGCATCATCATCGTCTTTGGCATTCTGGGCTCTCTGATCTATACCGACTTTGCGGACGCCAACGTCGGTGCCGCTATGATCTCGATCCCCGTCACGATCGTGGGCTTTGTCCTGAGCTGCACCTTCCGCCGCTACACGCCGGAGGGCGCCGAGGTGGCGGCTCGCTGCAAGGCGCTCAAGCATTGGCTCGAGGACTTTACGCGTCTGAAGGAGGCCGTCCCCAGCGACCTGATCTTGTGGAACAAGTTGCTGGTGATGGGCGTTGCCCTGGGCGTTTCGAAAGAAGTGCTGCGACAGCTGGCCGAAGCCGTGCCTGCGGACCTGCGCAACAGTGACGATTTCTACGACAACTACCCCTGCTACTGGTGGTATTACCATCACTACGGCAACGAGTCCCCGCTCGATTCGTTCAACGATGTGTACCACGAGACCATCCGCGAGCTGGCTTCGAGTTCCGATAGCTCGAGCGGCGGCAGCGGTGGCGGCTTTTCCGGTGGCGGCGGTGGCGGCGGCGGCGGACGCGGCGGCGGAACGTTCTAGCGAGCGCTTGCTTTGGGGTGGATCTTTCTGGGCGGTTGCCAGGGAAGATTCATCCCATTTTTGTGCATCGAAACGGGTCAAACTTTCCGCTGAGGACCTTCGCGCAAGGGGCAGTGGACAAAAAATGCCAAATATGAGTACTGTTGCTGCGTTGGTCACATATGTTTGCACATAATAATGGGCTCCTAATGAGAGTACTTCTCGTTAGGAGCCCATTTTATTGAACATTTGGGGAGTTACGTCAGCTCGTGCAGCTGGTCGTCATGCCTATAAGCATCAAAAATGCCCTGAATCGCTGCCACTAAAAAGGTAACAGTACTCATATTTGATGTATTTTGACCACGGCTATCTACAAACCCCCTAGGCCACTCATTGGGGACAGACTTAAATGACTAGTTGTTGGGGATCAGTCATTGGGGACGTTCTTAAATGACTAGGTGTGGCTGTCGGGCTTAGGCTGTCAGGTCGAGTTCGTAGAGGAAGCTTTCGCGCGGCATGTCGTGACGGCGCTCTTCGCGGTTGGCGCGGTGCGTGGCCGTGCGCTTAAAGCCGTGCAACTCGTAGAACTTCCACGAGCAGTTGGAGTCGGTGTACAGGTGCGCCCTTGTCGCCCCGCGCGAGGACAGGTACGAGACCGCGGCATCGAGCAGAACCGTGCCAACGCCCAGGCCATGGACATCGCGATCCACGGCAAGCAGCGTGACCTCGTTGTCGTGCGGCAACGGGCTGCTCTCGAGCAGGCGGTTGTTGGTTCGGATGGTTGCACGCACAAACGAGAGATACTCGGCGCAGGCATCGGGCTCCAGTTCGCGCATCTGCGATAGCAGTGCGCGCTCGGTATCCATCCAATGTTCCTTAACGGTGGCGCCGGAGCTTTGTCCCGCGCGCGCGAGCGCAATGCCGCGCGCCTGGCCGTCGATTACGGCGACCTGCGAAAACGTCGACGACGAAAGACAGTAGGCAAGGTCGCACGCGGCCTCAAGGCGGTTGTACTCATCGTTATCCGAATTGTTATGCCAAAGCTGCTGCAGAATCAGCGCGATGGCGTCGAAGTCTTCGGTGTCAAACGGTCGGTAGAGAACCCGCGAGACCATAGTGCCTCTTTCTTTTGCGGATGCATATCGAGCACAGTTCTACCACGCCATTGGCATCTAATTATGGTGCCCCTGTGTTCCATGAACTCACCGCGCCCGGTGCTGCGCCCATGCCCTCCGCTCGCAAGCTTTTTCTGCACAGCCGTGCGTTGCGGGATGCAACGTCGCGCTCGATGCGCTACATTGAATCAGTATTTTCAATGCCGCTGCGCGAGCGCTGCAGATCGACGTATCACCGACTCACAGAGCACGGCGGCGTACCAGACAGGAGGACTGCATGGGATCTGATGTGAAGATCGCACGCGCGTTGATCTCGGTTACCGATAAGACGGGCGTCGTCGATTTCGCACGGACGCTGGTTGACGACTTTGGCGTCGAGATCATCTCTACGGGCGGCACGGCTCGTGCCATCGAGGACGCGGGCGTTCCCGTAACCCCCATCGAGGAGTTCACGGGCTATCCCGAGATGATGGACGGCCGCGTCAAGACGCTGCATCCCAAGGTTCACGGCGCGCTGCTGGCCCGTCGCGATTCCGAGCAGCACATGCAGGAAGCCGCTCAGCACGGCATTAAGCTAATCGACCTGGTCGTCGTCAACCTGTACGAGTTCGAGAAGACCGTCGCCAACCCCGAGGTCACCTTTGCGGATGCCATCGAGCACATCGACATCGGTGGTCCCTCCATGCTGCGCTCTGCCGCCAAGAACGCCGCGAGCGTTACCGTCATCTCTGACCCGGCCGACTATGATGCCGTCCTGGCCGAGATGCGCGAGACCGGTGGCTGCACCACGCTTTCCACCCGTCGCCGCCTGCAGGTGAAGGTCTACCAGACTACCGCCGCCTACGACACGGCTATCTCCCGTTGGCTTGCCGCTCAGGCAAGCGACGTGGCGGACACCTCTGTCAAGCTCGAGATCTCGCTGGAGAAGGTCGATGACCTGCGTTATGGTGAGAATCCTCAGCAAAAGGCTACGGTCTACCGCTTTGCCGAGGGCTGCGAGAACACCGCGAGCTCTCAGTTCCCGCTTGTGGGCTCCGAGCAGATCCAGGGCAAGCCGCTCAGCTACAACAACTATCTGGACGCCGATGCCGCCTGGAACCTGGTCCGCGAGTTCGACGAGCCGGCCTGCGTGATCCTCAAGCATCAGAACCCCTGCGGTTCCGCCGTTGCCGAGGACATCACGGCCGCCTACGACCGCGCTTTCGCCTGCGATCCCAAGAGCGCCTTCGGCGGCATCATCGCCTGCAACCGCGAGGTTCCCTTTGAGCTGGTTGAGCACTTCGCCGACCAGAACAAGCAGTTCGTCGAGGTCATCATCGCCCCGAGCTACACCGATGAGGCGCTCGAGCGCATGGTCAAGCGCCCCAACCTGCGCGTGCTGGCTACCGGCGGCGTGGACCACGGTGCCCAGGTGGAGCTGCGCTCCATCGACGGCGGCATGCTGGTGCAGGAGGTCGACCACGTGACCGAGGATCCCGCGACCTTTACGTTCCCCACCGATCGCAAGCCCACCGACGCTGAGATGGCCGAGCTCGAGTTTGCCTGGAAGGTCTGCAAGGGCGTCAAGTCCAACGCCATCCTGGTCTCCAAGGGCAAGGCCGGCATTGGCATGGGCCCCGGTCAGCCCAACCGCGTTGACTCTGCGCTGCTTGCCTGCGAGCGCGCCGAGGACTTCTGCGAGCGCGAGGGCGTGGAGAAGGGCGGCTTTGCCTGCGCAAGCGACGCGTTCTTCCCGTTCCGCGACAACGTCGACGTGCTTGCCGCACACGGCGTGACCTGCATCATCCAGCCCGGCGGCTCCAAGCGCGATGACGAGAGCATCCAGGCCTGCAACGAGCACAATATTGCGATGGTTTTCACGGGGGCGCGCCACTTCCGCCATTAAGTAGGGAGGTGGCGCTGCGGCTTGCCCAACCACCGCACCTTGCCGCTCATTCGTCGCCCGCGTACCCAAGTACGCGTCGCTCCTCTTTCACGGCAATCTGCGGCACCTGGGCAACCCTCGCCGACCTGTTAGGTTGACTGGGGAGGATGGGATGTTATCTCGTCCCTTGGACCGCCTCGCTTCTAAAATTATCTCTGCAAAAGACGGCCGCTCCGTTTGGAGGGCCGTCTTTTTGGTATAAGAGGACGGAATGACTAACACGAAAGGTATGACCATGCCCCAGATTGATGATGCAGAGCTGTTTGGCAATGCCGAGGACCAGCGTGCGTACGAGGACTTTTGCGCCAATCAGGAGGCGGTCGAGAAGTTTACGCTCGACAAGCCCGCGCTTATCTGCCGTTGGCGCATGTCCAACAAAAAGGTGCCCATGCTCAACCGTCACATTCGCGCGCTGTCCGAGCGCTTGGTGCAGGGCGAGCCGCTTACCCATAACATGCTCAGCTGGGCCAAGCAGCACGTTGAGTGGTCGCTTGCCGAGGGCGATTACACCGCGCACGACGGCGTGCTCATGCTGGTGATCGACGTTAACGGCAATGCCGCCATGACGGTGGGTGAGTACGAGCCGCTGGCCGATACTTCGGCCAAGGCGCTGCGTGCCCGCTCCGCCGAGGCCCGCTCCGAGGCCGACGAAACCGGCGTGGCGCCCGAGCTGCTCGCTGCCGTCAACAACGGCGAGCTGGCCTTTGTGGCGCCGGCGGACGAGTGCCTGTGTGGCACGGCGACGCTCATAGAGCAGCTGGCCCAGACCAAGGGCATCCCGGTCACGCGCGTAGACATTCCCGCACAGCTCAAGGGCGCCTTGTTCCTGGTAAGCGACGAGCACGGCGTGGTGCCTGCCACCGACGCCGACGCCGCCGAGTCTGATGCCGCGACGGTCGCCTTCTTTGCCGACGGCTACGAAAAGCTTCGCGCCCGCCGCTAAATGATTATTCTGGGACGGGGATTAAAGAATCATTTTGGTTCCCGCCACCGCTGCGAGTGCGAGGCGGACAAAACGCCCCCGCTCGCGAACAGTTCTGTCACCTTGGCGACGTGCGTGGCGCGCACCTGCAGTTTCGCAGCCATAATGGTGGCAAGACAATCAAGAGGGGAGCGGAATCCATGGCGCTGATCTATATCGTTGAGGACGACGAGCCCATTCGTCGCGAGCTTGCCGACATCCTTGCCCGTGCCGGTTTTGAGGTCGAGGCCTGTGAGTCGTTCGAGCATGTCTCGCGCGATATTCTCGCCGCCGCGCCCGACCTGGTGCTGCTCGACCTGACGCTTCCCGTCAAAGACGGCCAGCACATCTGCCACGAAGTCCGTCGCGAATCCGAGGTCCCCATCATCGTCCTCACGTCGCGCACGACCGAGATCGACGAGGTCATGTCCATGACGCTCGGCGCGGACGACTTTGTTCCCAAGCCCTATAGCGCGCGCGTGCTCGTGGCGCGCATCAACGCACTGCTGCGTCGCACCGCGGCGGCGGGCGAGCGCAGCACGCTCGTCCACAAGGGATTGGAGCTCGACCTCGCCCGCTCCATGGTCACCAACACGCAAACCGGCACTAGCACTGAGCTCACCAAAAACGAGCTGCGTATCCTCTCGCTGCTTCTGAGCCGCGCGGGCAAGATCGTCTCGCGCTCGGCCATCATGCAAGACCTGTGGGATTCCGATGCCTTCGTTGATGACAATACGCTCACCGTCAACATCAACCGCCTGCGCACCACGCTCGACAAGATCGGCGTCAAGGGGTATCTGACCACGCATCGCGGCCAGGGCTATTCGGTCTAGGTGCCAGCTATGTCGTTTGGCAAGTTCTTTAAAGATGCGCTGTTGCCCGTCGCCGTGTGGACGTGCGGCGTGCTGCTGAGTTGCTTTGTGCTGACGGTTGCCGGGGCCCCGGCATCTATCGTGGTCGTGGCGGTCGGTGTGTCCTTTATCTTTGGCATGCTGGGTATCGTGATCGAATATGCGCGCCGTCGTCGTTTTCTGCACCAGTTGGAGCGTGCAGCCGAGGAGCTCGAGAGTCCCGCATGGGTGCAGGAGATGGTGCAATGCCCGACCTATGCCGAGGGCGAGCTCGAGTACGAGGTCCTGCGCCGGGTGGGCAAGGCTGCCTGCGACGAGGTTGCCGAAGGCCGACGTCAGACCGATGACTATCGCGACTATATCGAGAGCTGGGTCCACGAGGCCAAGCTGCCCTTGGCGGCAGCTCATCTGATTTTGGAAAACCTGGACGGCAGCGAAGACGACCTGTCGCGTGTGGATGACCTGGGCCGCGAGCTGGCTCGCGTGGAGCGCTATATCGACCAGGCGCTGTACTATGCGCGCTCGGAAGTCGTGGAGCGCGATTACCTGATTCGCCGCTGGGATCTCAAGACCTTGGTGACGGGTGCGATTAAGGCCAACGCGCGCGAGCTCATTGCGGCGCATGTGGCTCCGGTGTGCGAAAACCTCGACTTCGAGGTCTTTACCGACGAGAAGTGGCTGGAGTTCATCTTAGGTCAGCTCATCCAGAACAGCATTAAATATGCGCGCGAGGACGGCGCGAAGATCGTGTTTTCGGGCGCGTTGCTGGACGAGGGCCTGGCGAGTGAGCGCATTGAGCTTACCGTTGCCGACAACGGCTGTGGCGTGAGCGCGGCCGACCTGCCGCGCGTGTTCGAGAAGGGCTTTACCGGCGACAACGGCCGCACCACCAAGCGTGCAACGGGCATCGGCCTCTACCTGGTGGCGCGTCTGTGCTCCAAGATGGGCATCGACGTTACCGCAGCATCCAACTCCGGCGAAGGCTTCGTCGTAACATTCGCGTTTTCAACGAATAAGTTTCAATATTTCGAGTAACGCACGCGGCAGACGTCCGCCCAAACAAAAACGTGCAGCCCAAACAAAACGTGCCGCCCCAACCAGGGCGGCACGCCATTTTTCCATCAGCCAACTCGCTGAAGTAAGGCTGCGAAGGCCGCGGGGCCGGGAGGGGTTTCCTAAGGGCACATCCCGCAGCCGCAACGCGGCGAGGACGTGCCCGTGGAAACCCCGCAGGCCCCGCGGTCGGTGGGAGCAACGCTACTTCACGACCAAGATGTCGCAGTCGGTATTGCGCAGCAGGAACGTCGAAATCGAACCCAGAAGCGCATACTTGATCGAGGACAGGCCGCGGGCGCCGCAGAGCACCAGGTCGGGCTTGACCACGTCGAGCATCTCGTCCTTGAGTGTCTCGCGAATGCGGCCGGCGCGAATCATGACCTCGACCTCGGGAATATCGGGATTGGCCTTGGCCTCTTCGAGCTGCTTGGCGATGGAGTTCTTAAATGCCTCCTCTAGGCCGTTGACCAGATCGACCGGATAGGAACCGGCGCTCTCGAGTGCCGTGGAATCGATAACGTGGCCGATGATCAGCTTAGCGCCGTTGTTCGCGGCGACTTTGATGGCGCGTGCGAGCACAAAATCCTGCTGCTCAGTACCGTCGAGTGAAACAAATACCTTGGTGTAGCCCTCGTTCATGGTTTCCTCCTTGGTCTATCGCACGGGCGCGGGGCTCGTGCGTCGGGCGGGCGCGGGTGCGTTGACCGCCGGACACTTTATCTTGTTGCAGTTATACCCAAGGATTTCGGTTTAACTGCTCGCAATTCTGTGAACGGGCGAGTTTTTTGATAAGGGTAGGCGCGGTCGCACCGCCAACGGTTGATAATGGGACATCGCCCGCATCGTCCGCAGAACATCTACCGGCGGGTGTCTAACGAGGGGGTCCCTTTGGATATTATCGAGCTTCTTAAATCTGCCTTCATGGGCCTGGTCGAGGGCATCACCGAATGGCTGCCCGTTTCGTCGACGGGTCACATGATCTTGGTGGACGAGTTCGTCAAGATGAACGTGAGCGAGACGTTCTGGAATATGTTCCTGGTCGTGATTCAGCTCGGCGCCATTCTGGCCGTCTGCGTGCTGTTTTTCCACGAGCTCAACCCGTTCTCGCCCAGCAAGGGCAAGGAGGGCCGTCGCGACACCTGGGTGCTGTGGGGCAAGATTGTGCTTGGCTGCATTCCTGCGGCGGCGATCGGCCTGCCGCTCAACGACTGGATGGAGGAGCATTTCTACAATGCTCCCGTCGTGGCGCTGGCGCTCATTGTGTACGGCGTGCTGTTTATCGTGATCGAGAACTGGCGCGCGAGCAAGCGCGAGGAAATGGCCGTTGCCGGTTCGTTTGGTTCGCGTGCTGTGGTGTCGGGTGGACGTCCCGCCGGTGCGCACTTTGCGGCGCCCGTCACGGCTACCGCTGAGGATGAGGACGATGACGAGAACCTGGACTTTGGCTCTATCGCCACGCTCGAGGACCTCAGCTGGAAGACTGCGCTGGGTATCGGCTGCTCCCAGGTGCTTTCGCTGGTGCCTGGTACGTCTCGCTCCGGTTCTACCATCATCGGCGGCCTGCTGCTGGGCTGCACGCGCTCGGTGGCGTCTAAGTTCACGTTCTTCCTGGCTATTCCCGTTATGTTTGGCGCAAGTGCGCTCAAGCTGGTCAAGTACTTTATTAAGGGCGGTACTTTCGGCACCAACGAGATCGCCATCTTGGGCGTGGGCTGCGTCGTCGCCTTCGTGGTGTCGCTCATTGCCATCAAGTGGCTTATGGGCTTCGTCCGCCGTCACGACTTTAAGTGCTTCGGCGTCTACCGCATCATCCTGGGCATCGTAGTGCTCGCGTACTTCTTCGTTCTGGAGCCCATGCTCGGCCTGTAACTTGGTTGACGCTGCGCGGCGGCCAGAGCGACAACTTGTCATTCAAAGAGGGCGACATGACCAAAAGGTCTATGCTGCCCTCTTTTCATGCCAATTTGTTCGCTCTGGCCGCCGCTCGCTACCGTTGCCATGACATCGGTGGCTCCGTGATTGGCGCAATGGGGCGGGCCTGACGATCGCGCACGGAGTCGCGGTGTGATTTGCGTCGGTGTCCGCGCGGCTCGGTATACTGGTACGGCTCAAACTATGGCGCTGCCCGCAGGCGCGCCGTCCGTCAGATGAGGAGTCGCCCATGACCCAGCCCCTGCCCTGGGAAAAGAACACTGCAGCCCCCGTGCCGCCCGCGCCGGAGCCCGTGCCGCTCGATGCATACACCGTCCCCGCCGCGCCGGAGCCCGAGCTCGTTCCGCTCGACATTTACGACGCTCCCGCGCCGGCGCCCAAGCCCGCCAAGCCGCTCGTCGACATCGACAGCCTTAATCCCGCCCAGCGCGAGGCGGTCCTGTCCACCGAGGGCCCGTTGCTGGTGCTCGCCGGCGCCGGCTCGGGCAAGACCCGCGTCCTGACCTTCCGCATCGCACATATGCTCGGCGACCTGGGCGTTAAGCCTTGGCAGGTTCTCGCCATCACGTTTACCAACAAGGCTGCGGCAGAGATGCGCGAGCGTCTGGCGGCACTCATCCCCAGTGGCACCCGCGGCATGTGGGTGTGCACCTTCCACGCCATGTGCGTGCGCATGCTGCGCGAGGACGCCGACCTGCTGGGCTATACCGGTCAGTTCACCATCTACGATGACGACGACTCAAAGCGCATGGTGCGCGACATTATGCAGGCGCTCGGCATCGAGCAAAAGCAGTTCCCCATCAACATGATCCGCAGCAAGATCAGCTCGGCCAAAAATGCCATGATCGGGCCCGAGGACATGCTCAAATCCGCTGACAGCCCCAATGACAAAAAGGCCGCGCAGGTCTACCTGGAGCTGGAGCGCCGCCTGCGCGCCGCCAACGCGATGGACTTCGACGACCTGCTCGTGCGCACGCTCGAGCTGCTGCGCACCCGTCCCGAGGTGCTCGACAAGTACCAGGAGCGCTTCCGCTATATTAGCGTCGACGAATATCAGGACACCAACCACGTCCAGTACGAGATCGCCAACCTGCTGGCCGCCAAGTACCAAAACCTCATGGTCGTGGGCGACGACGACCAGTCCATTTATAGCTGGCGTGGCGCCGACATCACCAATATCCTGGACTTTGAGAAGGACTTTAAAAACTGCAAGACCGTCAAGTTGGAGCAGAACTATCGCTCCACGGGTCACATCCTGAGCGCCGCCAATGCCGTGGTGCGCCACAACTCGCAGCGCAAGGACAAGCGCCTGTTTACGGCCGAGGGCGATGGCGAGAAGATTCAGGCTTTCCAGGCAAGCGACGAGCGCGACGAGGGTCGCTGGATTGCCGGCGAGATCGAGAAGCTGCATGCCAAGGGTACGAGCTACGACGATATCGCCGTGTTCTACCGCACCAACGCCCAGTCGCGTATCCTCGAAGATATGTTCCTGCGCGCGGGCGTGCCCTACAAGATCGTCGGCGGCACGCGATTCTTCGACCGCGCCGAGATCCGCGACGTCATGGCCTACCTCAAGATGATTGTGAACCCGGCCGACGAGATGAGCGTCAAGCGCGTCATCAACACGCCGCGCCGCGGCATCGGCTCCACCTCGATCCAAAAGATCGAGCAGCTGGCGCGCGGCAACCGCTGCTCGTTCTTCCAGGCCTGCGAGATCGCAACAGCCGAGACGGGCATGTTTAGTGCCAAGGTGCGCAACGGCCTGTCGAGTTTTGTGGCGCTAGTGCGCGAGGGCCGCCGCATGGACGGCGAGCTCAAGGACGTCGTCGAGATGATTGTCGATAAGACGGGCCTGCTGCAGGCGTTTCGTGCCGAGGGCACCATGGAATCCGAGAGCCGCGCCGAGAACATCCAGGAATTCCTGGGCGTCGCCGCCGAATTTGAGGAGACGCACGAGGATATCGAGGGTACGCTCGAGAGCTTGGAAGAGCTGCGTGCAGCTGGTGTTGCCGATGTGCCTGCCGCCGCCGAGCCCGTCGTGGTGAGCGCACCTGCGCCCGAGCCGGGACCGTCCGCTCCGGCATCCTCGTTTGAGGCACTTGTCGGCGCTCGTGACGCCGCGGGCTCCAATCCGCTCGATAGCTTGGCCGCTCCGGCGCTGTCTCCGCAGGATGCCCTGGCCGCCGCCATCGCGGGCAACGCGTATGCCGTGCCAACAGAGCTACCGGCGGGCGCCGTGCATGCCGACGAGATCGAGCGCACCTACGGTCCGCTCACCTGTAAGGCACTGCCGGCACTCATGGAGTGGCTGGCCCTGCGCTCCGACCTGGATTCCCTGGCCGGCGAGACGCATGCCATTACCATGATGACCATCCACTCCGCCAAGGGCCTGGAGTTCCCGGCGGTGTTCGTGGCCGGCATGGAGGAGGGTATCTTCCCGCACGTGCACGACTTTGGCGGCAGCGATGACCCGGGCAAGCTCGAGGAGGAGCGTCGCCTGGCCTACGTTGCCATCACGCGTGCCCGTAAGCGCCTGTTCCTGACCTATGCGGCCACGCGTCGCACCTACGGCTCGACCTCTGCCAACCCGCGCTCTCGCTTCCTCAACGAGATTCCGTTTGAGGATATCGAGTTTAGCGGTATCGGTTCTGCCGGTTTTGAGGGCACGGGCTGGGAGAAGCGCGGCGACCGTCACGGCACCTTTGGCTCGGGCATGGGCTCGGATATGTATGGCGGCAAGGTGTTCGGTTCGCATACGCGCTCGACCGGCGGTTCCGGTTCGCGCGGCGGATCGAGCTTCGACGATTTCTTTGGTGGCAGCACCTATGGCACCGAGCGCCATCGCGGGGTTTCGCCCGACGCCGGCCGTGTTGCCTCGACCTTTGGTTCGGGCGCGCCGCGAGCTAAAAAGCCGTCGTCCAAGGTGTCGCCGACGGTGGAGCGCAAGGTCGATCGCGCCAGCGCGTCGCAGGACTTTGCCGCGGGCGATACCGTGAGCCACAAGACCTTTGGCACCGGTACCGTGATCTCGGTCGCCGGAGACATGATCGAGGTTCAATTCGAAAAAACCGGCCAGACTAAAAAGCTCATGAAAGGTTTTGCACCGATCGTCAAGCTGTCGTAATCCCGGCGGACCTGGGAGGGCGTATAGGGCAACATCGCCTGCTCGGGCAGTCCTGCGCAAGACGGAGAGCACATTAAGTGCTCTCCTTTGCGTGCGGAACTCGCGATCGATGTTGCCCCATACGCCCTCCCAGGTCCTTTGATAACGCTGCTTGCGAACGTCGCTTTGCTCGTTCGTTTTTTGGTCTGGAGAGCCGGGTGGGCCGATAGCTAGATATGGCAAGGGGCTCCTCCGTTGATGAACGGGGGAGCCCCTTGTTGCGTTGTGATTGTTGTTGCTAGTCGGAGGCTCGCCGGGACGGGGCGCGGGGTTTGGTCGATCGCGAGTTCCGCACGAGCCGGAGAGCACTTAATGTGCTCTCCGTGCGAGCAGGACTGTCCGAGCAGGCGACCAAACCCCGCGCCCCGTCCCGGCGAGCGCTCGGGGACCGGTAACTTACAGGTGGCTGATGATCAGTTCCATCTTGCCTTCGAGGTCGATGGAGCTGACGGTGCTCGGGGCTAGCAGGTGGCTTCCCTTGTGGACGGGGTCGCCGCAGACGGTGCCTTCGCCGTCGATGACTGACAGGCACATGAAGGGCCAGCGCTGCTCCAAGGTCTTGCTGCCGTTGACGCGCACGCGATCGACGGTGTAGCAGGGGTTGGACTCGAGCTCGGTTACGCCATCGACCTCGCGCGCGGTTACGGTACCGTCGGTCGGTGCCTGCGCGTTAAAGTTGATGCAATCCAGGCTCTGCTCAATGTGAAGTGGGCGCAGCTTTCCGTCGGTGCCGGGACGATCGTAGTCGTATAGGCGATACGTCACGTCGCTCGACTGCTGCGTCTCTAAAATGAGCGTGCCGGTCTTGATGGCGTGCACGGTACCGGAATCAATCTGGAAAAAGTCGCCCTTGTGAATCGGCAGTACGTTGAGCATGTCGTCCCAACGGCCTTCCTCGATCATCTGTGCGGCCTCGGCGCGGTCCTTGGCACGCTGGCCGACGATGATCGTGGAGCCGGGCTCGCAGTCCAGCACATACCAGCACTCGGTTTTGCCCAAGCTACCGTTCTCGTGCTCGGCGGCGTACTCGTCGTTGGGATGGATTTGGATCGAAAGGTCGTCCTTGGCGTCCAGAATCTTAATGAGCAGCGGGAACTCCTTGCCCTCGCAGTTGCCAAAGAGCTCGCGGTGCTCGGCCCACAGCCATGACAGCGTGTGACCGGCGTACGGGCCCTCAGCGATCTGGCAGTCGCCGTTGGGGTGTGCCGAGATGGCCCAGCACTCACCGATGGGACCCTCGGGAATGTCATAACCAAATACGGTTTCGAGCTGGCGGCCGCCCCAGATCTTCTCGTGAAAGATCGGCGTCAGTTTAATCAAATCGGACATGTTCATACCCCCATGGTGTTGCGCGGCCGCCCACTCTAAACGAGCCGTAACGAGCGCCCGCATGACTACAAAAACCTATGCCAACGTTACGTTGTGCAGCTCAAAGCGGTCACCAACGTTGCGCGAGATCGAATGCTCAAAGGCGGTGCCGCTATCCAAAAAGCCAATCTGGTTGAGCTCGAGCAGGGGAGAGCCGGGTTTGGTGTCCAGGCGCTTAGCCTCTTCTTCGGTTGCAGCTACGGCGCGAATGGTGCGGTGGAAGCTCGAAATCTTCAGCCCGCATTGCTCGCGGATGAAGCTGTAGACCGATCCATACAGGTCTTTCTTTTTAAGGCCCGGAATCAGCTCGAGGGGCATGTAGGTGTACTCGATAACGATGGGCTTCTCGTCGACCTGGCGCACGCGCACGATGTGATAGGCAAAGTCATCCTCGGCAATTCCCAGCTGAGTCGCAACCTCTGCCGGCGGATTGACAATCGAGAAATCGTAGACCACCGAGGTTACCTTCTCCCCGCGGTGCTCATACGAAAAGCCCTGGGCGCGGTCGTTCTTGCCCTGGAAAAACGCCTTGTCGGGAAGCCCCGCCGTGTCTTTAACGTAGGTGCCCGATCCGCGCCGGCTGGTAACAAGACCCTCTTCGGTGATCTGCTCGATAGCTCGCTTGACGGTGATTTTGGAAACGCTATAGAGCTCGCAGAACTCGACGACGGTGGGCAACTTGTCGCCCGGCTTAAGAGCGCCGTCCTCGATGCTTCGACGGATATCCGCAGCTATCGCCTCGTATTTGGGAATCATGGAACCTCCTTTCCGACATATAAGAATACGCAAGTAAGTATAACCCCCAACGAGGCACCCATATTACTTTTATATAAGAAGTCCGAGAAAGAAAAAACAAAAAGACGCTTTACTTTAGAAATTAGAGCGCTATAGTTGTACGCAACGAACAGAACCCTGCCGCCGGCAGGGCCGACCGTTTGGGGACGGTTTTGTTTTGGCGGGCTGGATATCTGGATAACCGGTGCGCGCCCGCGCCGGATAACTTGCCAAAGCAAACCCGTCTCCAACCGAAAGCTCTAGACACGAAAGCGAGAACTTTGATGGCTCAGTATCAGCTGCCCCGTGACTTCTTCTTTGGCGCCGCTATGTCCGGCCCGCAGACTGAGGGTCAGTGGAACCAGGGCGGCAAGCTCGAGAATCTGTGGGACACCTGGTCCATCCAGGATCTGGGTTCGTTCTACAACTGCGTTGGCTCTTATGCTGGCAATGACTTTATGGCCAAGTACCGGGACGACCTTCGCATCATGAAGGACCTGGGCCTGAATACCTATCGCACGTCCATCCAGTGGAGCCGTCTGCTCGATGCCGACGGCAACCTTAATGAGGAGGGCGCTGCGTGGTATCACGAGCTGTTCCGCGCCTCTCGCGAGGCCGGCCTGGAGCCGTTTGTCAACTTGTACCACTTTGACATGCCCACCTACCTCTTTAACCGTGGCGGCTGGGAGAGTCGTGAGGTCGTCGAGGCTTACGCCCATTACGCCGACGTCGCCTTCCGCGAGTTTGGCCAGGAGATTAAGTACTGGTTCACCTTTAACGAGCCCATCGTCGAGCCCGAGCAGCGCTATCAGGAGGGCGTGTGGTTTCCGCAACTCCACGACTTCAACCGCGCTCGCACCGTGCAGTATCACATCTCGCTGGCACATGCGCTGGCCGTGGCCAACTATCGTAAGGCCTATGACGAGGGCGCTATTCGCGCCGATGCCAAGATCGGCATGATCAACTGCTTTACCCCGGTCTACACCAAGCAGAATCCCAGCGAGGCAGACCTCGAGGCCGTGCGTATGACCAGCGGCATCAACAATCGCTGGTGGCTCGACCTTATTACCAAGGGCGAGCTTCCTGCCGACGTGCTCGACAGCCTGGCCGAGGGCGGCGTTAAGCTCCCGTTCCGTGCCGGCGACCAAGAGATTCTCAAGCAGGGTGTTGTCGACTGGCTCGGCTGCAACTACTACCACCCCACGCGTGTTCAGGCGCCGGCGAGCAAGATCGACCAGTACGGTCTGCCGCACTTTGCCGACGAGTACGTGTGGCCCGACGCCGTTATGAACGAGAGCCGCGGCTGGGAGATCTACCCGCAGGGTCTCTACGACTTTGGCATGGACTGCGCTAAGAACTACCCCGATCTTGAGTGGTTTGTATCCGAGAACGGTATCGGCATCATGGACGAATACAAGAACCGTGACGCCGAAGGGACCATTCAGGACGACTACCGCGTCGACTTTGTGCGCCAGCACCTGGAGTGGGTTGCCAAGGCAATCGCCGAGGGCGCCAAATGCCGCGGATACCATTATTGGGCCGTCATCGATAACTGGTCTTGGGCTAATGCCTTTAAGAACCGTTACGGCTTTGTCGAGGTCGACCTCATGGGCGGCTACAAGCGCCGCCTTAAGAAGTCTGCAGCTTGGCTCAAGCAGGTCGCAACGACCCACGTGGTTGACTAGCGACCGGGCGAGCGCCCAGACCGCGCGCCGCCGCGCGCAAAACATGGCACATCTGGTGGCAAAGGGCGACAGACCACCGTGCGCATAGGAAAAGGCCGGATTTGATAGTTAGGAGCAATCATGGCCAGTGACAACGGAAAGAGCTTCCTCGACAAGTTTGCCGAGGTCTCTGCGAAGGTGGGAAACCAGGTTCACCTGCGTTCCCTGCGCGATGCCTTCGCAACCATCACGCCGCTCTATATCCTTGCGGGTATCGCGGTTCTTATTAACAACGTCGTGTTCCCCCTGTTCCCGCTTGATGCAGCGGGCCTTGCCAACCTTCAGACCTGGGGTTCGGCAATTACGCTGGGCACCCTCAACGTCTCTGCCATTATCTTAGCCGGATTGATTGGCTACAGCCTCGCTAAGAACGAGCGCTTCGATAACCCGCTTGCCTGCGTGGTCGTCGCCATCTCTGCTTTCGTCATCATGATGCCGCAGCAGATCACCGCCACGCTTGCCGCCACGAGCCCGCTGCTCACCGACAAGATCACCTCCGCCGAGGTCACGGGCGCCCTTTCGACCGCCAACACCGGCACCAACGGTCTGTTCTCGGCTATTATCATCGCCTGCTTTCCGTCTCGCTCTTCATCAAGATTTCTGGCATCGAGAAGCTCAAGGTTAAGCTGGGCGAGGGCGTGCCCCCCGCGGTTTCCAACTCCTTCAACGTCATGATCCCGATGCTGCTCAACCTCTCGGTCTTCGCTCTTGCCGCAGCTCTGCTCGCCGTATGCGCCGGCACCGATCTGTGCGCCATCATCTCCACGTGCATCTCCAACCCGCTCAAGAGCATCATGAACGCCGGTCCGTGGGCTGTTATCCTCATCTACACCCTTGCTAACCTGCTGTTCTGCGTCGGTATTCACCAGTCCACCATCTCTGGCGCTACCGTCGAGCCGATCCTAACCATGCTCATCGTCGACAACATGGCTACCTTTGCCGCCGGTGGCACCATCCAGCCCGATCACTACATGAACATGCAGATCGTTAACAGCTTCGCCCTCATCGGCGGCTCGGGCTGCACCCTCATGCTCCTGCTCGACACGCTCCTGTTCTCCAAGAACAAGGCTTCCGAGACCGTTTCCAAGATGGCTATCCTGCCTGGTCTGTTCAACATCAACGAGCCGGTTATCTACGGTTACCCCATCGTGTACAACCTGCCGCTCATGATCCCGTTCGTCCTCCTTCCCGACCTGTTCATCGGCATCACCTATGGCCTTACCTGCGCAGGCATCATCAGCCCCTGCATCGCCCAGGTGCCCTGGACTATGCCTCCCGTCATCAATGCCCTGCTCGCTACGGGCTTTGACTGGCGCGCCGGCGTGTGGCAGGCTCTCGAGATTGTCATTGGCATGGCCGTCTACCTGCCCTTTATGAAGATTTCCGAGAAGGCAATCGCCAAGCAGGAGGCTCTCGCCGAGTAGAACGCCTAACGTTCGTCCCTTTCACCGTTGCGGGCACCGGTACACGGTGCCGGTGCCCGCGGCTCTCTCCCTTGTGTAAAGATGCAGGGGGTGGGCACAATAGCCGCAAGGAATAAAACCAGTCGTCGTCTGCGCGCCGCGCAGTTATAAGGAGGAAACCATGAAGAAGATCATGCTCTGCTGCAATGCCGGTATGTCCACGAGCCTGCTGGTCCAGAAGATGCAGGCCGAGGTTGCAAACCGTGGTCTGGATATTGAGGTCGAGGCTCGTCCCATGAACGAGGCCCACGATCACCTGGGCGAGTGCGACATGTTGCTGCTTGGCCCGCAGATCGGCTACACCAAGGGCGATTTTGAGAAGGAGGCCGCCGGTCGTTTCCCGGTCGAGGTCATCAACATGGTCGACTACGGCCGCATGAACGCTGCCGGCATCATCGACCACTGCGTCAGCGTGATGGGCTAGGTGCTCCGCATGGAGGATATGAACGAACTGCAGATGACCTGCTTTGAGATCATCAGCTACGTCGGTACCGCCAAGAGCATGTACATCAATGCCGTGCAAAAGGCCAAGGAGGGCGATTTTGACGCCGCCGAGGAGCTTATCAAGCAGGGCGACGAGGCCTATAACGGTGGCCACGATGTTCACATGGGGCTTCTGAAGAAGGAGGCCAACGGCGA
Organism: Collinsella sp.; assembly: GCA_019414385.1. Taxonomy (GTDB): domain Bacteria; phylum Actinomycetota; class Coriobacteriia; order Coriobacteriales; family Coriobacteriaceae; genus Collinsella. The sequence continues at coordinate 255,340 of DXMD01000001.1, read as the reverse complement.
GCGTAACGGCGAGGCCCCGTTGATTCTGCTGCATGCCGAGGACCAGATGGCCGGTACCGAGACCATGCGCGTCATGGCGACGGAGCTCATCGAGATCCACAAGCAGCTGCAGGCACTTCAGGCCTAGTCGGCGTTATCGCCGCGATGGACCGTGCGGTCCAACAGACAACACAGTTCCTTTGACGGGCGCCGGGAGTCTCCGCCTCCCGGCGCCTTTATATTTGGGGAAGGTCTTGCGCGATCTATTGAGTGACCATTCGCGCTTCCCCAGATAAAACCTGCCAAAACAAACCTGCCCCTTTTTGGCAGGTTTTTGCCTTGGGAGCGGTACCATACAGGCAATGTTTAAACGAGAAAGGCGGGCTCCCATGGAACCTAAGCAGTATTACATCGGCATCGACGTCGGCGGTACCTCGGTCAAGGAGGGTCTGTTTGATGAGGACGGAAACCTGCTTGCCAAGGCCAGCGTGCCTACGCCTCCTATCGTTGACGCTGCGGGCTTTGCCGCGGTGACCGAGGCTATCGACCAGGTGGTCGCCAAGGCGCAGATTCCGCGCGCCTTTGTGGCAGGCATTGGCCTGGCCGTTCCGTGCCCCATTCCGGCGTCGGGCGATGCCAAGGTCAAGGCCAACATTGCCATTAACCTGCCCAAGCTGAGGATCGCCATTCAGGAGCACTGTCCCGACGCGGTCGTTAAGTACGAGAACGATGCCAACGCCGCCGCTATGGGCGAGGCCTGGCTCGGTTCTGCCAGGGGCGTGCAGAACGTGGTGATGGTCACCATCGGTACCGGCGTGGGCGGCGGCGTTATCGTCAACGGTGACGTGGTATCGGGCGTTGTGGGTGCTGGCGGCGAGATTGGCCACATGTGCCTGAACCCGGCCGAGGAGCGCACCTGCGGCTGCGGCGGCCATGGCCACCTTGAGCAGTATTCCAGCGCCACCGGCGTGGTGAGCAACTACCTTGCCGAGTGCGAGAAAGCGGGCGTCGAGCCCATCGAGCTCACCGGTCCCTCTGATTCCAAGGACGTGTTCCAGGCCTGCCGCGAGGGCGACAAGCTTGCGCTGGCCGCGGCCGATACCATGGCCGACTATCTCGGTCGCGCACTGGCGCTTATTGCCAACGTGGTTGATCCCGAGATGTTCCTCATCGGCGGTGGCGCCTCCGCCTCGGCCGATGTCTACCTCGACAAGGCTCGCGAGTACTTCCAGCGCTACGCGCTCTCTGCCTCGCGCGAGACGCCCATTAAGGTCGCTTCGCTCGGAAATGACGCCGGTATCATCGGTGCCGCCTACGTAGCCCTGCGCGCCGCCGGTAAATAGCTGGTGCAAGGGGGACAGGTTACTTTGCACCAACATGGTGCAAAAGGGACAGCCTTGGCCCCCGTGCCTGCGCCCCAAAATATACCGTGGCCCTTCCGTCTGCGAAGGCTCGGCATCGGCGTGCTACCATAGCTACGTCCAAGTACACATATCAAGTGGAGGATATCCATGGCAAACGTTCTTGTCTTTGGTCACCAGAACCCCGATAACGACGCCATCATGAGCGCCGTCGTCCTGTCCCAGCTGCTCAACCAGGTTGAGTATGCCGGCAACACCTACGAGGCCTGCGCCCTGGGCCAACTTCCGGCCGAGTCCGCCAAGCTGCTCGCCGATGCCGGTATTGCCGAGCCCCGCGTGATCGATTCCGTCGAGGCCGGTCAGCTCGTCGTCCTCACCGACCACAACGAGTCCGCCCAGTCCGTCGCCGGCCTTAAGGACGCCACGGTCTTTGGCGTCGTCGACCATCACCGCATCGGCGACTTCGAGACTGCCGGCCCGCTGCACTACATCTGCCTGCCCTGGGGCTCCAGCTGCACCATCGTCACCAAGCTCGCCGGCGTGCTCGGCGTTGAGCTTTCCGACGTTCAGGCCAAGCTGCTGCTCTCGGCCATGATGACCGATACGCTCATGCTCAAGAGCCCCACCACCACCGATGTCGATCGTGCCGTCGCCGCCAAGCTCGGTGAGCAGGTGGGCGTCGACCCGGTCAAGTTTGGCATGGAAGTCTTCCTCACCCGCCCGTCCGGCTCCTTCACCGCAGCCGAGATGGTCGGCAACGACATCAAGATGTTCGAGCCCGCCGGCAAGAAGCTGCTCATCGGCCAGTACGAGACTGTCGACAAGACCCGCGCACTCGGCATGATCGACGAGATTCGCAAGGCCATGCGCGCCTACGCCGCCGAGAAAGGTGCCGACGGCATCGTCCTGTGCATCACTGACATCATGGAGGAGGGCTCGCAGGTCCTGCTCGAGGGCGAGACCGAGGCCGCTCAGAAGGGCCTGGGCATTGCCGACGAGCACGACGGCGTCTGGATGCCGGGCGTCCTCTCCCGTAAGAAGCAGGTCGCTGCCCCCATCATGGCCGCCTGCTAGGTTTAGTTGACCAAACGCCACGACCGGACCGCGGACGCCCCGCGCTCCGGTCGTTTTTTGTGCACGGCGCCGCGTCGTCTCTTGGACAGGTATGCCCGTGCCGTTGAACAAATAATGTTCAACCTGTGGTTCCGCTTTTCGGCCACGCCTGCGTGCTTGTCGTGCAGGGTAGGCTAGATGCAAGCGTAATACGTTAGAGCGCGGCGCCGCCACTTGGGCGGGCCGTGCTTTTTTAAGACGGGAGCTTTCCCGTGAAAGGAGCCGCCCATGGCAGCAACTGAGCAGCTGTTCAACGTTCGTGAGCGCAAGCGCTTTGAACGTCACGACATCTGGGAGCGCATCGCCGAGAACGGCACGATTTCCGCCGCCGTCATGGTCTTCGCCGCCATCGCCGCCGTCATCTGCGCCAATACCGATGCCTACGAGGCCATCCATCACTTTTTGGAGACCCCGCTGTATGTGGGCCTGGGCAACCTCACGGCCGGTCTCACCGTCGAGCTTTTCGTCAACGACTTCCTCATGGCGATTTTCTTTTTGTTGGTGGGCATTGAGCTTAAGTACGAGATGACGGTCGGCGAGCTCAAGAATCCGCGTCAGGCCATGCTTCCCATGCTGGCGGCCGTGGGCGGTGTCGTCGTTCCCGCCTGCATCTACCTGATCTTTAACCATGCCGGCGCGCACAACGGCTGGGCCATTCCCATGGCAACCGATATTGCCTTTGCGCTGGGCGTGCTGTCGCTTTTGGGCAACCGCGTGCCCAACGGCGTGCGCGTGTTCTTCTCGACGCTCGCCATCGCCGACGACCTGATCTCCATCGCCGCCATCGCCATCTTCTACGGTCAGAGCCCCAATCCGTTTTGGTTGGGCGCCGCCGCGCTTGTGACCTGCGCGCTCGTGTGGCTTAACAAGACGCAGCATTACCGCCTTGCCCCGTATTCGGTACTGGGGCTGCTGCTGTGGTTCTGCATGTTCAAGAGCGGCGTACATGCCACGCTTGCTGGCGTCATCTTGGCCTTTACCATCCCGGCCAAGTGTGGCGTCAAGCTCGATAGCCTCACCGATTGGCTGGGCGAGTGCCTGCCGCTGCTCGATGACCGCTACGATGATGAGGCACACATCCTGGGCCAGCATGACTTTACCGTCTCGACAACCAAGGTCGAGCGCGTCATGCACCGCGTGACCCCGCCGCTTATCCGCATGGAGCGTCTGATCTCCACGCCGGTCAACTTTGTGATCCTGCCGATCTTTGCGTTCGTAAACGCTCAGGTTCGCTTAGTGGGCGTGGACATGAGCACGCTGCTCACCGACCCGGTGACGCTCGGCGTGTACTTTGGCATGCTGCTGGGCAAGCCGATCGGCATCTTTGGTATGACGTTTGCCCTGGTTAAGCTTAAGGCCTGCGAGCTGCCGCACAATGTCAACTGGCACATGATTGCCGGCGTGGGCATTCTGGGCGGTATCGGCTTTACCATGTCGATTCTCATCAGCGGCCTTGCCTTCCCGACGGCCCAGTTTGAGGTTCTTGCAGCCAAGGCCGCTATTCTCGCCGGTTCGGTCACCGCAGCCGTGCTCGGCATGATCTACATGAGCGTGGTCTGCAAGCATCCCTCGCCCAAAGACGAGTAAGAGCGCGAAAACCGGCTCCAGAACCGATTCGGGCGCGTTCAAAATGCGGATTCGGGCGGTGCTTGCCGCCTGCCAGACACGCCAGTGGTCAAAAAACGCCGTTTGTGAGTACTGTCACAAACGGCGTATCATTTTAGGTGCGGAAAATAATGAACAAAGTTATAAGAACTGTACGTTAATGAGTGACCATCGACTTCCAATTTGGCGCTAGCTGACGGTGATTAGGAAGTTTCAAGTCGAGTTTTGCCGATTTCGACCAAGAATCGCTGCTACTAAAAAGGTAACAGTACTCATATTTGCCCTTTTTTGGCCACAAGCCCTAAAACAAGCCTCGCCAAGGTCGGGAAGCGGGCCAAATCGCCGGCCTCGAGGCTTATTCCACGGTGCCGTAGACGGCGCCCCAGCCGTGGGCGGCCAAGGCGGAGTTGAGCTGGTCGCAAAGCGATTGGCGGTCGTAGTAGCCGGGCGGTAGCAGGTTGACGATTTCCATGAGATCGGGCGCCAGGTCCAAGATTTCGGCCTGTACGATCAGGTCCAGGCGGTCGATGGCATGGCGGTCGTAAAACAGCCCGTCGACCAGGCGCTGCAGGTCGCCGAATTCCTCGGCCCTAAACGATCCGTACTCCATAGTGCCTCCTTGGGCGCCCCACGCCGCCATGCGCGGCGATTCGTAATTCATTGCGATGAACTTAATCTATCACGGCTTCATACCGTTGCGGCGGTGGCGGTCTATACTTAGACGAACTGCAACGTACCGCTTCGCGAAAGGTCGCACCCATGCAGACGATCTACCAGAAGATGGAAACCACCGAACTCGATGCCGCCATCGAGGCGCTCAAAGCCGAGGTCGCCGAGGTCAAGGCCAAGGGCCTGGCGCTCGACATGGCCCGCGGCAAGCCGTCGCCCTCCCAGGTGGACATCTCTCGACCCATGCTCGATATCCTCAATGCCGATGCCGATCTGCACGACGGCAACGTTGACTGCTCCAACTACGGCTGCTTTGAGGGCATTCCCTCGGCACGCAAGCTGGCGGGGGAGTTTTTGGGTTGCCCTGCCGAGCAGACGCTTGTGCTGGGTTCGTCGAGCCTTTTGATTGAGCATGACATCGCCGGCATGTTCTGGCGCTGTGGCTCGTGCGGCAGCGAGCCCTGGGATGCCTACGAGGCCGCGCACGACGGCAAGAAGGTCAAGTTCCTGTGCCCCGTTCCCGGCTACGATCGCCACTTTGGCATCACCGCCGATCTGGGTATCGAGAATGTCCCCGTTGCGATGACCGACAACGGCCCCGACATGGACGAGGTCGAGCGCCTGGTTGCTGCCGACGACTCCATCAAGGGCATCTGGTGCGTGCCCAAGTATTCCAACCCCACGGGCATCACCTTTGGCGAGGACACCGTGCGCCGCCTAGTCGAGATGCCCACGGCCGCGCCCGATTTTCGCATCTTCTGGGACAACGCCTACTGCGTGCACGACCTGTACGACGAGACCGACGAGCTCGCAAACATCTTTGACCTCGCTCGCACGGCGGGCACCGAGGACCGTGTGGTGGCCTTTGCCTCGACGTCCAAGATCACCTTCCCGGGCGCCGGCATCGGCTTTATTGGTGCGAGCCCCGCGGTTATCGCCGAGTTCTCCAAGCGCCTGAAGGCCGGCCTCATCAGCGCCGACAAGCTCAACCAGCTGCGTCACGTGCGCTTCCTTCCCACCATCGAGGCGGTTAAGGAGCACATGAAAAAGCATGCCGAGTTCCTGCGTCCGCGCTTTGAGGCCGTCGAGCGCAAGCTCACCGAGGGCTTGGGCGACACGGGCTGCGCCACCTGGACGCACCCCCGCGGCGGCTACTTTGTAAGCTTCGATGGTCCCGAGGGCTCGGCCCAAAAGGTCGCCGCGCTTTGTGCCGACCTGGGTGTCAAGCTCACGCCGGCTGGTGCCACCTGGCCTTATGGCAAGGATCCGCGCGACACCAACATCCGCATCGCGCCGAGCTATCCCACGGTCGAGGACCTGGAGGCCGCGCTCGATGTGCTGGTGCTGGCTGTCAAGCTCGTCGCTGCCGAGCTTGCGCGTGCCGAGCGCGCCTAACGCGCAGCTTCCCGTACTATCCGCACTTTCGATACGTAAAGGAGCGTATACATGGATTTGGGTATTTCCACCAACCCCACGCCAGAGCTCTACACCATTAAGGTAACCGGCGAGATCGATATCTCTAACGCCGATAGCCTGCGCAATGCCATCGACCTGGCGCTCGAGCAGCCCACCGAGGCCGTTGAGCTCGATTTTGCCCAGGTGAGCTACATCGATTCGACGGGCATTGGCGTGCTCGTGGGCGCCGCGCACCACGCGGTTGACCACGGCAAGCGCTTTAGCTGCACCAATGTGCAGCCCCCGGTGATGCGCGTGGTTCAGCTGTTGGGTGTCGACCAGGAGATTTCGATCACCGCTGCATAATCTTTGCCCCCAAAAGGGCGTGCCGTTTGGCATATGTTTGTGATGCGCTCGGACGTTTTGGCGTCCGGGCGCTATACTTGACCGAATGAATAGACGAGTTCCGGCCGAATGGCGCGGTGCGGGCTCGACTCACATCGAGCCTTGGAGGTATGTGTGTTTGGTATTGGAGAGGGTGAGCTCGCGATCATCGTGGTCTTCGGCTTTTTGCTGTTTGGCCCGGATAAGCTCCCGCAGATGGGCCGCACGATCGGCCGTGCTATCCGTCAGTTCCGCGAGACGCAGGAAAAGATGACGGCCGTTGTTCAGTCCGAGATTATCGATCCGGTGAGCGAGGCCGCGTCGGCCCCGGTCAAGCCCAAGAAGACTGCTGCGACCGACGACGATTCCGATGCGGACGAGGATGCCGCCGAGACGGCAGCGCCCGCCAAGAAGGAGACCTTTGCCGAGCGTCGCGCCCGTCTTGCTGCCGAGAAGGCCGCAAGCGAGGGTGCTGCTGAGGGCGAAGGCGCTGTTGATGAGGCCGAGGGTACAGAGCCTGCTGCTGCCGTCGAGCCCGAGCCTGCTGCAGAGCCCGAGCCCGAGCCGGCAGAGCCCACGACGGCTGACCTCTACGCCCGTCGTCCCCGCAAGCGCAAGGCCGTCGTCGACCAGCTCGCTCGCGAGCTCGAGGTCGAGGACGATGCCGAGGCTGCTGCCGCCGACGCCCCGAAGGGAGGCGATGAGTAATGCCGATCGGACCTGCGCGCATGCCGCTCTTCGATCACCTGGGAGAGCTCCGTCGCCGCCTGACCATCGTGGTCGTTTCGGTGTTTGCCGCCGCCATCGTGCTGTACTTTGCCACGCCCGTGGTGCTCGATATTCTTGAGGACCCCATCCGCTCCTTTGTGCCGGACGGTAAGTTTTACATCACCACCACGCTCGGCGGCTTTGGCCTGCGCTTCTCGCTTGCCATCAAGATGGCCGTGGTCATGTGCACGCCCATGATCATCTGGCAGATTCTGGCATTTTTCCTGCCGGCACTGCGCCCCAACGAGCGCAAGTGGGTTGTGCCCACGGTGCTCGCCTCGACGGTGCTGTTCTTCCTGGGTGCCATCTTCTGCTACTTCATCATCATCCCGGCGGGCTTTGAGTGGCTCATCGGCGAGACCTCGGCTGTCGCTACGGCGTTGCCCGATCTGGAGAACTACGTCAACATGGAGCTGCTCTTTATGATCGGCTTTGGTGTGGCGTTTGAGCTGCCGCTCATCATCTTCTACCTGTCCGTTTTCCACATCGTGTCCTATGCGGCCTTCCGCAGCGCCTGGCGCTACGTGTACGTAGGCCTGCTCGTGGGTTCGGCTGTGATTACGCCCGACGGCTCGCCCGTTACGCTGGGTCTCATGTATGGCGCCCTGCTCTCGCTCTACGAGATTTCGCTCGCCATCGCTCGCGTGGTCATCACCGCGCGCGAGGGCAAGGAGGGCCTGTTCGTGAGCCGTCTGGACCTGTTCTCGGACGACGAGGACGACGAGGAGTAAATCGGTATGCACGAGGTTGGCATTGTCAACGGCATACTCGATACAGTGATTCGCGCGGCGCGTGGGGCGGGGGCCTCGCGCGCCGTTTTGGTAACGCTGCGTATCGGGGATATGACCGAGGTCGTGCGCGAGGCGCTCGACTTTGCGTGGGGGACGTTTCGCGACGAGGACCCGCTCACGCGCGGCTGCGAGCTTGCCGTGGAGGAGGTCCATCCACAAAGCGAGTGTCTGGACTGCGGTGAGGTCTTTGAGCACGACCGTTTCCATTGCCGTTGTCCCCAATGTGGCGGTGCCAACGTGCGTCTGCTGCATGGCCGCGAACTCGACATCGCAAGTATCGAGATCGAGACCCCCGACGATTAGCACGCTCGCCATCTAGCGATGGGGTATAAAAGGGCCAAAGTAAGGAGCGCTAAGTATGGCCGAGAAAACGATTGATATCGCGTCGCCGATTCTGTCGCGCAACGAGCGCCTGGCAGATCAGCTGCGTCAGCGGTTTGAGCAGACGAACACCTACGTGATCAATGTGCTGTCGAGCCCTGGCTCGGGTAAGACCACCACGATTCTGGGCACCAACGAGCGCCTGCGTGACAAAGCCAGCCTGCGCTGTGCCGTTATCGAGGGCGATATCGCCTCGGACGTCGACGCCATCACCATGAAGGAAGCCGGCATGCCCGCCATCCAGATCAACACGGGCGGCCTGTGCCATCTCGAGGGCAACATGATCATGGAGGCCGTCGACGCCTTCGACCAGGCCGTCGGTCTGGAGAACATCGACGTCATCTTTATCGAAAATGTGGGTAACCTGGTCTGCCCGGTCGACTTTGACCTGGGCGAGAACCTGTCCATCATGATCCTCTCGGTGCCCGAGGGCGACGACAAGCCCATCAAGTACCCGGGCATCTTCCAGCACGCCGGCGCGCAGCTGCTCAATAAGGTCGACGTGGCCCCGGCTTTCGATTTTGACATGGATAGGTATACTAAGACACTCGATGACCTCAATCCGCAGGCGCCGCGGTTTGCCGTGAGCGCGCGCAAGGGCGAGGGCATGGATGCCTGGTGCGATTGGCTCATCGGGCAGATTGAGCAAGCAAGGGCGTAAGTCGGCCGCCAAGAGGGCGGGCGCAGCCGCAGACACACGAGATAGGAGCCTCTTTTGAAGCTCATCATCGCTGAGAAAAACGACGCCGCGCGTCAGATCGCCGAGCGTCTGTCCACGGGCAAGCCCAAAAAGGACAAGGTGTACAACACCGCTATCTACCGTTTTGAGTGGAAGGGCGAGGAGTGCGTGACGATCGGCCTTGCCGGTCACATCCTGGCACCCGATTTTTGCGACAGTGTGCTGTTCGATAAAAAGTTGGGCTGGTATTCGGTCACGGAGGACGGCGAAATGCTGCCGGCCGATATGCCCGATGGCCTGGCCCGCCCGCCGTACGACACCAAGCGCAAGCCGTTCCTTGCCGATGGCATTTCCATCAAGGGCTGGAAGCTCGAGAGCCTGCCCTATCTCACCTGGGCGCCCGTCATTAAGCTTCCGGCCGAGAAAGAGCTCATCCGCTCGCTTAAGAACCTCGCCAAAAAGTCCGACAGCGTCATCATCGCCACGGACTTCGATCGCGAGGGCGAGCTGATCGGTTCGGACGCCCTCAACAAGGTGCGCGAGGTGGCGCCCGACTTGCCGGTCGCCCGCGCCCAGTATTCTTCGTTTACCAAGGCCGAGATCACGCAGGCCTTCGATAACCTTGTCTCGCTCGACCAGAACCTGGCCGACGCCGGCGAGAGCCGTCAGCACATCGACCTCATTTGGGGTGCGGTGCTCACGCGCTACCTGACGCTCGCCAAGTTTGGCGGCTTTGGCAACGTGCGTTCCGCCGGCCGCGTGCAGACGCCGACGCTTGCCCTGGTGGTCGAGCGCGAGCGCGAGCGCATGGCGTTTGTACCCGAGGACTATTGGCAGATTCGCGGCATGGGCGCCGCGCAAGGCGCTGCCGAGGACGATCGCTTTAAGATCGCGCACAAGACGGCGCGCTTTACCGACAAGGATGCTGCTGAGACGGCGTACGGTCACGTTGACGGCGCTACGACGGCAACCGTCGCCGCGGTGACCAAGCGCTCGCGTAAGCAGCAGCCGCCCACGCCGTTTGCGACGACCTCGCTGCAGGCTGCCGCCGCGGCCGAGGGCATCTCACCTGCGCGTACCATGCGCATCGCCGAGTCCCTCTACATGGCCGGTCTCATCAGCTACCCGCGTGTCGATAACACCGTGTATCCCGCGACGCTCGATCTGGGCGCCGTGGTGAGCGACCTGGCAAAGATCAACCCGGCGCTGGCGCCCGTGTGCAAAAAGGTGCTCGCCGGCCCCATGAAGCCCACGCGCGGCAAGGTCGAGACCACCGACCACCCGCCTATCTACCCCACGGGCGAGGGCGACCCGTCCACGCTCGACGGCGGCCAGCGCAAACTCTATGACCTCGTCGCCCGTCGCTTCCTGGCAACGCTCATGGGGCCCGCGACCATCGAGAACACCAAGCTCGAGCTCGACGTCAACGGCGAGCCGTTCGTGGCTTCGGGCGACGTGCTCGTGACCCCGGGCTTCCGCGAGGCATATCCGTACGGCCTCAAGCGCGACGAGCAGATGCCGCCGCTTGAGCAGGGCGACACGGTCGACGTGCTCGACATTAAGCTCGAGGCCAAGCAGACCGAGCCGCCCGCGCGCTACAGCCAGGGCAAGCTCGTGCAGGAGATGGAAAAGCGCGGCCTGGGCACCAAGTCCACGCGCGCGAGCATCATCGAGCGCCTGTATGCCGTGCGCTATCTCAAAAATGATCCCGTTGAGCCGAGCCAGCTGGGTATCGCCATCATCGACGCGCTGTCGCAGTTTGCCCCGCGCATCACGAGCCCCGATATGACCAGCGAGCTCGACGGCGACATGACCCGCGTGGAGCGCGGCGAGGATACCGAAGAGCATGTCGTGACGCACTCGCGCGCGCTGCTGGCCGGCGTGCTCGACGAGCTGCTCAAGCATACGCAGGAGCTGGGCGACGCCATCAGCGACGCCGTCACGGCCGATGCGCGCGTGGGCGCCTGCCCCAAGTGCGGCAAGGACCTGGTTATGAAGACGAGCGCCAAGACCCGCGGCAGCTTTATCGGCTGCATGGGTTGGCCCGACTGCGACGTGACCTATCCGGTGCCGAGTGGCGTCAAGGTGAGCCCGCTCGAGGGCGAGGCCGCCGTGTGCCCCGAGTGCGGCGCGCCGCGCATCAAGTGCCAGCCATTCCGCCAGAAGGCCTTCGAGATCTGCGTGAACCCCACGTGCCCCACCAACTACGAGCCCGATCTTAAGGTGGGCGAGTGCAAGGTGTGTGCCGAGGCCGGACGTCACGGCGACCTGATCGCGCACAAGAGCGAGAAGAGCGGCAAGCGCTTTATCCGCTGCACCAACTACGATGACTGCGGCGTGAGCTATCCGCTGCCGGCGCGCGGCAAGCTCGAGGCGACGGGCGAGACCTGCCCCGAGTGCGGCGCCCCCATCGTGGTGGTCAACACGGCGCGCGGTCCGTGGCGTATCTGCGTCAACATGGACTGCCCGACCAAGGAGAAGAAGCCCGCCCGCGGTCGCAAGACCACGACTAAGGCGAGCACGGCCAAGAAGACGACGGCGGCAAAGAAGACTGCTGCCAAGAAGACGACCGCCAAAAAGACGACGGCCAAGAAGTCGACTACCAAAAAGACCGCTGCCGACAAGTAGCCGCACGGTCGAAGCATCACCTAAAACAAAAACGAGCGAGGACCTCAAAATCCTCGCTCGTTTTTTATCCGGCAGTTAGGGACGTTCCTTTTCTGCCGGCAGTTTAGGAACGTCCCTAACTGCCGGCTCGGGAACGACAAAGCGCTAGTTCACCTCGACAGGCTTGGCGCCGGGGTAGCGCTCCTCAAAGTCTAGGCGGTACTTATTGTCATTGGTGCCCGCCACGTTGTCGCGCGACAGCGGCGCCACGATCTCATTCTTGTGATCCGCAGGCTTGGTGTATTTCAGGCTGATCTCCCAGGCATCACAGATTGCGTCAATGCGGTGATCCAGGTCATCGTACAGGGCGATGATGTCCTTCCAGGAGCTGTAGTTCTTAGAGCTCGTCGGGACGTCCAGGTCCTCGACGATGTCGTAATACTGCTCGATGGTGTCCTCCGTGCGCTCGGCGACGTCGGCGAGATTTTGACGGGCGGTTCGATCCTCTTCCAGATAGCTGCCGTTGAAGTTCTGCGCGCAGCCACGGACGTAGTTGTCGAGGTCTTCGAGCAAGTCGTAGTATTCGCTCAGACGACGGTAGAGGTTCTGCTCGGAGAGCGTTGCTTCGCCGCCATCCTCGTCGTCATCGTCGTCATCGTCGTACAGGCTGTTGGGATCGCCGAGAGGCTTTAGGTCATCTTCGTCGACGTCATGGTGCAGCTTAGCTACCTCGGCAGCCGTCTGCGTGGCGGCGTTGTCGAAAGGTCTGATTGCAAAGAAGATGACCAGGGCGATGATGATCGCCACCAGCACAACGATAACGGCGATAAGCGGCCCGGTGCCGCTCTTTTTGGGAGCGGGGGTCTGTGGCGAAGCGGGCGCGTATGCGGGAGCCGGCTGCTGTTGGGGCGAGCCGCTCGCGACGGGTATGCGCTGCGTGGTCTCGACGGCCGCGGGGCTTGCGGCGGGGTCGGGTCGATAGGCGAGGGGGTCGTCCGCCTTGGCTTGCGGCGTATCGAGGGAACCGGTCTGCTCAAAAGCGGGCTGGCTATCGCTCGCGACTGTTTGCTCAACGGGTGCACCGCACGAGGTGCAGAACTTGGCATTATCTGCAAGAAGCTTGCCGCACGAGGCGCAATACCGAGACATTGCCACTCCTTTCGCCACATTTCAATGCAATAGGACGATTATACCCAGCGTCCAAAATTCCCCATCATAAGTTGCGGTGAAATAGGGACTGTTTGGCGGTCTCAGAGCTTCAATCAGTCCCTATTTCACCGCAACTTTGGAAAGGCACCTTTAGCCATTGGGGACGCACCGAGCACTGGGGTATCATGGCTTGGTTGATATATCTGCATTTACGCGCCTTGTAGGAAGGGGCTGCGCCCATGGCTTTTGTGCCCGCTCAACATAGCTTCATTACGCTCGAGGGTGTCGATGGCGCCGGTAAATCTACGCAGGCGCGCCTGCTTGCCCGTGCGCTCGAGCTCGCTGGCTACCAGGTTGTGAGCCTGCGCGAGCCGGGCGGTACCGCCATCAGCGAAAAGATCCGTGCTCTGCTGCTCGACCCCGCCAATACGGCGATGGGCGACACTTGCGAGCTGCTGCTGTATGAGGCCGCCCGTGCCCAGCTAGTGCATGAGGTTATCGCGCCCGCCCTCGCGGCCGGCAAGGTGGTCCTGTGCGACCGCTTCTACGATTCCACGACCTGCTATCAGGCGTTTGCCGACGGCCTCGATCGTCAGATGGTGCGCGATGCCAACAACCTGGCCGTCGCGGGTACGCACCCGGCGCTCACACTCGTCTACCACATCACGCCCGAGCAGGCGGCGCTGCGCATGGCAGCCCGTGGTGCGGCAGATCGCATGGAGGCTAAGGGCATGGCCTTCCAAGAGCGCGTCTACCAGGGATTTTGCGCCATTGCCGCCGAGGAACCAAACCGCGTAAAGCTCATCGACGCGACCGCGTCCATCGAGGAAGTCTTCGCGCAGACGGTCGAGCGGGTTCGCGCCTACGGCCTCGACATTTCCCAGGACGCCGTCACCGCTGCGCTTGCCCAGGAGGCCGAGTAGCATGGCCCCCGCTCAGGCAAGTCTGCTGGCCAAGCTCGACACCCAAGAGCGCGTGCGCGACTTTTTGACCAATGCCGTCGCCAGCGGTCGCGCATCGCACGCCTACCTGTTTTTGGGCGCGCCCGGCGCGGGCAAGCTCGACGCCGCGTGGGCGCTCGCCCAAGCCTTCCTGTGCGAGCAGGATGGCTGCGGCTCATGCGACAGTTGTGTGCGCGTTGCTCGCCATACGCACCCCGACGTGCACTATTACACGCCCGAGAGCGCCACGGGCTACCTCATTGCCCAGACCCGCGAGCTGCTCGATGACGTGCCGCTGGCACCCATTCGCGCCAAGGCCAAGGTCTACATCATCGACCGTGCCGAGCAACTGCGCGCCAACACCGCCAACGCACTGCTCAAGACACTCGAGGAGCCGCCCGAGGGCGTTATGTTTATCTTGTTGGGCACCTCGGCAGACGTGATGTTGCCCACCATCGTGAGCCGCTGCCAGTGCGTGCCGTTTCGGCTGGTATCGCCCGCCGTCGCCGCGCAGGCCGTGAGCCGCGCCACCGGTCAGGACCCCGCGCGTTGCCGCATGGCCGTCGCCGTGGCGGGAAGCCCCACGCGTGGCATCGAGTTCCTCAAGAGCGCCGAGCGCCAGGACGCCCGCCGTCAGATGGTTCGCGCCATCGATTCGCTCATCGCCGCCGACGAGGCCGACGTGCTCAGCCGTGCCAAGTCACTCATCGTCGCCGTTAAGGCGCCGCTCGCCGAGGTCAAGTCCACGCAGGAAAAGGTGCTCGAGCAAAACGCCGACTACCTGTCGCGTGGAGCATTGAAGCAGCTTGAGGACCGCAACAAGCGCGAACTCAACGCGCGCGAGCGTTCGGGTATTATGGAAGCGCTGGCGAGCGCGCGGACGCTCATGCGCGACGTGCTGCTGACGCTTCAGGACGAGGCGGCAGACGTTGTGAACGAGGACGTGCGCGACACGATCGGGCGGCTTGCCGCCGCGACGAATGTTGCGGGTGCCACGCGGGCGCTCGAGGCGGTCGCAACCGCCGAGCGCAACATCGCCAGAAACGTTACTCCCCAGCTGGCCATCGAGGTCATGCTGTTCGATATCAGGAAGGCACTGAAATGCCGTTAGTCGTACCCGTTAAGTTTACCTACGCCTCGCGCGACCTGTGGTTCGATCCGCAGGATCTGGATATCCTCGAGGCCGATTATGCCATTTGCTCCACCGAGCGCGGAACCGAGATTGGCCTGGTCACGGCCGATCCCTTTGAGGTGCCGCAAGACGAGATCGGTCAGCCGCTCAAGCCCGTACTGCGCGTGGCGAGCGACATCGACCTCCAGCTTGCCGACGACCTGGCCATCCAGGGCGACGAGGCCATGGTCGACTTCCGCCGCCTGGTCAAGGAGCTCGACCTCGAGATGAAGCCGGTGGGCGTCGAGTACCTGTTTGGCGGCGAGAAGGCCGTGTTCTACTTTGCGGCCGAGGAGCGCGTCGATTTTCGCCAGCTCGTCAAGGATCTGTCCTCGACGCTGCACATTCGCGTCGACATGCGCCAGATCGGCGTGCGCGACGAGACCCGCCTGGTGGGCGGCTATGCCCAGTGCGGACAGGAACTCTGCTGCACGCGCTTTGGCGGACAGTTTGAGCCCGTCTCGATTCGCATGGCAAAAGAGCAAGACCTGCCGCTCAATTCCTCCAAGATCAGCGGCGTGTGCGGTCGTCTGATGTGCTGCCTGCGCTACGAGTTCGAGGCCTACAAGGACTTTAAGAGCCGTGCGCCCAAAAAGAAGACGCTCATCGATACGCCGCTTGGCAAGGCGCGTATCCAGGAGTATGACACGCCGCGTGAGCAGCTGGTGCTGCGCCTGGAGAACGGCAAAGTCTTTAAGGTCAACCTAGCCGATATGACGTGCTCGGAGGGCTGCAAAAAGAAGGCCGCCGAGCAGGGCTGCAACTGCCGCCCCGACTGCGTGACGCGCGACGTGCTCGAGCGCATCGAGTCGCCCGAGATGCGCCTGGCGCTCATGGAGCTCGATCGCGAAAACGGCGTCGATGTGGGCGATGGCCTGTCGAGTGCCGACCGTCTGGCCGGCACGTCGATGCCCAAGCGCCGTCGTCGCGATGCTGAATCCGATGCTCGCGCCGGTCAGGGTCAGGGCGAGGGCCGTGGCCGCGGAAAAGGCCGCGGTAAGGCCGAGACACCCGAGGCCGAGGGGGCGGCCGATGGCCGTCGCCGTCGCAAGCGCGCGGGCTCGGGCGATGCTACCGAGGTTGCAGCCGCGGGCAAGAACGCCTCTCGCGAGCGCGAGGTTCAGCAGCCCCAGCAGCAGAATCGCGGCGGCGGCATGAACCCCACACGTCGCCGCCGCCGTCATCTGTCGAGCGAGGAGCGCGAGGACGCCTTCCGCGCCGCAGCTGCTCGCGAGGCCGGTGCCGCTTCCAAGGGCGCCTCGGCCTCCGATGCGCCTGTCGACAAGAGCGGCAAGTCACGTGGCGAGGAGGAGCGCGCGCCGCGCCCGCGCCGTCGCCATTCCTCGGGCGCGCAACAGAAGCCCTCAGTGCCCTCCGTGGCCGATCAGGTCTCGGATGGCGAGGTCAAGGTCACGCGCCGTCGTCCCGGGGATGGCGGGGGAGCGGCTGCCAAGGCTTCGCGTGGCGCCGCTCGCGACGAGCGCGAGCCGCGCGAGAATCGCGGTGGCGAGGGCTCGGCCGACCAGGGTCAAAAGCGCCGTCGCCGTCGTCGTTCCCGCAAGCCGCGCCAGGATGGTGGCGAGGGCTCGACCCCGTCTTCGTCCGCACCACAACCGCCCGCCGGCGAATAACGCCCGCGAGCGGATTTAACCCGCCTTGCCCCGAGCGCATCGGGGTATCATAGCGCCGAATCAACAACCCTCCCTGCGATCGAGCGTAGGGAGGGTTGTGTCTTGAAGAGCCATCTGAACATATTGAGCCGTCTGCAGGGTGCCGGCGCCCTGCCGTTTGCGGACGAATTGCTACCGTTTGCCGAGCGGGCGGCGCACGAGGCGCTTGAGGCGTTGTCGCCAACACGATGTGCCGGCTGCGAGCGCGCCGGTACGCTTATTTGCCAAGACTGCCTGGCTGCGCTCACGCTCATCGACCCACGTCATAGCTGCACCCGATGCGGCGCCCCGTTTGGGGATTTGCTGTGCACTGAGTGTTCGGTCGAGGGCACGTCCTCGGCAATGGCGGAGGCGCTCGACCGCTGCCTGGCGTGCTCCGTCTATGCGCATCCGCTGCCGCGCATCATTAAAGCGTACAAGGACGCGGGCGAGCGACGCCTGGCGCCGTATCTGGCGGAGCTGCTCTACGACACCGCCCTGCATGCCCAGGTCGTAGCGCCCGAACGCTTAGGAGGTGTGCTGTCCGGTGCGGATGCGGTGGTGTTTGTGCCTGCGACGGCGGCAGCGTTTCGGCGGCGTGGCTTTGATCATATGGAGGCCATTGCGCGCCCATTTTGCGAGCTGTCGGGCGTTCCCCTGCTCGATGCCCTCGTCAAGTACGGGCATGGCGACCAGCGCGAACTCGGTCGTGAGGAGCGTCGCGAGCGTGCCCAAGGCATATACGAGACGGTTGAGGACGTGCACGGCCGCCGCCTACTGCTTATCGATGACGTTATCACCACGGGCGCGACCATGGCAGCAGCCTCGGCGGAGCTCAAGCGTGCCGGCGCTGCGGCAGTCGATGGCCTTGCTATCGCACGTGTTTGGTAGGGGTGGTTTTGTGGCAGTGAAGATTGAGCGGCGCAACGAGCCGACAGGCGAACAGCTAGCGGCTTCCGTAATCCTAACAGGCGCCTCGGCGCTGCGCATGATGCGCGCCGAGCGCCGGCAGATGGGCTACATCAGCTGGAGGGACCTCAGTCCCGATGAAGAGTGCCGTGTGCTGCGCGCGTCGTCGCCCTCGATCGAGGACATCTATCTTCCCGACTTGGTGCGGATTGGGGCCGCAAGCGGCGAGGTGCAAGAAGATCTTTGCTTGCTGGTGGGATCTGCGGCGCAGCGCCGCCGCATGCCTGGCGTGGGCTGGTCCGTATGCTCTGGGTTGCCCGCCGGCTCGATTCTAGAGGTGGAACCAAGGGTGTACAGTCTATCTCCCGAGGCCCTTTGTGTTGCCGTCGCCCGCGAGGTCGGCTGTATCCAGGCATTTGCCCTGGCCCAGGAGCTGTGCTCTAAGATTTCACTGAGCGATCGCAGGAAGTATCTGCCTCCCTACACTTCGCCCGTTGCGAACAAACTTGCAAAGGACAAGGACCAACCGGCAGACGTGGGCTACTTTGAAGTCGAGCCGGTGCTGACGCCCGATCGCCTTGCAGATTACCTTACGGCATGCAAGGGGAATGTGGCCAAACAGCTGCTGCGCCTGTGCCCCTACCTGTCAGAAAACCTGCGCTCGCCCATGGAGTGCATCATGCTCGCTCTGTTTTCGCTTCCGTTTTCCTATGGCGGATTTGCCTGCGGTCCCTTTAAGACCGACTACAAGATCGAGTTCGATGACCGCGCGCAGGCAATCTCGGGGATGCCGCATGCAGTTTGCGATGCGTATCAAGAGGCAGCCCGGTTTGACCTGGAATACAACGGTGAGCTGGGCCATTCCTCCCGGAGGGGACGTATCCATGATGAAAAACGCAACACGGGCTTGATTACTATGGGAATCGAGGTCGCGACGGTCAATAACGAGATGCTCTGCGACATGGAGGCAATGGAGGCGCTCGCATGGCGTATGCACCAGCGTATGCGAAAGCGGTACCGGAATCGTGTCGATGCCCGCAGGAAAAAGCAAGAGGCGCTGCTTAACACGCTGCGGGCGTGTTTTGGGCTTAAGCCGGTCTAATTCACGTCGAAAATAGGGGGTTAATCATATGCCCTGGCCAAAATATGGCAAATATGAGTACTGTCACTAAATCAGTAACAGCAAAATCAAGGAATTTAGGACTCGGAGGCGTCATAAAGTAAGAAGATAATAAACAAATGTAGAATAACTAAGCATCAGGTTGGCGACACTGAGCGCAAAATCTGTCCGAGAGGCTAAAACTGCCTGTTACTAAATTGGTGACAGTACTCATATTTGCCATTTTTTGGCCACAGCACCCTAGGAAGGGTGCCCCGGAGCTCCCCATAGGGGAGCTCCGGGCTTCACAGGGGCACGAATAGCCCACTCCGACCTGCGAAATCTGTACTCGCGATGCGAATGACGCCCCTAACCTTAAACTTTAGCTTGAACTTAGCTATAATGCGCTACGTTCCTACCAGGCTGTGGTTGCGGACGGACGAAATGCCCGTCCTAGTCCAAGACAGACGCGGTCAAAGGGATCCACGTAAGCGACCGCGTGCGCGCGGCGCGATCATGGCGCGTCCTAGATGTAAGCCGCACCGTCCGTTCTACTTTCTTTGGGGCAATACCGCCTCGCGGGCGAGCGGGCCAGTCGTGAGGGTGGCTGCGGCCTCCCGAGCAAACACCCCGGTGCGCAAGTGTGGGGTCAAATACCAGGTCAGCTGGTGGGAACAACCCGATATTCCGCGCAACGCACGGATCGTATACGACACAGAAGGCAGGGTAGTGGACATGGTGAGGGGCAGCTTGATGCACGCGGCTCGGTTAGGTGCTGGGACCGCAGCGGTCATTGCCGTTTTGGGCCTGAGCGGATGCGCGTTCAACCCGCTGTCTACGTTCACGACTCCCACGATCGACCAGATCGAGTACGAGACCGTCACGCCGGCGGTGTCGGACGATGCCCTGGTCACTCCCGGAACCCTGACGGTCGCCCTCGATACTTCCGATGCGCCGCAGGCAATGCAGGGCGCCGACGGCGAGCTTACGGGGTATGCAGTCGATGCTGCCCGCGCCCTCGCAAGCCGCATGGGCCTTAAGGTCGCCTTTGTCGATGCGTCCTCGGCAGGTTCCGCGCTCGGCGACAAAAAGGCTGATATCTTTATCGGCGAGATCAACTCCACGGACGGGGACGTTAGCTCGCTCGGCACCTGCCTGTACGATGCCGCTTCCGTGTTCGGTAAAACCAGCGATGGTGGGTCGCTAAGCGTTTCCACCGATACCCTTAACACGTCTACTCTGGGTGTCCAGATGTCCTCGGCCTCGCAGGAGGCGCTTGCTAAGCAGAGCATCACCGCCAACCAAAAGACCTACTCCAACATCAACGAGTGCTTTGAGGCGCTCGAGTCTGGCGAGGTCGACTATGTGATCTGCGACTCCACAGCCGGCGGCTATCTTGCACGCCTGATGAGCGAGGTCTCCTATGTCGGTGCGCTCGAGGCGCCCTCGACGCTTGGTGTTGCGGGCCTCTCGTCCAATGACGAACTGTGCCGTGCCGTGAGTGATGCCCTCGACGACATCACGGTCGACGGCACGCTCGAGGCGGTTCACTGCGTCTGGTACGGCCAGATTCCCTACGACCTCACCACTAAGACGGTTTCGGGCGCTAACGTGCAGCCGGGCGACTCTGAGTCCAGTGAGACCACGTCCTCCGGCAGCGAGTCCTCCGATTCCAACAATGAGACCGCATCCTCCGAGGACAAATCGTCCAGCCAGGAAGGCACCATCACTGACGACGACATTAACAAACTTAATAGCTAGTTATTGCTAGGGGTGGTGTCTCCTATACGTTGGGAAGGACACCTCTTCACGGTTTCAACACGCACTGCCGGGTTTCCCCAATAGGGGAGCCCGGCTTTTTTATCCCTATAAAACCAGCAGGTCAAAGCCAATTTTCGGGACCAAATACAAAGTCGCCGACGCCCTCCCATAGCGCACTTTGCCACAGAAAAGTGCGAGACTTCGGTATGCGGTATTAAGCAATCGTTATTCGGGTCTTTAGGAATCCGCGTGATTAAATGCACGGCAATGGGTACATAGCCAGTACAGTAAGTCCCCGAGGCAGATTGGAGCCACGTATGGATATCAAGGTTTCTGGACGCAAGACGACGGTAACCGATGCTCTGCGTGCGCATGTGGATGAGAAGATCGGCGAGGCGCTCAAGGTTTTCGATATCGAGCCCATGACAGTCGACGTCGTGCTTCGTTATGAGAAGAACCCCTCGAACCCCAACCCGGCAATCGTCGAGGTCACGGTTCGTGCCCGCGGCTCTGTGATTCGCGTTGCCGAGCACGGCGCAGATATGTATGCCGCCATCGACCTCTCCGCCGATAAGGTTACCCGCCAGCTGCGCAAGTTCAAGACTAAGGTCGTGGACAACCGCCAGGGTGGTGCCAGCGCCGCGGATGTCGCACCGGTCGAGCGCGTCGAGGATCTGGCCGACCTGCTGCTGCCCGAGGAGGAAGACGACCTGCTCGTCCGCGAGAAGGTTATCGACGTCACTCCGATGACTGAGGAGCAGGCGCTGGTGCAGACCGATCTGCTCGGTCACGACTTCTACGTGTTCGAGAACGCGACGACCGGCCTTATCAATGTGGTGTATCACCGTAAGAATGGTGGATATGGCATCATCAAGCCCCGCATCGAAACACTTGACGAGTAAAATACGTTAACTTGCATGAGTTAACGGCTGGCGGCCATCCCATGCGGGTGGCCGCCTTTTTACGTAAGGAGTCGCTTTGATGGACAAGGCCGCATCCGCCGGTCATTCGGACCGTTGCCGCATCGTCGTCGATACCTGCTGCGACTTTAGCCCCGAGGTCGCCGCGAATCTCGATGTCGATATCCTGGGTTTCCCCTTCATTATCGATGGCGAGGAGCGTACGGACGACATCTGGTCGAGCATGAGCCCTAAGGAGTTCTACGACCGCATGCGCGCCGGTGCCCGCGTGTCCACCTCGGCTGTGTCGCTCGGTCGCTATATCGAGTTCTTTACCGAGTGCGCCAAAGAGGGCACGCCCACGGTCTACCTGTGCTTTACCTCGGCGCTGTCGTCGAGCTACAACTCCGCGTGCCAGGCGGCAGATGCCGTGCGCGCCGAGTATCCCAACTTTGAGCTCTACGTGGTCGACAACGCTCTGCCCTGCGCGACCGGCGCGCTCTTGGCGCTCGAGGCCGTGCGCCAGCGTTCGGCGGGACTGACCGCCAAGCAGCTGGTCGACTGGGTAAACGAGGCTAAGACCTATGTCCACGGTTACTTTACGCTCGAGAGCTTCGACGCACTGGCTGCTGGCGGCCGCATTCCGCCCGCGGCGGCGCAGCTCACGGCAAAACTCGACGTCAAGCCCGAGCTTTCCTACGACCTTGCCGGCTCGCTGTCGCTGATCGGCGTCAACCGCGGCCGCAAGAAGGCGCTCAAGTCCATCCTCAAGTCGTTCCGCGAGAACTATGTGCCCGATCGCACCATGCCCATCGCCATTATGACGGCCGATGCCGAAAAGGACGGCGACTGGCTCGAAGCCGCCATCCGCAAGGAGGAGGGTTGCGCCGACGTCACGATCATTCGCAGCTCCGTCGGTCCTACCATCGGCTCGCACGTGGGCCCCGGCATGGTGGCCTGCGCGTTTTGGGGTAAGAACCGCGCCGACAAGGCGTCGCTTTCCGACCGCATCGCCCGCCGCGTGCGCGGTCAGTAGGCAAGTAACGCGGCCGTAATCGATCCCAACTCACAGCCCAAACGCTGGCACCGAGTATTCAACCTGGTAATAACACCCAACCCAAAAGGAAAGGCTTCATGGCAAACAAGCTCTCTGTCGCATTCATCGGCACCGGAATCATGGGTGCCCCCATCGCCGGCCACATCCTGGATGCCGGCTATCCCGTCACGGTCAACAACCGTACCAAGTCCAAGGCCGTCGCGCTTATCGAGCGCGGTGCCGTTTGGGCCGATACGCCGGCAGATGCCGTGGCGAACGCCGACGTCGTCTTTACCATGGTGGGTTATCCCTCCGAGGTCGAGGAGCTCTACCTGGCGGGCGACGGCCTGCTCGCGTGCACTAAGCCCGGCGCGGTCCTGATCGACCTCACCACAAGCTCGCCCGAGCTGGCGCGCGACATTGCCGAGGCCGCCCAGGTTTCCGGCCGCATGGCGTTTGACTGCCCCGTCACCGGCGGCGAGTCGGGCGCTATCGCCGGTACGCTCACGGCTATCGTGGGCGCTACCGAGAACGACATCGCGCCGGTCCGCGACATCCTTGCCACCTTTGCGGCCAACATCTGCTGCTTCGACGGCGCCGGCAAGGGCCAGGCTGCCAAGCTCGCCAACCAGGTGTCGCTGGGCGCCTGCATGGTCGGCATGGCAGACGCCATGGCATTTGCCGAGCTGAGCGGCCTTGACCTGGAGAAGACCCGCCAGATGATCCTGGGCGGTACCGGCAAGTCCGGCGCCATGGAGAGCCTGGCTCCCAAGGCGCTTGACGGCGACTACAAGCCCGGCTTTATGGTCGAGCACTTCATTAAGGACCTGCGCTTGGCGCTCGCTTACGCCGATGACCGCGAGCTCGCGCTGCCCGGTGCCGACGTCGCTTTTACGCTCTACGACATGCTCGACGCCATCGGTGGCGCCAAGCTGGGCACCCAGGCCATCACGGTTCTCTACAAGGAGGAGGCCGACGCCATCGCCGCCGGTCTGGACTGGTCGCAGTATCGCCCCGAGGAGCATGGCGCTCACGAGGAAGGTTGCGGTTGCGGCGAGCACGGCGAGGACCATGAGTGCGGCTGTGGCCATCACCATGGCGAGGACCACGAGTGCTGCGGCGGCCACGGCCATGACGACGGCCACGAGTGCTGCTGCGGCCACCATCACGGGGAGTAGCGCCCATGAGCTGGACGTTCGTGGTGCTTGCGCTGGTACTCTTTCTCTTTGCGATCTACATCGGCTTTCTGTGCGGCCAGTGGGCGTGCGAAAAGCGTGTCATCACCAAGCGCGACTACTGGATTGCCAACTTTGCAGGAGCGGCGGCGGTCGTCCTACTGACCTGGGTGTTCTCGCTGTTCCCGCTGGTGCAGTTTGCGCCGATCGGCTGGCTCGGCGGCTTTATCGCCGGCCTTAAGATGAGCTTTGGCGAGTCCGTCGGTCCATGGCGCAAGCACGACGAGGTTTTTAACGTCAACAAGGCTCATCGCGCCGCCGCCGACGCGGGCGACGCCGAGGAGCGCCGCCGTGCACGTCGCAATGGCGCGGCCGACCGGCAGCTCATCTCGGTCACCGATGACAGCAAGGGTGCTGGCAAGCACGCCAAGAAATAAAAAGAAGAGGTAACTATGGCAGAAAACAAAGACGAACAGCTCACCGACGAGGAGCTGGCACAGCTCCAGCTGGCAGAGGAGAACGAGAACGCCGTCGACCGTCTGGTCCAGGAGCTCGGCTGCCCCACGCGCCGCATCCGCCAGTTTGCCGCCCGCGTGCTGCACCTGCTTGCCGAGCGCGATCCGCAGCGCGTCGTGCCCTGCGTGCCCGCGTTGATCGAGGCGCTCGACCGCCCCGAGGCGCAGACCCGCTGGGAGGCCCTCGATGCCCTGACGGCGCTCGCCACCACCTGCCCCGAGCAGCTGGGCGATGCCTTTGAGGGCGCCGAGACCGCACTGTTCGACGAGATCTCCTCCACGCTGCGCTATGCCGCCTTCCGCCTGCTGTGTGTGTGGGGTGCCACGAGCGTCGAGCGTTCGCGCGAGGCTTGGCCCATCCTGGACGAGGCCATCCAGTGCTACCACGGCGACCTTGAGTATCGCGACATGCTCGGTTGCCTGTACGAGTTTTGCCAGGGCGAGATCGACGCCGAGGTTGCCGAGAAGCTTGCGCTGCGCCTTAAGTTCGATGCCGAGAACGGTAAGGGCAGCTATCTTAAGGCCCGTTCGAGCGAGATTTGCGAAATGCTTGTTAAACGTTTTGGCCTGGATCTCTCCAAAAAGAAGAAGCGTGCTAGCGTAAAAAAATCTGACGACGCCGAAGACGAGGAGTAACAGATTATGGCGCACGATGTAGTCCTGATTCCCGGTGACGGTATCGGTCCCGAGATTACGCAGGCCATGCGCCGCGTGGTCGAGGCCACCGGTGTCCAGATCAACTGGAACGTCCAGGAGGCCGGTGCCGGCGTCATGGACGAGTTTGGCACGCCGCTGCCCCAACATGTGCTCGATGCGGTCGCCGAGACCAAGGTTGCCATCAAGGGCCCCATCACCACGCCGGTCGGCACGGGCTTCCGCAGCGTTAACGTCGCCCTGCGCAAGCACTTCGACCTGTACGCCTGCGTGCGCCCCTGCCTGTCGCAGCCGGGCGACGGCTCGCGCTTCCGCGACGTCGACCTGGTCATCGTGCGCGAGAACACCGAGGACCTCTACGCCGGCATCGAGTTCGATGAGGGCGCTGCCGAGGTCGAGGAGCTCTCGCAGCTTGTCGAGCGTTCGGGCCAAAAGACCTTCGCCGCCGATTCCGCGATCTCGATCAAGCCGATCTCCATCGCCAAGAGCCGCCGCATTGTGGAGTATGCCTTTGAGTATGCCCGCCGCTGCGGCCGCAAAAAAGTGACGGCCGTGCATAAGGCCAACATCATGAAGGCGACCGACGGCTTGTTCCTGCGCGTAGCGCGCGAGGTGGCCTCCAACTATCCCGATATCGAGTTCAACGACAAGATCGTCGACGCCACCTGCATGGGCCTGGTCCAGAACCCCAACGACTTCGATGTCTTGGTGCTGCCCAACCTGTACGGCGACATCGTGAGCGACCTGTGCGCCGGCCTGGTTGGTGGCCTGGGTATGGCTCCGGGTTCCAACATCGGTGCCGATTGCGCCATCTTTGAGGCAACGCACGGCTCCGCGCCCGATATCGCCGGTCAGGATATCGCCAACCCCACGGCCGAGATCCTCTCTGCTGCGATGATGCTCGATCACCTGGGCGAGAACGATGCTGCCAATCGCATTCGTGCCGCCGTCTCCGCCACGCTCGACGAGGGCGAGCAGGTTACCGGTGACGTGCGTCGTGCCCAGACCGGCTCCGTTGAGGGCGCTGTGGGCACGCAGGCCTTTGCCGATGCCGTTATCGCGCACCTGGCCTAAGGTATGCACGCTGCAAACGCCTAAATAGTACTTAAGTGTTTGCGTATAACCTAAGAATCAATACGCCCGGCGCCTCGTCGGGCGTATTCTATTGGGGACTATGTTTCCTAACAAGGAGTAATTGATATGGGTCTGATTCAAAAGAAGGACGAGAAGGACGAGATCGACGGCATCCAGATCATCGAGCGCGGCGAAGGCCCCGACGGTGACGAGGACGAGAAGATCGATCTGGTCGCCGGTACGTCTGCCGAGCACATTGCCGCCGGCACGACGGCCGAGGAGGAGGACGCCCGACTGGAGGCTCAGATTGCCGCAGATGCCGCTGACGAGAACCTCATGCCCGAGGAGCAGGACGAGGACGACGACTCCGACGTGGACGACCACGCTTGCAAGCACAAGAAGACGATGATTGCCATCTTTGTGGTCGCCGTCGTGATCGCTGCCGTGGTCGGCTTCTTTATCGGCAACGGTGGTTTTGGCGGCAAGGGCGTCGGCTCGGCGACCCTGACCGAGGACCAGCTCGATTCGACCGTGGCAAGCTATAGCTACAACGGCAAGAAGAGCGACATCACCGCGCGTGAGGCCATCGAGAGCCAGTACAGCCTCGACACCGTCAAGGATAGCGATGGCAACTACACCGCTCCTTCTGCTGACGTCATCCTGTCCTACGTGCGCAACCAGATTCTGCTGGACGCTGCCGAGGACGAGGGCGTTACCGTTTCTTCCAAGGAAATGAAGCAGTACGCCGAGGATTCCATCGGCACCTCCGACTACAAGACCATGGCCACGCAGTACGGCGTGTCCAAGGACCAGGCCAAGCAGATCGTCCGTCAGTCCGCGACGCTGCAGAAGCTCTACAAGAAGAAGGTGGGCGATAGCTCCGCAAGCATGCCGACCGCCCCGACCGAGCCTGCTGACGGCAACGAGGAGACCGCGAGCAAGGACTACGCCGACTACATCATCAACCTTGCCGGCGATGAGTGGGATAGCGAGAAGGGCACCTGGAAGGACGCCGATGGCACCTACGCCAAGGCATTCGCCGACGATGCCTTTACGGCCGATAGCGCGACCTATAAGCAGGCAATGACCGCCTATTACACCGCTTACCAGCAGTATTCTTCGCAGGCTTCGAGCGCCAGCTCCAAGTGGACCGAGTACGCCAACAGCCTGTACGCCAAGGCCAACATCAGCATTTACGGCCTGTTTGCGTAAGATCTGCCTGAGCTTACCGATCGCGTAGCCGAACTATCTGAATGAGCCCGCTAGAACGATATCCGTTCTAGCGGGCTCATTACGTCGGAGGTACCGGTAGTTAAATAATCTCAATTAATCTTTAAGTCCAAAGAGGTTATCGGCTTCATCGTCAGGCATATATTCCAGTACATCGCCCGGTTGGCAGTCGAGTGCCCGGCATATCGCGTCAAGAGTTGAAAAGCGCACGGCAGAAACCTTGCCCGTCTTGATGCGCGACATATTGACCTGGGAGATGCCCACGCGTTCCGCAAGCTCTTTGGATGAGATCTTGCGTTCGGCGAGCATGCGGTCGAGCCGCAGAATAATCATGGATTCCCCCTAGAGCAACTCGTCATCTTGTATTTGCAGGATACACCCGTACTGGAAGACGCTGGCAATCAGGCTAATAATCAGGCCTGCAAAGACCATAGAGAGGTCGAGGTGCTGGCCGCCAAGCGCATCCGTAAAGTTGCCGCCAAATCCTGAGAGTATCAGCCCCGTGACTATGGCACCAAGAAGCTTCACAGCAACGCCGCCAATAAGGAACAAATGTCCTACTTGACGTAGTATGCGGATGCATTCGAGGTCAAAGGGCCTGCCCGCCTTTTCAATGGCGGAGAAAAACCTGTATGCGCTTAGCACAATGGCAAGCGCAAGGCATGTCATCATGGCGCTCCCTATGGCAGTATGACCGTCGTGCGCGACAAGTATAAGAGGGGTCTGTTCATTGGCGCCGACGAGAGCGAGAGATGGCCCTTCGCCGGCATTAAGCTCTACGGATTGGAGGCAGAACCCTTGGGAGAGGCTAGGCAATATGAGTAGAAGCTCGATTGCAATGACTGCGAGAAGTCCCAGAGCGAGCGCTACGGCGGTGCAGATTGTGGCCCATTTGCAGATGTGAGCGAGCTTCCTCAGATCGGCTATTGCCTGTTCGCGGTTGATGGATTCATTCGATTTGGATACGTTCCAGCGGATCATAGCTCCTCCAACCAATGTCTAGGATGATATTTAAATCTTATAACATACTTAATGATAAACGATAAACAATTACAGATTAGAGTAAGTTATGTTTGTAAGACGAATAGCGAGAGCTTATGGCATATTTAGGGAGTGAGAGTTTGGCACGTGGGGGATGGACGAGTATTGAAATTTCCCGCAACCGCGCAAGTGCTTCATCGGGTCTCCCTAATTCATATGGAAAAGGAGCTGCAAACGATTGGAAATAACCGCTGAGCGGTCGAAAACTACCGTTCACCGATAATTTCTAAACTGGTTCTAACTGATATTAAGTCAAAAAGACCAATTCACAAATCTTCACAATGACCTGCATTTTTTCTACATGCCTTTTTTGGCCACCCTGCGTTGTTTAGACACAGAAAAGGTTCCGATCTTTCGTCAAAGTATTTCGAAACGGTTTCAAAACCGCAGGTAGAAGTGTTAACGAGCGGTAAACGGTCGATTTATCGCCGTGAGCGGTGCAAAAACGTTTTACTGCGTGAATCAGCGAAAGCGACCTCTTCTGTGATGATATAGTGACAACAACACGTCACGTGGTTACTACCAGTTGAGAGACCACTGGTCTTCAAAGAACGCTTTCCAAGAAGCTTTAAGGGCACTCGCCCGCTGGCTTCCGAACATCATCGGACTCAGATCGTACACACCTTCGGAAGGGAAATTTGAATGGTTGGCTTTATTCTTACCGGTCATGGACAGTTCGCACCCGGCATCGCAAGCGCTATCGCGATGGTTGCTGGCGACCAGCCTGCTTTTACCGTCGTTCCTTTTGAGGGCGACCAGGCCGCATCCTACGGTGAGGATCTCCGCGCCGCTATTACCGCCATGCGCGAGGAGTGCGATGGCGTGCTCGTCTTTACCGACCTGCTTGGCGGCACCCCGTTCAACCAGTCGATGATGATTGCCCAGGATGTCGACAACGTCGAGGTTCTGACTGGCACCAACCTTCCCATGGTTATTGAGCTTCTGTTCCTCCGCGGCAATGCCACGCTCGCCGAGCTTGGCGAGCAGGCCGTGACCGTTGGCCAGACGGGCGTCACCGCCCAGACGGTCGCATCCGTTGCCGGCTCCGAGGAAGAGGATATCTTCGGCGACGAGGACGGCATCTAATGGCCGATTTCGGAGCCAACGTCCTGAGCTCCTCGGTCGCCCTTTTAGGCCTGCTTGTCATCATGGGCTTGATTTACACCATCTGGTCGCAAATCAACATGAAGAAGAAGCAGAAGTACTTCAAGGAGCTGCACACCGAGCTCAAGCCGGGTCAAGAGGTTCTTTTCGCCGGCGGTATCTACGGAACCGTCAAAGGCATCGAAGGCGAGAAGGTCCAGATCAAAGTCCGATCCGGAGCCGTCGTAGATGTTTCGCGTTACGCGATTCAGGAGATCAAGTAACTGTCGTCAGCAAATAACGAAAGGAAGCTGATCAACATGGCAGAACCCAACATTCTTCTTACCCGCATCGATAACCGACTGGTTCATGGTCAGGTTGCCACCCAGTGGAACTCCACCCTGGGCTCCAACCTCATCCTCGTCGCCAACGACGACGTGGCGTCCAACACCATGCGCCAGAACCTCATGAAGATGGCCGCTCCCGCCGGCGTCGCTACGCGTTTCTTCTCTCTGCAGAAGACCATCGACGTCATTGGCAAGGCGAGCCCGCGCCAGAAGATCTTCATCGTGGCCGAAACACCGGAAGACGTGCTTACGCTCGTCAAGGGCGGTGTGCCTATAAAGAAGGTAAACATCGGCAACATGCACATGTCGGAAGGAAAGCGCCAAGTCGCCACCTCCGTCGCAGTTAACGACGAGGATGTCGCTGCGTTTAAAGAGCTGCAGGAATTGGGGGTGGAGTTGGAGATCAGGCGCGTTCCGAGCACGCCTGTTGAGGACACGAGCAAGCTCTTCTCGTAATCCTCGTGATCCACGTTGTCAGGAGTGAAACCCTGACGTTCTGTACGTGAAATCCAAAGTGCGTACATACATTTTGAAAGGAGGAGCAAGATGGAATACTCGATCATCCAGATCGCTCTGGTCTTCGTCGTCACGTTCATCGCGGCAATCGACCAGTTTGACTTCCTCGAGTCTCTCTATCAGCCCATCGTCACCGGCGCCGTCATCGGTCTTATCCTTGGCGACCTCAACACCGGTCTTCTCGTGGGTGGTACCTATCAGCTCATGACGATCGGCAACATGCCGATCGGAGGCGCTCAGCCGCCTAACGCCGTCATCGGCGGCATCATGGCAGCCATTCTCGCTATCGCCACGGGCCTCGAGCCCAACGCGGCAGTCGGCCTCGCCATTCCGTTCGCTCTGCTTGGCCAGCTTGGCGTTACCCTGGTCTTCACGCTTATGTCCCCGCTTATGTCCACGGCCGATAACATGGCTCACAACGCGGACACCAAGGGCATCGAGCGCCTGAACTACTTCGCCATGGCTCTGCTCGGCCTGATCTTCGCTGTCGTCGTCACCCTGTTCTTCATCGCTGGCGCTACCATCGGTCAGACCATCGCTTCTGCCATCCCGACTTGGCTGCAGACCGGTCTCTCCGCTGCAGGCGGCATGATGCGCTTCGTCGGCTTCGCCGTCCTGCTCAAGGTTATGATGAACCGCGATATGTGGGGCTTCTTCCTCATGGGCTTTGGCCTCGCGCTTATCACCGTTGCCAACGAATCTCTGGCAACCCCTGCTCTGCTCATCCTCGCTCTCATCGGCTTCGGCATCGCTTTCTGGGACTTCCAGCAGCAGACCGAGCTGAAGGGTGCAGCTGTTTCTGACGGAGGTGACTTCGAAGATGGCATCTAATGAGTATGTGATCCCGGAGCACTATGAGGATCTCACTCCTGCTCCGCAGCTCGACCAGAAGACCCTCAACAAGATGGCTTGGCGCTCCTGCTTCTTGCAGGCATCGTTCAACTACGAGCGTATGCAGGCCGCTGGCTGGCTCTACTCCATCATCCCAGGTCTGGAGAAGATCCACACCAACAAGAACGACCTCGCGGCTTCTATGAGCCACAACCTGGAGTTCTTCAACACCCACCCGTTCCTTGTCACCTTTGTTATGGGCATCGTGCTTTCGCTCGAACAGAACAAGGTTGACATCCCCACGATCCGCGCCGTCCGCGTCGCCGCAATGGGCCCGCTCGGTGGTATCGGTGACGCCCTGTTCTGGCTGACGCTCGTGCCTATCACGGCCGGCATCACTTCCAACATGGCCATCAACGGCAACGCCGCTGCGCCGATCATCTTCCTGGTGATCTTCAACGTCGTCCAGTTCGCTCTGCGCTTCTGGCTCATGAACTGGTCCTACAAGCTTGGCACCAGCGCTATTGACGCTCTGACCGCCAACATGCAGGCCTTCACGCGTGCCGCTTCCATCATGGGCGTCTTCGTCGTCGGTTGCCTGGTCGTCACCATGGGTGGCACCCAGATCAACCTCCAGATCCCCAACGGCACCACCCGTGGCCTCTCTCCTACTACCGTGATCGTCTCCGAGAAGGAGGCCGAGAACTTCACCGGTATGGAGGGCATCGATACCGAGACCGCTGAGGCCGGTACCATCGCCATGACCGATGAGGACGGCAACGCCCTCACTGCCACCGATGCCGACGGCAACGAGGTCAAGTGCGGCGTCGCCGATCTGGGTAACGGCATGGAGTCCGTGACCTACGCTACCGTTACCGAGGATCCGGTCAACTTTTCTGTTGCCGACACCCTCAACACCATCGTCCCGAAGCTCGTCCCGCTTATGCTTACGCTGCTGCTTTACTACATGTTCGCTAAGCACAGCTGGACCCCGACCAAGGGCATTCTGCTGCTCTTCGTCCTGGGCATCCTGGGCGCTGGCCCGCTTGGTCTCTGGCCGAGCATCTGGTAAGGCTCTAGCTTGAGGGGTGTGTCCCTACGCGGCTCACACCCCGACCCCTTAAGCCATGTGTATGTTAAAAGCCGCGTGCTCGAAAGAGCGCGCGGCTTTTGTTTTCTTGATGATTCGGGTGTTGCGGACTGATAATGCTTAACACCCTAGGTAGTTAGCCGAATTCGAGCAAAAGGGAGGATAGGATGGCGATCGGAGCGCGTAAGCAACCGCTGTACGATCAGCTGGTCGATATTCTGACCGAAAAGATTGACCATGAATATCGCGCCGGTGACATGATTCCTTCCGAGCGCGAACTTTCGGAGCGCTATGGTCTCTCGCGCACTACGGTACGCCTGGCTCTGCAGGAACTGGAGCGTTTAGGACTGGTGGTTCGGCAGCACGGTCGCGGTACCTTTGTGACCGACCGTTCGGCAAAGGCAACCAATCTTATGCAGTCTTACAGCTTTACCGAGCAGATGCGCGCGATGGGTCGCGACCCCGAGACCACGATTCTCGAGTTTTGCGAGATGGAGGCCGATAAGAATCTGGCCGAGCATATGGGATTGCGTATCGGTGATCGCATTTTTAAGCTCAAGCGCCTTCGTTCTGCCGACAACATGCCCATGATGGTCGAACGCAGTTATCTACCGGTTCGTCAATTTCTGTCCCTAAAGCGACCGCTGCTGGAACGCAAGCCGCTTTACGATGTGATTGAGCAAGACTTTCAGCAAAAAATACGCGTGGCCGAAGAGGAGTTCTATGCGAGCATAGCCCGTCCCACCGATGCCCACCTTTTGGAAATCGTCGAGGGCTCGCCTGTGCTCGATTTGGTTAGGACTACGTATAACGAGTCAAACGAGGTTGTGGAGTATACGCTCTCGGTTGCTCGTGCCGATCAGTTTAAATACAAGGTTTACCACCAGCGTAGCGACTAGTGTTCGCACCGTTTCCATATGATGATTCTTTGTATTTAACTGGTTACTACCAGATAACCAACCGAAGTGTATAATTGCACGTCAGAGGATTGCTTCTAGAGAGAGGTATTAGAAATGTTCGAGAAGAGTGTCGAGGAGCTTACCGAGCTCGGCGCCCAGATCACCACGGCCGAGATTGCTCAGCAGCCCGAGCTTTGGCGTGATACGCTCAACATCTATCGCGAGAACAAGGAGGCCATCGAGGCCTTTCTGGCCGAGGCTCGCGCTATGGGCGAGGGTCGTCTGTCCGTTGTCTTCACCGGTGCCGGTACGTCCGACTACGTTGGCGATACCTGCGCCCCGTACCTGCGTCACGCTGGCAACACTGATCTCTACGACTTTAAGCCCATCGCCACGACCGACATCGTGAGCGCCCCGCGCGACTTCCTGCGCGCCGAGGATCCCACGCTCGTGGTTTCCTTTGCCCGCTCTGGCAACAGCCCCGAGAGCCTTGCCGCCGTTGCCGTTGCCAAGGAGCTCGTCCACAACGTTAAGTTCCTCAACATCACCTGCGCTCCCGAGGGCAAGCTCGCCGTCGAGTCTGCCGATGATCCCAACGCGCTGACGCTGCTCATTCCGCGCGCCAACGACAAGGGCTTCGCCATGACCGGTTCTTACACCTGCATGACCCTGCTCTCCACCCTTATCTTTGACGAGGCTTCCGATGAGCAGAAGGCTGAATGGGTCGAGACCATCGCCAAGATGGGCGAGGAGGTCATCTCCCGTGAGCCTGAGATCGCCGATTACCTGGCTGGCGACTTCAACCGCGTGACCTACTTGGGTTCTGGCTCCTTCGGTGGCCTTGCCCAGGAGAGCCAGCTCAAGATCCTCGAGCTCGCTCACGGTCTGGTCGCTACTTCCTACGACACCTCCATGGGCTATCGTCACGGACCTAAGTCCTTCGTCGACGATAAGACACTCGTCTTCGTGTTCGTCAACAATGACGCCTACACCCGTCAGTACGACATCGACATCCTCAACGAGATCGGTGGCGACGATATTGCTCAGCACACCGTTGCCGTTCAGCAGGATGGCGCTACTGTCTACGAGGGTGAGTCCTTCACCTTTAAGGGCTATGAGGCACTCCCCGAGGGTTACCTTGCTCTGCCGTTCGTGATGTTTGCCCAGGCAATCAGCCTGCTCAACTCCGTGCGCGTGGGTAACACGCCCGATACGCCGAGCCCCACCGGCACGGTCAACCGCGTGGTCAAGGGCGTGACGATTCACCCCTTCACCGCTTAATCGCGTCCCCCTGTAAGGGCGCCCGTCCGCTCATAACGGCGGGCGGGCGCTTTTTGTTTTACGTGAGCTGGGTATAAGCATCACCACAGTCAACTGCTTTAGAAGCGAGGAGTGCATATGAGCACGTACGCAATTAAGGCTGACAAGTTCTTCTTGCCGGCAGGCCCGCAACTGGGCGGCTATCTTATGGTCGAGGATGGCGTCTTTGGCGCCTGGCAGGCCGACGAGCCCTCTTGCGAGATTAAGGACTACACGGGATCGTGGATCGCGCCGGGCATGGTCGACACCCACATCCATGGCTTCTATAACCACTCGACTACCGATAACGACCCCGAGGGTATCGATATCAGCTCGACCGAGCTCGCCCGTCGCGGCACCACCAGCTGGCTGCCTACGACGTTCACCGATGGCGTCGAGCAGATTAAGGACGCCTGCGCCGCCATCGCCCAGGCGGACGAGGGTCGCGGCCCCGACTTCTGCGGTGCTCGCATTCAGGGCATCTACCTGGAAGGCCCCTTCTTTACCATGAAGCACGTGGGCGCGCAGAACCCTGCTTACCTTATCGATCCCTCCGAAGAGATCTTCGACCAGTGGCAGGAGGCTGCGGGTGGTCGCATCGTTAAGAGCGCCATGGCGGCCGAGCGCGACGGTGCCGCTGCTTATGCGGCTGCTCTGAACGCCAAGGGTGTGGTGACCAGCATCGGTCACTCCGACGCCACCTACGATGAGTGTATCGCCGCCATCAACGCCGGCGCCAGCTGCTTTACGCATACCTATAACGGTCAGCGCGGGCTGCATCACCGTGAGCCCGGTGTCGTGGGCGCTGCCATGTCCACGCCCGAGACCTACGCCGAGATCATCTGTGACGGCAAGCACGTGAACCCTGCCGCCATCAAGGCGCTGCTGCAGGCAAAGGGCTGGCAGCATACGGTGCTCATCACCGACTGCCTGGGTTGCGGCGGCATGCCCGAGGGCAGCTACACCAGCGGTGGCATGGACGTCATCATGAAGGACAACCTGTGCTGGCTCGCCGACGGCAAGAGCATTGCCGGCTCGGTGCTCACGCTTGCCCAGGGTGTCAAGAACATTGTCGATTGGGGCATCGCCAGCGCTGATATCGCCATTCGCATGGCAACCGAGGTGCCGGCTCGCTCTGCGCACATCGAGGATAAGTGCGGCAGCATCATGCCGGGCCGTGACGCCGACTTTGTCGTGTTCGACCACGAGCTCACCCTCGTCGAGACGTATGTTGGCGGCCAGAGCGTCGGCAACGCCTTTACCGAGTAACGATACAAAAAGACGGCGGGCCCGAATTTGCTCGGACCCGCCGTATGAGTTAAACGCTCAAAAGCACCTTCACAGTTACAGCTTGTTAGCGATCTTCTTTGCCGTGCGCTTAACGCCGGCCACCAAGCCTCCTGCAGGATGCTCCTTCTCGTATGCTAGGCGCTTCTCGCGCTTGGCGTACTCTTCGACGATGATGTCGCCATACTCGTTTTCGATCTTGTCGAAGAAATCGACGGCGCCCTTAATTTCCTCAGCGGTCGGGTGTCCCTTTTGGACACCGCCGGTGAGTTTGAACGGCCCCCACGTATCAAAGCCGGGGCAGCCGTAGACACCCATAAAGATGGCCTGCCTCATACGGCAGATGCCATCGATGTCCTTGCCGTACCACTTGTTTTTGCCACCGTAGGTCATAAGGCCAAACACCTTGTCCTGCGGCTGCAGCACGTTAGTGAGCACGCGTGCCATGTCCTTGTCGATCTCGGAGTAATAGATGCCCGTGGCGACACCGATTAGATGATATTCGTGCAGGTCGGGATACTCGTTTTTGCCGAGCGTCTTTACATCGAGGGTATCGATCTCGGGGTGCGCCTCAACGATGGCGTCCACGAGCTTTTTCGTATTGCCGTGGTGGCGTGAGGCGTAGAGGATGATGGTTCGCATAAGAAGGCCTTTCAGCTGTAATGACGTCAATGTCTGTATGGTACCCCGTTGCATGGCTGGGATACCGGACGCATCGATGAGCGTGCGGGTTTGTCCTTTGGTCAGGGCCGAGACGGGTACTTGCGAGCAAAAAGCAGTTGTTCGAAAGGATGGGCAATGGAATACGCTCTCTCCAATGATTCGATTTCTATTAAGGTGTCTACGGCCGGCGGCTCGTTTACCTCGATTGAGGCCGACGGTCGCGAGTATTTGTGGCAGGGCGATCCCGCAGTGTGGTCCGGCCAGGCGCCGATTTGCTTCCCGATTTGCGGAGGCTTGCGCGACAACAGCGCCATGACGTTTGCCGGGCATCATGTAAAGCTCGCTCGCCACGGGTTTGCGCGCAAGCAGGAGTGGAAGCTGCAGAGCCAAGGCGAGAACGAGCTGGCGATGTGCCTGGCTTCGGAGGATAACGCCGCGCTGCTGAGCGATTATCCCTACCCGTTTAAGCTTGTCGCTCGTTATACGCTCGAGGACGCCGCCGTGCGCGTCTCCTATGAGGTGACCAACGAGGGCACCGAGGACATGCCGTTCTTTATCGGTGGACACCCCGGCTTTAGGTGCCCGCTCGACGAGGGCGAGGCCTATACGGACTACGAGTTGCGCTTCGAGAAAGACGAGGCTGCGGAGCTTTGCACCGCTGTCCCCTCGACCGGATTGATTGATGTAGCTAACCGCTCCAAGAACCCCATGGTGGGAAAGACGCTGCCTCTGTCGCATGAGCTCTTCGATTGTGCGGAGACCATCTTTGACGTGCTCGAGAGCCGTCAGGTCACGCTTTCCAAGAAGGGCGAGGACAAGGGCGTTCGCTTGAGCTTTGGGGGCTTCCCATATCTCATTGTATGGAGCAAGCCCGAGGGCGATTTTGTGGCGGTTGAGCCTTGGGGCGGTCTTTCGACCTGTTCCGATGAGGACGACGTGCTTGAGCATAAGCGTGGCTGCCTTGTCGCCAAGCCCAAGGAGACCGTCGTTCGCTCGTTCACGATTGAGATTCTGTAATTCCGTTTTGTCGACTCGTATCGCGAGGCACAAGGAGCCTGCGAGATAAGGAGCTAAAAATGATCCTCACCGTTACGATGAACCCGTCCGTCGATACACGCTATCAGCTCGATGAGCTCATTATCGACGACGTTAACCGTGTGACGCCCGAAAAGACTGCCGGCGGCAAGGGCCTCAACGTGGCCCGTGTGCTGGGTCAGCTGGGCGACGACGTTGTGGCAACCGGTCTGCTCGGCGGCCACATGGGCGCCTACATGGCTGAGCTCATGGATGCCAACGGCATTAAGAATGATTTTGTACCCATCAAGGGCGAGACGCGCATTTGCCTCAACATCCTCCACGCCGGCAATCAGACCGAGCTACTCGAGAGCGGCCCGACGATCGCCCCCGAGGAGCTTGATGCCTTTACCGCCAAGTTCGCTGAGCTTGCGAGCAAGGCCGATGTCGTCACCATCTCGGGTTCGCTGCCCCGTGGTGTCGAGGCGGACTACTACGCCAAGATCACGGGCATTGCCGAGAACGCCGGCGCCAAGGTGCTGCTCGATACCTCGGGTGCTTCGCTCGAGGCCGCCCTTAAGTCCAAAATTAAGCCCGAGCTGGTCAAGCCTAACCTGACCGAGATTAACGGCCTTTTGGGCACGAGCTTTACCACCGACGATGTGGACGAACTCCGCGCCTCGCTCGCCTCTGATGCCCGCTTCTCCGATATCCCCTGGGTCGTCGTGTCCATGGGCGCTGCCGGCTCCGTGGGCTTCCATAATGGCCGTGCATTCCGCGCCAAGACGCCCGATATCCCCGCCGTTAACGCGACGGGCTCTGGCGATTCGACCATTGCCGGCTTCGCGCACGCCATCGCAGCCGGCGCGGATGATGAGACGGTGCTGCGTACCGCCAACACCTGCGGCAAGCTCAACGCCATGGATCCCATGACCGGCCATCTGGTCATGTATCGTTGGGACGAGGTCTACAACGGCGTTGTCGTGACCGAGCTGTAAGAGCTTGGGCGTCGGCCCCGGCATCGCTTGCTAGCTCATGTCGACGACAAGTGCAGTAACATTATGCTGGGGCGCGATGCCGACTTTGTCGTGTTCAGTCCCGACCTTACCCTGGTCGAGACGTATGTGGGTGGCAACAGCGTCGGTAACGCGTTTGCCGAGTAGCCGCCAAAGAAACGATCCGAGAGGGGATTTAGATGATTTACGGTGCACTGGGCGATATCGAGGAATACCGCGGAATGCTCAAGGGCCTCGACGTGCTGATCGACTGGCTCGAGGAGAACGACCCGGCGGAGCTCGAGGTCGGCAGCCATCCGATTCTGGGCGACAAGGTCTTTGCGAACGTCATGGCTCCCACGACGCGTCCCGAAGCCGAGGCTCACTATGAGACGCATCAGCGCTATCACGACCTGCAGATCGACGTCGAGGGTCGCGAGGCCTTTAAGGTTGCCACGGGCAGCCTGACGCTGGTCCAGGAGTTCGACGAGAAGGACGACTACGATCTGGTCGATTCCGACGCCTCGATCGCCGGCGATCTTGCTGACGACAAGTTTGCGCTGTTTGTTGCCGGCGAGCCTCACATGCCCACGCTCGAGTTCCCGGGCGATGGCGCGCAACCGGTCAAGAAGATTTGCTTTAAGCTGCTTGCAGATGCTTACTGGGAGGAGTAGCGCGCTGCTCGGCTGAGCTGTTCGTGTTGCGAGCGTTATCCCTTGGGGGAGCTCGCTTGGGCCCCGCTGATCGCGGTTCCTTTGGGGATTGCGGTTGGCGGGGCTTTTGTTGAGTAGGGGAGTTTCCGGCGGCGTTGTGCTTGGATTGGCGGATGCGCGCCCGAAATCGGCAACAAAAAAGCCGCCCGAAGGCGGCTATCTTGTGCAATGGAGCCAGCGACCGGGCTCGAACCGGTGACCCCCGCTTTACGAGTACGTGAATTCGGCATTTGACGAGATGAGGCCAATTTCACTGAATTAAAAGGAAGCGCAGGTAGAAATAGGTAATTAACAATTATTGAGCTAGCTATTAGAATCATATTTCCCACTATTTTCACACTTAGAGAGACTTGAAAGTGTGAAAAGTTTCGATTAGGCTTGCTGGCAAAGCTTTAAAGGCTTTGCCAGCAAGCCTAATCGAAAATCTAACGAGGGATATGATTGCAGGGATTGATAAAAAAGACCGCTCGCGGCACATCGGAATGCATCGATAAGAGCAAAGGCGTCTATCGGATTTATTTTTCCCTGGGAAAAGATCCGGAGACAGGACGGTACCGCCGTAGTCCGTCACGCAGGGTTCACTGCAGAAGCAAGAACCCGAAAAACTGGCCGAGTGAAGTCGCCAAGGCGCTGGAGGCCTATAGAGCTGAACTTGAGGGCGCTTCCAACCGTGGCAATGGTCCTCTGGGCCTATCAGATTATGCGGACAGGTTTCACGCGAACAGGGAGTCGACCATGGGATCACCTCTTGCTTATGAGCGTGAAGGTTTGGACATTCGTCACATACGCGAGCTGTTCGGCAATCCCGATCTCACTCGGCTTAAATCGGATGACGTTCGCACTGCTTATGCCAAGGCTAGAAAAGAAGGCCGATTCAGCGAAAGTGAAATTCGCCGCATCCACATCAAGCTCAAACAGGTAATGGAGGATGCCGTCGATAACGACCTCGTGGGCAAAAACCCTTGTAGGGGAGTGAAACTGCCCAAGCAGAATGTCGAGGCTCGTAAGGCGCTGAGCGCCGATGAGGCGGCAAGGCTTCTTGCGGTCCTTTTGGAGGAGAAGCCATCTTCCTTTATCACATGCACAATGCTTCTACTTCTCTGCGGTTTGAGGAAGGGGGAGGCCCTTGGTCTCTCATGGGAGGATTATGACCCCGACGCCAAGACTCTGAGGATAGTAAAGCAATATACGAACGACAGGACATTGAGGCCGCCTAAATCAAAGATGAGCAGGCGTAAGATTTCGGTTGGAAATGAACTTGCCGACTATCTGGACAGGTGGAAAGCCATTCAGCGGAGTGAGTTCGATTCCTTTGCAGTGGGGCAGACTGGAGAAACGCCCATTGTCCATTCCATTGGGATCGTTGACGCCGCCAACGGCAAACGGGCTCTTGTGACCCGGATGGATGGACATAACTATTCAAGGGCGTTTAGGCTGTTTGCGGCGAAAAACGGCTTCGGTACTTTTAAGGAGAGCAGGGAAGTCATTGGGAGTGACGGCGTCAAACGTACCCGCTATACGGGTTATAGCGGGCTGAAGCCTCATGAGCTTAGACATACGCAAGCGACTTTGCTCGTTGGTGCCAATGCGGACATTAAGACGATCCAGGCGCGTTTGGGCCATGCTAGCCCATCGACGACGCTGTCTATCTATAGCCACTTTATCGAGGCAAATGACCAGAAGGCAGCATCAGTGCTGGATGATCTGCTGAAGGGCTAAAAAGGGCTAAAAAAGAGGCCCCAAAGGGGCCTCTTTTTTAAGCGACATTGTTTCGGTAGATCATTGCGCCATATGGCGGCTCCAGCTCCATAGACTGATAGTAGCTGGCATCTAGAAGGTTGAAATAACAAATGATGGGGGCGGCTAGGTGCTCGTCCATATTTAGGTAATGTCCCTCATCATCTGTGACCAGTTTGACCTCGTCGCGCATCACGTCGGTCATGCGGGGCCAGAGTTTGGTTGCGCGCTGCAATTTGTCCTTTTGACTGTACTCTCCGTTATGGAAGAAGGCAAAATGAGGCGCATCGTATTTTGCGCCGCCGC
The DNA here is from genome assembly GCA_019414385.1 of Collinsella sp. Lineage (GTDB taxonomy): Bacteria > Actinomycetota > Coriobacteriia > Coriobacteriales > Coriobacteriaceae > Collinsella. Next base: position 214,525 of record DXMD01000001.1, on the reverse strand, counting down.
GAATTTCGATAATTCCGACCTGGCTGCAAGACTTCGCGCATTCCTCTGTTTCCAATAAAGTCCAAGAGGAGGGGAGGACAGCGTAATCGCCGCCGAGGAGATCGACCCGTCTCATTCCCTGGGGCCTCTCCTCTTTCTCGCAATATAAAGAGAAATGGTCGTGGAGCCTCTGGAATTGCTCTCGATAAAGTTCCAATTGACTAAAACTCATTTCTTCTGATCCGTCAACGGGAAGGGCCTTCATTTCATTGTTGATTTGCCGAGCTTCCCTGAGGCACGCCTCATCGAGGGCCCTGGCGACCCTCGGCTGCAACCCCGTGAGCAGGTTGCATAGATAGTCGATAGCCTCGCCGGTGCTTCTGACTGATTCGGGGTTCTTGAGGCGTAGCTCTTCGATTTTCTCCGGGGTCGTCGCCTGAACAGTTGTTCCGAACTTAATTTTCCGCATCTTACTTCCGGATAATGGTAAACGTCCCATAACCACTCCAATCATCGTTGTATATATATATTAAATCAGTCAGACAATAAAGTCTATACAGTCAGAAAGTGAATTAGAAATTAGAACTGTAACTAGATATGATTGTGCAACAGACAGTGTTACAATATAAACAGTAAGCGCCTGACCAGCTTGTTTGAAAGGAGTTATTTTATTTTCGGTCATTGATTAAAAAGCCGCCCGCCCTTCCCTATCTAAGTTTGGCGACGAAGGGGGAGGGGCGAGCTAGCCTGAAAGGATTCTACCATGATTGTAGAGCCTGAACCGTACGCTGCCGTACAAGCATCAACTGCGGTTTCTTCTGATTCCAACTTGGGCCACGAGCGCCTTCTTGGCATCGCTGAAGTGTGCAAGATAACCGGCTTGAGTCCGGTTACGGCCTCGAAGATGATGAAGGAGAGCGGGCGCGCGATTGCGTTGCACCGCCGCATTTACATCCTTGAATCGAGCTTCTTTGCATACCTCCATGAATTGGAGGCGAGCGAACCGTGCCGGCTTTAAATCCCATGAGCGTCGGCCTCGACGAGACCGCCTTGCGTATCTTAAAGAATAGGCCGCTTGGGCATATCGAACACGGTGCGCTGGATACTATCCTCGGAGGTCTTCGTCAATACCTGTGCATCGTCCCCGGCGGACCCGGTACGGGTAAAACAACGTTTATGCAGCAAATCGCCGACGGATGGGCCATTGCTGGCCATCCGGTGGTCATCTTTGAGGGCGAGCTCGGGCGAGACAGCATGCTCGCGAAGAGCCTCACCCGCATCTCGGGCGGCGAGCTCACGCACGATGATATGAACGGCGATGGCATGTCTGAGGACAAACGCGGGCTCTTCGAGAAGGTTCTCGACATTTACGCCCGCAGCATCGCCGAGCGAATGTATATCATTCCTGGTGAAATTAAATATGCCGGGATGCGAAAGGCAATCGAAGAGGTTGCCGATAAACATGGCGAACCGCCACTGGTTATTGTTGATTACGCGCAAATCGTCTCTTTGCCGCAGGAACTGCGCATTGCCGACGAGCGTATCGGTCTCAAGCTCGTCGCTTCCGAGCTCCGCCGAATCGTGGATGAGGCCCATTGTCCGCTCTTCGCTATCTCATCAATTAACCGCGTTAATTACGACAAGCAGACCACCGGGCTTCAGGCGATAGGCGGGTGCAACATGTTCGAGTATTCGGCAGATCTCGTTATGTCGCTTTCTATTAAGGGCGATAAGCCCGAAGAGCGTAATGCCAATATGTTGCTTAAAAAACGGCCCGTCATTGCTTCAATCACAAAGAACCGTTACGGTTCCTGCGGTATTGTCGAGTTTGAGTTCAACGCACCAGCAGCGATGTTTACCGAAATCGGCTAATTATGGAGCCCGGACCCTACATTGGTGGATACCGGGCTCCCAATCCATGCTTGTCGTCCGATGAGCTCGCGCGCGCCGAGAACAGGGATCTTCCTCTGCTCTCGGCCGATGAGCTCATTTGGGAATGGAAGCGCCTGCTCGATGCTCTCGATATCTATAGAGAACAATGGCGACCATACCGTATATATCTCGGCAGCTTGCCGGGAGTCCCCTTCGATGTCTGGGCGAGGGTGAGGATTGGGCGCATCGGTCAGATGCTCCAAACAATTTCAACTTAATAAAAGGGGCGGGGCCGATGCGTCGGCCCCGCTCGGATTGGATGGTTATGACTTCCATGAATACGCATATCAACGTACGGATGAGTGAGTCGCAGCGTAAGGCTATCGAGGAGAGGGCGGCGGCCATGAACATGCCGGCGTCCTCCTTCATGCGCGATGCCGCCCTGCTCTGCGGCGAGAAGCCGGTCAGGGTCGCCGACGCGGGGGAACTTGCCGGTATCAGGACTGAGTTGAAGAAGATCGGCACGAACCTCAACCAGGCGGTCCGCGCCCTCAACACCTACGGGTCCGATCCGGTCGTCCTCAATAATCTCAACCGGGCGACATCAATCGTCTCGACGGCGGTGGGCTGGGTCAACGACCTACTCGCCCGTGCGAGAGAGTAGGTGGTTCTCGTGAAGGAGAAGGTGGTCATGGCGCTGGTTTTCGCAGCGCTGCTTACCGCGGGGTTTGCGCCACTTATCGCCATTCCCCTCGATTGCATGATCCTCGGATTTCCAATCGAGCTGAGCTCGATCGGATTCACCCTGAGCGTGGATAACACCATTTGGTGGTGGATTAACGTGGGGCCTCATTGCGTCCCTGGCTGTCTCGCCTCGTTCGCGCTGTTCCTGTCGGTATTCGTGCTCATGCAGCTATCGGCTTCCTCGAAGGAGCGAGCCGCCGACGGAGGTGTACTTGGGGAGGCGCGGGTGAAAACGGGGCCGGAGACCATCCGGGGCTCGGAGATTTGGGACGGGCACGGACAGCCGAAAAGCAGAGGATTCGTGTACGGGTTTGAGAAGACGCTGTTCGGCTCCAAGTATCTGTTCGAACCGAGGCGGCACATGTTCCTCGACGGCTCAACGGGTGCCGGAAAATCAAGATCGCTGCTGATCCCGACAATTGATCTGCTGACGTATGGGGCGGATGACGGGGAATCGAGGCCGCAGACCATTATCGTGTCCGATGTGAAGAGTGAGCTCATCGAGTTGACGGGCGACGAGCTGGAGCGTCGCGGGTACCGGGTGCTTCTGCTGGACGCCCAGCATCCCGAGAAGAGCGACACGTTCAATCCACTGGAAATGGTCGATAGGCTCGCGAACGGGGGGAATCTGCCGGGGGCTGAGCAGGCCGCGGATGCCGTCGCCCGTACGCTCATCGCCGGGGAGGGCGATGCGAAGGCGAGCCACTGGACGGAATCCGCGCGGTCGCTGCTCGCCGCGACGATCCTTCTGGTCGTGCTGGACGAGGGCTGCCCGCGGGGCTGCAAGCACCTCGCGACGGTCTACCACATCATGTGCCTGGGGACGGAGGGGGCCGGCGAGGATCCGTGTGAGCCGCTGAAGGGCCTGTTCCGTTCCCTGCCGCAGGGGCATCCGGCCCGCTCGCGTGCCTCACAGTTCATCTCGAGCGGCGGCAACGAGCTGAGGAGCATCGTTTCCACGCTAAAGGTCAACCTGAGGATCTACGCTTCGGCGCCGATTGCACGAATGGTCTCGGGCGATGATATCGATCCGAGTAGAATCCTGAGCGAGAAGACCGCGCTGTTCCTCCACGTGATGGACGAGGGCTCCCCCTACAACGCGATCGCGGCGGTCCTGTTCGAGCAGCTCTACGCTGCCGTGTATTCCATCGCGGACGCAGCTGGTGGAAAGCTGCCGCGGCCGGTGTCCATCCTCGGCGACGAATGGGGGAACCTGCCGAAGGTCGAGTGCCTGCCTAGCCTTCTCAGCCTTGGGCGCTCGTACGACCTGTTCTGGATGGGCGCAGTCCAGAACATCTCTCAGCTGAACAAGTACGGCGAGCGCGACGGACGGAAGAAGATCCTGGCAAACTGCGGCGTCAAGGTCGCCATGAAACTGGGCGAGGCCGAGGACCGCCAGTATTTCACCGAGCTAGTCGGGAAGACGACGCGGCACACCATGGGAACCAGCTCGAGCAGGGGGCCTTCGGGCGGTACGGGGTCGACATCCTACAGCGAGCACGCCGACGACCTGATTCATCCTTGGGAGTGGACGGAGATGTCCCCCGACAAGGACGGCGTCATCGTGGTGAAGACCGCGGAGAACGGCGTGGGCAGGGAACATGCGGGGTGCTTCCGGGCCCCTGTCTGCGATTGCACGCGGATGCCGACGAAGGAGCACTTCGATCTGGGGACGCGCGAGCACGAGGCGGCCAAGAGGATGGAATACCAGGCCAGGCTGATATCAAGGCAAATGGGTCGTGAGGACGGCGTCGATCTCTGGACTCCCGAATTCGAGGAAGAGGCCGCGGAGCCGCCTGTTGCCGACGGATGGTCCGGCCTCTTCGTCGACTGACGGCGGTTTTTGAAGGGAGTTGGAAAATGACCGCAATCAAGCAGGCGAGCGTCATGAGCGGGGAGCACCTCCAAAACCTCAAGCGGTATTTCGATTGGGACAGGGAGAAAGTCCTGGACCACGATACCCAGCACATCATCGATGAGGATCGATGGTTCGAGGAAATGGACGCCACCCGGGAGGCGGCCGGGCACAACCGGCCCGGGAAGCAGGGCGCAAGGTGCACGTACATGCAGCATCAGGTGATCGGCTTCAACCCGGACGAGTGCTCCTGCAACGGCGGGCCGATGACGCCCTCGCGTTGCATGGAGTACGCGAGGGACTACATCGCCAAGCGCTATCCCAACCAGGAGATCGTGATTGTGCTGCATGAGGAGAGGTGCAGGTCGGATGGATCGGCCCGATTCGCCGCTCACCTCGCCATCAATAGGACGGACCTCGAGACTGGGCGGCGTCTGAACGACGGGCCGGCGAGGGCGGCGGCGAAATCCCGCGTGAGAACGGTGAAGGAGCTCGATACGAAGTACGGCCTGAGCCAGCTCGAAAGGGGCCTCTCGAACTCGAAGGTGCACGCGCGCCAGCCCGGTCGCGAGGAGCGCGAGATGGCAAAGAAGGGGAGATCCGACAAATCCGAGAACGCAAGGGTCCGAGCGATTGTCGCCCAGAGGGCAGAGGAGGTCGGGAGGCTCAAGAGCTGCCCCGACCGCTTCGGAGAGTTTGCAAGGCGGTTGGAATCGGATGGGATCGAGATCGCCCGATCCAAGCGGGGGGCGCTGCAATACCGCTATCACTCGGAGTCCCTCGGCAAGACGAGGAAGATCAACGGCGCGAGGCTCGGCTACGCCGTCAACCGCTCGACCGGGCGGATTATGAGGTTCACGGCAAGGGGAATCGACCTTGCCATACGGGCCGCGTGGGAGCTGGCTCGCGAGGGTGTGGATGACGAAAGAGGCCGGGACTGACTTTCATATCTGAGGTCCGTGCAACAGCCGGTAAGCCTGTTGCACGGTTCTGCGGGAGCGACTTTGGAGCGGTTCGCACATCCCGGCTTCGGCCGGGCAAGATATTCCGTTGCACGGAATACATATCTTGCATGCCCCGAGAAGCGTAGGCCGAATCGACCGGAGTGCAACGGGACAGGTGAGCGGAGGCGCAGTGATGGCGACCCAGGGGAGCCATCGAACGGAGCCGGAGCGAGAGCCGGCGGGGCGATCGCGAGTTGAAGCCGAGTGATTGTCCCGCCGTTCACGGCCCGCCGGCGGCGGCCCGGGGTTCCAAGGGGACTCGTCCCTTTGGCGCGAAGGGGTCCGGGGATGGCGCGAGACATCCCCGTGAAACGCCGCGACGGGCACGCCCCTGTTAGCGTCAATCTAATTTTCACCAGTTTCACTAATCAAACGCGCCGTTCGCGCAAAGGCGGCTTCACCGCTTGCGCTAACGTATTTTCACCGATTCCGGTCACGCCTTGACGGGTCCGTCCCTCGGCAGGTCCTTCAGCCTGTAGGACCTGCCGGCTATCTTGACCAGGTGGCAGTGGTGGCAGTGGTGGCACACCCTGTCCGCGATCGCGCTCGCCGCCACGTCGTCCCCGAACACCCTGCCCCAGCCGCCGATCCCCACGTCGGCGGTGATGATCGTCGAGCGCTGCTCGTAGCGCGTCAATATCAGCTGGAACAACAGGTCCGCGCCCACGCTGCCGACGTCGAGGTAGCCGAGCTCGTCGATGATCAGCAGCCTCGAGTGGGCGTAGTACTTGAGCCTCTTCTTGAGGATGCCGCGCGACGAGGCGTCCTCAAGGTCCTCGACGAGCCGGGCGCAGTCCACGAACCTGACCTCGCGCCCCGCCCTGACTGCCTCGATGCCCAGCGCGACGGCGAGATGCGTCTTGCCCACGCCGGGGCTTCCCACGAACAGGACGTTCTCGGCCCGCTCCACGAACCTGAGGGTCGCGAGCTCCTCGATCTCGGCGCGAGGGACCGACGGCTGGAAGTCCCAGTCGAAGTCCGCCAGCCCCTTGACGTAGGGGAACCCCGACGACCGAATGCGCTGGTTGGTGATCCTGACCTCCCGGGCGGCGACCTCGACGCGCGTCATCTCCTCGAAGGCGGAGGCGAAGCCCCGCTCGCCCGCGGCGACCATCCTCACGTAGTCGGGCAGGGACGCCGCCATCTCGTGCAGCCCGAGCGCGGAGAGGTCGACCTCGCCAGGTCCATCGCGCGCCACAGCCGCGGCCTTGGCGACCTGTCGTAGCATTCGCTGCCCTCCCGCAGACGGGGCACCGCAGCCCGAAACTCGTCCACGGCCTGACGCCGACGATTATCCTGCCGCCGTCGATGCTGGCGTACTCGATCACGGTGTGGACCAGCGCGAGCGCGCGGCTTAGTATCCTGTTCATGCGTCAGGGCCTTTCCGGTAGGTTGATGTAGCAAGCGAAATCCTACCCTGCCCGGCGCGGAAACGGCCCCCTCTCGGGGCCGTTTCCCTTATATGCGGAACTTTTTTGCATCCACCTGCGGAAAAATTGATGTCTCGCCCACAGAAACTACCGAAGAGCCTAAAATCGGCTCATATTCAAACAGACACAAGGAGGGATTAATTATGGAATGGAGCTTTGACGAAATAAGGGGATTTATCCCGAAATCGATTTCTCTCCCATACTCAAGAGAGGAAAAGAACGGGTACCGCTCTGTTCTAACCGGACGCGATGAGCTGAACTATATCATGTTGAACGGAAGCGGGAGCTACATCGTCTCTCTGTGCGATGGTAAAAACACCGTCGAAACAATCCTTAATCGGATGTGCGACAAGTTTCCAGACGCCAATCCGGACATGCTCAAATCTGACTTAGCCTCGGCAATGAGAGGTTTCAGCGTATCGAGACTAATAGGATGGGTCAAAACTCCGACCGAAAATGGCACACCCATTGCCGATGAGATTTGCGTGGACAATGGGACCCATATACGGCTTGCCCAAGAAAACGATATTCGCCTGATTTGCTCCCTGGCAAGCCAGGCGAGCTCATCAGAACCAGAAAGTCCCACAATTGTCTACGGTTGGCCTCTTTCCGTCGAGCAGTATGAACGACCGCTAGAGGTGCGAAACGGATTGTTCAATCTGAGCAAGGAATTTTTCATTGTATATGAGTCAGGGAGACCAACCGGTCTACTCGGCCTCGCCCCCTCCAGCAATCCCTTACTCAGATACGCAGACATCTGTCTTCTTTTGTGCCCCGCAAGCATCGCCGTTCAATGTATTGCCGCTGCGGCCAGCTTCTATCGTCAAGAATTTTGCGATGTTCCCAATTTTTTCCACCTGAACCTAACCAGCAAGGAAATTGCATCAAACGAAGGAATTCGAAATCTTATCAATGAGCCAGAATTCACTTGCGCTGGCACTTTTCCAGGTGAGTGCAGCGACGGCGACTGCATGAATGTATACTGTTTTTCAGAAGTCTGTTAAGAGGAACCATGGGACGAGTTTCGGAAAACAAGTACACCAACGTTCTCAGAGCGCCACATCACGTCGCCCTTGACATAACAAACAAGTGCAACTTGAGATGTCTGCACTGCTATAACAGCAGCGGCGAGAATGAGGTCATGCACGACGAGTTGACCTCAGATGAACTTTTTGTTTTCGCAAAGGAAATGGCAGACATGTCGCTTTACAGCATGTGTTTCTGTGGAGGAGAAACCTTGTTGCGCAGTAAAGATATCTTGCGCTGCCTTCCCATATTGCGAGATGGGAATGTTGCAGCGAGCCTGGTAACCAACGGGCTTCTCCTCACGGAATCCCTTCTCCGAGATTTAGAAGATTCCGGACTCAAAAGCATCCAATTTAGCCTAGACGGCATTGGGTCAGCTCACGATAGGCTGAGGGGACATGAGGGAGCCTTCGAAATCGTCGAAGAAGCAGTTGCCACCGTACTCAACCATTCCGATTTGCACCTTGCTATCGCATTTACGCCCACGTCGTTCAACACCGAACAGTTTCCCGATGTCATCTCACTATTAGATGAGATTTTCACCAAATCTAACAGGCCGAAGAGGACGCCGGGTGACTTTATCGAACTACGTGTCCAACCCCTCATGGTTTTGGGCCGTGCGCGAAAGAACACATTTATTAGACCGGACTATTCCCAATACCGTACGTTGATTCACGCCATTCAAGAGGACGACTTCCTTCGGAAGCACCCGAATGTCCGACCGCAATGGGGCGACCCCGTCGACCATCTAATTCGCTTCTCTGATAACCGATATCTATTAGATCAGGTTTCAGTGCACGCAAACGGCGACATCGTCGTTTCTCCGTATATCCCGTTAGTGGTTGGCAACATCAGAAACCACCCTCTTGAGGATTACTGGAACAACGGACTTAGCTCAATTTGGTCCACAAAACTGGTTCAAGACCTCTGTAACCACATGTGGACCATTGACGACATGGAGCGTATGTCCGACACAATTTGCGATATAGATATGGGAGGTGATCTACACGTTGACCTGATTGATGATACCGCGGATGAACTGTTGAACTCATCGTTGAAGGAGATGTTGGGTTAAATGTACGAGAAGCCCGTAGTAGACAACATGAATCCGACCAGAGCATCGACTCTTGGAACGGAAACTTGGTTCGACATGTATTACATCGTGTGGGGAGCAAATGTGGCGGTCGGAGTCACCGCAGTTGGAGCCTATGAACTGGTCCTCATCACTTTTGCCGCAGCACTTCCCCTCAGCGAGCAAGGTGGCCAAGACGAGCAATGAGTCCTGAAGCGCTAAGATCATCCATTGGCGGCATGGTAGGAGGAATCTGCTTTCTCGTTGTCGGGGTGTTAATGGTAAAGACCGGCAATCCCGGCCTGATTCACAGTTACCATATCGCTCATATTCCAAGCGAGAAGATTCCTCTTGTTGCCAGATTGGTCGGACTCGGAATAGCGTTGACGGGAGCCGGTCTCGTTCTCGCGGGCATCATTGCCTTTGCGTCCCAAATCCCATTATCGGCATCGGCGGCTTTCATTCTGCCGCTCATCATAATCTTTGCCGGTCTTGGCGTCTCCTTGCTAACGATCGTAGTGTTCACATTTCGACCATGGTCATAATGGATTTCCTATTGCATGAAACTTCAGGCGCATGCCCAACAAACAATGAAAAAATTTACAGCTTTAGTCGGACGGCTGTTTTATTTTTCAGCCGTCCGACTGCCGTGCGCGGCCTATTGATCGAACATAAAATTCCCGTTTCTATGAGGATCCAGCTCGCAAAGACTCTCTATGGAAGCGCTCGTGCCGATTAGTCGCCGCTTCGTTTCCACCGAACCGCGGTGTAAGGTGTCATCAGTTGGTATTTCATACCTGATAGATTGGGGCCATTCTTGATTCGGTACGTCTTATCGAAGTTTAGTAAAACAAAGGGTGCTTTCACGTTCATTGCCATCACGACGATTGGAATCGCCCTTTCCTATGCCGCACCATATGTGAACGGAAAGTTCTTAGATTTCCTTCTTGCCAATCGCAGCGAGAAGGATGCTGTGCTTTTTGCGCTCTTCGTAGCTTCAATAGGGGTCTTTTCTGCCTTATTTTCATATTTTGCAGGAACGTTATCTATCCGTATATCCACAAAGCTTTCTTTTGACCTACTCAGGGAAACCGTCTTGCGCTTTGAGCGAGTTAGTTTTCTGACGAACCGAACAACCGACTCAGCCTATACGACGCAAAGGATTTTCACTGACTCAGGTGTTGTTTCTTCTTTCGTTCTAACAAACTTTATCAGCGCTCCCCTGTCTGTTGTCGCCATTCCTTTCGTGTTGCTCGTCATATGGTCGGTTGATCCACTCCTCGCACTATTCTCCATCCTCCTTCTTGTGGCATATCTCTTCGTTATTACCGGATTGCGAAAGCTTCTATATAAAGTCATGTACGAGAAGAAGGAGGCAGATAGCGCTTTCTATGCCGTAATAGCATCGCAGTTGAATCAGATTCTCAACATTCAGTTAACGTCTTCATACAATAAAAGCGAGCTAGCACTTGACACCGGATTTGAAAAGTATTTTCCAAAGGTCTTGCACTCGGGAAAGCTCTCATTCTCACTAACATCGATTGACAGCCTTTTTGCTGCCGTGTTTCAAGCGATAATACTCATCGTATCCGGAGTGCGAATCATCAATGGAACCATGACGATAGGCGAATACACCATCGTCGGTGCATATTTTGCCGTCCTATTTAAAACCTTGAAAAACACGATGAACCTGTTCAAGTCCTATCAGGATGCCAAGGCTTCGTGGGACAGGATGAGCGCCATGGGAAAGGTAGGACCGGAACCAGAGCAAGATCAGACAGGTTTAGTCAAGATTGACACAATAAATCGCATTTCTGTTTCCAAGTTGGATTTTACGGTACCCCTTCCAGACGGATCTCCCCGAAAGGTTCTTGACGGATTTTCCTTCGATTTCTCCGGCCCTGGAACATACTGCATAACCGGAGAAAATGGAAGAGGAAAAACGTCGCTCCTTTACCTGCTCCTTGGGCTGTATCCATCGGCAGGCAAAGTAACATACAACGACATGCCGATTGAAAAATGCAATTTGGATTACATACGTTCAGACACGATATCGTGCTGCCCCCAACCGTGCTTCGCTCCAGATGAGACGGTTCGGGACCTGTTGGATTATTTCAACACCCCATTTTTTACAAAGCACCAGCATATGAATGAGCTACCGTCGTTGACAACCAGCATAGAGGGTTTGCTTGAGAAACGTTGTCCTGAACTTTCGGGTGGTGAGCTGCGCCGTGTATACTTGTGGTCGGCAATTTCCCGTAATCCATCAGTCTTGGTGCTCGATGAGCCTACAACTGGATTGGATGAAACAAGCCGAGCCGAACTCGCTTCGTATGTCAGAAACAACAAATTGAAACAGCTCATTATCATTGTTTCACATGATAATGAGCTGGCAAATGCAGCGGAAACGATCGTCAGTCTAGATAACGCGTCACACCGTTGCGCAAATCGATAGGACCGCATCGAGTCGCAGCAATTGCAGAAGGCTAAGCTATAATGATTGCCCTTTACCCATGCGTATCTCAAGGCCTTCGATGATGATCCTTGATACCGTGGTGTTGTGTTCCGCCGCGTAGGTGCTCATCTCTTGCTTCTGCTCTTCCGTAACCCAAAAGGTGATGCACTCCCCTTTCTTGCGACTTGTCGAATCCCCTTTGTTTCGTGTGTCTTGATTACCCATGAGGGTCATGCTCGCCTCTCCAACGGGCATGACGCGGCGAGTTGGCTTCTTAATTGCCACCGTAAATCTCCTTATCCTCCTCGATGCCCTCCTTCACCTGTTTGAGTAATTGTCCTCTTTGACACCGGCGATATTGCGCTTACACACCGTCCGCTCACATCCCGAATATTGCCGTTCGGCACCGCCGATATTCCCGTCGGCACCGTCCCCCTGGTACGTTCCGGCTGTCCATGCAGCCGAGACCAAGGAGGTACAGCATGGCGAGAAGGATAAGGGCCAGGGAGGCCCTCAGGCTCCGTGCGTCCGGCCTGTCGCAGAACGCGATAGCCCGCGCGGCGCATTGATTGGAAGGCTGTATGGACGTCAGGCTGCTTGGAAAGAAAAACGAGGGCGAGGGCCTTGGGGTCGCTGTTCTCGTTGATTCGGCTTTTGCAGAGTTAAAAGACAAGAGCGATGAGCAGTTGGCGGAGGCCCAGAGATTTTTGATTGACTTTATGAAAAAAGTTGCTCGGCTAAAGGGAGTGAGAATTGATCGGCCCCATTTCCTCCGCTCGGAGCTGAGGAGGAAGGGTGTCCATAAAGATGTCGGCGAGTTTGCCGTGGAAACGACCCCCGTTACCGCCGGAATCGATGTGGGCCTGATCGATAGAATTGCTAGAGAAGTAATTGATTATGAGGCAAAGAAGTCAACCGCCTTTTCCTTTGCAGCGGGTCTTCCCGGAGGTGTCGCGATGGTGGGCACCATTCCTGCCGATATTACGTAATACTACGTGCACGCATTCAGGATTATGCAGAAACTGGCATACCTGTATGGCTGGCAGACCTTTTTTGAAGAATGTGACGACGTTGATGACGAGACTCTCTACGAAATGGCAGTGTTGCTCGGTGTGATGATGGGTGTAGGCAGCGCGAATTCGATGCTAACCGTAATCGCCAAAAACGCCCAAGAGGCGGTCGCGAAAAAGGTCGCTCGCCAGTCGCTAACCAAGACCAGTTGGTATCCGATCCTGAAGAAGCTCTTGAGCTTCATGGGTATCAAGATAACAAAGCAGACGGTGGGGGATGCCGCTGGCAAGGTTGTTGTGGGCGTCGGTGGCGTAATCTCTGGTGCTATCACCTTTATGGGTCTTTCAAAGGGGTCGGCGCGCTTGTGTAGGCAGCTTAAGTGCTTGCCGCAGGCAAACGAGCGGATTCCTGGCACTGGGTACTATGAAAAGGATGAGGCCGCGGTTGCCAAGAAGAGGATTGACGTAGCGGAACCCCTCTTTATCGAAAAGTTCGGATTTTACTCCCATATTCTACGGCTCTATTGTTGAATATGCTGACCGGCTGGAGGAGTCACTGGCGACTGGAGAAGCGAAGCTGGATGCATATAATCCGGACGTTCTTCTCTGATACTCAGCGGAATTAGGCTATGCGTAACAGGATTGTTGTTCGATCTAATGTGAACGTTGGATGATGCTAACTATTTATGGAAAACAGTTAAAAAAGTTTTTCACCCCTTTTTCACTCCTCGGAGAAGGAGGAAAGAGACGCGAAAACAAAAAAGCTCAGAAGCAATTACGCTTCTGAGCTGCACTAATGCAATGGAGCCAGCGACCGGGCTCGAACCGGTGACCCCCGCTTTACGAGAGCGGTGCTCTACCAACTGAGCTACGCTGGCGGCCATGTGATGGCGCAACTGAGGCGTCAACGGCTGTCTATGATACGGGACATCGCACATCCGCGCAAGGGTTCTGACGGCTTTTCTCACTTTAAATGCACTAATATTAGAGGCGTGATGTCTGCGGCGTCCATCTGGCGCTTGACCAGCTGTTGAGTTGGTGGTCGACGTCCCGCTCGTATGGGTCTCAAACAGAATGGGGCAGCCATGGCTCAACCCAAGATCCTTCTCACACGTATCGACGACCGTTTCATTTACGGACAAGACGTTGAGCTGTGGAACGAAGCCGTGGGTTCCAACCTTGTCCTAATCGTCAACGATGAGATCGCGGCAGATTCGCGCCAATGGGCACCCATGAGGGTGGCGGCGCCAGAAGGCGTTTGGACGCGGTTTTTCTCGGTACAAAAGGCCATCGACATCATTCATACCGCAACGCCTCGCCAATTGATTCTGATCATGGTGGCCTCACCCTCCGATGCGCTCGCGCTGGTTAAGGGCGGTGTGCCAATAACCAAGATTAGTATCGGCCATATGCGGGCGGGGGAGGGCAAGCGCTCTGCAACGCCTGCCGTTGCCGTAGGCGATACAGACATCGCCGCCTTCAAAGAGTTGCAAAAGCTCGGTATAGAGCTAGAAATCCGCCATCTCCCCAGTTCCGCCCCCGATCCCATCGGCAATCTGTTCAACTGATCCCTTGGGGACGGAGGAAAACGGATCATTTTGCCCTTGCGAGGGACGCGTGCGATGCCGCCTGTTAAAAACTATGCCCATTTACTACGTTTGATCGGCTATCGCCGAGCATGTCGAATTTGAGAAAAACAAAACTGCAGGTAGACGGCTCGCGAATTTAACAAAAACCGGTGCATGCTCGAGCATCCCGGGCTAAACGTAGTAAATGGGCATAGTTTTGATATGCCACTCATATAGTCACAGCGAAAATGCGCCCAAAAGATGAAAAACGCCCGCCGGCGGTGGTGCCGGCGGGCGTTGCTGTGTGATATGTCGCGTTGTGGGTTTAGTGCCTCATAAAGTGGTACTCGATCACATTGCTGTAGGGGTGACCCGGACCAACAATGCCCTGCGGGAACAGCGGCTGGTGCGGCGTGTCGGGGTACATCTCGGCCTCGAGGGCAAAGCCGGCGCCCCAGCCATAGTTGGCATCGTCCTTGGCGTGCTCGTCGCCCAGCCAGTTGCCGGTGTAGAGCTGCACGCCCGGGGCGGTGGTGTAGTAGTCCAGCTCACGACCGGTCCACATCTCCTCGACATGTAGGGCGCGACGCAGGTTGCGGCCGTACTGATAGCCATCGATGCACAGGCAGTGATCGTAGCCACGGGCCTGCTTAATCTGCGGGTCGTCGGCCTCCATGCCGGGTGCGACGGGGCGCAGCTCGCGAAAGTCAAACGGTGTTCCCTCGACCGGAGCGATTTCGCCGGTGGGGATGTTCTGCTCGTTAATGGGCAAGTAGTGGGCAGCGTTGGCGATAAAGAAGTGCTCACAGTCCATGCCGGCGTTATGGCCGGCAAGGTTAAAGTACGTGTGGTTGGTCATGGACACGTAGGTGGCGCGGTCGCTCTCGCAACCATACTCGATGCGGAAGACGCCGGTGCGCGTAACGGTAAACATAGCCGTAAAGGTTCGGTTGCCGGGCAGGCCCAGCTCGCCATCCTTAAGCGAGGTGGTCATGCGCACGGCGTTGTGAGTCTCGTCGAGCTCAACGTCCCATACGCGCTTGTGCAGACCATGCTCAAGATCGCTGTGCAGGTTGTTGACGCCTTCGTTGGCCGGCATGTGCCAGTCCGTGCCGTCGATGGTGATCGTGGCGCCCGCGGTGCGGTTTGCCACGGGGCCGATGGTCGCGCCAAAGCAGGCGGGGTTGTCAAAGTAATCCTCGAGCTTATCGAAGCCCAGCACCACATCGCGCACGTTGCCGGGAATATCGGGCACATCGATACCCAGCACGGTGGCGCCATAGTCCATAATGCGAACGCAGATCTCGGGCCCGTTGAGGGTATAACGATGAACGGAGGTGCCGCACGGCGCGGTGCCGAAAAGCTCGGAAGTGATCATTTGGTTCCTAACATCGAGGTATTTCGGACAAACTGTAGCGCGAACAGGTGAGATTATCACTACACCCCACTAAAGCAGGGGGTATTTTTCTCAAAAAAGTGATGATTGGAGCTGTGCGGGCGTTCATTTCTGACGCGCGCGAGTCTGATACAATTTGTTCGTTATTGTTTGAATTGACGTGAGCGTGGAACAGCGAGGACTCATCGTGATTAAAGCGGAGCGACAGGATAAGGTTCGGCAGCTGCTCGAGGAACAGGGAACGGTCTCGGTCAAGGAGATTTCGGATGCGTTAGGTGTCTCGGATATGACGATCCGCCGTGATCTTGAGGAGCTTGCGAGCCTGGGCGAGATCGAGCGCGTGCACGGCGGAGCCCGCAGTGCGCAGGGCCGTCCACACGCTATGCTGCGCCATGAGTATTCGCACAGCGAAAAGCGCACGAAGCATGCCGAGGAAAAGTTGCAGATTGCGCGCCGTTCTGTGGAGCTTATCGAGGAAGGCTCGACCATCTTTTTGGGCACGGGCACCACGGTTGAGCAGATGGCCTCGATGCTGCCGGCGTTTCGCCTGCGCATTGTGACCAATTCGCTTTCGGTGTTTAACCTGCTCGAGGCGCGCGAAGACTGCGAACTGTGCCTGGTGGGCGGCGTGTACCGCCGCCGCACCGCCGCCTTTGTGGGCCCTACGGCCGAGGACACCTTGCGCGCACTGGGGATCGACGCAGCCTTTATCGGCGCAAACGGCATTCTGGACGGCGACGTGTCCACATCCAACATGGAAGAGGGCCGCATCCAGCAGCTCGCCTTTAGCAAGGCCGACTCGCGCTATCTGATCGCCGACTCCAGCAAGATCGGCAAGCGCGACTTCTACACCTTCTGCCGCTTGGACAGCCTGGACGCCGTGGTGTGCGAGCCGGGCATCGCCGCCGAAGATCGTGCCGCCATCGAGGAGCATACGCAGGTCATTTGCTAGCTAACGCTACGGGATTGCCAACAGGCGATGCGGGAGGACTTTTACCTCCTGTCATTGTGGAAACCAGCGCGTCAGAGCTACGCGATATGACGCGCAAATGAGGACTCCACTATCAAATCGTCTCAACCTGTGATATCTAGGCGGCCAAAAGCGAGTCAAATGTTACAGATCGAGATTGAGAGGATTGACCTGTGCATTCATCTCAATCTGTAACATCTAGACGTCCAAAACCGGTCTTAGTGTTACAGATTGAGACAATTCGGCGGGGTCTACCTTGTTTGTCTCGATCTGTAACGGTTAGGACTTAAAAACTCGGCTACGTGTTACAGATCGAGACAAAAGAAAAAGAACATTAGGACTTGAAAATAAAGTTTTGATAAGGGACCCGCCCAGTTAAGACGGTGCGGCAGACAATTGAGATTAGTTTGCCTCCGGAGTCGTAAGCATAATGAGTCAGTTCGATGACCGGAAGTTTTGCAACACCATAATTACTGGCTTCGGAATCGCTAAGCTGACGTGCTCTATAGCTTTCTCTAACAGATTGGATAGACTTGGACAAGTCGTCCATGATTCTGCTAAATGCCTGAAAATCTAACTGGTTATTCGGAACGCGCGACTTTGAAATGAAGAACGTATCAGCGCCTATGAAGCTGCCTTCAAGTTCGTAGGTCAATTCAAGACGCTGAATTTCATCGCGACTTTGACATCCAAATTGTTGGAGCATCATTACGGAAATTGGACGACCTGATGTGAGGCCGCCGAAATGTTTGGTGATGGCATCCGGATCAACGCCATCGCAATGGCTTGCAAAGTCAAAGTCTAAAAGTGAATTGAGCTCGCTAACGCGTTTCGGTGCAACAAACGATCCCTTACCTTGGATTCGATAGATACTTCCACGACGCTCCAGCTCACTCATGGCAAGTCGGACGGTTGTTCTGCTTACGGCGTATTCGTCGCAGAGTTCCATTTCTGTTGGAAGTTTATCGTCTGCTTGATATTCATCGACGATCTGCTTGAGCAGCGCGTCGGTGAGCTGTAAATAGAGTGGCCGTTTTTCGTGTGTATCGAGCATTAGAGCCTCAGTTTGCATGTTGGTTATACCTGATGATTGCCTCAGTCGGGATGTAACGTGGGCAAGGTAACCTTAACGTATCACAGAGCGGCTCAGCATGACGATCTGATGCCTGTATCCACGAAGGGCTTGTCCGAGCGTGAAGATATTCTGGGGCAGGCAAATACCGTTCATGGAGTCCCCGATATGTTGGAGGTCAGCGCCGGCTGCTTTTGCTGCAAGGCCTATTTTCTTAATGGTCTCGCTGTCGCAGGAGTCTTGACTCGTCCCGTTCGCCGCCATGACGAGAACCTTCTCTTCAATTGACTTGCCTACGTTGTGGGATCGTACAAAGTCTACGATGGCGCGCAGGTCTGCTTCTTGGAAGCAAGGGACGGTGTAGGGGGCTGGCACGAGAAGGATATCGACGCCGAGGTCAACAAACTTGCGCGCAATTTCGAGCGTCATGACAGGTTCCGCAACGCCCGCTCCATGCATTTTTCCGGCTATGACCAGGCCATTGAAATGCTCTTTGGAGAGTTTAATCGAATGGGCGATTGCATCGTTGGAGACGCCGGTTCCAGGGTTGCCCGTCAGGCAGATAAAATCAAATCCGAGTTCGTTAGCCTTTTCTAAGGTCTTGGGAGAGACGCGACGACCCATGGGGATTTCCGTTCGGGTTTCAGACATCTCTGCCTCGTTATCAACTGGCTCCAGATTGACGCCAATGGGCCTTCCGCATGCTCGCTTCACCCAAGTGACCGGGTTTTCATTGAGATCATCTGGAATACCGGCAATAACTGGATCGAACACATCGAGCGCGTTAAACAGAAGCAGGTCGGCACCTGCGGCACGTTCGATTTCTGCATTAGTAACGCCGCCGAGAAATTGGGAAGAGGGTACGTTTTCCGCCATGATGGTACGTCCCTCAGAAGCCAGAATTGCCTGTTTCAGATCCATGGGTGACGTGGCGGCAAAATCGGATGCGGACATGTTCAGTAATCGTTTGGGCATTGTTACTTCCTTTGACTAGAACGACAGGCTTGTGACATTGTCTCTAATATTGTTACAACAATATATTCAATATGTTATATCCAATCGGTGAACGGTTGCAAACTTATAGTACTGCTCAGGGAAAATACTCTTTAGCTGGGAAAACCTTATAGTAATCAGCTACCGTTCACCGAATAAGTATTTGAATTCTTGACATATCGACAAAGCGGAAAAAGAATTGGTTATGACAAATCGCGCAAATGATATTACATTTCGCACAAGAACGTATTCACTTACATAAGTGGATACAAACGGGGACGACGACGGTTGAGTCCGGATAAATCGTTACGTGCCCGGGAATCATGAAAGGATGTGTTATGGACGCTATCGTCAAATTCCTTGAAAAACACCAGCCCCTCTTCGACAAAATCTCGAGGAACATTTATCTGGTGGCGATCAAGGATGGCTTTCTCTCGAATATGCCAATTGTGCTGTTCTCGAGCCTGTTCCTTCTTCTTTCGACGCTCCCTGCCTATGTAGGCATCACGCTTCCGCCTGAGGTGCTGGATTTCTTCAATAAAATCTATGCATATACCATGGGACTTCTTGGCATTATGGTGGCCGGCACCACGGCGAGCTCACTTGCCATGTCGATGAACCGTCGCATGCCTTCGGGTAAATCTCTCAACCCCACCTCGTGCATGGTTTGTGCCATGTGCGGCATGCTCTTACTATCGGTGACGAACGATGTTGTCTCGATTGGCGGAGCAGATACATCTGTTTTTGAAACCGGCTATATGGGAACCAAGGGTTTTCTCGCTGCGTTCGTAGCCGCATTCTTGACCGTTAATATCTATAAGGTGTGCATTAGCCATAATGTGACGATCAAGCTCCCCAAAGAGGTCCCTGGCTCTATTGCGCAGAGTTTTCGCGATATCTTTGCATTTGGGTTTTCGATCCTTGCGTGCGCTTTTATCGATCTTGCGAGCCGCAAGCTGCTTGCTGTGCCGTTCGCCAATTTGGTATCCGCTCTCATCTCGCCGCTGTTCTCCGCGGTCGACACCTATCCTGGCATGGCGCTTATCGAAGGCGCCGTCGCACTTTTCCAATTTATGGGTATCCACGGTGCTTCGGTTGTCATGAGTCCGATCAATGCTGCGCTCTATGGCAATACCGTTACCAATCTTGAGGTTTTCCAAGCAGGTGGACACCCGTCAATTGCTCTCACGCAGGACTTTACAAGCTTCATCGGCGGTCTGGGCGGTTCTGGCTGCACGTTCATCGTTCCTATTATCCTGATCATGTTTATGCGCTCCAAGCAGCTAAAAGCCATGGGCAAGGCATCGATTATCCCGGTGATTTTTGGAGTTAACGAGCCCGTTATCTTCGGTATGCCGATTGTTCTCAATCCCTATATGTTCGTGCCCTTCCTAGTGGCTCCTATGGTCAACGCCATTATCGGTAAATTTTTCATTGACGTCATTGGAATGAACGCCCCCATGTATACCATGCCGTGGGCGCTTCCCGGCCCAATCGGTGCATTCCTCACCACGGGTCTCGATCTGCGTTCTCTTGTATTGATGGCAGTGCTGTTGGTCGTTGACTTTGTGATTTACTATCCGTTCTGCAAGGCGTATGACCATCAGCTTTGTTTGGAAGAGTCTGCAAAGGAGACTGCAGGAAACTCGGATGCAGATGCTATTGCCGCACAGGAAAATGTCGCAAAAGCTCTCGAGGCGGTAAAGGACAAGGCGGAGCAGATCCGCGTGCTTGTGCTTTGCCAGGGTGCCGGCACTTCGACTCTCTTGGCAAATGCTCTTCGCGAAGGTGCCGCTGCTAAGGGTATCGATCTGGTTTCTCAGTCCGGTGTGTACGGAAGCCACTATGAGACGATGGGTCAGTACAACGTGATTGTTCTGGCACCCCAGGCACGCATGTACTATGACGCTATGAAGGCCGATACCGATCGCCTTGGAATTAAACTGCTCACCACAAGGGGCAAGGAGTATATCGACCTTACCAACGATCCCGAAGGTGCAATTGACTGGATCGTTCAGGAGCTGGCCAAATAGTGGATGCACTTCGTCGTTGATTCGTCGGTGTATGGTACGGCCCCGCAGCTTATTGAGCTGCGGGGCCGTATTTCGTTGAGTATCTAATTGAGACAATGAGCGCAACCGTCGTGAGATCGCATTGGCGCTCTCCGAGTCACCGACAAACTGCCTTCCATCTATGTGACCAATTCGCTTTCGGCCTTTAGCCTGCTCGAGGCGCGCGAGGATTGCGAGCTGTGCCTGGTGGGCGGCATGTACCGTCGCCGCACCGCCGCCTTTATGGGCCCCATGGCCGAGGATACCCTGCGCGCACTAGGGATTGACACGGCGTTTATCGGTGCCAACGGCATTCTGGATGGCGACGTGTCCACGTCCAACATGGACGAGGGCCGCATCCAGCAGCTCGCCTTTAGCAAGGCCGATGCGCGCTATCTGATTGCCGACTCCAGCAGGATCGGCAGACGATACTTCTGCCCCCCCCAGCCGGCGCAGGGGTACCGCTTTAAAATGACGCGCAAATAATTTTGGGCAACAAGGATGAGGCTATTCTGGGATATGACTAGACTCCGTATTTCGTCTTTATGTCCCTTGAGAATGAATCGTAGTCTTCATAGAGCCCCTCTCTGCTTTCATCCTCGGCGTGGCTTACACGTTCAAGGAGCTTATCCTTTGGGGCTTCTTTTGTTATTGCGGCCTCGCTATCGGGTATTGTGGATTGCAAGAATAGTTCTAGAGCATGGACGTCTTTGAGTATGTAGCCCGTCGAACGACCCGCCCCTGTTTTTTCGATTGCGCTGCAACTAACAAGCTGACTGAGGGTTCGTTTAACGGTAACCTCGCTGATATCGGGGCAGTTGGATCGGATGTCTGATTTCTTAATGACGCCGGGTCCCTGTTGAAATAGAACGGCGATGCGCGCTTGCTTCGACATGGGACGAGTGCTTGATTCAATTAAGGTACGCTGTTCGAGCTGTCGGTAGGCGGCCAGGGTTGTTCCGAGCATGAAACGGATAAAGGGTGCTTCGGTGTTTTGATTTTCATTCCATCCAGTGGAGCTTGCAGCGAGGGCGTTGTAGTAAAGCGCTTTGTTGTCTTCAATAAGTCGTTCGATGCTGATGTAACGCGCAACGTCGTATCCAGTCTTTTCGAGCAGCAGCGTTGTAAGGAGCCGGCTCATCCTGCCATTGCCATCGTTGAAGGGATGAATACTGACAAAATCGAAGATAAAGCGGAGCGATATAAGGAGGGGATCGCAAACTTGGCGAGATAAAGCATCGTTGAGGGACTGGCAGGCTTCTTTAATAAGTCCCGGGGTTGCTAGAGCCGAAGGGGGCCTAAAGCGCACAAATCGATTACCTTGATCGTCAATGGAGACGATTTCGTTATCGCTATCCTTCCAATGGCCTCCATACGAGATTGCCGTGTGCGCCATGAGGTCACGATGCAACTGCAGAATGACCGATGGCGTTACGGGAATGGAATCGTGTTGCTCGTGAATAAGCGACAGCACATCTCGGTATCCAGCGATTTCTTCCTCTGCGCGGGAGCTTGGCTTGGCGGAATACGCCATGATCGCTTTGAGTCTTTTTTGGGTGGTAACAATTCCTTCAAGTCCGTTGGAGGATCGGGTGCTTTGGATCTTAGCCTCCTCCATTAGGGACGATAGAAGCTCGGGTTTGACTTGACTCAGAGCAAGCTGTCGGCCTTTATGCTCGCGTATCGAGAGGAGGAGGTTGGTGATTGGAGTTGCTTCGAGTTCCGCTGGGACTGTGGTGTAATCGAACTGGCGCATGCGGCTCCTTTCGGTATCACGAACATACTTTCGATATCATAATACCATTAAATGATACCGAAAGTATGTTCGTGATACCGAAAACTAGAAACCATGCTTCATAACTGCTTGGAAAGTTTGGATTTGACTATCTTATTGTCTTGATCTGTAACAGGTAGACGGTCGAAAGTGGGCTACGTGTTACAGATTGAGATATTTCTGCTCGGGCGTTCTGTTTGTCTTGATCTGTAACAGCTAGGGCCGAAATACTCGACTAGATGTTATAGATCGAGACGAATGATCCGCTCGGGCCCACCAAAACAAAAAAGCCGCATGCGAACCCATGGAGGGATTCGTATGCGGCCGACAGGGGGTATGCGGCAAAAGTTAGGCCATGAGCAGGCCGGTCTCCGCGACGTTCTTGTACCAGTACGCGCTCGCCTTGGGATAGCGCTTCTGGGTCTCAAAGTCGATGTAGAACAGGCCGTAACGTTTGTTATAGCCGTTGGTCCAGGAGAACTGGTCCTGCAGCGACCACACAAAGTAACCGTCGACGTTTACGCCGCCGTCGATTGCCTTGAGGATCCATGCGAGATGCTGACGCATGTAGTCGATGCGAGGGGCGTCGTCGATAAAGCCGTCCTCGAAGTCGTCCTTATAGCCCATGCCGTTCTCGGTGATGTAGATCTTCTTGTAGTTGGGGTAATCGTTCTTAATGCGCAGCAGCAGGTCGTAGAGGCCCTCGGGATAGATAATCCAGTCCCAATCGGTGGTGGGTACGCCTTCGCGCACGCATGACTCGCCCACGCCCTTGAGGAACCAGCGCGAGGATCCCTTGTCGCCGGTGCCATTGTGGTTGATGTCGTTTTCGCCCTCGGCAGCACGCAGGAACTGGCACTTGTAGGTGTTGACGCCCAGGCAATCGTTGTAGGGGAGCGCGGCGGTCAGCGCGGCGATGTCCTCGTCACGGACGTCGAGCTCGCCGCCGGCGATATGGGCCAGCTTGGTTGCGGCTTCCATGGTGTCGGCTGCATAGTGGCCGCGGAAAGTGGCGTCGAGCACCCAGCGGTTGTTGATGACATCGGCCATGCGAGCTGCCTCGCAGTCGGCAGCACTGTTGGGATCGAGGGGATACTTGGGCTCCAGGTTCTGGACAATGCCGATCTCGCCCTCAAAGCCGCCCTCATGGAAGGCGACGACAGCCTTGGCGTGGGCCACCATCATGTTGTGCATGAGCTGGAAAGCCTTGTCCAGGCGATACTTCTCGCCGTGCGGCCAGTTGCCGACGATAAAGCTGCCCTCGGCGGTCGCGGGAATCTCGTTAAAGGTAAACCAGTGCTTGACCTCGGTGAACTCGGCAAAGCAGAACTTGGCGTACTCGACAAAGGCGTCGATCGTCGTGCGCGTCAGGAAGCCCTCGCCGCCGTTCTGGTAAAAGGCCTCGGGCGTATCGAAGTGATCGAGCGTGACATAGGGGATAACGCCGGCTTTATTGCAGGTGGCAAAGAGCTCGTGATAGAAGGCAACACCCTCGGGGTTAATCTCACCAGTGCCGCTGGGGAAGATGCGGCTCCAAGCGATGGAGACACGGATACCGTTGATGCCGAAGCGCTGGCACAGGTCGATATCGACCGGGTACTTGTTGTAGAAATCGCTTGCGGGATCGGGGGAGAAGCGACCCTGAGCAGCCAGGAAATCGTCCCAGGGCACTTTGCCCTTGCCGTGCGTACGGGTCTCGCCCTCAACCTGGTAAGCAGCGGTGGCGCCGCCAAACACAAAGCCGTCGGGGAACTGCATGGGGTTGGTCATGAGTCATCCTTTCTGTGGGATACGAATAGGGAGAGGTGCCCGAACTGGGGATCCGGGCACCAACAGAGGGAGGAACTAGTCGAGGTTCTCGCGGAGCCACTTGATGGCGCCAGCGGGGTCGCGAGTAAGGTCGATATATTCCTTACCGCGGGGAGCAAGCAGCTTAATGCCCAGGCGATCGGTGTCGGCCTTCATGTCGTTGTAGTAGCTACGAACCTGCGGGGCGAGCACGATAACGTCGTACTGATCCATGATGGCAGTGTGCTGGCCATAGGCGCCTGCGGAGGAAGCGATGTTCTCTCCGGTCTGCGCAGCACCTTCCTTGATGGCGTTGGCGAGCATGGCAGAGGTGCCGGCGCCGGCGCACAGGACGAGGACCTTCAGGCCATCGACATCCTTCTTAGCGGATGCGTCGGAGGCGGGCTCGGGCTGATCGGCGACAGGCTCGCTGTCGGTGGCGGCAACGGTCGGCTCGACAGAAGCGGCAGTCTGCTCGACAGAGGGCGCAGAGGTGCTGGCGGCGATGGTGGCAGCACCATCGGACTCGAGACCCAGCTCGGCGGCGCGCTCGGCCTCCTGGTCGCAGAGCAGCTTATCGTACGCCTTCAAGAACGGCAGGTAAATGATGGCGTCCAGCAAGATGATGATTGCGACAAACACCAGGGCGATAAGCTGGAAGTTCGTGGTGATGAAGATGCCGATGGGGGCAGGGGTAGCCCAAGGCACCACGAAGGAGAAGCCGTTCATGCCCACGTTGTCGATAAAGAACTTGGCAACACTCACGTTGACGCAGCCGGCGGCAACAAAGGGGATGAGCATGTAGGGGTTAAGGATCATCGGCGCGCCAAAGAGCAGCGGTTCGTTGACGGCGAAGGCAACAGGAACAATCGAGGCCTTGCCGACGGCTTTGAGCTGCTTGGACTTCATAAAGAGAATCAGCAGAAGCGGCACGATGAACGTGGCGCCGGTGCCGCCGAACTCACCCACGAGCGACATGTTAAAGGTGAGGGAGTGGGCGGGGTGGCCACCGGCCAGCAGAACCTGCAGGTTCTCGGCCTGGTTGGCAAGACGGATGGGGTCGATGCCCGGCTGGACGATCGAGGGGCCGTGGACGCCGATGAACCAGAAGAACGCGGTGGCTGCCTGAATAAGGATGAGTCCGGGGTAGGTCTCTGCCGCAGTGAAGAGCGGGGAGAGCAGCTTGATGAGCAGCTCGGAGAACGGAACGCCCATGAGGTTGCGCACGACAACATCGATGATGCCGCAGATGATGACAGCGCCGCCAAAGGGGATGATGTCGCGGAAGTTCTGAGCGATGGCGCCCGGAACCTCCTTGGGCAGCTTAATGGTCAGATCGCGCGAGACGCAGAACTTATAGACCCACACGGTAATGAACGCGGCGATATAGGCCGAGAACAGACCGCGCGTACCCATGCTGGTGCAATCGAAGACAGAAAGCTCGGAGCCGTTGAACTTGGTAGTGAACTGCGTAACAGCGAGCAGCAGCATGCTGCACTGGGCGGCAACCATGGTGGAGCCGTCGTTGAGCACCTTGCCGGCGGGCATGCGACGGTTCATGGAAGCCGTAAAGTTCTTGGCGGTGGTGCCGGCAACCATGATGCCCATGACGCCCATGGTGAAGTTGTACAGCTTGTTGCACCAGTCGATGAGCGGCTGGGGCAGCGTGATGCCAACTACGCCAGGAAGGGTGGCGATCAACAGGAAGATCGAAGAGGTAAGGACGATGGGCATGCACCCAAGGAATCCGTCTTTGATGGCCTGGAGGTAGATGTTTCTCGAGATCTTCTCAAAGAACGGTTGATGCTTTTCGAGCATCTTTACGATGGCGTCCATAGAGCTCCTTTGCTACTTGATGCGCGATGCATGTGGATGGAACTGGTCGTCGATGGATGGTCAGGACTGCCCGGAAACCTTCCTGCTTAAGGAAGGCATTGTGAAATGACAACGTTGTCATTTCGTTAATGACAACGTAAGACATTTTTGGAAGAGCAACAAGGATATACGGGTGAGTGGCCGATATTGTTCGGTAAACGGTTGATTTATCAGTCAGGCAGGTGGTGTATGCTAGAACGCAAAAAACAAGCGATAGAGAACCGAGTGGAGAAGCGGTGACAACGATGGACAAGAAAAACGTTTCGATGAACGACGTGGCGATTGCCGCGGGTGTTTCTCTCAAGACGGTGTCGCGCGCGATCAACGAGCCCGATAGCGTGCGAGAGTCGACACGCGATAAGGTCCATTCGGCAATGGAGGCGCTCGGATTTCGAACCAACTTTGCCGCGCGTTCGCTCAAGTTGGGCCGTTACGGGTGCATCGGCGTTGTGCTGTTTCACTTGTCAGGCGGTGCCGTGGACATGATTGACGGTATCGCCGATGCCGCCGAAGAGCGAGGCTTTGCGCTCACAATGATCAAAAAGCGGGCGGGGGAGAAGATGACCCTTGCCGATGCGGCGCGCAGGATGTCGCAGCTTCCCGTCGACGGCATGATCTTCAACCTGCGTCAGATGGTCGATGACTTTGATACTTTTGAGGCGCCGAAAGACCTCAAGACGGTGATTATCACATCAATGGAACATCCTACCTGCTCCACCGTCAGTGACGACCAAGAGGGCGGCGCGCGCATGGCGTGTGAGTACTTCTTGAATCGCGGGCACAAGAACGTGTACTTCGTCTCTGGTAAGAAAGAAGCGCTGTCGAGCCAGTGCCGTATGAAAGGTTGGCGAGCGGCGCTCGAGGCGCGTGGCATTGAGCCGCCCGAGCCTCTGCAAGGCGATTGGAATGCGGATAGTGGCTATGCCGCGGGCCTTGTGCTTGCCGATAAGCCCGATTGCACGGCGGTCCTCGCTGCTAACGACTGCATGGCAAACGGCGTGATGATGGCTCTACGTGACAAGGGTCTGAGTGTGCCCGATGATGTGTCCGTGATCGGCTTCGACGATGAGCTCTACAAGACGATTCCCAACTCGATTCTGACGTCAGTGAAGTTCCGTCACCGCGAACTGGGCGTCCGTGCGCTTAATGAGGTCGTCGCAGGTCTGGAAGCCCCGAGCTCCAGAAGCCGTACGCTCGTCTCGGGTGTGCTGGTCGAGCGTTCCAGCGTAAAGGACCTGCGGGTGTAGACGTGCTCGGCTCGTTCATCTCGATCTGTAACAGCTAGGACCGAAAAACTCGGCTAGATGTTACAGATTGAGATGAACAGGAGGACGGGTGCGGTCTAAACAAAATGGCCCGCGCATCACGCATCGATGCACGGGCCATTTTTTTCTGCGAGCGGCAGGTGGCGTCAGCGTCTTATGCCTCGAGGTTTTCCTCGATCCAGGCGACGGCACCCTTGGGATCCTTAGTGAGGTCGATGTACTGTTTGCCCTTGGGCGACAGCAGCGTGATGCCCAGGCGGTCGGTGTCGGCCTTCATCTCGTTGTAATAGGTGCGAACCTGCGGAGCCAGGACGATGACGTTGTACTGGTCCATGATGGCGTAGTGGCTGCCGTAGGCACCGGCGTTGGCGGTAATGTCGATGCCCAGCTCGTCGGCGCCTTCCTTAAGCGCGTTGGCGAGCAGTGCAGAGGTGCCGGCGCCAGCGCACAGAACCAGAACCCTCAGATCCTTGCCCTTAAGGGCGGACGGAGCTGCGGAGGCCTCAGTGGCAGAAGCGGTCTCGACAACAGGAGCCTCAACGGCGGGGGCGGCAGCGGTCTTGACGGCCTTGGTCTCCTCGGCCTCTTCTTCGGCCAGGGTCTCGGCCTCCTGCTTGCACAGGACGTTGTCGTAGGCCTTGCAGAACGGGTAGTAGATTAAGAAGTCAACGACCAGCAGGACGACAACCAGGACCAGAGAGATCGGCTGGAAGTTGGTGTCGATGAAGGTGCCGATCGGTCCGGGGAGTGCCCACGGCATGGCATAGATAAAGCCGTTCATGCCCAAAAAGTCGATGAAGAACTTACCAATGAGGACGTTGGCCACGGGGGGCAAACAGGAACGGGATCAGGAAGTACGGGTTGAGGATGATGGGCGCGGCGAACAGCAGCGGTTCGTTGACGGCGAACATCACGGGTACGACAGAGGCTTTGCCGACGGCCTTGAGCTGCTTGGAGCGCATAAAGAGCAGGAAGATGATCGGGACAATGAACGTGGCGCCGGTGCCGCCGAGTTCGCCGATGTAGTTACCGAAGTTCTCGGTCAGGGCGAGGGCGGGGTGACCGCCGGCCTGCAGCGTGGCGAGGTTGGTGGTGATGTTGCCAAACAGCGCGGCGTTGAGGGCAGGCTTAACGACCGAGGGGCCGTGGATGCCCATGAACCAGAACAGCGGGATCATGAACCAGATGAGGGCGAGGCCGGCGTAGGAATCGGCAGCGGCGAACAGCGGGCTCACCAGCGTGGAGATGACGTTGGCAAACGGGACGGCCAAGCAGGTGCGGCAGATAACGTCGATGACGGCGACAAACAGGATGGAGAAGCTGAAGGCGAAGATGTCGCGGAAGTTCTGGGCGATGGCGCCGGGGACTTCTTTGGGCAGCTTGATGGTGATGTCTCGCTTAATGCAGAAGGCATAGATGTTGACCGTGGCAAATGCGGCGACAAAGGAGCTCAGCAGGCCCTTGGTGCCCATGTTGTCGGTAAAGAACACCGAGACATCGGCGCCGTCGATCTTGGCACTCGTCTGGGTAACGGCCAAGATGAGCATAGCGCACATGGCGGCGACCATGGTGCTCGTGGCGTTGATGGCCTTGCCGGCAGGCATGCGGCGGTTCTTGGAGCCGGTCAGCGCGCTTGCGGTGGTGCCGGCGACCATGATGCCCACGACGCCCATCGTGAAGTTGTAAACCTTGTTGCAGAAGTTCACGACGTCGACGTTCCACCAGTCGGGCAGCGTAAAGCCGCCGACCGTGGCGACAACGCCCGGCAGGGTCGAAATAAGCAGGAAGACAGAAGAAGACAGGATAATGGGCATTGCTGCCAAAAAGCCGTCTTTAATGGCCTGAAGGTAGATGTTCTTAGAGACCTTGTCGAAGTACGGCTGACCTTTCTCCAAGAACTTAACGATCGATTCCATAGTTCACGCTCCTCTTTGCATGAAATCTTAATGGCATGGACGTTGAAAACCTATATGGTCTCCCGCTTGCTAAAAGCCCGGGTGCAGGCGGGGCCGGTCCCAGGGGGAGAGAGGGGAGCGGCTGGGTTTGTATCGCATAGGGCCGCTCCCTTCTCGGGGGAAAGCGAGGCGATGCGCTACTGCGCGTCCGCCATAGTGTCGGCGAGCTCCTTGTACCAGAGTGCCGACTGCTTGATGTAGCGTTTTTGCGTGTCGAAGTCGATGTAGAACAGGCCGTAGCGCTTGTTATAGCCATTGGCCCACGAGAACTGGTCCTGCAGGCTCCAGATAAAGTAGCCCTGGACGTCGACGCCCTCGGCTCGCGCCTGGAGCACCTTCTCCATGTGCTGGTCGACAAAGTCGATGCGCTCGGGATCGGCGACGATGCCGTTTGCGTCGGGCTCGGGGTCCTTGTGGCCCAGGCCGTTTTCGGTGATATAGATGACGGGGAGGTTGGGATAGGTGGCGCTGATGTGCTTGAGCGTGTCGTAGAGGCCTTGCGGGTAGATGAGCCAATCCCAGTCGGTGGTGGGGATACCCGGCATATCGACCTGCTGCCCGACGCCCTTAAACTTAAAGCACGAGGTGCCCTTGTCTCCGGTGCCGTTAAAGCTGTTGGTTGACTCGCCATCGTAGGCGGCGATAAACGCCGACTGATAGTAGTTGAGGCCGAACATATCGTTGCGGGGCGCCGCCTTGGCGAGCTCCTCCATGTCGCTGTCCTCAACCGTAAGTGTGGCGTTGTTGGCACGCAGAATCTCGTTGATGAGTGAGAGGGTGCGCGCGGAGTAGTGACCCAGGAAGGCGCCGTCCATGATGAAGTCGGTGTAGAAGGCGTTGTACAGGTCGGCGGCGTGCTGGTCGGCGGGCGAGTCGGTGGCAGGATATGCCGGCGTCAGGACGTTGACCATGCCAATGCGTCCGCCCAGGTGCTCGGTCTCGTCAAGATCCTTATACAGGTTGACGGCGCGGGCGTGGGCAACGAGCTCGTTGTGCTGGCTCTGGATGCCGCTCGTCACATCAAAGTGATGGTTGGGCGGGAAGTTGCCTTGGATGTATTGGGAGTGCGAGAGGCTGATGAGCTCGTTGATGGTGAACCAATTCTTGACCTCGCGGAACTCGCGGAAGCAGAACTCGGCATAGCGCACATAGGCGTCGACGGTCTTGCGGTTGAGCCAGTCGCCCTGGTTGAACAGGGCGGCGGGGGAGTCAAAGTGATGCAGGGACACATAGGGCTCGACGCCATACTTTTTGCAGCAGGCGAACAGCTCGTGGTAGTGCTTAACGCCCTCGGCGAGGGGTTCGGCATCGTCGCCGTTGGGGAAGATGCGGGTCCAGGCGATGGACACACGAATGGCGTTGAGTCCATGCTCGGCAGAAAGGCGGATATCCTCCTCGTAGCGGTTGTAGAAATCACTGGCCGGGTCGGGCAAAAAGCGACCCTGGGCGACAAGGTAATCGTCCCACATGGTCTTACCCTTGCCTGCCACCTTCGTGGAACCTTCCGTTTGGTACGCGGCGGTTGCGGCGCCCCAAACAAAGCCCTTCGGCAGCTGCTGTACGCGGTTTAGCAAAGACATATGCATACACCCTCTCGTCTCGCTGTTCGATATTGTGCGTTTGCGCTCAGGAGGCTCCCTGGTTAGCGTTCAGCGGTGAAAAAGCCCGATAAACACTATCTTAAAATGATTAGAACCAAAATGAGCACGTGAACATTTGACAATGAGCACGTTAACATCCGGCTGGGATGTATAGAAACAAAACAACTTCAAACAGCCGCGAACGGTTGTATTTGTTCGGTAAGCGGTTTTGATTGACAGAAGTTTTCATGTTGTGGTATATGGCTCGGGTATCATGAGCACGTTATCAATGTATGTACGATGCGCCATGGGCGCGGGGAATAGTTGGGAAGCAGGTTAGCGTGGAAGGCATGGATCAGCAGACAAGGAATGGTCGTTCGGCGAGCGCGGCAGAGGTTGCGGCGCTCGCTGGCGTGAGCCGCCAGACTGTGTCTCGCGTGGTCAACGGTATGCCCAACGTGACGGAAAAGACGCGCAAGCGTGTGCTGGCCGCCATGGAAGAGCTGGGCTTTCGTCCCAATTTTGCTGGAGCGGCGTTGCGCGGCGGGTCGTATCGTTCTATTGGCCTGTGCATGTACAACATCACACGTGTCGGTAACCTGGCGACGCTCGAGGGTATCATGCAAGCGGCGCGCGAGCACGATTTTGCCGTCACTATGATCGAGATGGGCGGCGACAAGCCCTATGCACTTGCCGATGCCTCGCGCCGCATGGTCGAGCGACCCGTCGACGGCATGATTCTCAACATGAACCGCATGGCTCCCGATTTTGAGGAGTTTGTTCCCCAGCCGGGAGTGCGAACGGTCATCCTGTCCATGTATGCGCATCCGCGCTGCGCGACGATCGACTCCGACCAGTATGGTTCGTGCGAGCTGTTGACCAATTATCTGCTGGAACATGGTCACTCGAATATGCGGTTTGTGGCGGGTCCGGAAAACTCGATTTCCTCGCGTTTTCGTGAGGCCGGTTGGCGCGATACGCTGGGTCGTGCTCATGTCGATGCCGCTCCGATGCTGCGTGGCGATTGGAGTGCGGACAGTGGGTACGCCATGGGCGAGCGGATTGCGGCCGAGGTGCTTGCCGGCGGGTCGCAGGCGCCGACTGCCGTGCTTGCGGCAAATGACCAGATGGCGCTGGGCGTTATCGCCGCGCTCGAGAACGCGGGCCTGTCCGTGCCCGACGACGTGAGCGTGGTTGGTATCGACGACGCACTCGAGGGACTTGTTCCTCACAATCGACTGACGACGCTGCGATTTGATTTGCGCGGTGTCGGTAAGCTTGCGTTTGAGGCGGCGATTGGAGAGAGCTCGTCTATCGAGGCGATTCATGTGCCGAGTACGCTGGTCGAACGCTCGACTGTTAGGGACATACGGGGTTAGGTCCTACTCCGTTTGTCTCGATTTGTAACAGGTAGACGGTCAAAAGCGGGCTACGTGTTACAGATTTAGATTCTTCGGAAAGAGCAATCCTGTTCGTCTCAATCTGTAACAGCTAGGACCAAAAAACTCGGCTAGATGTTACAGATCGAGACAAACGGCTCCCGACCAGCCCAAAAACAAAAAGACCGGGGGCGGCGCGCCGTGTGACGTGCCGCCCCCGGCTGAGAAATGGGGACAGGTTGTGTGAGCGGGCAACCCCGCCAGCCGCTAGTCCAGACGACGGGTCTGCGCCACGTGCTTATACCAGTATGCGCTTGCCTTGGGCGTGCGCTTCTGGGTTTCAAAGTCAACGTAGAAGAAGCCATAGCGCTTGTTGTAGCCATTGGTCCAGGAGAACTGATCCTGCAGGCTCCACAGGAAGTAGCCGCCCACGTTGACGCCCACCTCCATGGCCTTGAGCAACCAGCGCAGGTGCTGCTCGATGTAGTCGATGCGCGGCTGGTCGTCCACAAAGCCGTCTTTGTAGGGGTCCTTGTAGCCCATGCCGTTCTCGGTGATGAAGATCTGCTTGTAGTTGGGGTAGCGCTGCTTAATGTAGACGAGCAGATCGAACAGGCCCTCGGGATAGATGATCCAGTCCCAGTCGGTGGTGGGGACGCCGGGCTTGTTCACATGCTCGCCAATGCCCTTAACGCGCCAGCGGCCAGTGCCCTTCTCGCCCGTACCGTTGTGGTGCAGGTCGTTCTCGCCATCGTAGGCCTTCAAGAAGCGGCACTGGTAGTTGTTAACGCCCAGGTAGTCGTTGTAGAGCGCGGCCTCGCGCATGATTTCCAGATCCTCGTCTAGGATCTCGATGGTGCCGCCCGAGACGGCAGCCAAGCGGTTGGCGCACTCGAGGGTGTCGGGCGCGTAGTCGCCGCGGAAGGTGGCGTCGAGCAAGAACTGGTTCTGCAGCACGTGCTCGTTGTTGGCGGCTTTGATGTCGGCGGGGTCGTTCTCGTTGAGCGGATACTTAAACTCCAGCGACTGGATGACGCCGATCTTGCCCTTAAAACCGCCGTTGTGGAAGGCCAGTACTGCCTTGGCGTGGGCGAGCATCATGTTGTGCTCGCACTGGAAGGCTTCGGCCAGATGCGCCTTGACGCCACCGGGGAAGGTGCCCTCGATGTAGGTGTTGGAGGCGTCGGCCCAGATCTCGTTAAAGGTGAACCAGTAGGTTACCTGGTCGGCGTACTCCTTAAAGCAGAAGGTGGCAAAGTCCACAAAGGCATCGATGGTCTCGCGGTTGAGGAAGTCGCCCTTCTCAAAGAGGGCAAGCGGCGTGTCGAAGTGATGCAGCGTGACAAACGGCTCAACGTGGTGCTTGTGGCACTCGGCGAAGAGATCGTGGTAGAACTGCACGCCCTCGGGGTTGATCTCGCCGGTGCCGTTGGGGAAGATGCGGCTCCAGGCAATGGAGAGGCGAATGCCGTTGATGCCGAACTCCTCGCACAGCTCCAGATCGACGGGGTACTGGTTGTAGAAGTCCGAAGCGGGATCGGGGGAAAAGCGCCCCTGGGCCTCCAAGAAGTCGTCCCAGGCGACTTTGCCCTTACCGTGGGTGCGGGTCTCGCCCTCTACCTGGTAAGCAGCAGTGGCGCCGCCAAAGACAAAGCCCTCGGGAAACTGCGCAGGCGGGTTGGTGACGCTAGCGGGGTTAACGGACATGATGATCCAATCGTCTAAATCGAAGGGCCAGCCGGTCTTGGATGGTCGGCTGGCCCTAAGCGTTACTTACTTCGAAAGCTGTTCACTCACGAAGGCGAGAGACTTGTCGCCGTCCTGGGAGAGCTCGATGTACTGCTTGCCACGGCAGGCGACGCACTTGTTGCCCACGCGCTCGCAGTCCTTCTGCAGGTCGGCCAAGTAGCTGGCAGCCTGCGGGGCCAGGACGACCAGGTCAAAGTCGGGGAGCATGTCCACGTGGTTGCCATATGCCTCGGCAGCGGTCTCAAGATTGATGCCGCGCTCCTTGGCGGCCTTGGCCAGCGCGTTGGCGAGCAGGCCCGAGGTTCCGCCACCCTGGCAGAGCACGAGTACGCGCTTGCCGTTGAGGTCGCTGGCGGTCGTTGCCTCAGTGGCGACAGCGGCGGGGGCGTCGGCCTTCACGGCCTCGGCAGCAGCGCCGGCGGCAACGCTCTTGGCGTCAGCCTTGCCCTGGAAGGCATCGTTGAGCTTGGCGGCCTTCTCGGCGTTCTTGGCGGCGAGCTCCTCTTGGGAAATCTCGGCCTCCTCGGCGCACTTCTGGGCGTCGTAGGCACGGAAGAACGGGTAGTACAGAACGAAGTCGACGACCAGGATAAGGGCGAGCATCACAAAGGCGAGCGGCTGGAAGCCCAGGCCCATGATGGTGCCGATGGGGCCGGGGACAGTCCAGGGCAGGGTGTACATAAAGCCGTTCATGCCCAAGAAGTCGATAAAGATCTTGAGGATCCAGATGTTGGCGATCGGGGCAAAGACAAACGGGACAAAGAAGACGGGGTTGAGCACGATGGGCGCGGCGAACAGCAGCGGCTCGTTGACGGCAAAGCAGACGGGGACGATGGCGGCCTTACCGACGGCGCGCATCTCCTGAGACTTTGCCAGGAAGCAGAACATAAAGACCAGGACGAGCGTAGCGCCGGTGCCGCCCATGCAGACGACGAAGTACTGGGCACCCTGGGTCAGGACAGCGGAAGCGTGCTGGCCAGCCTGGAACGCAGCCAGGTTGTCGGTCATGTTGGCAACGAGAGCGGCGGCGATGGCGGGCTCGACGATCGAGGGGCCGTGGACGCCGACGAACCAGAAGAGGCTCATGGCGCCGTAAATCACAGCGAGGCCGATATAGCCGTCGGCAGCGGTGAACAGGGGCTGGAACACCTGGATGACGCCCTGGGCAAAGCAGAAGCCAAAAGCAGCGCGGAAGACGATGTCAAAAACCCAAAAGACGGTGATGCAGACGGAGAAGGGGATGATGTCCTTGAAGGTCTGCGAGATGTTGGGCGGAACCTGCTCGGGCATCTTGACGGTGATGTTGCGCTTGATGAAGAACTTGTAGATGATACCGGTCACAAACGCAGCGATGAAGGCGGTCAGCAGGCCCTTGGAACCAAGGTAGGTGGTGTTGAAGCCGCTGGCGGCGTCCGTGGCGATGGTGTCGCTCGAAAGGAGCAAGAAGCCGATGATGGCCGCGCACATGCACGAGATGAAGTTGATCTGGTTGTTCTTGGGCAGGTCGCGGTTCTGAGCGTCGGCGAAGTGCTTGGCCGTGGTAGCGGCGCAGGCGATGGCCAGGATGCCCATGGAGTAGTTGTAGCACTTCCACAGGGCGTTGTTGATGTCATCGGGCCAGTAGAAACCCCAGATGTTGGGGACCGAGGCTACCAGGCAGAAGATGGACGAGAAGATGATGATGGGGATGACGGAGATAAAGCCGTCGCGGATCGCCTTGAGGTACTTGTTGCGGGCGATCGCGTTGAAAAAGGGCTGGCCCTTTTCGATGATGGCGATGAGTTGCTCCATACAATGCTCCTAAGAGTCGGTGGGTTAGCAACGATGGTAGCTTTTGGCGTTCGGTTGCCAAAATGTTGACGTTGCCATTTTGCGACACAAAAAAAGACGCGAACCGGTGGTTCCTATGCCTGCGAACCATCGATTCCTTACGCGTGAACGTTTGAGCCGCCCGGTGGCTCTGTGTTTGCGCAATGGCAACGTTAACATTTGGACGACAAAAGCCGTCCGGGGAAGCGGAATTGTCGGTGAACGGTAGGTTTTGGGTGGTGAGCGTATGGTGGGGGAGGCGTTAGATATACTTGGAGGCGTTCATTTTGTCTGTTGGGATGCCCGCGATGGCATCGTTGACATAGAAAGATCGACCTATGGCCGCTGTTAAAAAATCGGTTTCCGTTAAGGACGTGGCGCGTCTCGCGGGCGTCTCGGAGCAGACGGTCTCGCGCACCGTGCACGATTCGCCCAGCGTGCGCCCCGAGACCAAGGAGCGCGTGCGTGCCGCCATGCGCGAGCTGGGGTATCGCCCCAATTTTGCCGGTCGATCGCTGCGCCGCGGCAAGTTTAAGACTGTCGGCGTCGCCATGTTCAACATTACCGGCACCGGCAACCTCGACCGTATGGAGGGCTTTGCCGCCGCGGCCGACAAACATGGCTATGCCATCACCCTCACTAAAGTAGACGGGCATCCGTATACCCTCGAGAGCGCATCGTCGCGCATGAGCGCGCTGCCGGTGGATGGCATGGTTGTGATCATGAATCGCATGCCGGCGGACTTTGGCACCTTCGAGCCGCTGCCCGGTATGCAGACGGTGCTCGTTACCATGCTGGAGCACCCGCTCTGTTCAACAGTCGATAACGACCAGTTCGATTGCTCGCGCCAGGTGGTCGAGTACTTGCTGGGGCAGGGGCACAAGACCGTGCACTTTATCTCGTGTCCCGAGCGCTCGCTTTCGGGCATGCGTCGCGAGGAGGGCTGGCGCGAGACATTGCGCGCGCATGGTATTGAGCCGCCGCGACTCGTCCGTGGCGATTGGACGGCACAGAGCGGATATGCCGCCGGCCAGGTGCTTGCGGACGATCCGAACTGCACAGCCATTTATGCTTCCAACGATGCCATGGCCTACGGCTGCATTCGCGGGCTCGAGTCGCGCGGGAAGCACGTGCCCGAGGATGTGAGCGTAGTGGGTGTTGATGACAGCCTGGGCGATATCGTGCCCGACCGTCACCTGACCACGGTGCGCTTTAACAACAGGCGTGTCGGCATGTGGGCGGTCGACAAGATCGCCGGTGCCGAGGGGGTTGCGTCTGGCGTGGAGCACATGCTGATCCCCGGCGTGCTCGTAGAGGGCGATACGGTGCGCGATGTACGCTAGAGGCGGACCTGTTTGGGTTGCCGCTAACTGTGTTCGATATTGTTCAGATTGGTTTAAAAACCGTTCACGGGCGAAAAATGACCGTTCATAGCTTGAAATTACGTTTTGCGCTGTTCTTTTTTGTTTGAATGTTAATGTTTCTGCCATACAGAACGCAGCGCGTATGCCCGGACGCGATGCTCTCGATTGGTTCATATGTGAAAGGAACGCAATATGGCAACCAAAGAAGAAATCTCGATGGTTGGATTCGAGATTGTCGCATACGCAGGTGACGCCCAGACCGATCTGCTTGCAGCGCTCGATGCTGCTCGCGAGGGTGATTTTGAGAAGGCCGAACAGCTGCACAAGGATGCCAGCGATGCACTTATCGGCGCCCATGACACGCAGACCAAGCTGCTTTCGCAGGAGGCCGGCGGCGGCGAGATGGAGATGACCTTCATCATGGCTCACGCTCAGGACACTCTCATGACCACTATGATCCTGGAGAAGCAGGCCCGCTTTACCATCGATGCCTATAAGCGCATCGCCGCACTCGAGGCTAAGCTCGCCTAACGAGCTCTCACAACCAAGTCCCCTTCCAAAAGCTCTGCCGCTACCCGCGGCAGGGCTTTTTCTGCACTCCTCCAAGTTGCGGTGAAATAGGGACTGAATAGGGACCGGCGGGCGCAAAACAATCCCTATTCCACCGCAACTCATCCCGAAATAGTCATTGGGGACAGTCTTGGTGCGCTCCGTTGTCCTCCCGTTCGGTTTTTTACTGGGTGGGTATACTTCCATCCGCAATACAGACCGGACTGAGGAGGTATCCAAATGCCGGATAACGGGTCAATACAAAAAAGAGATGCGCGCGAGATGGCTCATGGGCGTCCTGTCCAGATAACCGAGCACACGACGGTAACCGAGCTGCAGCCCAGCTTGTCCGATGTCGTGTGCGCAAACAAAAAGCTGCAGATTGGCTTTATCGTTGCACTCGTGGTACTGGCGCTGCTGTCGGGCTTTGTGGCTCGTCCGCATTTTGCCGATACCAAAACATGGGACTCCACCATCGAGGTCATCGATCAAAAGAAAGGCAACGTACTGGCGCTCACGACCTCGTGCGTGGCGCTGTCTGCGGGCATTACCGCGCTGCCGGGTGATACGGGAACGCCGGTTGCCGAGCAGCTCGCGCAGCTTTCGGGTAACTTGGGCATCGTGCTTGCCGTGCTCTACCTCGAGAAATACCTGCTGACCATTTTGTGGTCGGTTGGCCTGGGCATCCTGATCCCGTTTGCGCTGGTACTCTTTGCGGTGTCGCTCGGCATTCACGGGCGCTGGAGCACGAGCGCCGTCCTGCGCCGCGTGGCGACTCGCGTGCTGGTGGTCGCCATGATCGGAATGGCCTTGGTGCCTGCAAGCGTATGGGTGTCGCAAAAGGTCGACGAAACGTATCGAGTGAGCATCGAGGTGGCCGAGCAAAAGGCGGCCGACGCTGCGGGTGCGGCAGATAGCGACAGCTCCAAAGCAAGCAAGAAAAAGACCGAGTCCGCAGAGTCCAAGAATGTGCTTGAGCAGCTTGCCGACGGCGCCTCGAGTCTCGTCACATCGGTGACCAGCGGTGCCAAGCAGATGACCGATGAAATTGTGCAGCAGGTGACCGATCTGATCGAAGGTGTCATCGTGATGATCGTGACCTCGTGCGTGATTCCATTGCTGGTGCTCGCGGCGTTTTTGTGGCTGGGGCACGTGCTACTGGGGATTGATATTTCCGGCCCGGCGAACTATTTGACGGGTCGCTTTCTGAGCGCTCCGTCCAAACATGCCAAGAAGAGCGGGCGGTCTGAGTAGGCGGCAACGCGATCTTTGGAAGATCAACCGCAAGAAGGGCGGCCGAGACACGTTCTCGGCCGCCCTTTTGTTTGTTGGACACATGGTCGCTACGTCCGTGCCGGGCCCAAACGTTCAACAATCATCCGTGAACGGCATTTGTTCAAAAAAGAACAAAGATAAACAAATAGTTGTTGCAGTCGATGTTCGAATGTGTTCAAATAAACATGAACAGTGAAGAACCGCACATTCAGATGCCCGGACCTGAGCGCGATTCAACACTTCCAAACAGAAACTACGCACCTGCGTATCTCTCAAGGAGGATGTCATGAGGGTTGTAATCGCTTCCGATGCCGACGGTATGTCGATGAAGGAGTCCATCAAGGAGATGCTCATCGCCGACGGTCACGAGGTCGTCGACTATTCCGAGACCCCTGCCGCGGACTTTGTCGATTCCGCGACCGCCGTTGCCAAGGACCTGCTGGAGCACAAGGATTCCCAGGGCTTCGCATTCGATAAGTACGGCGTCGGATCCTATATGGCCGCCGTCAAGATCAAGGGCATGGTCGTCGCCAACATTTCCGACGAGCGTTCCGCCTACATGACCCGCGAGCACAACGGCTCGCGCATGGTCACCATGGGCCCGGGCGTTGTGGGCACCGAGGTCGCCAAGAAGATCGCCCGCGAGTTCCTGCGCGCCCAGTACGCCGGCGGCCGTCACCAGATCC
Source organism: Collinsella sp. (assembly GCA_019414385.1). Lineage (GTDB taxonomy): Bacteria > Actinomycetota > Coriobacteriia > Coriobacteriales > Coriobacteriaceae > Collinsella. The sequence goes on along the minus strand of DXMD01000001.1, from coordinate 174,980 downwards.
GTGTCGACATGCTCAACAAGATGGCCTAACGAGAGCCACCGAGAACTCGAACTTCTACCTCAACTTGTGAATTCAGACGAAAGGACGTTCTGATGAAGAAGACCATCGCAATCGGTTGCGACCATATCGTTACGGACGAGAAGATCTATCTGGCCGACCGCCTGGAGCAGGCTGGCTACAAGGTGCTCGACTGCGGCACCTACAGCCACACCCGTACGCACTATCCCATCTACGGTAAGGCCGTGGGCGAGGCTGTTGCCAGCGGCAAGGCCGACTTTGGCGTGGCCCTGTGCGGCACCGGCATCGGCATCACCAACGCCGTCAACAAGGTTCCCGGCGCTCGCTGCGCCTTGGTTCGCGACATGACCTCCGCCCTGTATGCCCGTCGCGAGCTCAACGCCAACATCGTGGGCTTTGGCGGCAAGATCACCGGCGAGTTCCTGATGGCCGATATCATGCTTGCCTTCCTGGAGGAGCCCTACGAGAAGACCCCCGAGCACGATGCCCTGATTGCCAAGATCGATGCCTGCAATAAGGTCGACGCTGAGGCTCAGGCTGACCCGCACTTCTTTGACGAGTTCCTGGAGAAGTGGGACCGCGGCGAATACCACGACTAGTGGGGTTCCGGCGTAATTAACTAGTCCGTTGACGGCTCGCGTTTCTGTGAGGGGCGCGGGCCGGTTTTCTAAACAGGAGTTCAATATGATTCTGACCGTTACCATGAACCCGTCGATTGATACGCGCTATCAGCTCGACAAGCTGGTCATTGACGACGTTAACCGTGTGACGCCCGAAAAGACCGCTGGCGGCAAGGGCCTCAACGTGAGCCGCGTGCTGCTGCAACTGGGAGACGACGTGCTCGCGACTGGTCTGCTTGGCGGCCACATGGGTGCCTATATGGCCGAGCTTATGGATGCCGACGGCGTCAAGAACGACTTTGTGCCCATCGCCGGTGAGACGCGCATTTGCCTGAATATTCTGCACGAGGGTAATCAGACCGAGCTTTTGGAGAGCGGCCCGCAGATCGCCCCGGCCGAGCTCGAGGCCTTTACGGCCAAGTTCGCCGAGCTCGCAGCGAAGGCGGACGTTGTGACGCTTTCGGGCTCGCTGCCGCGTGGCGTCGATGCCGGCTACTATGCCGAGCTCGTCAAGATCGCCGAGGAGGCGGGCGCCAAGGTGCTGCTCGACACCTCGGGTGCATCGCTGGAGGCCGCGCTGGAGTCCGACGCTAAGCCCGAGCTCGTCAAGCCCAACCTGACCGAGATTAACGGCCTGCTGGGTACGTCCTTTACGACCGATGATGTCGATGCCCTGCGCAAGGCGCTTGCCGCCGATAGCCGTTTTGCCGGTATTCCCTGGGTTGTCGTTTCGATGGGCGCTGCCGGTTCGGTGGGCTTCCATGAGGGTCGCACATTCCGCGCCAAGACGCCCGCGATTGCGGCTGTGAACGCGACGGGTTCCGGTGACTCGACCATCGCCGGCTTTGCGCATGCCATTGCTGCTGGTGCCGACGATGTCACGGTGCTCAAGACTGCCAATACCTGCGGCAAGCTCAACGCCATGGATCCCAAGACCGGCCACCTGGTCATGGACCGCTGGGACGAGATCTACAACAGCGTTGAGGTCGTAGAGTTGTAGCGGTTGTGACTCCTAATAGAATGAGCGTGGATAATCTCCCGTTTTTGGTGCCCATACGAGCTTAAAGAGGGAGATTTTCCACGCTCGAGTCATTAGTCATTGGGGATGCTCTTTAATGACTGGTCGTTTAAGAGCGTCCCCAATGACTACACTCAAAAACGGCGCCCGTCGGCGATGTTGCCGGCGGGCGCCGTTGTCGTGTGGGCGGTTATGTCGTGGCCGCTGATGAGGCTCGAACTCGTATGCTACAGCGAGTTGATGAAGCGCTGTTGGGCGGCGCGGCCGGCTTCGTCCCATTTAAAGACGCCGGCGTTGTCGAGCACGTGGCCAAACACCACACCGACCTCCTCGTGCAGGATGTCGATAGCGTTATCCGCCGTAAGCTCATCGGCACGACGAGCAAAGACGTCCTCGGCCCATGCGGCATGGCTGCGGCAAAGGTCGTCGCCCTCGAGCGCGCTGGCAAGGTCGTAGCTGGCGTCGACCTTGGCTGCCAGCAGATGCTCGCGGACAGCGCCGAGCTCGGGAACCAGGCGCGGCGGAAGAATGGCCAGGCCCATGACCTCGATCAGGCCGATGTTCTCCTTCTTAATGTGGTGATACTCGGCATGCGGGTGGAACACGCCCAGCGGATGCTCGTCGGTCGTGATATTGCAGCGAAGCGCCAAGTAGGCCTCGTAAATCTCGCCGCCGGCGTTGCCGCGGGAGTCGACGCGGCGGATGACGGGCGTCACGGTGTTGTGCGCCACGCCGTCGGCTGTGTGCGCGATGACGCCAACCGACTCATCGGTCCACTCGCGCCAGGCGAGGATAATCTTCTCGGCAGCGTCGAGCAGCTGAGCGCGGTCATGCGAGCGCAGGCGCAGCACCGAGAGCGGCCACTGCAGCACGGTGCCGCTGACCTGGTCAAATCCAGGCACGCTAAACTGCGAGACCTCGGCGGCATGCATCATGGGGAACTCGTGCGCGCCGCCCTGGAAGTGGTCGTGCGACAGAATCGAGCCGCCCACGATGGGCAGGTCGGCGTTAGAGCCGATGAAGTAATGCGGGAACAGGTCCACAAAGTCGAGCAGGCAGGTCAGGCCCTTGCGGTCGACGTGCATCGGACGATGCTCGGAGCTCATGGCAATGCAGTGCTCGTTAAAGTACGCGTACGGGCTGTACTGGAAGCCCCAGCGCTCGCCGTCGAGCTGGATGGGGATAACGCGCAGATTCTGGCGAGCGGGGTGAGCGCCGCCGTCGGCTGCGGCGGAGCGTCCGGGATAGCCCTCGTTTTCGATGCAGAGCTGGCAGGCGGGATACTTCTCGCCCGTGTTCTTGGCTGCACCTGCCGCGGCGATATCGCGCGGGTCCTTCTCGGGCTTGGACAGGTTGATGGTGATCTCAAGATCGCCCCAGTTGGTGGGGGTGCTCCATTTGATGTTGCGCGCGATGGCGGCACGGCGCACGTAGCCGGCGTCGCAGCACAGGCCGTAGAACCAGTCGGTCGCGGCACGGGGCTCGTTGACGCCCATACGCCCATTGAATTCCTCGTTTACAACCGAAGGCCTCGGCATGAGCGCGCCCATGATGCGCATGGCGATGCGATCGCGGCCCGACGCCGTGTCCTCGGCAGCACCGTTGGCAACGGCAGTCTCGGCAAGCGCGGCAAGCGTGCCTTCAAGGTCAAAGTCGGGCAGGGTATCGGGGTGCAAGAGCGAGAGTTTCTCAACCTGGAGTGCCCAGGCCATGTCGAGTGCCGGCCCCGTGGCGCCGATGCACTCGAGAACGGTGTTGTATGCCCAGATGCGATCGTCCTGGCCGATCATCGATCGGTGGATGGCATATTCGATGAGGCCCTGCGCGGCCTCGCGCACATCAGTCATTACAGCCATGCCGCGTAAGCCCCCTTGTCAGAAATCGCGTAGTGGCGGGCAGAGCCCTCGCCAAGCCAGCCGTTCATCTTGGCAATGAAGGTGTCGACCAGCTCGAGCGGCACGAAGGCCTGGATGGTACCGCCAAAGCCGCCGCCGTGGATACGAACGGCGCCACGGCCGTCGAGCACATGCTCGGCCAGTGCCAGGGCATACATCGAGGGCTGTTCGGAGCCCAGCTTGGCAACGACGTTTTGCAGGTACATGGCAGAGCTGGCGCCCGACTCGCGCGTCAGGACCAGGAACTGATCGATATCGCCGGCGTTAAGGGCTGCCCAGCGCTTATCGACCAGGCCGTTTTCATACCAGTAGTGAACGGCGCGCAGGCAGGCGCGGTCGCCCAGCTTGGCGCGCAGCTCGGGGAGCTTGGCGTCAAAGTCGGCAACGTCGACCTCGCACAGGCGTGTCTTGCCAAACTCGGCGGCGATGTCTTGCATCTCGCGCGGAACGGCGGCGTAGTCGTCGGTGGCGGCCACGTGGTCGGCGCCGACCTTGACGAGCACGAGCGCGTAGCCGTGATCCTCAAAGTTGAGCTCGAGCTTCTGGGTCTTAGGCTGGGCTTGATCCTCAAAGTCCATGTAGGCAAGGCCGCCCAGGCACACAGCGGTCTGATCCATTAGACCGCAGGGCTTGCCGTAGTAGTTGTTCTCGGTGCGCTGGCTCATCTGGGCGAGCGTGACGGGCTCAATGGCGGGCGCGCCCCAGAGCGTCTCCATGGCGCGGCCGTAAGCCGCCTCGACGGCAGCGGAGCTCGAAAGACCGCCGCCCGAGGGGACGGAACAGGTAAAGGCAAAGTCGAAGCCCTGGGGCTCAACACCAAGCGCTGCAATCTCGTGGGCCATACCGCGGACGAGGCTGGCGGACGTGCCCTTCTCGGACTCTTGAATATCCAGCTTGTCGAGCGTGATCTCAAACGTAGGATAGCCCTCGTCGGCGACGCGAACCTTGTTGGTGTCGGTCGCCACGGCGATGCCGTCGACAGCGACATCGAGCGAGCCGGCGATAACGTGGCCACCCTCGTGGTCGGTGTGGTTGCCGCTGACCTCGGAACGGCCGGGCGCGTGCACGTAGAGCACCTGGCGGTCGCCGATGGGGTCAAACTCCTCCTCAAACAACTTGGTGAGGGTGGCGAGGGTCTTTTCGTCGGGGGCGGTCATACGGGTCCTTTCCTTGACGCCGGAGAGACTGGTCCGTGTCATTATGAGTACGTTAACAATTATGAGCACCACAAACCAGACGGTTGCGGTGCTGCACGTTAATGGGTATGTTAACGTACCCATAACACAACGTATATCTATTTTTGAGAATCTGGTAATCGGTAGATTTTCGGCCGCGAACGGTGTGGCCGTATGGACATATGGAGCAAAAGAACCGCTGATAGAAAAAGTAGAGTACGTTAACATGCGTCCGACGATAGCGGGCCTCGGTGCGGGGTGTATTTCTGCCCGGGCCGGCATTCACGCTATTCAGATCTTGCGAGAGCGAAGGTGATTTTGTGGCAAGGCGCCCTTCCAACGATACGGGTACGCGTCCGGTATCCATGGCCGACGTTGCCCGCGCTGCTGGTGTTTCGCAGCAGACGGTTTCGCGCGTTGCCAACGGCCTTCCTAACGTTAACGAGCAGACGCGTCAGCGTGTGCGGACTGCCATGCAAGAGCTCGGCTTCCGTCCGAGCTATGCCGGTCGTTCGTTGCGTGACGGCCGTTACCATTCGGTCGGCCTGTGCGTCAACGATGTCACCAAGTTTGGCAACCTCTCAATGATCGACGGCATCGCCAGCGCGGCCCGCGAGCATAATTGCGCCATCACGCTGGTCGAGATGTCCAAGACCGAGGAGTTTTCGCTTGCCGAGGCCACGCGTCGTATGGCCGCATTGCCGGTGGACGGCATCATTATCGGCATGAGCCGTATGGCTCCCGATTTTGAGACGTTCGATCCGTTGCCGGGTATCGGCACGGTTATCGTCACCATGTATGCGCACCCGCGGGTGACTACGGTTGACTCCGATCATTACGGTTGCTCGCTATTGCTTATGGACCACCTGTTTGAGCTGGGACACGAGCAGATTCGTTATATCGGCGGTCCGTCCTTTTCGGTCGACGAGCAGTTTCGTCGCGCCGGCTGGCAGGATGCGCTCGAGCGTAGGCACATTAAGCCGCAGGCGCCGCTCGAGGGCGACTGGTCTGCCAACAGCGGTTACGAGGCCGGCAGATATCTGGCCGAGCACGACCGCACCATGACGGCGATTTATGCGGCAAACGACCAGATGGCAAATGGCGCCATTGCAGCGCTGCGCGATAGCGGATTGCGCGTGCCCGAGGACGTGAGCGTGGTGGGTGTCGATGACTCGCTTGACGACTTTGTCGCGCATAACGAGCTCACGACCGTTCGATTCGATCTGCATCAGCGCGGACGCGAGGTGTTTGAGCATGCGGTTCCCGAGGCGGGTACGGCGGGAAAAACCGTTGCCATCCGTATTCCCGGCCAACTCATCATTCGACATAGTACGGCGATACCGCGTGCATAGTTTGTGCAGGTAAACGGCGATTTATCGCATTTCAATAACAATCGGTAAGGATGCCGGCAGATAGCTGTTGGGATGCAGCCGAGTGCTATGATAGACGGGCTCTTTTGTCTATCTAGGAGGCTTTGCCTGATGGAGATCACCAAGGATATCCGCTACATTGGCGTTGACGATCACGACATTGACCTGTTCGAGGGCCAGTACGATGTGTCCGAGAACGGTATGGCATACAACAGCTACGTTATCTTGGGCGAGAAGATTGCTGTCGCCGATTCGGTCGATGGCGGTTTTGTCGACGAGTGGCTCGGCAACCTCGAGGCCGTGCTCGATGGCCGTACGCCCGACTACCTGGTTGTCCATCACATGGAGCCCGATCACTCCGCCGGTATCGCCGCCTTTATGGAGCGCTATCCCCAGGCGCAGATTGTGGCCAGCATGGGCGCTTTCCGCATGATGGTCAACTACTTTGGCACCGACTTCCCCGAGCGCAAGATGGTCGTCAAAGAGGGTGACGTGCTCGACCTGGGTGGCCACAGCCTAACGTTTGTCGGCGCCCCCAACGTGCACTGGCCCGAGGTGCTCTTCTCCTATGAGGCCACCGACAAGGTGCTCTTTAGTGCCGACGGCTTTGGCAAGTTTGGCGCCAACGACATCGAGGATCCCGAGGGTTGGGCCTGCGAGGCGCGCCGTTACTACTTTGGCATCGTCGGTAAGTTCGGCAAGTTCGTGCAGGCCGTGCTCAAGAAGGCCGCCGATCTGGACATCCAGGTTATCTGTCCGCTCCATGGCCCCGTGCTGACCGAGAACCTGGGCTACTACCTCGACACCTACAACACCTGGTCGAGCTATCAGCCCGAGGACGAGGGAATCACCATTGCCTACGCGAGCGTGTATGGCCATCTGAAGGCTGCCGTTGAGGAGCTTGCATCTGCGCTCGAGGCCCGCGGCCAGAAGGTTTCCGTCTTTGACCTGGCTCGCGACGATATGGCCGAGGCGGTTGAGGATGCGTTCCGCTATGACCGTCTGGTGCTCGCCTCCATTACCTATCAGGGCGAGATCTTCCCGTTCATGAGCACCTTTATCCATACGCTTGCCGAGCATGCCTACCAGAACCGCACCGTGGCGCTCGTTGAGGCCGGCTCTTGGGCACCTGCCGCCGCTAAGGTTATGACCAAGGAGCTCGAGGGCATGAAGGACATCACCCTGACGCAGAACAAGGTGACCGTGCTGGGCTCGCTCAACGACGCCTCGCGCGCTCAGATCGAGGCCCTCGCCGACGAGCTTTCCAAGTAGCGATACGTTCACTTTTAACGCTCAAACCACCACAAAGGGGACAGGCACCTTTGTGGTGGTTTTTGTTTAAGCGCTGGCGATGAGGAGATTTGGGCGGGCGTTGTCGACGATCTCGGCGATTGAGGTGGCGACGGCATGATCGGGGTCACGGTCCATCACGATGGTGCCGACGTCGGCAAGCTCGGCAAAACGGTACATGCCGCGTCCGTTAACCTTGCTGGCGTCCATGAGGGCGACGCTTTGATGGGCTGCGGCGATCATGGCCGTTTTGGTCTCGGCCATCTGGGGAAAGTCGGTCGTAAAGCCGCAACGGGGGACAAAAGCGCCGGGGCACATGACGGCCAGGTCGGCATGGATCATTTGGAGCGCCTGCATGGTGAGCGGTCCATACAGATAACGATGGCCTTTGCGCAGTGCCCCGCCCAGCATGACGACATCGACCGAGGGCATGCTCTCGTCAATGTAATCGGAAATGGTAATGTCGGCCGTGATGACGGTGATGCCGTTGCGCTGGTCGAGGAGCCGGACAAACTCGAGCGCCGTGGTGCCCGAGTCGACGAGCAGTGTGTCGCCGTCATTGACGAGCTCGATGGCGCTTTGTGCGATGGCCTGCTTGGCGGCGACATTGACGTTGATGCGGCGATCCTGGGTGGATACGGTCAGCCGCTTCTGGAGAGACACGGCGCCACCATGCGTGCGGCGCAACTTGCCGGACTCGGCGAGCGCGTCTAGGTCGGCGCGGGCGGTAACGGAGGACACGCCAAAGGTCTGGGCGATTTCTGCCACTTGCACCGAGGCGTTATGCTCGAGCATCTCCATGATGGCGGAACGACGCTCATCGGCGAAAGCTCGGGCTGTTGCGTGGGCCATGTTTGCTCCATTCTCGGCTAAATTTGTAGGAATTGTGTTGAGTCTATTTTCGTTCATTTTCTTTTTGAATAAGAAAACGCCTTTCGATTACTTATCTTTTCTATAAAAGAAAGACGCTGAACGCCCAAAATTCAATATCGAACATGTCCACTCGGCTCAAATTCCTTCCGTTTACTTTTCAAAAACGACTGTATTGACCTGCATGGGCTTAATATCTCGCACGTGCAAAGACGCTGAATTTCATACAATGAGCGCAGCAAAACGCAAGGTAAAATGCCTTGTGAACAACTACGCCCGATGTCCAGATGCGGGCGAGGGAGAGGAGCAAACGCTCATGGCACTTGTTACCACCGAAAAGATGCTCAAGGACGCTCAGGCCGGCCACTACGCCGTCGGCGCGTTCAACGTCGAGAACCTCGAGTTTGTTATGGCCGTTCTGGCTGCTGCCGAGGAGACCAAGTCCCCCGTCATCATGCAGACTACCCCGGGCACCATTAAGACCGCTGGCCTGGACTACTTCTACGGCATGGTCAAGGCTGCCGCCGAGCGCGCTTCCGTGCCCGTCGCCCTGCACCTCGATCACGGCGATGGCTATGACCGCTGCATGCAGGCTTTTCGCACTGGCTACACCTCTGTCATGATCGACGGTTCGCACGAGTCCTTCGAGGACAACATCGCCCTGACCAAGTCCGTCGCCGACGCTGGCCGCGCCATGGGCGTGCCCGTCGAGGCCGAGCTCGGCAAGGTTGGCGGCAAGGAGGACGACGGTCCCGCGGTTGAGGGCGAGAGCCCCTACACCGATCCTGCCGAGGCCAAGGAGTTCGTCGAGCGTACTGGCTGCACCTCCCTCGCTATCGGCGTTGGCACCAGCCACGGTGTGTACACGAGCGATCCGCACATTGAGCAGTCCGTGGTCAAGGCCATCCGCGACGCCGTCGACGTGCCGCTGGTTCTGCACGGCACCTCCGGTGTGCCCGATGAGCAGGTCGCCGAGGCCGTGAAGAACGGTATCTGCAAGGTTAACTACGCTACCGAACTGCGTCAGGCCTATACCAAGGGCTTCATGGCCTACATGGCCGAGAACCCTGCCTGCTTCGATCCCAAGAAGCCGGCCAAGGAGGGTATGCGTGAGATTACCGAGCTGGTTAAGATCCGCATGACCAACCTCAACTCTGTGGGCAAAGCAGAGTAACGGCAAGGGTACTCTGATCCCACCGGACGGTTTGGGCGGGTCCCGTACTTAGTTTCCAAAACGTCCTCGCGCATGAAGGCCCCCGTTGTCTCGCTTCTTCGAAGCGTTGACAACGGGGGCCTTCGCGCTGCGGAATGATTTTGGAAACTAAGTACGGGACCCGCCTAAACCGTCCTGCTCAATCGCCCTTGTGGCGTTAGTGTCGGAAAAACAAGACGTTGCTTTTTGCCCCCTGCGGAAAGATTGGGGAACTAAGCCCTCGTCCCTCCCAGGTTGACCTACTCGAGGTCGTCGCCCTTGTGGTGTTGGGACTGAAAGGGTGGGACGCGTGGGTTATTTGGTTGTTAGGGTTAGTAGGTCGTTGGGGGTTTTGAGGTTGTAGGTGGCGTTTGGGATATCTTGGTGTGATCCCCATGCTGCTCGGGCAAAACTGACCCCTGCTGAAGTTGCGCATTGTTCGTCGTAGACGGTGTCGCCAACGTAGACGACGTTGCCAGGATTCGCGCCCGCACGTCGGAGATATTCGAGCATGGGTGCGGGTGCGGGTTTATGTTCGGTTGTGTCTTCGACAAGGATGATGTGCTCAAAATACTTATCGAAACCAAGGGGTGCAATTTCTTTTGCGTATTCGTCGCGCGCACGTGAGGAGACGATGCCAAGTTTGCAGCCGCTATCGGCGAGTGTTGCGATGACTTCAAGCAAACCTGGAAACACGCTGATGGTGCTTTTAAAGCTGGCGGCAACTTGGCACCAGCGATCCAACGTTGCCTGCGAGTAGATTCCAAGTTTCTCAAGGGCATCCTTGCCGGGTATGCCGAGGGCAAATTCAAGCTCGTGTCGGGGGAGCGTTTTGCCGGTCTCTTCTTGGACAATCTGGACAAGCGATGATAGAACGCTTTCTTCTGTATCTGCCAATGTCCCATCAACGTCAAATACGATATGGCCAAAGTGCTTCATATGATTGCTCCTCTCTGTTGTTTGCCTGCAAGTTTGATGCGGTGACAGAAGAAAGGCTAGCGGGATTTCTGCCTGGTGCTATCGAGATTCTGCCTCGCTGCTCGATAGCTCGAAGGAGTGCATCCCATTTGTTCTTTAAATACCTGGCCAAGATGGCTTGCTGTCGCAAAGCCGCATTGGCGCGCGACTGTCTGGACCGTTCGCGTGGTGTGTGTCAAAAGTTCGCAAGCACGGTTTACGCGGTATGCGCGCAGATATGCCGCCGGGGTCGTTCCTGCGCAAGCTTCGATAATGCGGTAACACTCTCTTTCGCTTACGCCGGCTGCAGATGCCATCTGGGGCACATCTATAGCGGCTGCATAGTTTGCGCGGATAAAGTCCAGGATTGCCTTGAACTGTACGTCGCGGTTGGTCATCCAAGAGGCGTTGTCGGAGGAAAAGAGCGGTTCGGCCTTGGCGTAAATCTGAATCCAGAGCTCTGACAAGCTATTCCGAAGCGCCATCTCGTTCTGCGGCCGTTGAAGGTCGTGGTTAAAGGAACTCTTTAGCAAATCGATAAAGGGCATATCGTCGGGGTTGGTGGGCGACCATTTGAGCACATCGACGCCTCGACATTGCAGTAAAGGATTGATATAGCGCTTTTGAAGGCGTCCCGCGGGATCGCCGAGCATCGACGGCTGAAAGATATGCAACATTTGAATGGCTGGTGCCGAATTGGGTGATTGCAGCGTGCTGTGCAAAACGCCGCCGTTGATAAAGCCGGCGGACCCTTCCTCAAAGCGTACGTGCTCATGAGCCGCGCGCGTTCGATAGTCAATCGCTCCCTGCTCCATGTAGAAAAGCTCAACTTCGGAATGCCAGTGCCAGGGGACGGAATTGCCCGGATAGCGAGCGAATTCTGCGCGTTCGGCAATATAGGGCCAGTCATCGGCGGTCTCGGGAAACGCTTCCTCGCGTCCTCCGCGGTGCAATTCTATGTGATCCATGTTTCGCATGGCATCAGTATAAAGCGCGATGGGCTTAGATTGCTCTTGCCTGTTCGGGGAACGCCTTGTTTAGGGATGCTTGGAGCTTTTCGAACGATGCTCGCAAGTTGTGGCTCTGGTTGGTTGAGCGTTTGGCTTTTGTGGTGGGGGAGTCGAGGAGGCCGTCTCTCTGTGTCGGGGGGAAGGAGAAAAGGTCTGCATGTTTTAGGGATGGCTGCCGTGTTACGGCATTGGAAGAATGCATGCTTATGCGGCCTCCTCGATGTCCACCAAAAGGTTGCGCACGGGGTGTGCTGCTAGGTCCTGTGCGTTGGCAGTATTATGCCGCGGCTGCTGCAAAGAAGCGCTAAAGAAAGGCTTAACCTGGTTTGGTGTTACGATGAAACTGCAGGTCAGAGGTATTGAGTAACACTCTTGAAAGGTTTTGAGCTTAAGGACTTTCTAAGGTTTGTGACGCGGATATGGCTCGCCTGTGTGAGGCGTGTGGGCGGCTCGTTCCTAGCGCTGCGGCTCTGCGGCGCGCACCTGTTCGATGACCTTTTCCATGGTGGCGTCGATGCGATCTTTTTTGAGCTCGCATTCCCAGATAGTTATGGGCGTCCAGCCCATTTGAGTGAGTGCTGCCACGGCAGCGTGGTCACGCTCGACGTTGCGACGGAACTTTGCCTCCCAAAACTCAACATTGCGCTTGGGCTGGCTCGGATTGCACTTAGGGCAGCGATGCCAAAAGCAACCGTTGACGAAGATGGCGATCTTGCGCCCGGGGAAGGCGATGTCGGGCTTGCCGGGAACCTTCCATTCCAAGCGATAACCCGTAAGGCCCGCTGCCCGCAGGCGCTGTCGTACGAGCAGCTCGGGCTTGGTGTTGGCGCGCTTGTTGCCCTTCATGGACTTTTTGATGGCGGCGCGACGGCGCACCAGTTCGCGCTCGTCGGCGGAAAGGTCCGAGGTGTCGATGCCGTCCAGCAGGCCGGGCTTGGGGCGCATTTTGCTGCGGCGCTTAGGTTTGCGCTTGGATTTGGCGGAGGGTTTGTCGGCTGTGTTGGGCGCGGCGTCATCGGCAGAGCTTGTCTCAAGCCGATCTTCCTTCAACTCAATCAGAGCATCGATAAGCCCTTTGTCGGCGGGCATCCACTCCACCGTGGCAAGCGAGGTACGCGGAATCCAGCGGATATCGAGTTGATGGTCATGCTTCTGGGGTTCATCGGATTCATCGGCTAGCGAGCAGTAGTAGCACTCCATGGAGAGATGGAAATCGGGGTAGTCATACTCAACGGTGTAGAAGTCACGCAGGTTGGTGACCTTCACCTGCAGCTCTTCCATGAGCTCGCGGCGCACGGCGTCTTCTGGCGTCTCGCCGCGCATGAGCTTGCCACCGGGGAACTCCCAAAGTCCCTGCATGTCGCCGTAGCCGCGCTGCACGGCCAGCAGCTCGTCGGATCCTTCCTTGCGAATGATCCCAGCGGCAACATGAACAGTCTTCAACAGGAGTCCTCTCTCAACATCAACACGTGACAGGCTAGCTATCCTTACCTTACGCAACGGTAAGGCAAGCGTAAGCCATATCGATGGTAGCCGACTCGGCTTCTTGCGACTATAGATGCCGTAGACTAATCGCAAGAAAGGACTCGGTATGCAAACCACGCACATGGCGACCCCGGTACTGGAGGTCGCGCATCTCGAAAAGGTATATGGAGCGCTGGTCAACGTGACCCGCGCGCTCAACGACGTCAGCTTTACCGTCAACCGCGGCGAATTCGTTGGCATCATGGGCGCCTCGGGCTCGGGCAAGTCGACGTTGCTCAACTGCGTCTCGACCATCGATAGCGCTACGAGCGGCACCATCCGCATCAACGGCCAGGACGTAACACGCATGAAGCAGGCCAAGCTCTCGCAGTTCCGCCGCGAGGAGCTGGGCTTTATCTTCCAGGACTCTAACCTGCTCGATACGCTCACGGCACGCGAGAACATCGCCCTGCCGCTCACCATCGCCCGTACAAACTCGGCGGAGATCTCGACCCGCGTGCAGGATGTGGCAGCGCGCCTGTCCATCAGTCAGGTGCTCGACAAGTATCCCTACCAAATGTCGGGCGGCCAGCAGCAGCGCGTTGCCGCGGCTCGCGCGCTCGTCACCGACCCCACCATGATCATGGCCGACGAGCCCACCGGCGCCCTCGATTCCAAGAGCGCCCGTCTGCTGCTCGAGAGCCTGGAGGCCCTTAACCGCCGCCTGCGCGCCACGGTGCTCATGGTCACGCACGACAGCTTTGCCGCCAGCTACACGAGCCGTGTGCTGTTTATTCGCGACGGCAAGATCTTCACCGAGCTGCGCCGCGGCGACACCGACCGCCGAGAGTTCTTCGACCGCATTATGGAGGTCGTTGCCATGATGGGCGGTGAGGGCTCCGATGCTCTGTAAACTCGCTTGGGGTAACGTCCGCCGCGCCGGCCGCGATTACCTCGTCTACCTTTTGACGCTCACCTTGGGCGTCACCGTTTTCTATGCCTTTAACACCGTCTCGATGCAGGTCGATATTGCCGGCATCGATGAAGAGGGCTTGGCGCAGGTTATGGGCAGCATGCTCGGCTACCTGACGTACTTTTTGGCCGGTGTCATGGCCTTTTTGATGGTGTATGCCAATAACTTCATCATGAAACGCCGCAAAAAGGAGTTCGGCCTATACCAAGTGCTCGGCATGGGGCGCGGGCGCGTCGCCACGATCATGGCGCTCGAGACCGTGATAGTATCGGTCGTGGCCTTTGTCGCCGGCATTGTGCTGGGTGTGGGACTCTCCCAGCTCATGACGTTCTTTACGGCCTCGCTCTTTAAGACACAGATTGCCAATTTCCACTTCTTTTTCTCGGTGCATGCGTTCAACCTGACCCTTGCCTGCATGCTCGTAATGTTTGTGCTCACACTGCTGCTGAACCTTCGCGCCGTGCGCCGCACCAAGCTCATCGAGCTTATGGGTGCCGAGCGTCGCAACGAGAGCATCAAGACGCGCAACCCCTGGATCGCGATTGCCATCTTTGTCGTGGGCGTGGTGCTGGTGGGCGTGGCCTATTACCGCCTGCTGCGCGACGGGTTTCCGCTAACTGCGACGGACAGCAAGCTGCAAGAGGCCATGAGCCAGTTTGGCATTACGACCGCTATGGTTACAGTGGGCACCTTTGCGCTGTTCTGGGGACTCTCGGGCATGCTTATCAAGCTGTTGCAGAGCCTGCGCAGCGTGTATTGGCGCGGCCTCAATATGTTTACCGTGCGTCAGCTTTCGGCCAAGGTCAATACGGTGTGCTTTTCGATGGGTGTCATCGCGATGATTCTGTTCCTTGCCATCACTTCGGTGACGTGCGGTATGTCGATCGCCAATGTGATGAACGAAAACCTGGAGCGCTATAACCCTGTTGACGTGTCTCAGACGTATGTCTATTACACGCCCGAAACGCTCGATTACTACAAGGAGTATGTCAATCCGTCTGAGGCCGATCGCATGGTGCTGGCCGATGAAACGGTCGATTTGTACGCCGCATGGCATGGCGAGCGCAAGTCGGCGGACAACAACGACGAGACCGGCAAGAAGGTCAATATCGCCGATGTTGCCGGTGAGCATGTGCAGATCGATTCGTATCTGAGCTACCCGCTTGGCGGCTCGGGCCCCTCGGTGGTGGCGGGTGAGATGTGCAAGGCCATGGGCGAAAAGCTTCCCAAGGCGCTCGAGGGAAGCAACGCCGATGCGATGGGTCTGTTTGTGACGCCGGTGAGCCAGTACAACAAACTGCGCCAGATGATGGGCGAGGAGCCGGTGAGCATTGGCCGCGACCAGTATCTGCTCACGTGTGATATGGGCGGCGAGCTGGTCGACATGTACACCAAGTATATGGCCGGCGGCCATGCCCTTACCTTGGGCGGGCACACGCTCAAGCCCGCAACCGATAAGTCGGACGAAGATACGGCGGCCATCGCCAACTCGGCGATGGGCAGTAATCCGGGTACCGTCGTCGTTGCCGACGAGCTGTTGTCCCAGCTTAACCTGCAGCCGTATGCCAGTAATTTGCTCGTTAACTACAAGCAGGGGATGGATGTGACCAAGGCAGACGAGAGCATAAAATACACCATGCTCGACAATCTGCTCGTTGACGGCAAGGAGCCGGGGTCGTGGGGAACCTTCATCACACGCTCCGAGATGTACACGCAGGCAGCGCAAATGAACGGTCTTATTAGCTACCTAGCCATTTACATCGGCTTTGTATTGGTCGTTGCGTGCGCGGCAATCCTATCGATCCAGCAGCTCTCCAATGTGGCCGACGGCAGCCGCAGCTATCGTGTGCTGGCACAGATCGGCTGTGACGACCGCCAGATTCGCCATTCGGTGATGGCGCAGCAAGCGGTGTTCTTCCTGTTCCCGCTGGCAGTGGGCTTGGCGCACTCCTTTGTGGCGCTCAAGGTGATCATCGAGCTGGTGAGCGTATTCGGCGATATGAGCATCGCCGGCACCGTGGGCCTCACCTGCGCGATTTTCCTGGCGGCCTATGGTGGCTACTTCTTGGTAACGTACCTCATGAGCGCCGGCATGGTACAAGCTGCCATCGCCACCCGCTACAGCGAGTAACAAGCGGGCAAAACCGTCGCAAAATCAGAGCGAATAACCGCCGCGAAGGGAGTCCAGCTCCCTTCGCGGCGGTATTTTGCGTATCTAGAGCATCTCAGATGCAAGTGAGTAGGCTTTTTTGGATCTGCCGAGCACATCGCGGCAAGTGCTCAATAAAATCGCAGGTCAGGGCTGTGGCGTTTTGAGGTGTGCTCGGCATCCCGCCAAAAGCCTACTCACTTGGTTTTACTGCTAGAAAACCGCCGCGAGGGAAAGTAGCTCCCTCGCGGCGGTTTTTGGCGTTTACCCAGATAAAACCTGCCAAAATAAACCTGCCTTTTTTGGCAGGTTATCGCTTCCAAAAGTGGAGGATGAGCGTCGTGCGGTTTTGCTGTTCGGTTTTGACCAGGATGTTGTGGATGTGGGTCTTGACGGTGCCCACGGCAAGGAATAGCTCGTCAGCGATCTCTTGGTTCGATTTGCCCAGTACGACCAGACGCATAACTTCGGTCTCACGGTTGGAGAGCTTGTAGGCGTTGCGATAGAAGGGCATCTGCTCTTCGATGTGTCGATCAAGATCGCTGACGTTCTTTTCCTCGGGTGCCTCCTGCATGCGGATTGAAAGCACGTGGTAGGAGTAGATGATCAGCAGAATCGCAAAGTAGCAGGCAAAGACGTTTTCGCTAAAGTTGCGCTCGGACAGATATAGTTGCAGCCAAGAGGGCGCCAGACTCATGGGGACAATCAGAATGTTGTAGAAATCCTCGGCAACGATGCAACCGACCAGAATAGCGCCGATAATCAGGTGCTTTCGTTGGTTGTTAACGCGTGCCTTCAGCTCGACTTGTGTGCTCTTGCGTGCCGTCCAAAAGATATATAGCCCCATGAAAACAAGGAATACCTGACGCATCGTGTAGTAGAGCCATTGATGAATGGGGCCGTAGGGGACAGCGACGATAATCAGCGACTCGCACAGCAAAAACGTTAAGACGGGGATAACGAACTGTTTTTTTGAATGTTTGTCGAGCAAGTCCATGGCAATGAGCCAGATAAAAGCTTGTGAAGCGGTCGCCACAAGGGTCCGCAACACAGGCATGGTAATTGAGTAATAGTCGCTGGCTGGAAAACTCTGGTTTTGCAACGTGTATTCAAAAAAGAAGATCTCGGTCATCTCGATGGCATAGCAAATAAAAACGCCGCTGCCATAGATAAAGAAGCGTCGACGAGACGAGGCATAGGCGGCAAGCGAAAGCACTGCCGTCACAATACAGATCACGAGTATCGCTAGGGTATAGAAGAACATCAGGGTGTTCATCCGCCACCGTCCCATCTCATTTCATCTATGGCCGAGCCCTGTATACCTTGTGGGATATAGACGTCTCAACCCTTCGTTCCATTGCGGATTAGGCGCCGAGATACAGCATAGCCGTATACCGTTCGCGGTTCTAGATAGTAAACCCCCTGCAAGCTGGCTACCTGCGGGTTTATATTGGTTTAGAGGGGGTGTAACTCCGTGAACGGTCTTTAATCCCGAATAAACTAGGTAAAAATTGCATACGGGTGAATGATGGTCTTGTCAACACGAGGCGTGATGTTCGAGCGCCTCATAGCAATAGTCGGCACGACCGGCGGAAAGGAATCGACATGGCGCTGCCTAAGGATTTCATCGACACCAACGACTTCACCAAAGAGCAGATCCTGGCTATCGAGGATCTTGGCCTGGCAATGAAGAAGGCCATCAAGGTTGACGGTTATTATCCGCACCTGCTCCGCAACCAGAGCCTTGGCATGATCTTCCAGCAGGTTTCCACCCGCACCCGTCTTTCCTTCGAGACCGCCATGTGCGACCTCGGCGGCCATGCTCAGTTCTATGGCCCTGGCACCATTCAGCTCGGTGGCCACGAGTCCCTGGGCGACACCGCTCGCGTCATGGGCGACCTGCTCGACATCATGATGGCTCGCGTTGACCGTCACAAGGACGTCGTCGGCCTCGCCGAGGGCTCCGCTGTGCCCGTCATCAATGGCATGTCCGAGTTCAACCATCCCACGCAGGAGATGGGCGACCTCATGACCATGCTCGAGAACCTCCCCGAGGGCAAGAAGATCGAGGACTGCACCCTGGCCTTCATCGGCGACGCCACCCAGGTCTGCGTCTCCCTCATGTTCATCGCCTCCAAGGTCGGCATGAAGTTTGTCCAGTTTGGACCCAAGGGCCACCAGATCCCCGACGGCGGCCTGCACGTTGGCACCGTTGAGGAGCGCGCCGAGTTCGGCAAGCAGATGATGGCCATCGCCGAGGAGAACTGCAAGGTCTCCGGCGGCTCCGTCGTCATCTCCGACGACATCGAGTGCATCAAGGGCGCCGACTTCATCTACACCGACGTGTGGTATGGCCTGTACGACGAGGAGGTCTCGGGCGAGAACTACATGGACGTGTTCTACCCCAAGTATCAGGTCACCATGGACATGATGAACTTCGCCGGCCCCAACTCCAAGTTCATGCACTGCCTGCCGGCCACTCGCAACGAGGAAGTCGTCGACGAGGTTATGGACGATCCCGAGCGCTCCCTGTGCTGGGTCGAGGCCGAGAACCGCAAGCACTCCATCCGTGCTCTCCTCGCTGCCCTGGGCAAGCGCACCCCGCTCAACGACGAGGGTGTCGAGTACTCCGCCAAGGCCGAGCTTCACGCCGCTCTCGAGGCTCTCGAGCAGCTCTAAGCCTTAAGCCTGCTAAACGCACGTTTGCGGGCGGCGGATGCTCGTCTCCTGTCGCCCGCTCACCGAGGCTCAGGCAATTGCCTTAGTACCTTGGGCCTCGGATCTGTCCAAGACTGAGCGAAGGAGCTCATCATGAGCGACGGAAAGAAAAAGCTTTCCTTTTTGACGGTCATTTCGACCATCATCTGCGTCGTCTTCGTTTGCGAGGCCGCCGCTCCTGCTGCTGCCATTGGCAACCAGCAGTTCTTCTGGTGGATCTTCCTGATCCTGACCTTCCTGCTTCCTTATGGCATGGTTGTTGCCGAGCTCGGCACCACCTATGACGGCGAGGGCGGCATTTACGACTGGGTACGCGATGGCCTGGGCGACAAATGGGGCGCCCGCATCTCGTATTACTACTGGGTCAACTACCCGCTGTGGATTGCCTCGCTGGCTACCATGTTCCCCGACATTTTGGGCATGGTCTTTGGCGTTGAGTTCAACTTGATCGCCAAGATGGGTATCGATCTTGCCTTTGTGTGGATCGTCTACCTCATGGGCCGCTCCAAGGCGGCCGACTCCGAGTGGGTCCTTAACGGTGGCGCCATCATCAAGGTCGCCGTCGCCGTTATCGTTGGCGCTTTGGGCATTTGGTATGCCATGGAGAACGGTTTTGCGAACGACATGTCCGCTGCCACCTTCCTGCCCGAGCTCACCAACACCAACGCTCTCGGTTACCTGTCGATCATCATCTTTAACTTCATGGGCTTCGAGGTCATCTGCACCATGACCGATGACATGGCCGATCCCGCTCGCGATATTCCCAAGGCTATCATCGTCGGTGGCCTGTCCATCGCCGTGATCTACCTGTTCGCTGGCTTTGGCATCGGCGCTGCTGTGCCGGCCGATTCCATCGACCCCGACTACGGCATGATTTATGCAGTCCAGACCATGGTGGGCGACTCCATGATCTTTAAGGTCATCTGCATTGCCTTCCTGATCACCCTGTTCGCCAACATGGCTGCTTGGTCCTTCGGCGTTAACTCCGTTGCTCGCTACGCTGCCGAGCACGGCAACATGCCCAAGGTCTTCGCCTCGATGATCTCTGATGACGACATGCCCAACGGTGCCAACCTGGTCAACGCCGTCGTTGCCTCCCTGGTGCTGTGCCTGCAGCTCGTTCCCATCGATGCCATCTCCAACGGCGTCTTCTGGATGCTCTTCGGCACCTCCGTCGTCTTCCTGCTGCTGACCTACATCCCGGTGTTCCCGGCGTTCCTCAACCTTCGCAAGAACGACCCCGACCGCGAGCGCATCTTCACGTTCCCGTTTAAGGGTGCCATGATGAAGGTCATGCTGGCCATCCCTTGCATCGAGCTGATCCTGGCCATCGTTGCAACGCTGGTGCCGTTCTCTGCCGCTGAAATTGGCGACAAGCTCCCGATGATCGTTATCTTCATCGTGCTTCTGCTCATCGGCGAGGTTGTCCGCGTCGTCAGCGCTAAGGGCCGCGAGACCGAGTACAAGGGCCTCACTCCCGAGCTGGCAGCTCAGCGTCTCGCTGAGGAGGCCGCCGAGGCCGAGGAGAACTAGAGCACCCGGTTCTGGGGCTCCAACCCTCCTCGCGTACCAACGTGCGCTTCGTCGGGCTTGTCGCTCCCGACTCCAGGCACTCTAGCCTCTTCGAGGGCGTGCCCAAAGCGACAAATTTGCTTACTATTTCCTGGGGCGGGTGCGAGCGATAGCTCCGGTAACCACCGCCCGCCCCAACCTCTCTCTCGTATCCTTCGTGCGTTTGTCTCCACGCACTTGGTTACGTTGCCGCTCGTCGGTGCGGCTCCGTGAAAACCGGCACCGGGCGCCCCGACCTTTGCCGGGGGACGGGCGCCCACTATCTCTTGGTTTTAGGCTGCGGGTAATCCGCCCGCGGCAAACGATCGTTCGATTTGGAGGAAATCTTATGCGTACGATCACCGAGTCCGAGTCCACCCCCAAGGCCGACGGCTTCTTTATGCCCGCCGAGTTCGCCCCGCAGGATCGCGTGTGGATGGGCTGGCCCCACCGCACCGACACCTGGGCCCACGGCGCCAAGCCGGCTCAGAAGCAGTATGCCGCCATCGCCCGCGCCATCTCCGAGTTCACCCCGGTCTATATGTGCGCCAACCAGGTCGACTATGCCAACTGCAAGGCCGTCTTCGAGAACGACGAGAACGTCACCGTTATCGAGATGACCACCGACGACGCCTGGTTCCGCGACACCGCCGCCACCTACGTCATCAACGGCAAGGGCGAGAAGCGCGCCAACCACTGGCACTTCAACGCCTACGGCGGCCTCGTCGACGGCCTGTACTTTCCGTGGGACAAGGACGAGCAGATCGCCCTCAAGATGGCTGAGCTCTCCGGCTGCCGTCGCTATCGTCCCGACGACATGATCCTCGAGGGCGGCTCCATCACCGTCGACGGCGAGGGCACCCTTGTCGTGACCGACCAGTGCCTGCTTTCCCCGGGCCGCACCTGCTCTGCGGTTCTGGAGGAGGAAGAGGATCCCGAGTCCATCTGGCCCAAGTTCCACAAGAAGTTTGAGCCTTGGAGCGAGGAGCTTCGCGCCTACATGGACGAGCACCTCAAGGATTACCTGGGTGTCGAGAAGGTCATCTGGGTCAAGGAGGGCATCGACCCCGAGGAGACCAACGGTCATATCGACGACGTTGCCACGTTCATCGCTCCGGGCGTCATGGCCTGCATCTGGACCGACGATCCCGAGTATCCGTTCTACGAGCAGTGCCACGCTGCCTACGAGACCCTCTCCAACGCCGTTGACGCCAAGGGCCGCAAGATGAAGGTCTACAAGCTCTGCATGCCCGTGAACCCGCTGTTCATGGACCAGGCCTCCTGCGACACCATCGACGCCGACGAGAACGCCGAGCCGCGCGTCCCCGACGAGCCGCTGATCGCGTCCTACATGAACTACCTGGTCACCAACCACGGCGTCATCGTCCCGCAGTACGGCGACGAGAACGACCAGCTGGCCGTCGACACGCTCCAGAAGATCTATGACGAGGTCTGGGGCGAGGGCGTCTACAAGTGCGTCGGCGTCCAGTCCGAGCAGGTCGTCTTCGGCGGCGGCAACATCCACTGCATTACGCAGCAGGAGCCGTCCGCGTAATTGTCTGGCTTCCCGAGGCACGGCACCTTGCCCTTCAATCGTCGGGCATGACCCTTAAGGTCTATGCCCTCCTCTTTCAGGGCAATCTGCCGCACCTCGGAAACCCAGCCGATCAATCGGACAGTCGATGAATCGCACCGTGACCATCTCGGGGCATTGATGGTCGGTTTATTCGATGTCTTGGTCGGCTGGGTTTTTCTTTGGGCACTCCGTTGCCTCCACTTCGGAGTGCCCGCCTCTTTGATTGAGTACGCGTCTGATCTGGGATTTATTGCGGGTTAGGCCAATTGTTCGCTTGAATATCCCAGGTCAGACGCGTCTTCAATTGCCAAAAGATTCCGGTCGCAATCGCGGCCGTTTTGATCGGAGTATCTATGTACCAGCGTATCGTTATCTACACGCGCCTGTTCCGCGAGCGTTGGTTCAACAATTGCATCCTCTCTTCTCTTTGGGATGGCACCTGCACCGGTGACGCGGCCTGCAACCCTACCTTGGGCTGCGCCTTCGGTACAGATGCCATCCTTTTTGCTGTAGGGGGAGCGTGTCGTGGCAGGTAAAAAGTTCTCCCTGTTCGAGGTCATCCTCTCGGTTATCTGCGTTGTCTTTACCATCGAGGCGGCCGCTCCGGCATCTGCCATGGGTAACGTGCAGTTCTTCTGGTGGATCTTCCTCATCATTACGTTTTTGCTTCCCTATGGCCTGGTGGTGGCCGAGCTCGGTACGGCGTTCAATTCCGAGGGCGGTCTGTACGATTGGGTTCGCCTGGGCTTGGGCGACCGTTGGGGCGCCCGCTGCTCCTGGTGCTATTGGGTCAACTTTCCACTGTGGGTGGCAAGTATCGCCTGCATGTTCCCCAGTGTCATCAATGCGGTATGGGGCATCGAATTTTCGCTTGGGGTCCGAATTGCCATCGAGCTTGCCTTTGTGTGGGGCGTCACGGTCATGGCAATGCAGCCGGTGGCCGAGGCCGATTGGGTCATGGATGGCGGCGCCGTCATCAAGGTGCTCATTACCGCCGTGGTGGGAATCGTCGGCATCTGGTTTGCCTGCAATAACGGCTTTGCCAACGATATGTCGTTTAAGACCTTTGTCCCCGATCTGGGAGACACTAACTCACTGACGTATCTTTCAATCATCCTATTCAACTTTATGGGCTTTGAGGTGGTCGCGACCTTTGCCAGCACGATGAAGAACCCATCGCGCGATATCCCCAAGGCGGTTATCGCCGGTGGCGTTGCCATCGCGGCGATCTACATTATCTGTGGCATCGGTATTGGAGCCGCGGTTCCCACCGAGCAGCTTTCACTCGATTCGGGCATTGTGGACGCGGTTGCCGCCATGGTGGGGCGCGCTCACCCGCTGACGATGGTCGTGGGCGTGGCCTTTTTGGTGACGCTGTTCGCCAACATGATCTGCTGGAGTTTTGGCGTCAACAACGTGGCGAGCTATGCCGCGCGCCACGGCAACATGCCGCGCCCCTTTGCGCTGGTGTCCAAGAAGACCGGCATGCCCAACGGCTCAGCACTCATTAACGGTTGTTTTGCCAGCTTGGTGCTGCTACTTCAGATTCCGCTGGGCGAAGGTTCCGACGTCTTTTGGGTCTTCTTCTCGATGAACGTCGTCTTTCTGCTCATGAGCTATATCCCGATGTTCCCGGCGTTTTGGCGCCTGCGTAAATACGACGACCGCCCACGTGTGTTCCGCGCGCCCTTCGAGGGCAAGGTGCTTGCGGTAGCGCTTGCGGTGCCGGTGGTAGAGCTCGTGCTTTCGATTGTTGCGACAATCGTGCCGCTTAACAGCTCGCCCGCCGAGATGTCAAAGTTGCCGATCCTCATGGGTGTGGTGATCGGCGTGTTGCTGGGCGAGGTTTCGCGCCTCATATCGCGCCGCGGCCGCAGCATCGACAATCCCGGCGTTGGCGCAAGGGGGACAGGTCGCTTTGCGCCAAAACAGTAGCGCCGCGAGTTGTGCGGTGCTAGATGCATCTTGGATTACTGCTCACGCTGCTCGGGATCAGATGCGAGCTTGGGTGCAAAGTAGGGGACGTGGCCCAGGTAGGGGCAGCTGTCCGAACGCGCCTCAACGGCGCAGGGGACATCGTCGTAGGTCATGGAAGAACCGAGTCGGGTGATGGCCTTGGCGGCGGGCGCGACGAGCATCTTGAGCGGAGCGATCGGTGCCATGGCATCTCCTTTCATCGGTGAGACACAGCTTGTTTATCTAAACGATACAGTACGTTTAATCGGTGAGTCTAATCTTGCGGCAAAGAATCTGTCAACATCCTCACAGCATCTAGACAGGGGAGGCGGGCATGAGTTTCGCGTTCTATATCTACACCACGATTATCATGGGTGTGGCTCTGGTGACCAGTGCCGTGGCATTGGTGGTTTGGCTCATGACGCACCGTCGCGACAGCCTAGTGGCCGCGGCGGGCTTTTTGCTCTACATGCTCGATATGTCGGTCATCTTTTTTGACGAGTACACTCGGCTCAAATATGACTACGCCGTTACCTTTAGCGAGCCGCTGCAGCACCCCTTGCTGCGCTGCGTGCTCGGTATTGCCATCTATGCTTGCATTGTGCTGTGGATGTTTGCGCGCTTGCGCAAAAGGCCGACGTCGCGCATGCTCGGACTTGTTATCGTGCCGTTTTCAATCTTGCAATTGGTGCTGGTGCCTCGCAGCGGTGCTGCCGGAGAGATGCAGCAGTATCTCTTTTGGCTCACGCGTGACCTGGGCAATGTAGGATGTCTTGCCTATGCCGCCTGGCATTACCGGCACAGGGCCACGCGTGTTGAGAAACTCGACCTCGACCGCTCAAAGCTCTTTTGGAAGGTGGCACTCGTTCTTGCGTTTTGCGTAATCGCCGAGGACACCTACATGATTTTGCTCTGCCGCCCCGACTCTCAAAACCCCGTCATCAGCCTCTTTTTGTGGTATCTGTCCGAGCGCAATATCTCCGAAAACGTGCTGCTCGTGGCATGCGCGGTCCAACTCTTTTGCCAGTTTAGCCATATCCTGCGCGTGTATGCCCGTCATCCGCGTGCCGATGAGGACGTGGCGGCCGAGAGCGCACGCTCTGGGGACGATCTAGCATCACGCGTTGTGATCTATGCCGATGCCCATAAGCTGTCGCGGCGCGAGCAGGAGGTGCTCACGCTGGTGCTGAAGGGCAACGACGCCCAAAACATCGCCAGCGAGTTGGTCATCAGCCCTGGCACTGTCAAGGCGCACTTGCATCGCATCTACGTTAAAAGCGGTGTCTCCAACCGAGATGACCTCATAGATGCCTTTTGGCGTTCCTAGTCCTATTCTTCCTTGCATGCGGGTCTTGCCGTGTGGGCGGGCACGCCGTTGGGCGTAATGACGCGGTAATAATCTCAGACAATAAACCTGCAGGTAAAGCGTGTAAACCTGCTTAAACTGACCGTTTGCGATCCCTGGCCTTGGCACGGATTTGCCCCTGTGTATCAATGGGTGTAGCGCGAAGCCGCGGACGTGGGACAGACGTCCGAGCACGGCTTGTAGGCACGCGCCGATGCGGGAGCGCTACGCTCCCAACCGAGTGCCCACGCGGGCGGTGCGTCCGCGTTGCAACCAAAGATGCCTGAGGAGGCTCACATGGACAAGGCTGATGTAGTTATCAAGAGCAACGCCGTCTTTACCGGCGATGGGCTCGAGCCGTTTAAGGGCGGCGTTGCCGTGCGCGGTGATAAGATTGTTGCCTGCGGTGACGATGCTCACCTGGCACCGTTTATCGGTCCCGATACCGAGGTGCGCGACTTTGGCGACCAGCTCGTCATGCCCGGCCTGATCGACTCACACACGCATTTTGCCCAGGGCGCGTTTATGACCGACCCCGATTTTGCCGTCAACCTCATCGACTGCACCAGTTTTGAGATGGCGATGGAACGTGTCGTGGCGTTTGCGGCCGACCATCCCGATAACGAGTGGATTCTGGGCTGCCAGATTATCCAGTTCCAGTGGGATGTCCCCGAGATGCCCACAGCCGCGATGATCGATGAGTACATCTCGGACCGCCCGGTCTTTCTGCAGCAGGTTGACCTGCATACCTTTAGTGCCAATACCTGCGCCATCAACAAGGTGGGAGTAACTTCGCAGACGCCCGATCCCGCAGGCGGCAAGATCCTTAAGGATGCCGAGGGCAATCTGACGGGCGTGTTTTCCAACAACGCCGGCGTCTTCTTTATGGACGAGGTCTACGACCCAGCGCCCGAGGTTGTTGACGCGTCGTTTGCAAAAACCGCCCGGCGCGCCAATGCCCTGGGAATCACTACGGTCGGCATGGTCAATCCTACGTTTGTGAGCATGGAAAACCCGTATGCGGTGTTGGCAGGTCTTAATGCCAAGGGCGACTTGCCACTGCGCGTGTTCCTGTACACCGATCTGTTCGAAAACGAGTCCTTAACGCTCGAGCAGATCAAGGAGAAATACGCCTTCTCGGGTACGCAGGTCGAGTGGCACGGCTTTAAGCAGTTTCTTGATGGCGTGTGCTCCGACCACACCGCTTGGATGCTTGAACCCTATAGCAATGCGCCCGATACCTGCGGTGAGCCCGCGGAGGATCCAGAGCGCATCCGTGCCGCCATTGTCAGGGCGCAGGAATGGGGCGTTGACACGCGCGTCCATACGATCGGCGATCGCTCGGTGCGTTTTGTGCTTGATTGCTTTGAGGAGGGCGAGCGCTTGCATGGTAAGCGGGGTTGCCGCCACTCCATGGAGCACAACGAGACGGTTCAGCCCGAGGATCTGCCGCGCTACGCGGAGCTTGGTATATGCCCCGGCATGCAACCGTGGCACATGCTGCTCGATATGGCTGACCTTGCCAAGGACGATGCCGTGGGCCCCGAGCGTGCAGCGCTTTCGTGGCCCCTGCACAGCCTGCTTGCCAGCGGTGCCGTGGTGCACTTGGGCAGCGACTTCCCCGTTGTGGGCTTGGAGCCCATGGAGGAGGTGTACGGCGCGGTCTTCCGCATGCTCGAGGACGGCTCCAACCCCGAGGGCTGGTTCCCCCAGGAGCGCATTACCATGGCCGAGGCCCTGCGCGCCTACACCTACGGCAGCGCCTACGCCATGCATGCCGAGGATCGCATCGGTACGCTCGCATGCGGCAAACAGGCTGATATCTGTGTGCTCGACCGCAACCTCTTTGACTGCGAACCGGCTGAGGTCCTCGAGGCCACGGCGTCTCTCACGATGATTGCCGGCAAGGTGGTCTACGAGGCCTAGCGGGGCTGCTGCATCGCTGGGCGGTGCCACAGCCTGTGCGTGCCGCCCATCCATTCATCCATCCATTCATCAATCTCTCATGGAAAGGGGAGAACAATGGCAGAAGAGACAACCGCCGCTGTTGAGGAGGAGCGTGAGCTTGCCTCGCAGCCGATTCCCGGCCTGGTGCGCAAGTACACCATCATCACCGGCCAGGGTATGCTCGCCCAGATTATCATGGTGGTCCTTGAGGGCCTCGTGATGGGTTGGGGCCTGGGTGCACACGGCCTGGCCTGTGTTTCGATCATCATGTCGGTCGAGTACATTAACCTGGCCTTTGGCAACCTGTTTGGCACCGGCGTGCCCGCCGTGGTGGGCAACCTTTTGGGTGCCGGCGACATTAAGGGCGCCAGCAAGGCGTTTAGCCAGGGTTTTTGGCTTACCACGATTGTGAGTGTGCTGCTTGCTGTGGTGATGGCTGTGTTTACCGAGCCCATCTGCGCATTCTTCGGCGCCACGCCCGACATCATGACCGATACCGTTGCCGGCGTGCGCACCTTCTCCGTGCTGCTGCCGCTCACGGTCATTGGTCAGATGGTCACCGCCGTCATGCGTGTGGACGAGAAGGTTCAGATCCAGGCCAACCTCATGACCGTGTCTGCCATCGTCGCTATCTGCTGGCTTGCGCTTTCCACGTTTGTGCTCAAGCTTGGCGTTATGGGAGCTGGCGTGTACTACGGTCTTTCCATCGGTATCTGGGCCATCGGTATCTTCTGGTTCATCGGCGGTAAGAAGTCGCAGCTCCAGATCAGCGCCGCCGACCTCAAACTCGACATGGCCATCTGCGGCCAGATCATTAAGATTGGTTTCCCGTTCTTTTTGGTGCAAGCTGCCACGTTCATCTTCAACACCGTTGCCAACTCGTTGCTTGGCCAGCTCGGCGGCGACATGGGTTCGCTCTACATCGCGGCCTTTGGTGTGATCAACGGCTACATCCTCTACATTACCATGATGGTCGCCCAGTGCTTCTCGTACGGCCTGCAGCCCATTGCCGCCTTCAACGCCGGCGCCAAGGCGTGGGCGCGCCTCAAGGAAACGCTCTCCTGCACGCTTAAGTACCAGGTCGTGACGCTTGCTGCGGTGTCTGCTGTGCTATGGGTGGCCGCAACGCCGGTCTGCGCCTTTTTTGCTGGTAGCGACCCGGCGCTCGTCGAGGTTGCCGCCAACGCCACGCGCATCGTTATCCTGGCCGTGGCCCTGGGCTATCTTGCCATGACCATGTCGATGTACTTCCAGGCGGTTGAGAAGGTGGGTATCGCCACGTTCACCGGTCTGCTCCGCTACGTGATCTGCTCCGTGCCGCTTATGTACCTGCTTGGCAACATGATGGGCGTTCAGGGTGTCTGGTTTGCCTTGGTGGCGGCTGACGCCATCACTGGTCTTATCTCCATCGCCCTCGCCGTCCGCGAATCCAAGCGACTTGCCACGCTCTAGACTCGGACACGGCCGGCCCGCGATAGTCGAATAAGTCAACTCGCCTGCAAGCCACCGCAATGGGGACAGTTCCCATTGTGGTGGCTATTGTTATTTAGGGTCTGAGATTTCGGCTCTATAAATAACGTTTTTGAACTGGGCTACTATAAGATTGTGGAAAACACTACTACAAGATTATGGAAAACGCTACTGCGAGATTATGGCAAATGATACTATACGATTATGGTAACAGCGTTATAAGGGGCGTTGATATGGCCGAGTACATTAACAGGGATTTGCATGAGTTGCTCATTCGCATGGCGGGTTGGTTTCCTGTTGTGTCGTTGACGGGGCCTAGGCAGAGCGGAAAGTCTACGCTGGTTAGGCATGCCTTTCCCGACTATTCCTATGTCACGCTTGAGGACCCCCAAACGAGGCGCGCGGCCTTGGAGGATCCGGTGAGTTTTATCCGCAACCGAAAGGGCGGACTCATCATCGATGAGGCGCAATACGCCCCGGATTTGTTCTCGATGATCCAGGTTGTTTCGGATGAGCGGGGAGATGCCGGTCAATACATCCTTACGGGATCGCAAAACTTTTTGATGATGAAAAGCATCGGCCAGTCTCTTGCCGGGCGAGTCGGGATCTTAAAATTGCTGCCATTTTCGTTTCGAGAAGCGGAGAGGGGCCAGCAGGGGCAGTTGGAAGTGGATTTGTTTGCGCTCGAAGGGGGATACCCTCGCCTGCGTTCCGCCGGAATGCCGTCCTCGGTTTATTTCCCCAGCTATATTGATACCTATGTTGAGCGCGATGTTGTGGGCTTGCTTGACGTGCGCAATAAAGCGGAGTTTCATAAGTTACTGTCCATAATTGCCCAGAGCGCCGGTGCTCTCATTAATATATCTTCGCTTTCTCGAGATACGGGTGTGAACGTATCGACCATTAAAAGCTGGTTGTCTATCCTGGAGCAGAGCTACCTGACGTTTTCACTGCAGCCTTATTATGCAAATGCCAGGAAACGTTTGACTAAAAC
This sequence comes from Collinsella sp., assembly GCA_019414385.1. GTDB lineage: Bacteria > Actinomycetota > Coriobacteriia > Coriobacteriales > Coriobacteriaceae > Collinsella. The sequence continues at coordinate 145,422 of DXMD01000001.1, read as the reverse complement.
GCCCAAGCTTTATTTTTACGACACGGGGCTGCTCTGCTACTTGCTCAAAATTGGATCACTGGAGCAACTTTTGGAGAGCCCTTATCTGGGGGCAGTTTTCGAAAACCTCATCGTTTCCGAAACGGCGAAGAGCCATCTCAACGTGGGCGAGAATCCCGAGTTGTATTTCTATAGGGACGACGGCAAGCGAGAAATCGATTTGCTCGACTGCACAAACTCAGGGAGTCCCAAGGCTATCGAAATAAAATCATCCAGAACGTATCACGATAAGTACGCCCGCCATTTACAGGCTGTATGCGATGAGATCGACATTGCAAAAGATGCGCGCTATGTTGTGGCCCGCGTGGATTCAACGTATGAGTCGAAAGACTGTAGCGTGGTCTCGGCGCGTGATTGGCTTTTGCGATAACAAGTTCGGCGTATTAACAACTGCCGCGAAGGGTCCGGATCCCTTTCGCGGCGGTTTTTTGCCGATCCGGTGCGCCTCAGATGCAAGTGAGTAGACTTTTTTGGATTTACCGAGCACATCGCGACAAATGCTCGGTAAAACTGCAGGTCAGCGCTGTGGCGATTTGGCGTGTGCTCGGATTCCTGCAAAAAATCTACTCACTTGGTTTTTGCTGTTAGAAGGCCGCCGCGAGGGAAAGTAGTTCCCTCGCGGCGGCCTTGGTGTTTTCCCAGATAAAACCTGCCAAAATAAACCTGTCCCTTTTTGGCAGGTCTCTATTTGGTATGGCTGACCGGTTTGGGCTGTCTTGGAGAAAGCCCATGAGGCGGCACACAGGCTAATCCTGCGTGTCGCCTCCGTACATGTAGACGATAAAGCCGTCGCCGGTGTCTTGGCTGTGATCTTCTAGGATGCGCTTCATGTTGAGGTGCTCGTAGAACTGCCAGTCAGAGTTGCAGTCGCTCATCAGGAAGAACTTGGTGCAGCCTGCCCGGGCGAGCTCGGCGCGGGCAAGGTCGATGAGCGCGCGGCCGAGCCCTTTGCCCTGCCACTCGGGCACGATGATGATGAGGTTGAGCTGGCCCTGGGCATACTCATTGCCCGTGGCGGCAAAGCGGTCGGCCGTGGCCTTCTCGCGGCTGTCGCCAAAGAGCGAGCCCTCGAGCTTGGCGTCGGCGGTCTTTGCCATCTCGGTTGCCTGGGCGAACATCTCGTCGTAGCAGGGCACCCACGTGGGATTGGTACGCGGCTTGCCGTCCTCGAAGATGCCGATGCAGCAGGCGGCGATAATGCGGCCCTCGGCCTCGGCGACAAGCGCGATAGGTGAGCACTGTAGCTGCATGGTGATGTTAAAGCGCGCGCAGAAATCGGCAGCTTCGACGTCACCGCGGTTGCGCAGCGTGTTGCACCACAGCTGGTTGTAGATGGCGGCGATGCCAGCCAGGTCGTCGAGCGTGGCGGCGCGCAGGGTTACGTTGTCAAGGCTCATGGAGGCTCCTTCCAAGGTGGGTCAGGCCACCTCTGAGTGTGACATGGGCGCGCCGTCGCCGCATCAATCATTCGGCAGACGAGTCCCGTTCCCTCGGGGACGGAGGAAAAGGGGCCACGAGCGAGGATTTTCGGACGCTTGCTCGACGAGAGTGGATAATCTCCCACTTTCAGCGCGATCCTAGGCCAAAAACGGGAGATTATCCACTCTCGTGGTAAGCGACCCGCGCGTTATCCATTCCCTTTTTGGTTGGTCGTGCTTGCACTTTAGCGTGCGACAGCGGATAATGCCGAGCATTCGACGATTCAAGCTTAGACTTCTTTGATTGAGGAGGCCCCGCATGGCCATGGAATTTAAACGCAGGCTGCCGATCCCCATGGAGATCCGCGAGGAAATGCCGCTGTCCGCTGAGCTTACTGCTAAGAAGCAGGCATTCGACGCCGAGGTCGCCAAGGTCTTTACCGGCGAGGACGCGCGCAAGGTGCTCATCATCGGACCGTGCTCTGCCGACCGCGAGGACTCGGTCCTCGAGTACATGAACCGCCTGGCCAAAACCGCCGAGGAGGTCAAGGACAAGCTCATCATCATCCCGCGCGTCTACACCAACAAGCCGCGCACCAAGGGCACCGGTTACAAGGGCCTGCTGCACAACCCCGATCCCGAGGCGCCCGACGATCTGCTCGAAGGCGTTAAGGCCATTCGCCACATGCACTTGCGCGTCATCGAGGAGACTGGCTTCTTCACTGCCGACGAGATGCTCTACCCGTCCAACTACCAGTACCTCGTCGACCTGTTGAGCTACGTCGCCGTGGGTGCGCGTTCGGTCGAGAACCAGGAGCACCGTCTGGTGTCGAGCGGCATTTCGGTGCCGGTGGGCATGAAAAATCCTACAGCCGGTTCCACTACCGTCATGCTCAACTCCATCTACGCCGCCCAGGCGCACCAGAGCTTTATCTTCCGCAACTGGGAGGTCGAGTGCGACGGCAACCCGCTCGCGCACGCCGTCATGCGCGGCTACATCGGTCTCGACGGTCGCACTTACCCCAATTACCACTACGAGCACCTGGAGCGCCTTGCCGAGCGCTATACCGAGCACGCCGGCTACGCCAACCCGGCGGCGGTTATCGACTGCAACCATGACAACTCGGGCAAGCGCCCGCTGGAGCAGTATCGCATCTGCAAGGAAGTGCTCGACAGCTGTCGCCGCAACGAATCCATCTCCAAACTGGTCAAGGGCTTTATGATCGAGTCCTACCTGGAGGATGGCAACCAGCCGGTCGACGGCGGCGTCTTTGGCAAGTCGATCACCGACCCGTGCCTGGGCTGGGAAAAGACCGACTATCTGATCCACGAGATCGCGGAGCGTGTTTAGTTACGCGGGTTTACCAACCCGCGTAACGGCTCGACGCTGCGCGCCGCCCAGAGCGACAATTTGTCATTCAAAAGGCAAGGCATGACCAGAAGGTCAATGCCCTGCCTTTTTCATGCCAACTTGTACGCTCTGGACGGCGCTCGCTGTCCGTCCTCTACCTGCGGGGTTGTCCTGCTCCAGGGCACTCATTGGGGACAGACTTAAATGAGTGCTCGCAGAATGAGAGTGGATAGTCTGCCGTTTATAAGTAGTTGTTGGGGACGTTCTTGTTGTTTGACTAGTCGTTTAAGAACGTCCCCAATGACTACCTTTCAAACCTGGCAGTTGGGGACGTTCCTTATGTGCTGGCACTTGGGGAAACTCCTTGCGCCAGCGGACGCGGTTTGCTTGCTGGTATTGCCAGATTGTTGGGCGTTCTCCAAGCCCTGTGGGCAAAAAATGCCAAATATGAGTACTGTTGCTGCTGTAGTGCCATATTGCTCCCACAAAATAATGGACATAAAGTAAATATGTTCATTAACGCTAGTACATATAAGCCTGATACAGAGCTGATTGAGCAATGTGGAGGTGCATACAAGCTACAAGAGCGGTGTTTTGGGTCGTTTTGGATGTTACTAAAAAAGTAACAGTACTCATATTTGCCATTTTTTGTCCACGGGGCCTTGAGGGAGGGCGTCAATCAGGTCCCAGGGGAGGCGGTTCGAGGGCTGCAAAACAAAAACGGGGACGCAGATTGTCCTGCGTCCCCGTTCTAGGGCGTTATTCGTTCCCGCGCGGCAGAATTTACGCCGCTTCGTCGAACTGCGAGTTGTACAGGTCGGCGTAGAAGCCGCCCTGGGCGAGCAGTTCGTCGTGTGTGCCCTTCTCGACGATGTCGCCGTCGCGGATCACCAAGATCACGTCGGCGTTACGGATCGTGGACAGGCGGTGCGCGATGACAAAGCTTGTACGGCCTTGCATCAGCGCATCCATGGCGCGCTGAATGAGCTCCTCGGTGCGGGTGTCCACGTTGGAAGTCGCCTCGTCTAGAATCAGCGCCGGGCGGTCGGCCAAAATGGCACGGGCGATGGTCACGAGCTGGCGCTGACCCTGCGACAGGTTAGTGCCCTCCTCGTTGATCATAAAGTCGTAGCCACCGGCGAGCGTATGGATAAAGTGGTCGCAGCGTGCGGCGCGTGCGGCGGCCTCGACCTCGGCGTCGGTCGCATCGGGGCGTCCGTAGCGGATGTTCTCGCGGATGGTGCCGTTAAACAGCCAGGTGTCCTGCAGCACCATGGCAAACTCGCCGCGCAGCGCCGCGCGGTCCCAGTCGCGCACGTCGACGCCTTCGACGCGCAGCGAACCGCCGTCCACGTCGTAAAAGCGCTGCAGCAGCTTAATGAGCGTGGTCTTGCCGGCGCCGGTGGGGCCGACGATGGCAATGGTTTGGCCGGGCTGCGCCTCGCAGCTAAAGTCGTGGATGATGGTCTTGTCGGGCGTGTAGCCAAACTTGACATGGTCGAACTCCACGTGGCCGGGGCGCTTTTCGGGAATCTGCGCGTCGGCCTTTTGCTCCTCCTCGGGCGCGGCCAGGAACTCAAAGACGCGCTCGGTGGCAGCGGCCATCGACTGCATCGTATTGCTCACGTTGCCCAGTTGCTGCACGGGTTGCGTAAAGTTGCGAACGTACTGGATAAAGCTCTGGATGTCGCCGGGCGTGGCATTGCCGGTCAGCGCGAGTTGCGCGCCCACCACGACGACGCCCACGTAGCCCATGTTGCCCACCAAACTCATGAGCGGCATCATCAGGCCCGACAGGAACTGCGAGCGCCAGCCACTAATAAAGAGGCGGTCGTTTTGGCGGTCGAATTCCTCGATCGAGGCCTCGGCGCGGTCGAACACCTGAATGACGTTCTGGCCGGCAAAATCCTCCTCGATAATGCCGTTGACGGCGCCCAGAACCTGCTGCTGCTCGCGGAAGTACGGCTGCGAGAAGTGAATCATCACGGTCAGGATAATCGCAGCGGCCGGCAGCGTGAGCACGGTGACGCCGGTGAGCGGCAGGCTGATCGACAGCATCATGACGAGCACGCCGATAATCTGCGTCACCGACGTGATGAGCTGGGTCACGCTCTGGTTGAGCGACTGGCCGAGCGTATCGACGTCGTTGGTGATGCGGCTGAGCACGTCGCCCTTGCTGTGTCCGTTAAAGTAGCTCATCGGCACGACGGCAATCTTGGCGGCGATCTCCTTGCGCATTCGGTAGCAGATCTTTTGCGTGACGCCGGTCATGAGCCAGCCCTGGATTAGACTGCAGATAGAGCTCGCCAGATACAGGCAGAGCAAAAAGCCGAGCGTCTTGGCAATCCAGGCAAAGTCGACATCGCCGGTGCCGTTGACCTTGGCAACCAGGCCCTCGAACAGTTTGGTGGTAACCTGGCCGAGCACCTTGGGCCCCACAATGTTAAAGATGACCGAGCACACTGCAAAGGCGACGGCGGCAAACACGGCAATCTTGTGCTGGCCGATATAGCCGAGCAGCTGCCTCATGGTGCCCTTAAAGTCCTTGGCCTTTTCGCCACGGCGCATGCCACCCATGCGGCCCATGGGACCACGCTGGCGGGTGGGCTTGGGAATCTGAGTCTTGGTCTCGTCTGCCATTAGCACTCGCCTCCTTCCGTGACGGCTGCAATTTCTTCTTGGGTAAGCCCCAGTTCCTCGGCGGAAAGCTGCGACTGTGCAATCTCCAGGTACGCCGGGCAGCTGCGCAGCAGCTCCTCGTGCGTGCCGGTGCCCACTACGTGGCCGTCGTCGAGCACGATGATCTGGTCGGCGTGCATGATGGTCGCGATGCGCTGGGCCACGACCACGAGTGCGGCGTCGGTAACGTTTTTGGCCAGCTCCTCGCGCAGGCGCGCGTCGGTCTTGTAGTCGAGGGCACTAAACGAGTCATCGAACACCACGACCTCGGGCTTTTTGGCCAATGCGCGGGCGATGGCCAGACGCTGGCGCTGACCACCCGAAACATTGGAGCCGCCCTGGCTGATGGGGGAGTCGTAACCGCCCTCACGCTCGGCGATAAAGTCCTCGGCCTGTGCGATGCGCGCGGCCTGGCGCATGTCATCATCGCTCACCATGTCGCCGGCAAACTTGAGGTTGCTCTCGACGGTGCCCGAGAACAGACGCCCCTGCTGCGGGATGTAACCAATGCGGCGGCGCAGCTCGGAAAGGGTCATGTCGCGCACGTCGATGCCGTCGAGCGAAATGCTGCCGCCCGTGACGTCGTACAGGCGCGGAATCAGCTGTACGAGCGTGGACTTGCCCGAGCCCGTGGAGCCAATGATGCCGAGCATCTGACCGGCATGCGTGGTGAAGTTCACACCGCTAATGACGTCGGCGCGGGCATCGGGGTACTGGAAGCTCACGTCGCGGAAGGTGAGCTCACCGCGCGGCGAGCTGGCCGCGGGCAGTTTGGGCGAGGCAGGGTCGTTGATGCTCGTGGGGCAGGTGATGACCTCATCTACGCGCTCGGCTGCGACCTCGGCACGGGGCAGGATGACCGAAACCATGGTGAGGATCATAAACGCCATGACGATCTGCATGGTGTAGGAGATAAACGCCATCATGTTGCCGACCTGCATCACGCCGTCGGACACGCCCTGCGCACCAAACCAGACGATAAGCACGGTGATGCAGTTCATGACGAGCATCATGAGCGGCATCATAAAGCTCATGGCGCGGTTGGTGTAGAGCTGCGTGGTCATCAGGTCGAGGGACGCCTGGTCAAAGCGCTCGAGCTCATGCTCCTCGCGGTTAAACGAGCGGATGGGCATAAGGCCGTCGAGCAGCTCGCGGGCGGTAAGGTTCACGCGGTCCACAAAGCTCTGCATCTTTTTGAACTTGGGCATGGTGAGGCCCATAAGCACGCCGACGACGGCCGAGACCGCGATGATGGCCACGGCGATGGTCCACTCCAGGCCGGTGTGGTTGGCCAGGACGCGCATGACGGCGACGATGCCCATGACGGGCGCCATGAGGCACATGCGGATAAACAGGGTTGCGGCCATCTGAATCTGCTGAATGTCGTTGGTGCAGCGGGTGATGAGCGAGGCCTGGCTAAACTTGCCCACCTCGGCCGGCGAGAAGTGCATAACCTTGTTGAAGGTCTCGCGGCGCAGGTCGCGGGCGATGGAGCAGGCGGTGCGCGAAGCCACGGCACCGGTCAGGATGGTGGCGACCAGCGACACCAGACACAGACCAAACATCGTGGTCGCCATGCGGCCCAGGTAGGCGTTCTGCACGTCGGCGGGGTCGATACCCTGTGCCTTGTACTCGTCCTGCACATAGCTCACGGCGCGTTGGGTCACGATGGAGCCCGACATGGAGCCCATTTTGTCCGCCATACCGTTGGCGCCCTCGACGAGCTTGCCTTGGTCGATTAGGCCGCCTTCAACGCCTAGACGCAGGCTCTTCATGGTGATCTTGCCGCCGTCGGCATCAATCTGCTTTTGCATATTCTGCGCCGCTGCGGCCTTTTGCTGCATCTTGGCGAGCTGGTCGGGCGTCATCGCTGCCATTTGCTCGGGCGTGGGCATGGCTTGGGCGTCGCTGTTGCCTTTCTCGCTGGACGCGCCCATCATGTCGCCCATGGAGCTGGCGTCGATGCCTTGGTTGAGCGAAAGGACGACGGTCTCGGGCAGGCTCATGATATCGGCAATCTTGCCGCCGTCGGCGCGCTCATCCTCGGTTCCCCTGTACGTGCGAATGCCGTTTTTGTCTGCCCTGCCAAACGCAGCTTCTACTGTCTTGGCGTCTTTGGCGCTCATAAAGAGTTCGAGGTCGTCGAGCGATTCGGCACGAATGGTGTCGGGCACGGGCGAGGCGATGCCGCCTTGCTGCACGCCCACGTCGACGATGTCGCTCATATAGGTAGGCAGTGCCAGATCGGCGTTACAGCTGATTACGATAAGTACGATAGCTGCGAACAGTGATGGGACATGCTTTTTAAAGAGCTTGAGAATCCTCACTTGGCATTTCTCCTTTCTTGATTGCAGTCGATAATTTCGTTGAGACGCCTTAGAAGGCGCACCATCTCTTGGGTATCTGTTTCGCCGAGCTGCTCGAGGAAGGCCGCGGTGCGCTCCTCGAATTCCCGACGTTTGATTTCGAGATTCTGGAATCCCTTGTCGGTCATCGTGACGTGTACACGACGACGGTCGGTCTTTGAGTGCTCGCGCTCGACCCAGCCCTTGGCTTCGAGAGTGCGTAAGATATTGGCGATGCGGGCACTCGAGACCCAGGCGCGATTTGCGAGTTCGCTCGGCGTGAGCGAACCGCCAGCGAGCATGAGGGCGCGCATGACAGCCATCTCGCCGCCGAGAGCTTTGTCCGCAGAGCGTGAAATGCGATGATGCATGCTGCCAAACTCAGTTAAGAGCTGACGTCCAAGCTCATGGAAATCGGTATCTTCCACCGAAAACCCCTAACACTAGAAACTATTTTCGGTGAAAGATGATACCCGCATATTCGGGCCTCATGCAGTGGGCAATATAAAGAGCGCATAAAGAGTTAAAAAATTCAATTGCTGAAGCGTTTCAAAGAACTACTATGCCCGCGGTTAGGCGAGGGGTTGTCACCACCATGACGACTGGGACTCATTTATCGCCACGTGCGATGCTCCAACTTCCCGCAAGGAGACGCCTGAATCAAGGGGGTTGAAGTCATGGCATTTGACTTCACGGGCAAAACCGCGATCGTTACCGGCGGCACTCAGGGCATTGGCCTCGAGATCGCCAAGGGCATCGTCGCGGGCGGCGGACACGTCGCGCTCATCGCAAGGAACGCTGCCAAGGGCGAGGCCGCTGTGGTCGAGCTTGGCGAGGGCAACAAGTTCTATCAGCTCGATGTCGCCGATGCACCCAAGGCACGCGAGACCGTCGAGCAGATTTTTACGGACCTGCCGCAAACCAACATCCTGATCAACTGTGCTGGCGTCATCAGCACCAAGAAGTTCGACGAGATCGATGACACCGAGTGGCGTCGTACCATCGACATCAACCTCAACGGTACCTTCACTATGATGAATGCTGTGTACCCGCACTTTAAGGCGGCCCATGCCGGCACTATCGTCAACGTGAGTTCCGTTGCGGGCAAGATCGGTGGCGGCCTGCTCGGCACCGCGGCTTACGCGAGCTCCAAGGCCGGTGTTAACGGTCTAACCAAGGCAGTCGCCAAGGAAGGCGGCAAGTTTGGCGTCCGCTGCAACGCCGTGTGCCCGTCGCTCACCCTTACCGATATGACCTCGATTCTCTCTGACGAGAACTCTCAGCGCATCATCAACGGTATTCCTCTGGGCCGTGCCGCCCAGGCAAGCGAGCCCGCGCAGATGGTGCTCTTCTTTGCCTCCGACCTTGCCAGCTTCGTGAACGGCGAGATCGGTGACTGCGACGGTGGCATCGTTCTGGACGGGTAATACCCCGCGACGTTAATTCGGCGACGGCTCCTGCGACTCGGGACCGTCGCCTTCTTTCTGATATAGGCGCGTGCGGCTGCGATTCGCATGCATCCAAAGGAGATATACATGAGTGAATCGACTGCGGTGGAGGCGCCGGCGGCAAAGGAGCCGTTCTTTAAGATGTCCTCCATCCCGGGTGCCAATATTTTGGTGCCGCTTCTGTTGGGCTGCCTGCTCAACACGCTGTTCCCCGACCTGTTTAAAACACTCGGCAGCTTTACGCTTGGCATGACCCAGCAGGGCGCTGGCCCGCTCGTGGGCGCTTTTTTGCTCATCGTCGGTACGACGATTTCGTTTAAGAGCGCTCCTGCCGCCGCTGCCCGCGGCGCCATCATCATCGCCGTCAAGCAGATCGTGGTCGTTGCCATGTCGCTGCTCATCCTTTATGTGTTCAACGACAACTTGTTTGGCATCTCTGCCATGGTGATGCTGGCGGCTTGCACCGGCGCCAACAACGCTATGTACGCTGGTCTGATGGGCACCATGGGCAATGAGGCCGAGCGTGGCGCTGTCGCCATCACCACGCTGGTTGTCGGCCCTCCGGTCACGATGATCGTGCTCGGCGCTGCCGGCCAGGCTCCGATCGGCTGGTCGCTCGTGGGCGCCATCCTGCCGATCGTTGTCGGCATTATTCTGGGCAACCTCTTCCCCAGCTTTAAGAAGATGATGGCGCCGGCACTTTCCGCCGTCATCGTGCTCGTCTTCTTTGCCATGGGCTCGACCATGACCTTTGGCCAGCTCATTAATGGCGGTCTTCCCGGTATTCTGCTCGGCGTGATCTGCTCGGTGGTCTTTGCAATTCCCGTCATCGCGGTCGATAAGCTCACGGGCGGTACGGGTGTCGCAGGTGCGGCCATTTCGAGCTGCGCCGGAGCCAATGTGGCCACGCCTGCTGCCATGGCAAGCGTCAACGAGGCCATGTACGGCGGTGCGGTGCTCGCGACGGCTACGGCACAGGTTGCTGCCTGTGCAATCGTGACGGCTATTTTGACCCCGCTGGTCACCAGCTGGTGCTACAAGCATTTTGAGGGCCAGGGCAACGGCGATAGCAAGGCTACGACCGGCAAGGCCGCCTCAGCCGCCTAATGCCAAGCGGCAATCAAAGCTAAAAACTAGCTACGCCACAGGGCGGCCACGGGGGATCCCGTGGCCGCCCTGCAGTTTCTGTAGGGTCTCTGGGACACTTTATCCTGCTAAAGCTGGCATAACAGCTAGAGCGAACGTCGTACAAAGGCAAGGAAAAATAACATACAAATCGGTGAACGGTAGTTGTTCGCGCTCGCATTTCCTGCGGGTTTGTAAAAAACGCCATTATGATATAAAAAAAGAAACATATAACAGCCCAGATGGAGAGGGTCGCTGTGTTATCCTTCTCAAACGGGTGAAATCTTGGGTTTTGGGTTGTAGTTCCAAGGTGGATAAACGTTTTCCCTGCACCAACGTGTGGTGAAGAACGGAAGAAGCCGGTAGTGCAAGCCGAACATTCAAGAATTCAATAAGCAGCGGTGTGAGAGAGCGCCGCATTACACGTAACTAGGAGCGTGGTTACACAATGCAGGAGGCATGGGAAGGCTTCAAGGAAGGCATCTGGACGGGAGAGGTTGACGTCCGAGACTTCATCCAGAAGAACTACACCCCCTACGAGGGCGACGAGTCGTTCCTCGCCGGCCCGACTGAGCGTACCAAGGAGCTGTGGGGCGAGGTTCTCGACCTGCTGCTCAAGGAGCGCGAGCAGGGCGGTGTCCTCGATATGGACACCAAGACCGTCACGGGCATCGTGAGCCATCCCGCTGGCTACATCGATAACGCCCATCGCGAGAAGGAGACTATCGTCGGTCTTCAGACCGACAAGCCGCTCAAGCGCGCGCTGCACGTCAACGGCGGTATCCGCATCGCTTGCCAGGCTGCCAGCCAGCACGGCTACAAGGTCGACGAGAACGTTGTCGAGCGCTACACCTTCGAGCGCAAGACTCACAACGCCGGCGTCTTCGATGTTTACACCCCCGAGATGCGTGCTTGCCGCTCGGCTCACATCATCACCGGTCTGCCCGATGGCTATGGCCGCGGCCGCATCATCGGCGACTACCGTCGTGTTGCCCTGTACGGCGTCGACTACCTGATCAAGGACAAGGAGGCCCAGAAGGCTTCCACCCCGACGGTCATGACCGCCGACAACATCCGCGATCGTGAGGAGCTGCAGGAGCAGATCCGTGCCCTCGGCGAGCTCAAGATGATGGCCGAGACCTATGGTTTCGACATTTCTAACCCTGCTACCAACACGCAGGAGGCCATCCAGTGGATGTACTTCGCCTACCTCGCTGCCGTTAAGGAGCAGAACGGCGCCGCTATGTCCATCGGCCGTACCTCTACGTTCATCGACATCTACGCTGAGCGCGACCTTGCCAACGGTACCTTCACCGAGGAGCAGATCCAGGAGTTCGTGGATCACTTCATCATGAAGCTCCGCATGGTCAAGTTTGCCCGTACCCCCGAGTACCAGGCCCTGTTTACCGGCGACCCGCAGTGGGTCACCGAGTCCATCGGCGGCATGGGTGTCGACGGCCGTACGCTCGTTACCAAGATGAGCTATCGCTACCTGCACACGCTCGAGAACATGGGCACCAGCCCCGAGCCCAACATGACCGTTCTGTGGTCGACCCGTCTGCCCGAGAACTTCAAGAAGTTCTGCGCCAAGACTTCTGTCGCCAGCTCCTCGATCCAGTACGAGAACGACGACCTCATGCGCGTCTATCATGGCGACGACTACGGTATTGCCTGCTGCGTGTCCTCCATGCGCATCGGCAAGGAGATGCAGTTCTTCGGCGCCCGTGCCAACCTGGCCAAGTGCCTGCTGTACGCACTCAACGGCGGCGTCGACGAGGTCTCCAAGAAGCAGGTCGGCCCCAAGTATCGCGCCGTCGAGGGCGATACCCTCGATTACGACGACGTTGTGGCCAAGTACAACGACATGATGAAGTGGCTCGCCGGCGTGTACGTCAACTCGCTGAACATCATTCACTACATGCACGACAAGTATTGCTACGAGCGCATCCAGATGGCTCTGCATGACAAGCACGTGCACCGCTGGTTCGCTACGGGCATCGCTGGCCTTTCCGTCGTGGCTGACTCCCTGTCCGCCATCAAGTACGCCAAGGTCCACCCTGTCCGTGATGAGAACGGCATCATCGTCGACTTCGAGACCGAGGGCGAGTTCCCCAAGTACGGTAACGACGACGACCGCGTCGACCAGATCGCTCACGACGTTGTGCACCAGTTCATGGAGTACATCCGCATGAACGACACCTACCGCAACTCCGTGCCCACGACCTCGGTTCTGACCATTACTTCCAACGTCGTGTACGGCAAGAAGACCGGCTCCACCCCCGACGGCCGCAAGGCTGGCCAGCCGTTCGCCCCGGGTGCTAACCCCATGCACAAGCGCGATAGCCACGGCGCCATCGCTTCGCTGTCTTCGGTTTCCAAGCTCCCGTTCCGCGATGCTCAGGACGGCATTTCCAACACCTTCTCCATCATCCCGAGTGCGCTCGGCAAGGAGGACCAGGTGTTCTTTGGCGATATCGACCTTGATCAGCTGGGCGAGTAACTATTGTTAGTGCTATACTAACAATAACGATTACTGATTAGCGCGCCGGTTTCGGCCGGCGCCTATCAATCGAAGGAGACACATTATGAAGGTTTCTGAAGTTTCCGAGACTCAGGCCGATAACCTGGTCCACATGCTCGACGCTTACGCCGAGAAGGGTGGCCACCACCTGAACATCAACGTCTTCAACCGTGAGACGCTGCTCGACGCTCAGGCTCACCCCGAGAAGTACCCGCAGCTGACCATCCGCGTTTCCGGCTATGCCGTGAACTTCCACACGCTCACCAAGGAGCAGCAGGACGAGGTCATTGCGCGTACCTTCCACAACAAGTTCTAAAGGGGTTTAACTCCCGCAGGATCGCCGGGCCGTCTTGGGTTACTTTCCAAAACGTCCTCGGACATGCAAAGGGCTCCGCTGCGCGCTTCGCGCGGCGGAGCCCTTTGCGTCCTGCGGGATGTTTTGGAAAATAACCCAAAACCGGCCATGTGGGGTCCTTTGGAGTCACCCTTTAGGCGGAACTCTCCTAATTATTTGGATGAGTCGTTTACTTACTTGTACTGTTACCGTCTTCCCGCTCTTGTTGGGGTATGCTTTGTTCGTATGTAAACGTATGACATGTTGATGGGGGAGGGTGCTATGGCTCGCGAGAGTGCTCGTTCTAAGGATACGGCTAAGCCTGGCATCAAGGAAGTTGCGGCGGTGGCGGGGGTTTCGCCTACTACGGTATCTCGCGTGCTTAATAATCGCGGCTATATTAGCCAAGAGACCCGCGATAAGGTCCATGCCGCGATGAAGCGCATCAACTATACGCCCAACGATATCGCCCGTGCCATGCTCAACGGTCGCCTGAATCTTATCGGTATGATCGTCCCCTATGTCAGCAGTCCGTTTCATGCCCAAGTGGTTCAAGTCATTGAGCATACCCTGGCCGAAAACGGTTTTAAGATGCTGCTGTGCAATAGCGCCAATCGACCCGAGCTTGAGCGCTCTTATATCGACATGCTTCGACGCAATATGGTTGATGGCGTCATCGTCAACTCGCTTAATATCGGTGCCGAGGCGTATGCCGAGATGGGCTTGAGTCTGGTTGGTATCGACTGCGACCTTGGCGAAGCCTCTGTTCAGATTGCGAGCGACAGCTATAGCATCGGCGAACTTGCCACGCGTCGCCTGATCGATGACGGCTGCAGGCGTATCCTGTGCCTGCGCAGCAATAGCCGCATGCGCATGCCTGCCAATAAGCGTACCGATGCCTACCTCGATGTTGTTGAGCAGGCCGGTTTGCCCGCGCTTGTCCGTGAGGTTGAGTTCGTTAAGCCCGACGACGAAAAGAGCGCGGTCGTTGCGAAGATCCTCGATGAGAACCCCGATATTGACGGCATCTTTGCGGGAGACGACACGATGGCGGCTATCTGTCTTAACGTGATGAAGCAGCGCGGCTTGAGCGCTCCGGGCGATATTAAGGTCGTGGGCGCGGATGGTGCCCGCCGCACTATGACGTTTATGCCTGACTTAACAACCGTACGCCAAGATATCGATCGCATCGGAGAGCTCGCGGCGCAATCCATCATTGCTCTTATTAACGGCGAAAAGCCCGAATCGAATATCAAGCTCCCCGTTGAACTCATTGAGGGTAAAACCGCGTAGTTCATCCCGTGCCAAAAGAATTCCTCAAACACCTCTGATGACCGTTCGCCGGCATATGTCAATCGTTTGCCGACGACTGGAACAGCGAAAAGACGTATTGGTGTGAAAACGTTTGACATATGAAAACGATTGACATATCTTGCAGTTGTACCGAGTTAGTATCTCGTGAGAAAGGAAGTCTCGGATGCACAAGGTGTATTACCAGCCTGAGGGAATTTGGGTAGGCGACATCATGCCGTACGGCGAGGACGGCACGTTCTATCTCTATCATCAGCGTGACACGCGAAACCCCGGACCTTTCGGAGAGCCGTTTGGCTGGGCACTCGCGACAACCAAGGACTTCGTCAATTACAAAGACTTTGGCGAGAGCCTTGAGCGTGGCGGCGACGAGGAAGTCGACCAGTATGTTTATGCCGGCACGGTGTTTAAGGTGGGCGACAAGTACCATGCGCTCTACACTGGTTGCAATCGCGATAAGGTCAAGGCACGCTTGATGAAGCAGGTTCTTCTTCACGCAACGAGTGACGACGCCGTCAAGTGGGAGAAGAACATCGCCAAGACGCTGCTTCCGCCCCAGGAGGGTTACGATGACCGCAACTGGCGCGATCCCTTTGTGCTTTGGGATGAGGAGAACGAAGAGTACATGCTCATCCTCGGCACGCGTGTGGGCGAGGACAAGCGTCTGATGACCGGTCGTCTGGTCAAGTTCACCTCCAAGGACCTGGATACCTGGGAGTTCCAGGGCGACTGGTGGAATCCGGGCCTGTACACCATGTTCGAGATGCCTGATCTCTTTAAGATGGGCGACTGGTGGTATCTGGTGTTCTCCGAGTACAGTGATGGCAACAAGACCCGTTACCGCATGTCTCGCTCTATCAACGGTCCTTGGATCACTCCTGCGGACGATTCCTTCGATGGCCGCGCGTACTATGCCGCGCGTACCGCATTTGATGGTGAGCGCCGCGTTCTCTTTGGTTGGGTTCCTACGCGTGACGAGGGCGGTGACCCCAGCTCTTACCTGTGGGGTGGCACCTTTATGCCCCTCGAGATCGTTCAGCGTGCCGACGGAACGCTCGGCACCAAGCTCCCCGACAGCATGCTTGGCGCCTTTGGCGAGGGCAAGGCTGTCGAGACCTTTGAGCTTTCCTGCGAGTCGGGCAAGGTCGAGCAGGTGCTCGCCGCGGATGCCGGCTCCACCTACTTGCTCGATGCCGACATTGAGCTCGGCGGTAACGCTGCCGGCTTCTCGGTCAAGTTCGCCGAGGACGCCGAGACTGGTCTTGCCTATGAGTTCCGCGCCAACCTGCGCGAGGGCAAGCTCGAGTTCACGCCGGCTCCCCAGTACCCGTGGTTCCAGGTCAACAATATGGGCCTCGAGCGTCCGTTGTTCTTTAAGGGCGAGGGCACTCACCATGTGCGTCTGGTCGTCGACGACGACATCGCGACCATCTTTGTCGATGATGTTGCGCTCAACGCTCGCTTCTGCAACAAGCAGGGCCAGGGTGTGGCGCTTACCGTCACCGACGGTGCGCTCAAGTGCGCAAACGCAACGATCGCGTCTCTGTAGCGGCAACGAACCGTTTTATGATTTAGAAAAGGAATGGAGAGGAACATGGACTACAAGGCAGTGTCCCAGCAAGTCGTCGACAACGTCGGCGGACTGGAGAACATCGAGGGCGCCACGCATTGCGTGACCCGTCTGCGTCTGGTGCTCAAGGATACGAGCAAATACAACAAGGCCGAGCTCGAGAACATCGATGGCGTCAAGGGCGTGCTGTACAACAGCGGCCAGCTCATGATCATCTTCGGTACCGATACCGTCAACAAGGTTTACGATGAGTTTATGGCTCTGACGGGCGTTAAGGAGATCAGTGCTTCCGAGGTCAAGGGCGCCGAGGCGGACAAGAAGGGCAAGTTCTTCTCGGTCCTCAAGGTATTCTCGGACATCTTTATCCCCATCATTCCCGCCTTCGTCGGCGCTGCAATCATCATCGGCCTTAAGTCGCTGATCGTTGCCAACGGCCTCTTTGGCATGGAGGGCAGCCTCGCCGATCACAGCGAGTTCCTCAAGAACCTCGCAAGCTTCTTTGCCATTATCGCCACCACGTTCGACTACCTGCCTGTCCTGGTTATGTACAGCGCGGTCAAGCGTTTTGGCGGTAACCCGATCCTGGGCATCCTCGTCGGTATCGTCATGGTTCACCCGAGCCTTATGAACCGCAACACGTTCGTTATGGACCCGACGGGTGCTGAGTACTGGAACTTCGGTCCGCTATCCATTCCCATGGTTGCTTTCCAGGGCGGTGTGTTCCCCGCAATCCTGACTGCCTGGTTTATGGCCAAGGTCGAGAAGATTGCCCAGAAGTACATCCCCGAGGTCGTTTCGTTCGTCTTTGTCCCGACCGTTACCCTGATTCTTGCTAACGTTGCCCTGTTCACCGTGTTCGGCCCGCTCGGCAACCTGATCGGTGACGTCCTCGCCGGCGTAATCGATATCCTGTACAACAGGATGGGCGTCTTTGGTGCCTTTGTCTTCGCCGCGTTCCTGCAGCCGCTCGTCGTTACCGGTACGCATCAGTTCATCCAGGGTATCGAGGCAAACCTTGTTGCCACGACTGGCTTCAACTACATCCAGGCCATCTGGTCGGTTTCCATCATCGCCCAGGGCGGCGGCGCCATCGGTATGTACCTCATTCACAAGAAGCACTCCAAAGAGCGCAACATCTGCATGTCGTCCTTTATCCCGACGCTGGTCGGAATCTCCGAGCCCGCTATCTTTGCTGCAAACATGCGCTATTCGATCATTCCGTTCATCTGCGCATGCATCGGTGCAGGCTGCGGCGGTGCCTTCGTCAAGCTCTTTGAGGTGCGCGCTATCGGTCAGGGTCTGACCGGCGTGCTTGGCCTGCTCATCGTCACGCCCGAGACCCTCGTGTGGTATGTGGCTGGCAATCTCATCGCCTTTATCGTGCCGATCGTCTTGATCTTTGCCTACAACAAGGCAAAGGGCGTGCCGACCACCGATGAAGAGGGCGCTGGCGCTGGCTTCGACGTTAGCTTCTAGTTGAGCCGTTCAGTGTAATCTGAGGATAAGTCCATTTGAGGAAGGGCGTTCGACTCGTGTGAGTCGAGCGTCCTTCCCCATAGACGAGAAAGTCAACGGCGATGTTAAATCAAAAAAACAAGGTGACACGCGCGGACTATGAGCAGTGGCGTGTCGGACAGGATGAGACGGCGGCTCGCATCGCGTCCGACCCCGATAGGCTTCTGTTCCATGTGGAGCCTGAGCTTGGCTGGCTCAACGACCCCAACGGTTTGGTTCAGATTGGTGATACGTATCACATCTATCATCAATACGATCCGTTCGATGCTGCGCATGGCGGTCCAGTGCTTTGGAACCATCTGACGACAAAGGATTTTGTGACGTACGAGAATCACGGCCCCGTGCTGTTCCCCGATTCCGATTTGGATTCGAGCGGAGCGTATTCTGGTTCTGCCTTTGTACGTGATGGCAAGATTCACTACTTCTATACCGGCAACGTCAAGCATTTTGACCGCGATGATTACGACTACGTGTTGACGGGCCGTGAGCAAAACCAGATTCATATGGTTGCCGAGAATCCCGACGAATTGGGCGAGAAGCGCATGGCTGTTGGACCAGTCGATTACCCCGACGATATCGGTACGCACGTGCGCGACCCCAAGATCCTTGAGCACGATGGTATCTACTACATGGTTCTGGGCGCTCGTACGAAAGACGACCGTGGCTGCGTGCTTGTCTATACTTCGCGTGATTTAGGGGTCTGGAGCTATGCGACGCGCATTGAGCTGGGCGAGAAGTTTGGCTTTATGTGGGAGTGCCCTGATCTGTTTGAGCTTGATGGCGAGCTTATTCTCGTTTGCTGTCCGCAGGGTGTGCCTGCCGATGGTTGGCGTTACCGCAATCCGCATCAGTGCGTGTGGTTCCCCATCGAGGCCGATTGGGAGGCGCCGAGCTTTAAAATCGTCGGGCAGGGCATGCCCCCGATGGTCGATGCCGGTTTTGATTTCTATGCTCCGCAGTCCTTTGAGGATGCTGCAGGCCGGCGTTTGATGATCGGATGGTCGGGTTGCCCCGATGCGACGGCAGAAAACCCGACGGTGGCGCGCGGGTGGCAGTGCGCGTTGACGGTGCCGCGAGAGCTGAGCATGCGCGATGGTAAGCTCTGCCAGCAGCCGGCGCACGAGATTGAGAGGATGCGCGGCGACTGCGTTCGCGCGACAGGCGGTGAAACCGTTGAGGAGCCGGGACGCCTGTTTGATCTTGTGGTTTCCTGTGAGGGCGCCAAGATGGTCGAGCTCGAAATCCGCAAGGGTGTCTTTGTACGTTATGCGGACGGGATGCTTACCCTCGACATGGGTGACGAAGGCTATGGGCGCGACCAAAGGTCGATCGAGCTCAGCGAGCTTCGCGACCTGCGCGTGCTTTCGGACACTACGATGGTCGAGATTTTTGCCAACAGCGGCGAGGCGGCACTTACGAGCCGTACCTATTCGCCGGCGGTTTCGGCGATGGGGTTGCATGCCGAGGGTGCGGCGTCGATGGATTTCTACCGCCTCGCGCATTAACCGTGCGTGGAGCACGATTGGACTTGCCGGGTGGAATGTGTCGCAGTTGCCGCAGCGAACTACCGTTTATCGTGTATAGCTACCGTTTGCGGAGTAAGTAACACTCATTTATAAACCGTGTAAAATCTCAGTTAAGCACGGAGTTTTCCAGGGAGACGCTGTCCTTTGCTATGTGCAAGGGACGGCGTCTCTTTGGCGCTTGGAGGCCGTTCTGCAGCAGGACGGCGGACGTGCGTCACATATTAAAAAGCCAATTTCGAGATGGGTCGTGATAAGAATGGGCAAGTACGTAATCGTGGTTGAATCTGGTTCGGATGTGACGCCGGAGCTCTGCGAACGCTACGGTATCGTGCGCGTGCCTATGCATGTCACGATTGGTGACGAGACCGTCGAGGACGGCTCGATCGATCCGCTCGAGATTTATTCGCGCTGCAACGAGTTTGGCGTTATGCCCAAGACCAGTGGCTGCGCGCCTGCGGATTTTGCTCACGTGTACGACCGTATCCATGCCGAGCAGCCTGACGCGACCATTTTGCATCTTGCGTATTCCGAGGCCACGACCTGCTCGCATCAATCATCGAAGATCGCCGCCAAGGGTCGCGACTACGTCTACTCCATGGACACGCGTTTTGTCTCGGTGGGCCAGTCGCTCGTTGTCGTCGAGACCGCCAAATACATCGAGGCTCACCCCGATGCCACCGTCGACGAGATCTTTGCATTTACGAATTCCGTCATGGACCGTGTGCTGCTGGGCTTTGTTCCTACCGACCTAGCCTTCCTTAAGGCAGGCGGTCGTCTGTCCAACGTGGCATTCCTTGGCGCCCACCTGCTCAAGATTAAGCCCTGCATTGAGGTGGCGGACGGCAAGTTCGTGGCGACTAAGAAGTTCCGCGGCTCTATGCTCAAATGCGCCCGCGCCTTTATTGACCACATGGTTGCGAAGGGCGAGATTGACTACTCGCACATTGGCCTGGCGTATTCGGTAGGCCTTTCCGAGGAGCTTCGCGACGACATGGAGGTCTATGCGCACGACCTGGGCTTTAAGGACGTTACCTGGACTCAGGTCGGTGGCGTCATCTCGAGCCATTGCGGCCCGACCGCCTTAGGTGCGGTGCTCACGCTTAAGGCGTAAAGGCCGCAGGCGAGCGTTCTTCAGCCTGACATCTCGACGTAGCCCCCAGCCATGGTGATGGGGGATAGATTAAAACGTGCCGTTCTAGTCCGAGACGTTTAAACGCAAACGCATGGGCTAGAATGACTCTGGCATTTTAATTGGTTGCATCCAAGGAGAGGCAAGGTAGCGCGAATGGCAGAAATGACGCTTGAGGGTGTGGACGCTCGTCCCGAGGACTCTGCGTTTGCCCTTGGCCGCGTGCATTCGATCGAGACGATGGGAACGGTCGACGGACCCGGCATCCGCTTTGTGGTGTTTGTTCAGGGCTGTCCCATGCGCTGCGCGTATTGCCACAATCCCGATACCTGGTCGGTCAACGGCGGCACCATGGTGACCGTCGAACACCTGATGGATGAGTTCCAGAGTAACCACGAGTTCTATCGCAGCGGTGGCATTACGGTGTCCGGCGGCGAGCCGCTCCTGCAGCCCGAGTTTTTGGCCGATCTGTTTCGTGCTATGCATAACAACCCCGATGGCCGTGTACATACCTGCCTAGATAGCTGTGGCTATGCATTTGACCCCAACCACCCCGAGAAGTTCGATGCCGTGCTCAACGAGACCGACATGGTACTGCTCGATATTAAGCATGCCGACCCGGTCGAGCATAAAAAGCTGACCGGTTGCGATCCCGCACGCATCTTGGCGTTCGGCGATGAACTTGCACGTCGCAAGATCAAGGTCGTTATCCGCCACGTGGTGGTGCCGGGCATTACCGACACGGTGGAGGAGTGCGAGAAGCTCGGTCGCCTCATCGCTCCATGGCACAACGTGGTGGGCCTGGAAATGCTGCCGTATCACACGATGGGTGTCGTCAAGTACGAGCAACTGGGCATTCCCTATAAGCTTGAGGGCGTACCTCAGATGGATACCGCGCGCATGCCCGAGCTGCGCAATGCCGTTATGGCCGGTATGAAAAAGCGCCGTGCGGAGCTCAGGTCGGCCATCGGCTAACAAGCCATTTTTGCCCCTTTATGATACCCGAGCTGTACTGGCCTAACGGCTTGGTGCTGACACGGTTGAGCCAAAATGCTGGTACCATACCGTGGATAAGCAATTTGCACGGATTTGGGGGATGGCATGGCAACCATCGCGATCATAGGCGCACTCGAAAAAGAGGTTGCGCAGATTAAGGAAGAGCTGAGTGGCACGCATGAGTCGCAGGAGGCGGGCTTGACCGTTGTGAACGGTGGGCTTTCGGGTCTGACAGTAGTCGCCACGACGGCAGGCATGGGGACCGTGAACGCCGCTGCCGCAACGCAGCATCTCATCAGCAAATACGCCCCGCAGGCCGTTGTGTTTTCGGGCATTGCGGGCGGCCTAAACCCTAAACTCCATATTAACGACGTGGTTATAGGCAAGTGCCTGCGCTATCTGGATACCGATACGGCACTCATCGCCGAGTCCGCGCCGGGGCTCGAGGAGTTTGTCTCGACACCGGCGTTGGCTGATGTTGTCGCCGCCGTGCTTGCCGAGCATGGATTTGTGGATGCCTCGGCGGATGAGACTTCTGCGGAGAAGGACCCCAAGCAGTTCCTGTGTGGCACTATCGCCACGGGTGATCGCTTTGTTACGGGTGACGCCATGCGTAACGCTGCGATTGAGGCCACGCATGCCGATTGCGTCGAGATGGAGGGCGCGGCAATTGCGCACATCGCGGCCAAGAATGGTGTCGATTGCCTGGTACTGCGCGCTATCAGCGATAATTGTGACGAGGCATATGACGCGTTTTGCGAGCGCGAGTTCGATCTGGACGAGTACGCTCGCACCGCGAGCGGCATCACGCTTGACATCGTTCGTCGTATCGCCGCCGCGCAATAGCACGCCCGTTTTGTAAGAACCTACGACCAAGGAGTGTCCATGGCCGATTCAATTAACTACCAGCTTGCCAAGTTCGTCGCCAGCTACGGCAAGGTTTCGCAGATTCCCGAGTCAACCTGTCCCGAGGTGAGCTTCGTCGGCCGCTCCAACGTGGGCAAGTCCTCCATCATGAACAAACTCTTTGGCCGCAAGAACCTGGTCAAGGTTTCGAGCACGCCGGGCAAGACGAGCAACATCAACTTTTTTGAGGCCGACGACGTGCATTTTGTGGACCTGCCGGGCTACGGTTTCGCCCGTCGTTCCAAGGCCGAGCGCGACCGCTGGGCTGAGCTTATCGGCGACTTCTTCGACTCAGAGCGCAGCTTTAACCTGGTTGTGTCGCTGGTGGACATTCGCCACGACCCCAGTAAACTCGACCATGACATGATCGACTACCTGCAGGGCAACGAGTTCAACTTTATCGTCTGCCTCACCAAAGCCGACAAGCTCAGCCGCACCCAACAGGCCCGCCAGGCAGCAGCCATCAAAAAGCAGCTCAACGTCCCGGCTGAGAACGTAATCATCACAAGCTCCCAGACCGGCGTGGGCATCGACGAACTCAAGCGCCGCATCGCCGAGGCCTGCCTTTAGTCAGGCCGCGGCCCCTCAAAAGCTCTTATCAATATCACCTCAGTGATAGTTATTGGTAAACTATCACTGAAGTGATATTTTTGGAGGTCGATATGGAGCTTTGGCACGGGTCGGACGTTGTTGTTGATCATCCATCGTTGGATAAATGCAGACAATTCAATGACTATGGGCGCGGGTTTTATTGCACACCGCATGAGGAAATGGCAATGGAGTGGGCATGTCGAACCGAGTCTGATGGCATTGCCAATCGATATGAGCTTGATTTAGATGGCCTTTCGGTCTTGGATTTAGAGTCTGGGGAGTTTTCAATCCTCAATTGGCTTGCGATTTTGGCCGACAACCGGGAGTTTAATGTCTCGACGCCGCTGGCACGCGAAGGACTTCGGTATTTGCTGGACAACTGCCTGATTGATATTTCTCCCTATGACGTTATTCGAGGCTATCGCGCCGACGATTCCTACTTTTCGTTTGCAAGACAGTTCGTTAACGGCATGATCTCGCTCAGGCAACTGCAACTCATTATGCGTTTGGGCGATTTGGGCATCCAATACGCTCTTATGAGTGAGCGCGCGTTCTCGGCGATCAGGTTCCGCGATTGGAAGCAGGCCTCGGGAGCTGAGTTTTATCCCAAACGATTTGAGCGAGAACAGAATGCTCGACGTAAGTATCTGGATACGATAAACGGATTTGACACCGAGGGTGTCGACATTAGGGATTTGATGGCAGGGAGGGTCGATTTAAATGATCCAAGAGTTAACGGATTGTGGGCCGAGTAGGACATATCCCGTCTATTACCTCGAGGACGCAATGAACAACCTAGGCGACTGCTTTGACTATGCCGTTAATGATTATGGAGCAGAGGGATCGGAAGTTGCTGAACTCTTTTGCCTCAGCGGCGTAGCTCGCGAGTTCGAACGCGGCAACGCATGGGTCGTATCGGGAAAATCGGGCGTTGAGCTGTTCGCGCTTATCGCCGAAAGATCGGGCTATCAAAACAGGCCTATACCGGACTGCACCTATCGATTTGAGAAGACTCCGGAATATTGGGCGGGCTGGATGCTGGCATACCTGCAGTGGCGTTTAGGGGAGTCTTTCGAAGATCTGCTGCATGTCGTTCCATTTGATGCGCTGCGCGGTCTGTACTATCCCTGGCATGAAGCCTCAGAGGAACGTGTGGCGCGTCTTATTTGCGATATGGCGAAGAAAACACCTCGTCAAACTAAACTGGCGCAAGCAAGAAAGAGGCTCAAGAAAACCCAACAAGACCTGGCATACGAATCGGGCGTATCACTCCGCTCAATCCAAATGTACGAACAGCGCCAACGAAACATCAACGAAGCCTCGGTAACAACCGTAAGAGCTATAGCAAAAGCCCTCCACTGCAATATCGAAGACCTCCTAGAACCAGTCTTCGAATACAAAGAAACCAGCGCAGCGTAAACCAAGCACGCAGCCGATGCCCGCCTCTAGGAAGTGCTCCAGCCTAGCAAGAGCCCCTATCAATAAAAAGCCAAACTATCGGCCCAGCGCCCCTTCAAAGCGTGGGTCCCTGTAGACATCCTCAGCAAGGTAGGCGCAGGGACGGTCGGGATGTTCCCTCAAAATCATTCCGCAGCGCGAAGGCCCCTTGTCCGTCGCTCCGTAGGAGCAGGACAAGGGGCCTTCATGCGCGAGGACGATTTTGAGGGAACATCCCGACCGTCCCGGACAGGTATATGAGGAGGATGTCTACAGGTACTCGATTTGAGCGCCCTCGGTGTCGCACGTGAGGATATGCGTATCACACTTAGGGAACTGCTCGCGCAGCTTGACCTGCAGGAACTTTGCCACGATGGTGTCGTCAGTCACGGCCATGAGGGTCGAGCCCGAACCGCTGATCCAGATGGTCTTGGCGCCGCCGTTAAGGCAGGTGTCGCGCACGGCGTTGTAGTCGGGAATCAGACGGCGACGATAGGGTTCCTGGATGCGGTCGTCATTGGCGGCGGCAATCAGGTCGAGGTCACCAGTCTCCAAGCCGCGCGTCATACCGGCGATGCGGCCCATCTGCCACACGGCGGTGGAGAGCGGAATCTCCTGCGGCACGACCTTGCGCGCCTCGCTCGTGTGTACCTCGTAGGGCGGAATCACGGTAATAAAACGCAGGCGATCGCTCACCTCGTAGCGCAGGCACTGGGGGAGCGAATCGGTCGGCGTAAAGGAGCAGACGGCGCCGCCCAGGATGGCGGGGGCGACGTTATCGGGATGGCCCTCGACCTCGGTGGCAATGCGGACGAGCTCGGCGCGGTCGACGGTGTGGCCTGTCAGCGCGGCGGCGGCCATAATGCCGGCGACGACGCAGGTTGAGCTGGAGCCCAGGCCGCGGGCGACGGGAACGTCAGTCTGAATGTCGATGGCGACGGGGAAGGCCGGCTCGCCCCATGCGGCCAGTGCGTCGACAAAGCTCACGTAGACTAGGTTGTTCTCGTTTTGAAACTCCTCGGGGCAGCCCGTGATGGTGAGCTTGTCGGCGCGCTCGAAGGTGAAGTGCGAGTAGAGGCTGACGGCCATGCCGAGGGTGTCGTAGCCGATGCCTAGGTTGGCGCTCGTTGCTGGGACGGTGATTTTGATCATGTGAGTCCTCCTGGCGTGCCTGGCTGTTTAGTTCGCTGCTCGGGCAGTCCTGCGCAAGACGGAAAGCACATTAAGTGCTTTCCTTTGCGTGCGGAACTCGCGACGAACTAAACAGCCAGGCACGCTGTGCGCGTTCGTCATCATCCCGGGGATTATCTGATAAAAGAAGGTGCGCCGGCTTTCGCCGGCGCTTAATAAGGAATCTAGTTGGTGCTCATTCGTTTTGCTGCAGACTCGACGTAGCTTGCCATCTCATCGACGTCGCAGACGTCTTCGAAACGGACGGGTTTGGATTCGAGTTCGGCGAGCTGGGTCGGGGCGACCGTGTTGGTGGCCTGCTCGAGCACACGCATAGCCTCAAAATCATCCTCGGGAACGTCGAGCCCCAGGGCGTCGCAGCAGGCGCGTGGGAACTTGTAGGGGCTGGCGGTCGAAAGCAGCACGCGGGCCTTGGCGCCCTCGGCGGAAGCGACCTGCTCAAAGACGTGGTAGCCGCAAGCGGTGTGCGGGTCGATCACGTAGCCGTTCGCGTCCCAGCAGCTCTTGATGGCAGCGCGGACCTCGTCCTCGCTGGCCCAACCGCAGCCAAAGACGCTCTGAATCTTTGCCAGCAGTTCGGCGGGTACCTCGTAGCGGCCGGTCTGGGCAAGCTGCTCCATAAGGCCGGCAACGAGCTCACAGTCGCCGTCGGACAGGAAGTAGAGCATGCGCTCCAGGTTGGAGCTAATAAGGATGTCCATCGACGGCGAGATGGTCGTGAAGAACGGACGGTTGCGGTCGTAGACGCCGGTGGTCAGGAAGTCGGCGAGCACGTTGTTCTTGTCGCTGGCCACGACGAGTTTGGCGACGGGCAGACCCATGCGCTTGGCATAGTAGCCGGCCAGGATATCGCCAAAGTTGCCGGTCGGCACGCAGAACTCCACGGCATCGCCGGCCTTGATGGCGCCGGCGCGCAGTAGCTGCGCATAGGCGGCAAAGTAGTAGACAACCTGCGGCACCAGGCGGCCGACGTTGATGGAGTTGGCGCTCGAGAGCACCGTGCCGGCGGCCTCCAAGCGCTCGGCAAGTTCCTTATCGGCAAAGATGCGCTTGACGGCACTCTGGGCGTCGTCGAAGTTGCCGCGGATACCGCAGACGGCGACGTTATCGCCCTCCTGAGTGGACATCTGCAGGTTCTGGACGCGGCTGACCTTGCCCTCGGGATAAAAGACAGTGATGCCCGTGCCCGGAGCGTCGGCAAAGCCGGCGAGTGCTGCCTTGCCCGTGTCGCCCGACGTGGCGGTGACGATCATGATGCGCTCGGCGCCGCCGTCCTTGGCGGAGGTGCGGGCCATAAGGCGGGGGAGCATCTGCAGGGCGACGTCCTTGAAGGCGCTCGTGGGGCCGCCAAAGAGTTCCATCACATAGGTCTGAGGGGCGTCAGCGCCCGGCGCAGCGTCGAGTTTGACGAGCGGCGTAACCTCTTCGCTCGCGAACGTGCCGCGGTATGCCTCGTCGACACACGCCGAAATTTCTTCGGCCGTGTAATCATTCAGTAACATTCCCAACACATCTTGAGCGATTTCAAAGTACGATTTATCTGCAAGCGAGCTGATATCGACCTGCTGGGTGCCAAGCTCGTCCGAGACAAACAAACCCCCGTCGGGAGCGATGCCGGTGCGGATTGCCACCTTACTTGAGCACGATAAAGTGCGTCCTCGTGTACTATGATAAGTTCCCATATAACACTGCTCCTCGGATGCCTTGGTCCCAATCGGTGAAACCATGGTATCAGAGCGCGCAAAACAGGTTTGCAGAGGCTTTTAGAAAGGTAACCTCCAGCCCATGATTAAGATTGCCAAGTTTGGCGGCTCGTCGGTCGCCGACGCCGAACACTTCAAAAAGATCAAGGCCATCGTCGACGCCGACCCTGCCCGCCGTTTTGTGGTGGTTTCCGCCTGCGGCCGCCGCTTTAAGGGCGACACCAAGGTGACCGACCTGCTCTATCTGGTCAATGCGCACGTTAAGTACCACGTGTCGTGTGAGGAGCTGCTCGAGGACATCGGCCAGCGCTATTTTGATATCGCTGATGAGTTGGAGCTCACCTATCCCATCCGTGAGGAGTTCGCGGCCTTTGCCGAGCGCGCCCGCTCGGGCGGCTACTCCACCGAGGAGCTTGTGAGCCGTGGCGAGTACTTTACCGCTCGCCTGATGGCTGAGTACCTGGGCCTACCGTTCCTGGACGCCGCGACGGTTGTGGCGTTCCATCACGACGGTACGCTCAGCATGAATCGCACCTCCGAGCTGGTGCAGGAGTATGGCCAGCAGGGCGGCTTCGTTATGCCTGGCTTCTACGGCGCGACGCGCGAGGGCCAGATCAAGCTGCTCGATCGAGGCGGTGGCGATATCTCGGGCTCGATCTTGGCCAAGTGCCTGGGCGCCGACCTGTACGAGAACTGGACCGACGTCTCGGGCTTCTATTCTGCCGATCCGCGTATTGTTCCCGAGGCTCAGCCCATTGCGCGCGTTACCTACGAGGAGCTGCGCGAGCTTTCGTACATGGGCGCAAGCGTCCTGCACGAGGAGGCCGTGTTCCCCGTGCGCGAGGCGGGTATTCCGCTGGTCATCAAGAACACCAATGCGCCGCAGGACCCCGGTACCATCATTAGCGAGACGGCTGATGAGGGCGAGGCGGAGCCCATCATTACCGGCGTGACCGGCAAGCGCGGCTTTGTCGCCATCAACGTTGCCCGCGACCGCACCAAGCCCCGCGTTGGCTTTATGCGCCGTGCGCTTTCGGTGTTCGAACGCTATGACGTTTCCGTCGAGCACATGCCCACCGGTGTCGACCGTTTTGGCGCCGTGGTGCAGGAGCAGGACGTGCACGATTCGCTGTACTCGCTCGTTGGTGACATTCAGCAGGAGGTCGAGCCGCTCGAGATCGAGGTTGTCGAGGGTCTGGCGCTCATCGCGACCGTCGGCCGTAACCTGCGCGGTCGTGCAGGCATCTCGGGCCACCTGTTTGGCATGCTTGGCCAGGCCGGCGTGAGCGTGCGCATGATTTCGCAGAGCTGCGACGAGATCAATATCATTATCGGTGTCGAGGAGAAGGACTTCGACCTTGCGATTCGGACCATTTACCGTGCCTTCTCCGATGAGAACGGCATTGTGAAGGTCTCCGATCTGGAGGCTCCCGCGCCGGCCGATCCCACCCTGGCCGCGCTCAAAAAGTAGCGACTGCTCGGTAGATTTTTGGGTCATGTCTCAAAAATCTACGGCGGGGCGTTTCGTTTCGGTTTCGTTTCGACGGGGCGGGTTTCATGCCCGCCCTGTTCTTGTATAAACTGGCAACAATAATCGGCCTGCTCGGCGTGCGGGCAAAAGCCACAACCTTTAAAGGGGGAAGCATGAAACAGTACACGGTTGCTATTTTGGGCGCGACGGGAGCCGTGGGCACCCAGATGCTCGAGTGCCTCAACGAGCAGGAGTTCCCGGTCGGCAAGCTCAAGCTGTTGGCAAGCGCACGCTCCGCGGGCAAGACCGTCGAGTTCCGCGGCGAGCAAATCGTGATCGAAGAGGCTTGCCCCGAGGCCTTTGAGGGCTGTGACATTGTGCTTGGCGCTGCCGGCGACGATATCGCCAAGGAATTGCTGCCCGAGGCCGTAAAGCGCGGCGCCGTCGTGGTCGACAACAGCCATGCCTTCCGCATGGATCCCGAGGTGCCGCTGGTCGTGCCCGAGATCAATGCCGACGACATCAAGTGGCATCACGGCCTTATCGCCAACCCCAACTGCGCGACCATCATCGGCCTGGTTCCCACGTGGCCGCTGCATCAGCTCGCCGGCGTGAAGCGCATGATCGTCTCGACGTACCAGGCGGCTTCGGGCGCTGGCGCTCCCGGTATGGCCGAGCTCGAAGCGCAGCTTGCTGCCCTGGGCCGTGGCGAGGAGATTCCCGAGCCGCGCGCATTTGCCGCCCAGCTGGCGAGCAACCTGATTCCGCAGATTGGCGGCGTCAAGGAGGAGGGCTTTACCTCTGAGGAGATGAAGCTACAAAACGAGGGCCGTAAGATCATGCACCTGCCCGAGCTGCGCGTGAACTGCACCTGCGTGCGCGTGCCTGTGCTGCGCTCGCACTCCGAGAGCATTACGCTCGAGTTCGAGCGTGACATTACGGTTGACGAGGCCCGTGTTGCGCTGGCTGCCGCTCCGGGCGTGAAGCTGGTTGACGACATGAGCGCCGAGGATGCGCACGATCGCTTCCCCATGCCGATGGATACGTCCGACCAGGACCTGATCTGGGTCGGTCGCGTGCGTCGCGACATCTCGAACCCCGAGGCCACGCGCGGTATTACCTTCTGGTGCTGCGGCGACCAAATCCGTAAGGGCGCGGCAACCAACGCCGTCCAAATCGCTAAGCTGCTCTGCGAGTAGTGCGACCTGTCCGGCGGGGGCCGGGCTTAGTTTTCAGAACGTCCTCGACCATGTGTGGCGCCTTGTCCTGCTCCTTCGGAGCCGCGGACAAGGCGCCACACTGGTCTGCGGAGTGTTCTGAAAACTAAGCCCGGCCCCCGCCTGCGGTGACTCGGCTGCGAGCGGCCAGCGATGGGGCCGTTGTTGGTTGGGGCCGCTGGGCTGATGTGGGGGCGCGTGGCTGTTGCGAGCTCTGGTCCCGGCGGCGGCCTCGGCGCTTTGCGCCTGCCGCCTTGGGGGACTGTGGGGCGCGGCCGGCAGCTGCGGCGCGTTGCGCCTGCTGCCTGCGGGGACTTTGGGGTCGTGCGGCAGCTGCGGCGCTGCGCGCCTGCTGCCTTGGGTGACTCTGGGGTCGATTGGGGTTGTCTGCACAATTCGCGGTATTATGTTGCGGAGTTTTGAAAGGAGCCGCTGGTGGTCACGACGACGTTTCCTTCGCCTTTGGGCGAAATCTTGCTTGCCGCTGATGGCCGCGGTTTGACAGGGCTTTGGTTTGAGGGGCAGGAGCATTTTGGCTCCACGCTTCTCAAAGAAGATGTCGAGCATATCGAAGGTGCCGATGCGGTTTCAGGTATTGGTGGCATGTCGTCGGTGAGTCCGACAAATGGCGCGGCCTCTTCGGTGCTTGAGCGTTCCTGGGCTTGGCTGAATGCTTATTTTGCAGGGCAGGAACCTCGGTTTACGCCGCCGTTGCATATGATTGGTACGGCGTTTCAGCGTGAAGTCTGGTACGAACTGCTTTCTATTCCGCGTGGCGAGGTCGCCACGTATGGTGAGATCGCCCAGCGTGTTGCCGCCCGCCATCGGGTGCCGGGGAACGAGGATCCCGTTGTGTCTCCCCGTGCCGTGGGGGCCGCGGTCGCTCGCAACCCTGTTTCGATTATTGTGCCATGCCATCGCGTGGTGGCGGCCGACGGCTCGCTTAACGGATATGCCGGCGGGCTTGATCGCAAGGAGGGGCTGCTTCGGCTTGAGGGCGCGTACGAGGAGGAACACTCGAGCGCTTTGCATAGCCAAGATGCCGTGAAAGAACGGGACATGCTTTCCGAATGGAGGCTCAGACGGAAACTACGTCCCGGAATTCCGTTTTAAAGCGGGATGCGCTTTCCGAATGGCGTTCCAAGCGGAAACCGTGTCCCGGAATACAGCCTCAGAGTGGGACACCGTTTCCGGCTGAGACCACCTGCCTGGACATCGATCTACGCCCGCTCCTGCAGGGCGTAGATGGACTTATCCATGTTGAACAGGTAAGCCACAACGCAGACAATAATGAACATCGGCAAGTTACCAAAGCCGAAGACTTCGCAGCCAATAAGGATGGGTGCGAGCAGCGTATTGGTGGCGCTGCCAAAGACGGCTGCGTAGCCCAGTGCGGCGCAGAGCTCGACGGGCATGCCGAGTTGAGCCTCGTTATGGCGACATCTGGGTAACAGAAAGGCCCGCGTTCCTCAGAGGCAAGATAGGCAATTCTGCTTCTGAGGTAGATCTCAATTCTGCTGACCGCACTGCCGACCGCATCAAACATTAACTGCCGGAGGGCTCGGTCAAATTCATACGTGTAGATGATGGTTTCGAATGTTGTGCCTTCGCGAAAGATGGTAATCCCGGACTTGCATTTGGTTTTGTAGGGAAACCAGTAGGCCGACAGTCTGTAGTGGTTGGCTTCGACCAAAGCTCGCTCGAGTTCGCTTTGATCAGAGCACTTAAGACCCTTGTTTTCTGTCAATAGTGCTATTTGTTCGTTGATGGATATCCGCGACTTCTGGTATTTCATTAAGCCTCTTGATAGAAAAAGAGCTGGAGTTGCGCATCGTTGAGAGGCTTTCCAGCTTTAGCAAAACAAACTTATAAGATGCGACGGGCCGCGTCAAGATAATTACCGGACGGCCTAGGAGGCGGCTGGTTGGCTGGCTTAAAACCTAGCGCGTGAAATGACGCTCCACGCTATTCAGCGCGCTTGATAGGATGACGAACCACAGTCTTAAGTTTCTCCGGTGCACATTTGCGTGGATCGGAGAGATAGATTTCGTGATGTAAACGGGTGTCTGAGAGGTCGGGGACATAGCCCAGCTCGGTCGCGTATTCATGCATAGCGTCTACGGTCGCCGGTTCGTTGTCGTAGGGCCCGGTGTGCATGCATTGAACGCAGAGACCCTCGTCAACTTTAAGCAGTTCGACGGCGGAAAAGTCCAGTTTCTTTTTGGTCGTGGCTTCCGCGACCGCCCAGTCAAAGTCATCTCGGGTGACGAAATCGGGTAGGCGGATGCACGAGATATAGTTGAAATCGTCCTTGCGTACATAATCGATGTCGCCGCTCGGGGAGTCTTGCCACCAGAAACCCTCGAGTGGCGGTACCACAAAGTCGAAATAGCCCTCGATACTCCTTGAACCTTTCTTCGACATCTTGACGGTATAGGCGATGCCGTAAAGCAGCGGCAGGGCGTTTTGATACTCGCCACCTTCGGTATTTGGGTCGCCTTTTCCGCGAACGGCAACGTAGCTCATAGGCGGGACAGTTACGATACTCGGCTTGCTTGCAGGTTTGTAGAGCTCCTTGCATTCCTTCTTAAAGTCGAACGCCATGTTGGCCACCTTTCTGCGTATTGGCCTGCTTAGATAGCGGAATCATATCATAGAAACGAACAGCTGTTCGAATGATTTGGCTGACAGATTGAGATGTGTGCGTTGTGTTTGGCGGTCGGCCTGACCCCATCGATGATTTCTCTGCCTCCCCGGCGTCTCATCTATAGCTGCCGTTTCCCCATATAGAACCTGCCAAAATAAACCCGTCCCTTTTTAGTCGGTGCGAAATGGGTAATACTAAAGAGTTATCCGACCAGATGGGAACCGATCGATGGCTTATATCGAATTCAAAGACGTCATCAAGGCATACGGCGAGGGCGACGCCCGCATTCACGCACTCGACGGCGCGAGCTTTACGGTCGAGCGCGGCGAGCTCGCCATCATTTTGGGTGCTTCGGGTGCCGGCAAGACCACGGCGCTCAACATTCTGGGCGGCATGGATACGGCGACTTCCGGCACCGTGACGGTGGACGGGCGCGATGTGAGCTCCGCTAACGAGGCGCAGCTCGTGGAATACCGCCGCGCCGACGTCGGCTTTGTCTTCCAGTTCTACAATCTGGTCCCCAACCTGACGGCGCTCGAAAATGTTGAGCTTGCGGCGCAAATCTGCCCTGATTCGCTCGATGCCGAGCAAACGCTTTGCCAGGTTGGCTTGGGTGAGCGCCTCGCCAACTTCCCCGCGCAGCTTTCGGGCGGCGAGCAGCAGCGCGTGTCCATTGCCCGCGCACTGGCAAAGAACCCCAAGCTGCTTTTGTGCGACGAGCCCACGGGTGCACTTGACTATAAAACCGGCAAGCAGATCTTGCAGCTGCTGCAGGACACTTGCCGCAAGCAGGGCATTACGGTCATCATCATCACCCACAACTCCGCGCTGGCGCCCATGGCCGATCGCCTGATTCGCTTTAAGAACGGTCGCGTGGAGAGCGAGACGGTCCAGCAAAATCCCGTGCCTATCGAGACGATCGAGTGGTAGCGCCCATGGACCAAGACCGCCAAAACAGCCTACGCCGCGACGCGCAGAACACGGAGCGCGAGCAGGATTTTACGACCTACCGCACTGCCCAAAGCTCAAACGATATGGTGCCGACGGTTTTTCGCCGTGGCATCTACCGCACAATCCGAGGCAGTCTTAAGCGCTTTTTGTCAATCGTGGTCATCACCGCGCTTGGCGTGAGCGTGATGTGCGGCCTTAAGGCGGGTTGCGAGGACCTGTGTGATTCGGTTGATGCCTACTTCGACCAGCAAAATGTCTATGACATTAACGTGCGGTCGACCTATGGCCTGACTGACGATGATCTCGACGCCATACAAGAGGTCGATGGCGTCGAAACGGCCGAGGGCATCTACACCGAGACCGCCTACACCGCCGTGGGCACAACGCGCGAGCGCGTGGTCGTGCAGAGTCTCTCCAAGGAGAACATCGATCAGCCGGTGCTCGTGAACGGCGATTTGCCCGAGAGCGCCGATGAAGTCGCGGTGACTTCGAAGTTCCTGAAGGCATCGGGTAAAAAGCTCGGCGATACGGTGAGCTTTGCTGCCAACGATGCGAGCTCGTCGAACCAAAGCGCCAAGGATCAGTTTGCCGATGGCGATTACACCATCACGGCCGAGGTTCTCGATCCCACTGATGTGAGCTCCGACTCGACAGTCAACGCCTTTCGCGCTGCTTCGGCGGCGGACTATAAGTTCTATGTGAGCGAGGACGCCGCGACGTCGTCGTCCTATTCCGCAGTCCACGTAGTCGTCGAAGGAGCCAAGAGCCTCAACTCCTATTCGGATGCCTACGCGGCAAAGATCAACAAGGTCAAGGGCAATATAGAGAAGATCCGCGAGGAGCGTGAGAAGGCGCGCGCTCAGGAGCTGACAGTCGACACGCCGGCAAGCTTGGATGCGGCCGAGCGCCAGGCGAATATGCTCTTTGGGATTGAGCAGGACAACATCAATCGCATGGCCCAGGGCAGCGAGGAACGCGTCCAGGCTCAGGCCGACCTGGATCAGCGCCGCGCCGCCGCCGACCAGCAGTTTGCCGATGCCCGCGCCGAGCTTTCCGATTTGGGTGAATGCACGTGGTACATCCAGGACCGCGACAATATCGCAAGCTACTCAAGCGTGGAGAGCGATAGCTCGTCAATTGAGGCTATTGCGACGGTGTTCCCGTTCATCTTCTTTATCGTCGCCGTGCTCATCAGCCTCACCACCGCCACGCGTATGGTCGAGGAGGAGCGCACGCTCATTGGCCTGTACAAGGCGCTCGGCTACTTGCGCGAGCGCATCCTGTCCAAATACGTGGACTATGCGCTGTGGGCGTGCCTGATTGGCGGCGTGCTCGGCAATATCATCGGCTTTGTGGGCCTGCCGCTGTTCCTGTTTACGGTGTTCGACGACATGTACTCGCTGCCCCAGATGCTGCTTTCGTACGACATCGTGTCCTCGATCGTCTCGGTGGCGCTGTTTGCCGTGGGCGTGGTGGGCGCCACAATTATCGCCTGCCGCCACGAGATGGCCGAGACCCCGGCCTCGCTCATGCGCCCCAAGGCCCCGCGCGCCGGCTCGCGCATCCTACTTGAGCGCATCGGCTTTATCTGGCGCCGCATGGGCTTTTTGAACAAGGTGGCTGCGCGCAACCTGTTCCGTTACAAAAAGCGTGCCTTTATGACCATCTTTGGCATCGCGGGTTGCACTGCGCTTGTGATCTGCGGTATGGGTATTCGCGATACGTCGGTGGCGCTTTCGCCCAAACAGTACGGGCATATCACGCGTTATGACTTGCTGGCGGTCGCCAACCCCGATGACTTTACGCAGACGTGCGCGGCGTTGGATGAGCGCAGCGCGGCCAATGATTCCAACGTGACCGTGACTTCGACGCTGCCGATTATGACCGACAACGTCACCTTTACGTTTGGCGGCAAGAGCGAGACCGTGCAGCTGATCGTGGTGCCCGATGACCGCACGAACGACCTGGACGACTATGTGCGCCTCGAGGACGAGTCCAAAGAGCCGCTGTCTTTGCGTGACGGAGACGTGTATCTGAGTAAGAGTTCACAGCTGGTGCTGGGGATTCAGCCGGGCGATACGGCATACGTCCAGGATTCGTCGCTCAATGTTGCCAAGGTCAAAGTCAGTGACATTTCGCTTAACTATCTTGGCAACACGCTTTACATGACGCAGGGCACCTATGAGCGCGCGTTCGGTCGAAGCGCACGCCTCAACGGCGTCTTTGTGCTGCTTAAGGGCTCGTCGGCCGACCAGATTGCGTTTAGCAAGAAGCTTAAGAGCGACGGTTGGCTCACCATCTCGAGCACGGCCGAACATTGGCAGAACTACGAGGCGAACTTTGCGATCATCAATTCGGTCGTGGTGCTCGTGACTTTTATGGCGGCATGCCTGTCGTTTGTGGTGGTGTTTACGCTGTCCAACACGAATATCTCCGAGCGCGAACGCGAGCTGGCGACCATCAAGGTGCTGGGCTTCCGCCGTGGCGAGGTGCACCATTACGTCAACAAGGAGACGTTGATCCTCACGGCAATTGGCGCCGCGCTGGGCGTGCCACTGGGCGGCTTGCTGGCCGAGAGTTTTACGTACATTTTGCAGATGCCGTCGCTGTACTTTGACGTCGAAGTCGAGCCGCTAAGCTACGTGCTCGCCGTGGTGCTTTCCTTTGGCTTTACGTTTATCGTCAACCTAGCCACCAATCGTACCCTCAACAAGATCGACATGGTCGGCGCCCTCAAGAGCGCCGAGTGACCTGCCAAAAAGGGACAGGTTTATTTTGGCAGGTTTTATCTGCGCAAACGCCGGACAACCATTAGGTAGCCCGGCGTTTGCCCCGTTTTGCTGGGGATGTCTGTCGTTCAGTGCTCTTACTGGCCAATCCAGTGTTGCGCATAGCTCTTAATGTCCTCGGTAAAACCGTCAAGGTCGTCAAGGGTGATCACGCTGTCGATAAGCAAATTGGCTATCTCGCGGTGCATTGTGCTGCGGCGAATGTCGTTTGCAATTACGCCTGAGGACAGCTTGTCTCTATTGAGGCGCTCTTCTAGTGCCCAAAATCTACTGGACGCTTCACTGTCGCCGTTCAGTATCTCAACATACTGGCCGATGAGCTTTTCCATATAACGTTCTTGCCATTGAGGAAGCATTTTCTTAAACAGCTTCCAGTCGCTTTCGGCTACGTCGCGCATATGTCCTCCGCTCGTTAAACGGGCTTTTCCATTTGCCTTTCATTCTATTTGGTTTTCGCTCACAGGCGTGGATGAAGGGCTTTCTCCAGCCTTCGAGATTGGGCTTGAATAGGTCGTATGCCGCAAAACGGGCCTATCTACTACGTTTGCTACCACACCCTCGACCATGACAAAGATTATGAAATTAAAACCGCAGGTAGAGGGCTTGCAAATATTCGGAAAAGGCGGGTATGGTCGGCCCTCTCGAGTTAAACGTAGTAAATAGGCCCTTTTCTTGGCGCGTGGTCAGCTCAATGCTAATCTCCGTGCCGGAACTGACCCAGTTGTTTGTAGGTTGCGGTGATATACGGACTGTTTGGCGCTTTGGAGCTTCAAAACAGTCCCTATCTCACCGCAACTTAGGAGAAGGGCGGGGGCGGTTGGGTGCTGGTGGGTCGGAGCGTGTTAGGCCTGTTGGCGGTGCTTCCATTGTTTGCGGCACCAGCGCATGAGCGCTTTGATGACGGGAATCGTGATGAGGATGATCCATGCAGGATGGGGCTGTCCCAAACAGAGCCACATGTAGAGGAACCAAGCGATGGCGGCTGCCGGGTAGATGACCTCGATCAGCTTAGATAAGTGGCGTTGGTCGATAAAGTCGCCAAGCGCGTAATAGACGGGAATCAGAAAGACGAGGAAGAGTCCCGTAGCCCATGTGCCGTAGACAATGCCGAGCACCAGATAGGCGAGAGTGACAAGTGCGGGGAAGGGGAATTTGTTCCATGCACGTCCGACCTTGGTGTGGAAATGCTTGCCATGATGGTCGAGCTTGTCGTGTGCTTCCTTCCAGCTGGAAAACGTCTCGCCGTCGATGGTGACGGTGCCGTCGTCATTGGTGCGTACGCTATGTCCATCGTCCTCAAGCGTATCGATATGCACGCCGTCCGGCCCCACATGCACCTCTTCGCCCTTGCGCTCGTTGGTCACATGGATGCCGCTCCAACCAACATGGACTTCCTCGCCTTTATTGGGATCAATGACGTGGATACCGCGCGCGAGGGAAATATCGACAAGTGGCTTATCGCTGCAATCAGCGTGCTCAGTAGAAGCCTCAGCCTCTTCAGCCTTATCTGAAGCTTTGGTGCCGGCGTTGCTGTTCTGTGCCTCATCATCAGCCTGTGAGTCATCAGCGCTAGCCACCGCCTCCCCATACAGCAGCTCATCCAGCGACACGCCATACAGCGCGGCGAGCGCAATAAGGTTATCGGTATCGGGCGAGGACTCGCTGCGCTCCCATTTACTGACAGCCTGACGACTCACACCCAGCTGGGCGGCAAGCGCCTCCTGAGAAAGCCCGGCAGCCTTGCGGCGATCAACGAGCCGCTGCGCCATCGCAAGATCCATGGTGGTTCCTTTCGTTTGATGGTCGAATCGAATGAGCCGAGTATGCCGAGAACAACCGGTAGCGACCACCATTTCTAGTTAGAATCTGCCCCAACCCTACCGCAACTACCGGTAGCAATCCCTAACGACCAGCCATTTCAGGACAAATGTCAGTGCAAGTAGCAGCCAAGAGCCCCCACTCAGTAAGTTGCGGTGGAATAGTTTTTGGATTCAGCCATTTGCGGACTAAGCAGGAACTATTTCACCGCAACTCAATTCCAGCCGAGGCTATTCGTCGCCGAAGCTGATGCCCAACGCCTTGGCCTCGCGTACCAGATCGCTCTGGGGGTCGACAAACTTGAGCTTGCCGGCGACCTCCTCGAGCGGCATGTGGCACATCTTGCCGTCACGCAGGGCAATCATGTAGCCAAACTCGCCGCGTAGGCAGCCAAGCGCTGCCTCGACGCCGCACTGGGTCGCAAAGATGCGATCCTGGGCATCGGGCTGGCCGCCGCGCTGCGTGTGGCCGGGGATGGCGACGCGGGTCTCGCGACCGGTCTTGGCCTCAATCTCCTTGGCAATGTCGTAGACGATCGACGGGCTTGTGCGCTCGGCGAGCTTCTTCTTGTACTCCTTCTTGGACAGCGCCGCGTCCTCCTTGGAGATAGCGCCCTCGGCGACGGCCACAATGGTAAAGCGGCTGCCGGTCTCCATGCGATGCTCAATGGTCTTGATGACGTTATCCATGTCGTAGGGGATCTCGGGAATCAAGATGACATCCGCGCCGCCCGCGACGCCGGCGTACAGCGGGATCCAGCCAACCTTGTGGCCCATGATCTCGATGACAAACACGCGGCCGTGGCTCGAGGCGGTGGTGTGGATGTCGTCGATGCACTTGGTGGCGACGTCGATGGCGCTCGTAAAGCCAAACGTCAACTCGGTGCCCCAGGTGTCGTTATCGATGGTCTTGGGCAGGGCGATAACGTTGAGGCCCTCTTCGCGCAGGCGGTTGGCGGTCTTGGTGGAGCCGTTACCGCCCAGCATAAACAGGCAGTCGAGCTGCAACTTGTGATAGGTGTGGACCATCGCGGGCACCTTCTCGACGCCGTCGGCCTCGGGAGTGTCCAGGCGCTTGAACGGCGTGCGGCTCGTGCCCAGGATGGTGCCGCCGCGGGTGAGGATGCCGCTAAAATCGGCGGGCGTCATGACACGGAACCTGCTGTAGATAAGGCCCTGGTAGCCGTCCTCAAAACCGTAGATCTCGATAGGCTCTTCGCTATTGGTCATGAGTGTTTTGACGATGCCGCGCATGGTGGCGTTGAGCGCCTGGCAGTCGCCGCCACTGGTAAGAAGACCGATCCTGAGCATGATGAATCCTTCCGGGCAAGTTATAACATGCGCATAAGTTTACCCCCGTACACTGTTGATACAGGGGTAAAACGTGTTAGCTCAAATGTATAGAAATGTAAGCAGCGTCAGGCGAGCGTAAGGACGACGGGCCTGGCTCCTTACAACGCGAAGGCGTCGACGTCGCCCCAATGGCGGCGCAGCGTGATGGCGGCAGCGGGCTCGGTGTTGTCAAAGACGACCGACCACTGCGTGTTGCTGGTGATGTCTTCCGGATTGGGCTCTTGCGCTGCAGCGCGTAGGGCCTTCCAAGCGACTGCCTCGTCTTGGGCGCCGGCATGGGCGTCGAGGACATCGGCGATTGCGACGGCGCGCTCTTTACCATGGCCCAGCTCGCCATTCTTTTGGTTGGGCAGCACTTCGTCGCCATAGCAGGCGTAGAAGTTTGTAACCTGGCGTACAGGAGTCGCTTTGAAAGCGCGGTCCGGATCGCGCGGATTCCACTCTACTACGCGCGCGTCACCGGCGGCGTCGTTGATAAAGAAGTGGTAGTCGCGTCCGGCCATGGCGTGCATGTCGTAGCTGGCGAGCAGGTCCACGGCCTCCTGCGTTGTGGCCGCACGGTCGAGCACCAGGCGGATGGCAAGCGAGGTGTTGATGACGGGCCGTTGCGTGTCCTGGTCACAGGGCTTGGAATCCAGGGTGAGTACGGCAATGGACACGCCGCACTCGTTAACACCGTCGAGCTGGCCAAACGGGCCCATGAGTGCGGCGGCGCGTCCAGCGACGGAGTCGAGCGGAGTGTTATCGCCCAGGTTGTTAAGGGCGGTAAACCCGATGGAGGCATAACCGCCGCGTGGGTGATTGCGCACCAGCAGCGCCGAGGTGTCGTCCTTAAAGTCGTAATTGCGACCGGTGCGCACGCGGCCTTCGGCATCCACGGCGACAAAAGCGCTGCAGGCAAACTGGGGCGCCTGGACATGTGCCGGCACGCCGGGGAGCACCTGAGCCACTACGGCATCGATGTAGGCCTGGTCGTCGCGCACGCCAGCGGCGATGATGCGATCAAGATCGTAGTCGTAGGCGATGTCGATTGCGTACAGGTCATAGCCATCCGCATAGTCGGTCAAGCGTTTGAGCGACGCGGCGGACTTGATTTGCTTGCGGTAAACGATGCCGGCGGCAGCGGCAAGGCCGACGGCGACTCCCGCGACACCGCAGGCGATGGCAATGTTACGTGGCTTCATGACGACTCCTCTCGTCCTGTTAGTGCAATTGTCGCAAAAGGAGTGCGGACATGATGGCTCAACTTGGCGAGCGGCGCGGGATTAAACATGGAATGAAAGGCACGGCACTGGCGCGGCGGGGTATGCTGGAGGGGACCATCAACCCAGCGAAAGGGGAGAGCATGACGGATCAGGAAACGCCCGAGCGCGCGCATGTGACGGCCGACGATATCGAGGCCGCCAACGACCTTATCGACTTTATCGAGGCATGCCCCAGCATGTTCCATACGGCTGCGACCATTATGGCCGAGCTCGACGAGGCGGGCTTTGCCTTAAGGCGGGTTGCGAGGACCTGTGTGATTCGGTTGATGCCTACTTCGACCAGCAAAATGTCTATGACATTAACGTGCGGTCGACCTATGGCCTGACTGACGATGATCTCGACGCCATACAAGAGGTCGATGGCGTCGAAACGGCCGAGGGCATCTACACCGAGACCGCCTACACCGCCGTGGGCACAACGCGCGAGCGCGTGGTCGTGCAGAGTCTCTCCAAGGAGAACATCGATCAGCCGGTGCTCGTGAACGGCGATTTGCCCGAGAGCGCCGATGAAGTCGCGGTGACTTCGAAGTTCCTGAAGGCATCGGGTAAAAAGCTCGGCGATACGGTGAGCTTTGCTGCCAACGATGCGAGCTCGTCGAACCAAAGCGCCAAGGATCAGTTTGCCGATGGCGATTACACCATCACGGCCGAGGTTCTCGATCCCACTGATGTGAGCTCCGACTCGACAGTCAACGCCTTTCGCGCTGCTTCGGCGGCGGACTATAAGTTCTATGTGAGCGAGGACGCCGCGACGTCGTCGTCCTATTCCGCAGTCCACGTAGTCGTCGAAGGAGCCAAGAGCCTCAACTCCTATTCGGATGCCTACGCGGCAAAGATCAACAAGGTCAAGGGCAATATAGAGAAGATCCGCGAGGAGCGTGAGAAGGCGCGCGCTCAGGAGCTGACAGTCGACACGCCGGCAAGCTTGGATGCGGCCGAGCGCCAGGCGAATATGCTCTTTGGGATTGAGCAGGACAACATCAATCGCATGGCCCAGGGCAGCGAGGAACGCGTCCAGGCTCAGGCCGACCTGGATCAGCGCCGCGCCGCCGCCGACCAGCAGTTTGCCGATGCCCGCGCCGAGCTTTCCGATTTGGGTGAATGCACGTGGTACATCCAGGACCGCGACAATATCGCAAGCTACTCAAGCGTGGAGAGCGATAGCTCGTCAATTGAGGCTATTGCGACGGTGTTCCCGTTCATCTTCTTTATCGTCGCCGTGCTCATCAGCCTCACCACCGCCACGCGTATGGTCGAGGAGGAGCGCACGCTCATTGGCCTGTACAAGGCGCTCGGCTACTTGCGCGAGCGCATCCTGTCCAAATACGTGGACTATGCGCTGTGGGCGTGCCTGATTGGCGGCGTGCTCGGCAATATCATCGGCTTTGTGGGCCTGCCGCTGTTCCTGTTTACGGTGTTCGACGACATGTACTCGCTGCCCCAGATGCTGCTTTCGTACGACATCGTGTCCTCGATCGTCTCGGTGGCGCTGTTTGCCGTGGGCGTGGTGGGCGCCACA
Organism: Collinsella sp.; assembly: GCA_019414385.1. Classification (GTDB taxonomy): domain Bacteria; phylum Actinomycetota; class Coriobacteriia; order Coriobacteriales; family Coriobacteriaceae; genus Collinsella. Next base: position 103,258 of record DXMD01000001.1, on the reverse strand, counting down.
ATTATCGCCTGCCGCCACGAGATGGCCGAGACCCCGGCCTCGCTCATGCGCCCCAAGGCCCCGCGCGCCGGCTCGCGCATCCTACTTGAGCGCATCGGCTTTATCTGGCGCCGCATGGGCTTTTTGAACAAGGTGGCTGCGCGCAACCTGTTCCGTTACAAAAAGCGTGCCTTTATGACCATCTTTGGCATCGCGGGTTGCACTGCGCTTGTGATCTGCGGTATGGGTATTCGCGATACGTCGGTGGCGCTTTCGCCCAAACAGTACGGGCATATCACGCGTTATGACTTGCTGGCGGTCGCCAACCCCGATGACTTTACGCAGACGTGCGCGGCGTTGGATGAGCGCAGCGCGGCCAATGATTCCAACGTGACCGTGACTTCGACGCTGCCGATTATGACCGACAACGTCACCTTTACGTTTGGCGGCAAGAGCGAGACCGTGCAGCTGATCGTGGTGCCCGATGACCGCACGAACGACCTGGACGACTATGTGCGCCTCGAGGACGAGTCCAAAGAGCCGCTGTCTTTGCGTGACGGAGACGTGTATCTGAGTAAGAGTTCACAGCTGGTGCTGGGGATTCAGCCGGGCGATACGGCATACGTCCAGGATTCGTCGCTCAATGTTGCCAAGGTCAAAGTCAGTGACATTTCGCTTAACTATCTTGGCAACACGCTTTACATGACGCAGGGCACCTATGAGCGCGCGTTCGGTCGAAGCGCACGCCTCAACGGCGTCTTTGTGCTGCTTAAGGGCTCGTCGGCCGACCAGATTGCGTTTAGCAAGAAGCTTAAGAGCGACGGTTGGCTCACCATCTCGAGCACGGCCGAACATTGGCAGAACTACGAGGCGAACTTTGCGATCATCAATTCGGTCGTGGTGCTCGTGACTTTTATGGCGGCATGCCTGTCGTTTGTGGTGGTGTTTACGCTGTCCAACACGAATATCTCCGAGCGCGAACGCGAGCTGGCGACCATCAAGGTGCTGGGCTTCCGCCGTGGCGAGGTGCACCATTACGTCAACAAGGAGACGTTGATCCTCACGGCAATTGGCGCCGCGCTGGGCGTGCCACTGGGCGGCTTGCTGGCCGAGAGTTTTACGTACATTTTGCAGATGCCGTCGCTGTACTTTGACGTCGAAGTCGAGCCGCTAAGCTACGTGCTCGCCGTGGTGCTTTCCTTTGGCTTTACGTTTATCGTCAACCTAGCCACCAATCGTACCCTCAACAAGATCGACATGGTCGGCGCCCTCAAGAGCGCCGAGTGACCTGCCAAAAAGGGACAGGTTTATTTTGGCAGGTTTTATCTGCGCAAACGCCGGACAACCATTAGGTAGCCCGGCGTTTGCCCCGTTTTGCTGGGGATGTCTGTCGTTCAGTGCTCTTACTGGCCAATCCAGTGTTGCGCATAGCTCTTAATGTCCTCGGTAAAACCGTCAAGGTCGTCAAGGGTGATCACGCTGTCGATAAGCAAATTGGCTATCTCGCGGTGCATTGTGCTGCGGCGAATGTCGTTTGCAATTACGCCTGAGGACAGCTTGTCTCTATTGAGGCGCTCTTCTAGTGCCCAAAATCTACTGGACGCTTCACTGTCGCCGTTCAGTATCTCAACATACTGGCCGATGAGCTTTTCCATATAACGTTCTTGCCATTGAGGAAGCATTTTCTTAAACAGCTTCCAGTCGCTTTCGGCTACGTCGCGCATATGTCCTCCGCTCGTTAAACGGGCTTTTCCATTTGCCTTTCATTCTATTTGGTTTTCGCTCACAGGCGTGGATGAAGGGCTTTCTCCAGCCTTCGAGATTGGGCTTGAATAGGTCGTATGCCGCAAAACGGGCCTATCTACTACGTTTGCTACCACACCCTCGACCATGACAAAGATTATGAAATTAAAACCGCAGGTAGAGGGCTTGCAAATATTCGGAAAAGGCGGGTATGGTCGGCCCTCTCGAGTTAAACGTAGTAAATAGGCCCTTTTCTTGGCGCGTGGTCAGCTCAATGCTAATCTCCGTGCCGGAACTGACCCAGTTGTTTGTAGGTTGCGGTGATATACGGACTGTTTGGCGCTTTGGAGCTTCAAAACAGTCCCTATCTCACCGCAACTTAGGAGAAGGGCGGGGGCGGTTGGGTGCTGGTGGGTCGGAGCGTGTTAGGCCTGTTGGCGGTGCTTCCATTGTTTGCGGCACCAGCGCATGAGCGCTTTGATGACGGGAATCGTGATGAGGATGATCCATGCAGGATGGGGCTGTCCCAAACAGAGCCACATGTAGAGGAACCAAGCGATGGCGGCTGCCGGGTAGATGACCTCGATCAGCTTAGATAAGTGGCGTTGGTCGATAAAGTCGCCAAGCGCGTAATAGACGGGAATCAGAAAGACGAGGAAGAGTCCCGTAGCCCATGTGCCGTAGACAATGCCGAGCACCAGATAGGCGAGAGTGACAAGTGCGGGGAAGGGGAATTTGTTCCATGCACGTCCGACCTTGGTGTGGAAATGCTTGCCATGATGGTCGAGCTTGTCGTGTGCTTCCTTCCAGCTGGAAAACGTCTCGCCGTCGATGGTGACGGTGCCGTCGTCATTGGTGCGTACGCTATGTCCATCGTCCTCAAGCGTATCGATATGCACGCCGTCCGGCCCCACATGCACCTCTTCGCCCTTGCGCTCGTTGGTCACATGGATGCCGCTCCAACCAACATGGACTTCCTCGCCTTTATTGGGATCAATGACGTGGATACCGCGCGCGAGGGAAATATCGACAAGTGGCTTATCGCTGCAATCAGCGTGCTCAGTAGAAGCCTCAGCCTCTTCAGCCTTATCTGAAGCTTTGGTGCCGGCGTTGCTGTTCTGTGCCTCATCATCAGCCTGTGAGTCATCAGCGCTAGCCACCGCCTCCCCATACAGCAGCTCATCCAGCGACACGCCATACAGCGCGGCGAGCGCAATAAGGTTATCGGTATCGGGCGAGGACTCGCTGCGCTCCCATTTACTGACAGCCTGACGACTCACACCCAGCTGGGCGGCAAGCGCCTCCTGAGAAAGCCCGGCAGCCTTGCGGCGATCAACGAGCCGCTGCGCCATCGCAAGATCCATGGTGGTTCCTTTCGTTTGATGGTCGAATCGAATGAGCCGAGTATGCCGAGAACAACCGGTAGCGACCACCATTTCTAGTTAGAATCTGCCCCAACCCTACCGCAACTACCGGTAGCAATCCCTAACGACCAGCCATTTCAGGACAAATGTCAGTGCAAGTAGCAGCCAAGAGCCCCCACTCAGTAAGTTGCGGTGGAATAGTTTTTGGATTCAGCCATTTGCGGACTAAGCAGGAACTATTTCACCGCAACTCAATTCCAGCCGAGGCTATTCGTCGCCGAAGCTGATGCCCAACGCCTTGGCCTCGCGTACCAGATCGCTCTGGGGGTCGACAAACTTGAGCTTGCCGGCGACCTCCTCGAGCGGCATGTGGCACATCTTGCCGTCACGCAGGGCAATCATGTAGCCAAACTCGCCGCGTAGGCAGCCAAGCGCTGCCTCGACGCCGCACTGGGTCGCAAAGATGCGATCCTGGGCATCGGGCTGGCCGCCGCGCTGCGTGTGGCCGGGGATGGCGACGCGGGTCTCGCGACCGGTCTTGGCCTCAATCTCCTTGGCAATGTCGTAGACGATCGACGGGCTTGTGCGCTCGGCGAGCTTCTTCTTGTACTCCTTCTTGGACAGCGCCGCGTCCTCCTTGGAGATAGCGCCCTCGGCGACGGCCACAATGGTAAAGCGGCTGCCGGTCTCCATGCGATGCTCAATGGTCTTGATGACGTTATCCATGTCGTAGGGGATCTCGGGAATCAAGATGACATCCGCGCCGCCCGCGACGCCGGCGTACAGCGGGATCCAGCCAACCTTGTGGCCCATGATCTCGATGACAAACACGCGGCCGTGGCTCGAGGCGGTGGTGTGGATGTCGTCGATGCACTTGGTGGCGACGTCGATGGCGCTCGTAAAGCCAAACGTCAACTCGGTGCCCCAGGTGTCGTTATCGATGGTCTTGGGCAGGGCGATAACGTTGAGGCCCTCTTCGCGCAGGCGGTTGGCGGTCTTGGTGGAGCCGTTACCGCCCAGCATAAACAGGCAGTCGAGCTGCAACTTGTGATAGGTGTGGACCATCGCGGGCACCTTCTCGACGCCGTCGGCCTCGGGAGTGTCCAGGCGCTTGAACGGCGTGCGGCTCGTGCCCAGGATGGTGCCGCCGCGGGTGAGGATGCCGCTAAAATCGGCGGGCGTCATGACACGGAACCTGCTGTAGATAAGGCCCTGGTAGCCGTCCTCAAAACCGTAGATCTCGATAGGCTCTTCGCTATTGGTCATGAGTGTTTTGACGATGCCGCGCATGGTGGCGTTGAGCGCCTGGCAGTCGCCGCCACTGGTAAGAAGACCGATCCTGAGCATGATGAATCCTTCCGGGCAAGTTATAACATGCGCATAAGTTTACCCCCGTACACTGTTGATACAGGGGTAAAACGTGTTAGCTCAAATGTATAGAAATGTAAGCAGCGTCAGGCGAGCGTAAGGACGACGGGCCTGGCTCCTTACAACGCGAAGGCGTCGACGTCGCCCCAATGGCGGCGCAGCGTGATGGCGGCAGCGGGCTCGGTGTTGTCAAAGACGACCGACCACTGCGTGTTGCTGGTGATGTCTTCCGGATTGGGCTCTTGCGCTGCAGCGCGTAGGGCCTTCCAAGCGACTGCCTCGTCTTGGGCGCCGGCATGGGCGTCGAGGACATCGGCGATTGCGACGGCGCGCTCTTTACCATGGCCCAGCTCGCCATTCTTTTGGTTGGGCAGCACTTCGTCGCCATAGCAGGCGTAGAAGTTTGTAACCTGGCGTACAGGAGTCGCTTTGAAAGCGCGGTCCGGATCGCGCGGATTCCACTCTACTACGCGCGCGTCACCGGCGGCGTCGTTGATAAAGAAGTGGTAGTCGCGTCCGGCCATGGCGTGCATGTCGTAGCTGGCGAGCAGGTCCACGGCCTCCTGCGTTGTGGCCGCACGGTCGAGCACCAGGCGGATGGCAAGCGAGGTGTTGATGACGGGCCGTTGCGTGTCCTGGTCACAGGGCTTGGAATCCAGGGTGAGTACGGCAATGGACACGCCGCACTCGTTAACACCGTCGAGCTGGCCAAACGGGCCCATGAGTGCGGCGGCGCGTCCAGCGACGGAGTCGAGCGGAGTGTTATCGCCCAGGTTGTTAAGGGCGGTAAACCCGATGGAGGCATAACCGCCGCGTGGGTGATTGCGCACCAGCAGCGCCGAGGTGTCGTCCTTAAAGTCGTAATTGCGACCGGTGCGCACGCGGCCTTCGGCATCCACGGCGACAAAAGCGCTGCAGGCAAACTGGGGCGCCTGGACATGTGCCGGCACGCCGGGGAGCACCTGAGCCACTACGGCATCGATGTAGGCCTGGTCGTCGCGCACGCCAGCGGCGATGATGCGATCAAGATCGTAGTCGTAGGCGATGTCGATTGCGTACAGGTCATAGCCATCCGCATAGTCGGTCAAGCGTTTGAGCGACGCGGCGGACTTGATTTGCTTGCGGTAAACGATGCCGGCGGCAGCGGCAAGGCCGACGGCGACTCCCGCGACACCGCAGGCGATGGCAATGTTACGTGGCTTCATGACGACTCCTCTCGTCCTGTTAGTGCAATTGTCGCAAAAGGAGTGCGGACATGATGGCTCAACTTGGCGAGCGGCGCGGGATTAAACATGGAATGAAAGGCACGGCACTGGCGCGGCGGGGTATGCTGGAGGGGACCATCAACCCAGCGAAAGGGGAGAGCATGACGGATCAGGAAACGCCCGAGCGCGCGCATGTGACGGCCGACGATATCGAGGCCGCCAACGACCTTATCGACTTTATCGAGGCATGCCCCAGCATGTTCCATACGGCTGCGACCATTATGGCCGAGCTCGACGAGGCGGGCTTTACCTACCTGCCCGAGAATGCGGCGTGGGATATCGAACCGGGCGGGCGTTATTACACGCAGCGCAACACTTCGAGCGTTGTTGCCTTTAAGGTGGGCGAGGACCTGGCCGCGACGTGGGGCGAGGACGGCGTTGCCGGTGATTATCATTTTCAGCTCACAGCGTCGCACAGCGATTCTCCGACGTTTAAGGTCAAGGCCGTGCCCGAGCTCGACGGCGCGGGCGAGACGCTGCGCCTGAACACCGAGGCCTACGGCGGCATGATCGACTACACCTGGTTCGATCGCCCGCTGGCACTCGCGGGCCGCGTGCTGGTGCGCGAGGGCGACCGTATTGAGAGCCGCCTGCTCGCCACCGAGCGCGAGGTCGCTATCATTCCGAGCCTTGCTATCCATATGAACCGCGGCGTTAACGAGGGCTTTGCTCCCAATCGCGCCGTCGACCTGTGCCCGCTCATCAGCGCCGGCGAACTCAAACAGGGTGACTTCGATGCCCTGATCGCCGAAGAGCTGGATGTTGAGCCCGAGCAGATCCTGGGTCGCGACCTGTTCCTGGTCAATCGTCAGGATGCGCGCATTTGGGGCTGGGCCGACGAGTTTATCTCGACGCCCAAGCTCGATGACCTGGCATGCGCCTATACCTCGCTGCAGGCATTTTTGGGTGCCGAGAATGCGCACGACATCTCGGTCTTCTGCTGCTTTGATAACGAGGAGGTTGGCTCCGAGACCAAGCAGGGCGCCATGTCGACGTTCTTGGCCGACGCGCTGCGCCGCATCAACGGGTCGCTGGGCTTCGATGACGAGTCGTATCACCGTGCGCTTGCCGCCTCGATGCTCGTGAGCTGCGACAACGCGCATGCCGTGCACCCCAACCACGCCGAGAAGTGCGATGCGCGCAACCAGGTTGTGCTCAACGGCGGTATCGTCATTAAGGAAGCTGCCAACCAGCACTACTGCACCGATGCCTTTAGTCGCGCGGTGTTCCAGGCCATCTGCGATGACGCTGACGTACCCACGCAGGCCTTCGCCAACAAGAGCGATATGGCGGGTGGCTCTACCCTTGGCAATCTGTCCAATATGCAGGCGAGTATGCACGCCGTGGACGTGGGCCTGCCGCAGCTGGCCATGCACTCAAGCTACGAGACCGGCGGCGTGCGCGACGTGATGTACGCCATCCGCGCCCTCACCGCCTTCTACGAGCGCAACCTAACCATCAACGGCGCCGAAAGCGTGGAGCTCTAAATGCGAGCCGAAGAAATGAAGGCCGAGCGTGGGGCTCAGCTTATTGATCGGGGTTTACAACTGTTCGTCGCCGCTTGCCATGAGTCAGGGGTCGACGTGTCCAAGGCGCGACCAACGAGTGCTGAAGAACTCAAGCGTAACGCCTATTCGGACCGCTATGACGAGGAGACGGACTGGCTCTAATAAGCGAAGTGTCGAAAGCGCTAGATGTATGTTTGATATCACTTTGGCGAGAGTGTCGCAGACAGAACTACCGGTATGGCGCAAGCCAACCTGACCCCATTGCACCAAACCTACCAAAAAGGGACAGGTTTATTTTGGCAGGTTTTATCTGGGCAAATGCCACAACGCCAACGGCAAGACGGAACTGCTAAGGCTTGCAGATGAAGCCGACGCCAGCGAAACGCCGCAGGTAGAGCGCACGCCAGCGAGAGCCCGCCGTTTGAGCCAAGGTGCCGTGAAATGAAAAGGCGCTGACCTTCTGGTCGCGCCTTTGAAATTGAACGGCAGATTGGTCAAACGGCGGGCTCGCAGCGTCGAGGGGTTCCGGCGTTTGGCAAAACGCCGGAACAACCTAATGTTCGATCCAGCAGCGAAGCGTCTCGCCTGCCTGCAGGTGACGCAGATTCTCCGCGGCGATGTCGACCACGTTATTGAGCGTGGCGGCTAGGTGGAACCAGCCGGAGACGTGCGGCGTGATGAGCATGTTGGGTGCATCCCACAGCGGGCTCGTGGCGGGCAGCGGCTCGGGGTCGGTGACGTCGACCGCGGCGCCGGCGAGATGACCCGACTCCAGGGCGGTTACCAAGTCGTCGGTGACCACAAGATCGCCGCGGCCGCCGTTGGCAAAGAAGGCACCCGGCTTCATCGCGGCAAAGAACTCGGCATTTGCAATGCCGCGGGTCTTGGGCGTGCTGGGCATAAAGGATGCGACGATGTCGGCCTCGGCCAGGCGATCGGGCAGGGCGTCCATGCCATCCATATCCTCAAACACAATGGGGTAGACGAGCGGATGGCGCTTGATGCCGCGGACGTGTGCGCCCATGTTGCGGCAGAGCGTGGCAAAGTGGCCGCCGATATCGCCCGCGCCCAGCACCAGCACGTTGGCGTTTTTGAGCGAGGTAACCGGCCCCAAATCCTCCCAGCGATGCTCGCGCTGCAAGTCGTGATAGCCGGGCAGGCGCTTCATCATGGAAAGGACCATGGCAAACATGTGCTCGCTCACGGCCTGGCCGTAGGCGCCTACCGAGCAGGAGAGCTTAGCGTCGGCTGGCACGGTGCCAGCGGTCAAGTAATCGTCATAGCCCGCGGTCTGCAGTTGCAGCAGCTGGAGGTGCTCGCACGCGGTAAGCAGGGCAGGGTCTATGTTGCCCAAGATCACGTCGGCGTTGGCGACCTGCTCACGTGTGATGGCGTCGGCGCTCGTATAGATAAAGTCCTCGCCCGGAGCACTCGACTCAAGAATTGCGCGATGGCGGTCATTGACGGGCAGCAAAACCAGGATGTTCACAAGCAGTCCTCTCCGCTCGACCTGCCAAAAAGGGACAGGTTTATTTTGGCAGGTTTTATCAGGCAAAACGCTCAAAAAAACGCCGGATGCAAGACGAGCGTGCCCGTCAGCATCCGGCGCATCTACAGCTACCAACTCAGCAGCTCGTAGCCGTCCTCGGTCACCACGAGCTGTACCTCGCACTGGGCCGAATCGCTGCCGTCCTTGGTGCGCACGCACCAACCGTCACCCTTGCTGATCTTGATGTCGGGCGCTCCGGCGTTGACCATGGGCTCGATGGTAAAGACCATGCCCGGGGCCATGATAGTGTCCACATCGGGTGCCTCGGTGGTAAAGCCCACAAACGGGTCCTCGTGGAACTCCTTGCCAATGCCGTGTCCGCCGTACTCGCGCACCACGCTAAAGCCGGCGTCCTCGACCGTCTTTTGCACGGCCTCGGCCATAACGGACAACGGCAGCCATGGCTTGACGGCTGCCAGACCCGCCTCCACGCTGGCGCGGGTGACGTCGACCAGGCGCTGGCGCTCGGCAGAGACCTCGCCGATGCAGAACATGCGGCTCGAATCACTAAAGTAGCCGTCCAAAATCGTGGAGCAGTCCACGTTGATGATGTCGCCCTCGTGCAGCACGTCCGTATCGCAGGGGATGCCGTGGCAGACGACGTCGTTGATCGAGGTACACACGCTCTTGGGATAGCCCTCGTAGTTGAGATCGGCCGGCGTGCCACCGTGCTCGACGGTGTAGTCGTAGATCATCTGGTCGATCTGGTTGGTGGTCATGCCAGCGGCGATGTGCTCGCCCACGTAATCGAGCACGCCCACGTTGATGGCGGCCGAGCGCTTGATGCCCTCGATATCGGCGGGCGTCTTGTAGAGCGTGCGGGGCAGAACCTCCCAGCCCTCTTCCCACAGGCGCTCGAGGCGCTCATCAAAGGCGCTATGGCATTTCTTATATTTTTTGCCGCTGCCGCACCAGCAAGCGTCGTTGCGGCCAGGCACGGGTCCTTTGTCATACATGGCTAACTTCCTTTCATCCGCAGCTAGTATAGCCCACCCACGCGTCCATAAAAGTTGCGGTGATATAGTTCCGATTTAAGCGGTTTAACAGCACAAATAGGAACTATATCACCGCAACTGATGGAGCGGGATGGCGGGCACTAGCTGCTGCGTGGTTTTGCTAGTAGCTCACCTGGCAGGGGATGCCGAGGGCGCGCACGCGTGCGGCAATCTTGTCGAGCACCTCGGGCGCCGCTTTAGCAAGGCCGGTGACCGGTGTCTCGCGCGCCACCGTGTAGATGGTCGCTTCTTGTGGGCGAATGCGCTCAAGCGCCGCGAGCCAGGGGGCAACGTACTCCTCGCCGGTGTTGTCGATGAGCTTGCCCTGGTACTCGCCGGTCAAAAAGATTGTCTGGATAATAACGTGACCGTCAAAGCTCGCGAACGTCTCGATCTGGCGCTCTACATCGTAGGGGCCAACGGGCTGGTCGAGCAGCTGGATAAATGCCGGATCGACCGTATCGAGCTTGAGGATGTTGTCGTCGACCATCATGAGCGCATCGTGCACCTGGGGACGGTCGGCGTGCGTACCGTTGGAAAGCACGGCAATCTTGGTGTTTGGGGCCAGCTGGTCGCGAAGCGCGACGGCACCGGCGATGGCCTGCGGAAACTCCGGCGCGGCGGTGGGCTCGCCGTTGCCGGCAAACGTGATTACATCGGGCAGCTCGCCCTCGGCTGCCATCTCGCGCAGCTTTGCCTCGAGTGCATCGAGTACCACGGCAGCTGTGTTGTACGGCTCATGGCAGGGGCGCTCGGCGTTGAGGCCGTTTTCGCAATAAATACAGTCGAACGTGCAGATTTTGCCGCTGGCCGGCATCATGTTGACGCCGAGCGAAAGGCCCAGGCGACGGCTGCGAACGGGCCCAAAGATGGGGCTGGCATTTAAAAACGTAGACATAGGCATGTGCTCCTCAAGACAATTGTGCCTAAGCATAGCATCGGCTCCAAAGCAAGGTGCGGGCTCTTGCTTTGCAAGTTTCGTTTTTTCGCGTCGCTCATTATGCCGTGCCATGAAAAGTCTCGGGTCGGGTACAGTTAATCTGTTAACAAGGCGTAAGGCAATGCGGGTCCATCCAACCGTACTGACGTGCAACTGGATGGGCGTTGATGATGGGGGCACAACATGGATTTTACGGTCGAGAATGCGGGCACCACGATTGCCTGTCGCGAATATGCCGGCCCGGATGTGTCGCCTGATGCTCCTGCCTTGGTGTGCGTGCACGGCGCTTGTGTCGACGGCACATTTTTCGACGGCATCGCTTGTGAGCTCAGTCGCAACTACCGCGTAATTGCCTACGACCGCCGCGGCTGTGGTGGCAGCAGCGATGCGGCAGACGGCAGCTATGATCTTGCCACTCAGGCCGCCGACCTGCGAGCCGTGATCGAGTACGTTGGCGCTCCGACAAATGTGCTTGCGCACAGCGCCGGCACGTTGGTGGCGCTGGAGCTTCTTCGCACCGAACCCCATCTCGTCGCCCGTGCGATTCTGCATGAGCCGGCCGTGTCGGCCGAAGGCGTCGGCATGGGCGCAGCTCCGGTTTTGCTCGATATGATTGCGGCTGGAAAGGTTTCAAGGGCGCTCCGGCTTTTCTTGGGAGCCCTCGGCGACTTGGACCCCGAGGCTCCTGGGACGACCGAAGCGGAAGTCAAACATGCCCTGCGCAATGGTCGCTGCTTCATGGCCAATGAATACGGAACAAATATGACATATGCTCCCGATTGGGATAGCGTTCGCGCGTCAAAAACGGTGGCCGCTGTGCTCCTGGGCGAGCTCTCGATTGGCACGCCCCGCGAGGCGGGCACGAGGATGGCGGCTGAGCTTTTGGACTGTCCGCTCGTAACGATTCCCGGGGCGCACAACGGCCTGCGCGATCGTCCGGCAGCGGCTGCCCGGGCTGTCCGTGGCATCCTGGGGTTCTAGCACCCGCAATAGCCAAAGCAGGCTCCATCTGCAAACGTTTCGGCCGTGTTAACAAATGTGCTCAAAACCTCACGTCTGCGGCTTCGATTGCGCCGTCTGCCAACTCATAAAAATGTAACAGCATTCACGTGCCTACCTGCATCGACAAGGTGCTACCCTTGTAACATTTGGTACCCACTGCTACCAAGCAAAACTACTGAAAGGGCCCCCTATGCTCAATAATCACGAGGCCAATCTAACCGACGAGGAGGCTGCCGCCGAGGTCGCCCGTGTCGCGAAGACCTACCCCGTGGTACGTTTGCTGTCGGTCGACCAGATTAAGGGCGATCCCAACTGCCTGCTCGCCGGCGATCGGTGTCCCTGTCTGCGCCAGTCAAGTCTTGAGGCCTTGGCGGCAGGTTCCGATGAGGTGTCGGAGCAGCTGCTCAACGATGGCGTTGAGTACCGCGCTCGCCTGCGCCCTCTGAAGGTCGAGGGCGAGCCTCATGTCCTGCTGATGGTGCGTCCGATCGATGAGCAAGAGGCCGCAGAAGAGGACCTTGTCTACACCGACGTGCTGACGAGTGTGCGCAATCGCCGATATTACGAGGAAAAGCTCCGAAGCGTCCGCATGAATGCCGGCGTTGCGATGATCGACCTTGATGATTTTAGGGTCTTCAACGATACATGTGGCCGTCATGCCGGCGACCTTGCGCTCGGTGCTGTGGCGACAGCCATGCGCAGCGGAATCCGTTCGACTGACGAGCTTGTGCGCTATGGCTGCGACAAGTTTGTGGTTGTCATGCCCAATATTCCCTCCGATGACTTCACCCGTCGCCTGCATCAGGTGTCCGATGCCGTTCGTTCCACGATTATTCCGGGCCATGAGTACGTGAGCTTGACGGCATGTGTTGGTGGTGTTCGCATTCATGGCGAGACGGTCGATGAGGGCGTTGGCCGCGCTGTCCAGTTATTGAGCCGCGCTAAGGCAAAAGCTGGTACGGTCGTGACCGACGCCGATTCCATCGAGGCTTTCCAAAGCGAAAAGCCTTTGGTGCTTATTGTCGATGACTCCGAGATGAACCGAGTCATTCTCAACGAGATGCTCAAGGACGAGTATTGCATCCTCGAGGCCGACAACGGTCGTACGGCACTCGACATGGTCGACCGCTATGGCGATGAGTTGTCGCTCGTGCTGCTGGATATTGTCATGCCGGGCATAAGCGGCTTTGAGGTACTGGCCGATCTGTCGCGCCGATCGGGTATCGACAATCTGCCTGTCATCATGATTTCGAGTGAAGATTCCGATGATATGGTTCTGCGCGCGTACGAGCTGGGCGCCTCAGACTATATCAACCGCCCGTTTGACTCCCGTATCGTGCGCCGCCGCGTAAACAACACCATCCGCCTGTACGCCAAACAGCGCCGCCTGACGAGCCTGCTGTCCCAGCAGTACAACGAGCGCGTCAAGAACAGTCGCATGCTCATCGACATCATGGCTGGCGTCATGGAGCTTCGCAACGGCGAGAGCGGCAGGCACGTTACGAACATCGAGAAGCTGACCGAGCTGCTGCTTGGCTGTCTGGTCCAGCGTAGCGGCACGATCTTCCTCGACAATGAGGAACGCTCCACGATCGCCCTGGCTTCGGCGCTGCACGATATCGGCAAGATGTCGATTGACGATGCGATTCTCAACAAGCCCGGACGCCTTACGCCCGAGGAGTTCGAGATCATGAAGACGCATACCACGATCGGCGCCGATATGCTGCTTGAGCTGGGTAGCCATCACGCCGGCAATGCGCTTATGGAATATGCGTACCAGATTGCGCGTTGGCATCACGAGCGCTGGGACGGCAAGGGTTATCCCGATGGCCTCAAGGGCGACGATATCCCCATCGCCGCGCAGGTGGTTTCGGTGGCCGACGTGTACGATGCACTGACGAGTGTGCGCGTGTACAAGGACGCTATCCCGCACGAGGAGGCAATCCAGATGATCCTGGACGGTAAGTGCGGCACCTTTAACCCGCTGCTGCTCGATTGCCTGCTCGAGGTGCAAGACCAAATTGCCGAGACGTTGGCACGCCCCGCCGACGTCGTCGCGTTTCCCACGATTTAGTTTGACCAAAGGAGTTTTTAATCCATGATTTCCATGCGTGAGGCGTATGAGAAGATCGGCGCTAATTATGACGATGCGTGCGCTCGGCTGATGGGCGAGGAAATGCTTGCCCGCTTTGCCCTCAAGTTTTTGGATGACGAGAGCATGGACAAGCTGGAGGCTGCCATGGCGGCAGGAGACGCCAAGAGTGCGTTTATGGCAGCGCACACGCTCAAGGGCGTGAGCCAGAACCTGGGATTCAACAATCTGTACGAGCCGGCGGTCGTGGTGACGGAAGCGCTGCGCGGCGCCGATGCCGTTGACGGCGCTCGCGAGGGAATGCGTGCGCTGCAGCAGCAATATGCGGCTACGATGTCGGCCCTGCGCGAGGTGGCTGAATAAGAGCTTGCGAGCCTTGGGTTGTCCCAAGTCTGCTGATGTAGTCACAAAAGGGCGCCCCGCCGTACCATGCGGCCGGCGGGGCGCCCTTATCTGTTGTGTGGTTCGCGAGCTAGCGGGCTCGCTTAACCTTTGCCGCTGCCTTGACAAACGACTTCCACAGGTTAAAGTCGGTTTCGAGCGTCTTCCACGTGTACTCGGGATGCCATTGCACGCCTAGACAGAATGGTTGGCCTTCGACCTCGATGCACTCGGGAATACCGTCGGTTGCCTTGGCGACCAAGCGCGTGCTTTTACCCAGACGATCGACGCAGCAGTGATGTGCTGAGTTGGTCTGGATCAGTCTGTGGCCGCCAAGCGCGCGCTCCAGCAGCGAGCCCGGCATGACTTCGACAGGGTGCACGGGATCGTTGAGCACGTGGGTATGGCGCCACTGCGTGCGGCCCTCGCGCGCGCCCAGGCTCGGCACGTCCATGCACAGGGTGCCGCCGGTGGCGACGTTGAGCAGCTGCGTGCCGCGGCAGGTGGTAAAGAGCGGCTTTTTGGCGCGGAGTACCTCGTCGACCAGCTTAAACTCAAAACTATCGCGGATCTCGCAGCAGAGGGTGGGGTCGTAGGGTCGATCATCGCCCCAACGTTTGGGATTGACATCGGGGCCGCCGGGAATGGCGATACCGTCAGCGATTTCCACGTAATGACGGATAACGTCGACGTCTTCAGTAATGGACATCTGCAGCGGCAGGCCGCCGGCGGCAAGAATGGCATCGACAAAGACGCTCGCGATCTCCTCGTTGGGGGAGAGCGTCTCGCTCAAAAACGGTTTTGCCTCTTCCCAACGCGGCGCGACGAGGATGAGCGGACGGTCGGCGGGGGCAACGTCGACGTGCGGGGTGTAGGACGATGAGGTGCGGGTTCCGATCATGGTTGCGGCTTTCGAATCCGGGTGGACATGGCACAGGGGTGGCGCGGGGCAAACGTTACTGATGAATTTGCCCGAGTGGCAATTGGGTTAGTGGCCCTTGATGGAGTTGAGGAAGTCCTGGGCGCGCTTGGTCTGGGGATGGTCGAAGAACTCGTCGGGTGTGCCGGTTTCCACGATCTGGCCGTCGGCCATAAATACGACGCGGTCTGCTACGCGGCGGGCAAAGTTCATCTCGTGCGTAATGACGATCATCGTCATGCCCTGCTGGGCCAGACGGACCATGACCTCGAGTACCTCGTTGATCATCTCGGGATCGAGGGCACTCGTGGGCTCGTCAAAGAGCATGGCCTTGGGTTGCATGGCAAGTGAGCGGGCGATAGCTACGCGCTGTTGCTGGCCGCCCGAGAGCTGTGCGGGCACCTTATCGGCCTGCTCGGCAACGCCCACGCGGCCCAGCAGGTCCATGGCACGCTCGCGGGCCTCGTCCTTGGAGACGCCCAGCACGTCGACCGGTCCCAGCATGACGTTCTGCAGTACGGTCATATGCGCGAACAGGTTGAACTGCTGAAACACCATGCCCAGCTCGGCACGCATGCGGGCAAGATCCTTGCCTTCCTGCGGCAGGGGCTCGCCCTCGATGAGGATCTCGCCCGAGTCGATGGTTTCCAGGCGGTTGATGGTGCGGCACATGGTCGACTTGCCCGAGCCCGAGGGGCCAATCACCACGACGACCTCGCCGCGGTCGACCGAGAGATTGATGTCGTTGAGGACGTGCAGATCGCCATAGTGCTTATCGACGTGTCTGAGCTCGATCAGCGGCTGATTGCCGGTGGAAGAGGTGCTCTGTGCCATGTGCTCGGCTCCTTATGACTCGAAATGGTAAAGCGTTAGCGGATGATGGTCGCGCCGGTCTTGTGCGAAACGTAGACAGCAGCCTTGTTAATCGCGACGTTGATGAGGATATAGATGACCGCGATAACCAGGTAGACCGACACGAGGGCGTCGTAGTTGGTAATGAGCACGCGGGCGTTTTGCATGAGGTCGGGGTAGCTCACCACATAGGCGACGGTGGTGTCTTTGACTACGACCACAAGCTGCGAAATCAACGACGGAATGATAAAGCGAATCGCCTGCGGCAACACGATTTTAAAGGTGATTTTAGCTTTGGAGAGACCGAGTGCCTGGGCGGCTTCGACTTGGCCGCGCGGTACGGCGTTGACACCGGCACGGAAGATCTCGGCGAGTACGCCGGCGGCAGCGAGCGCGACGGGAAGCGTGAGCATCCAAAACGACGGCAGTGCGATCTTGTACTGGGGCAGCACCAAAAAGAAGAAGTAGATGAACAGCAGGCTCGGCACGCCGCGGAAGAAATCCGTGAGCACGCGGCAGACCAGCTGCAGCGGCTTAATGTCGCTGGTACGGCCGAGCATAAGGGCTAAGCCCAGCACCAGCGCGATGGCGCCGGCGGTGAGTGCGACTTTAACGGTGCCCTCAAAGCCGGCAAGCAGGAACTTCCAGGTGGTGAGGTGCGTAAAGAAATACCAATAGTGGACCGAAAGCTGGCCGGTCACATAAAAGCGCTGCAACACAAGGGCGAAGAGCACGGCGACGGCAACAAGCGAGATGGCGGTGCCGATGCGAATCTTGACGCGCATCTTGGGGCCGGGAGCCTCGTAGAGCGCATCACGCAGGGTAAGCGCAGGGGAGGAATGCTTGCTCATCGGAGGATCCTCACCTTCTTATCGATATAGTTGCCAATGTGGCTCACCACAAAGGCCGTGCCCAGGTAGCCGAGCGCCGAGATAAAGAACGCGGCGACGCCGCCAAGTGAGCGCGTGTTGATGTAGCTCACCACGCCGGTGAGCTCTTGCGGTTGCAACGGCACCTGGCTGCCGAGCGCGGTGGTGAGCATGACGGCGATAAAGAGGTTGGTCATGGGCAGCACGCTCGAGCGCAGCGCCTGCGGAATCACGATCTTGGCGAGGATACGGCTGAAGCTCATGCCCAGCGAGCGGGCGGCTTCCACCTGGCCGACACCGACGGTGTTGATGCCGCTCATAAAGTTCTCGGAGCCAAAGGCAGAACCCAAGAGCACTGTGGCGACGATGACGCAGGTGCGGTAGGGCAGGACGACCTTGAGCGGCGGCAGCGCGTAGACGACGATAATGAGCAGCGCGATGCCGGGGATGTTACGGAAGACCTGGACATACAGGTCGCCAAAGACGCGCAGCGGCTTGAGCGGCGACACGCGCATCACGGTGACGGCGACGGCCAACACCATGGCGATGGCAAACGACTCAAGCGTCATGCCCCAGGTTGCTAGCAGCGCGTCAATGTAGTTCTGGCCATAGAGCGACCAGAGCTCGGAGAGACTCATGCGGACCTCCCGCCGATAAGGAAAGGGGCTCCCGTGTGTACGGAAGCCCCGACAACTCAGTGAAGAAACAGTTTAGCGCAATAAAGCGCACCGTGCGTTTCCGTATGGTTTCGTTGCGGCCGTTACTAGGCGTGTTGCCTAGGCGCCGATCTCGGGCAGCTCGGGAACATTGGTGTCGCCCGTGCGGTCACCGATGCAGATCTGCCACAGCTCGGTCCAGGTGCCGTCGTCCTCGATCTTCTTAAGGAAGTCGTTGACAAAGGCGACGCCGTCGGAATCGAGCGGCAGGCCGATACCATAGGGCTCCTTGCTGCCGAAGGGCTTCCCGGCGATCTTATACTTACCGGGCTCGCGGACCAGGGCGCTCTGCTGCATGTTGTTGTCGATGACGTAGGCGTCAACGCGACCCTGCTGGAGTGCCTGGCGGGCCTCCTCGTCGGTCTTGAACTCCTGCTGGCTGGCCTTGGGAGCGAACTCCTCCAGGATGGCGGGGCCGTTGGAGCCGGACTGGACGGCGACGTTCTTGTCGGCCAGGTCGTCGACGCTCTTGATGTCGTCGTTGTCGGCGAGCACCAGGATGGCCTGCTGGGTGTAGTAGTAGGGGCCGGCAAAGGAGACGAGCTTCTTGCGCTCGTCAGTGATGGTGTAGGTGGCAAAGACGGCGTCGACCTGGCCGTTCTGCAGGACGGACTCGCGCGTGTCCGAGGTCACCTGGGTGATCTCGACCTTGTTCTCGCCCAGAATGTAGTTGGACAGAAGCTGTGCGATACCGGCGTCGAAGCCGCGGGTCTGACCGTCTTTCTCGTTGAGGAGGGAGAAGAGCGTGGAGGTCTGAACGCCACCGATCTTAAAGACACCGGCGTCCTTGACGGCCGTGGCCCAGGTGCTGGCGGCGATGGCATCGTCATCGGCCTTGGGGCCGTTGTCGACGAGCTTGTCGAATGCCTTAGCGTCGAGCGTGGTGGAAGCCTCGGCATCTTCGGAGCTCTTGGAAGAGCCGGCGGCGGAACCCTTGTCGGCCTCGGCGCTGGTGTCGGAGCAGCCGGCAAGACCAAGGCCGGCGACGGTTGCGAAGGTGGCGGCGACGAAGCCGCGGCGGTCGAGAACGACCTGCTGGGAGAGGTTCTTGCTCATGGTAGAACACCTTTCTCAATAAAATCCCTAGCGGTTGAGTAGAGTTATACCCTATCGCGCTCAAATGGGTCAACACGAAATAACTCAGAAACATACTTACCTTATGGGTTATTCAACCTACCAAAAAGGGACAGGCACCTTTGTGGTGGTTCTGGCCGATGCAGCGGCATGCCTTGCTGTTTTGTCTCGATCTGTAACATCTGCAGCCATTTTTGCCGAGTAACTGTTACAGATCGAGATCATCTCCTTAGGGGGATTCGAATGTCTCGATCTGTAACAGTTAGGCGGACAAAAGCTCCCTTTCTGTTACAGATTGAGACAAAGGTCAGGGGCAAAGACGGTTTGTCTAGATCTGTAACAGTTAGACGGGAATTCGGGCCCTAGATGTTACAGATTGAGATAATCGCGCCGCGAAAATAAAAACCTCCGCAGGGGTGCTTCCCTTGCGGAGGTTTTTTACTCGTTAAGTAGCCTAACGGCTTCGGCGGCCATGTTCTCGGCCGTCATGCCGTTCTGAGCGAGCAACTCGTTGGGGTCGTAGCGGTCGGGGAAGCCCTTGGCGATGCCAAAGGTGCGCGTGCGCACGGGCGTGCAGGCCAAGTAGCACGCGACGCGCTCGCCCCAGCCGCCGTCCAAGATGCCGTCTTCGAGGGTGACGACAACGCGATGCTTGGCGGCAAGGCTGTCGAGGAACTCGCGGTCGAGCTCGGTTGCATAGCGCGGGTTGACGAGCGTGGCCTCGATGCCGTACTCGGCAGTCAGACGGTTTGCCACGCGCTCGCCCAGCTCAAAGAAATCGCCAAGCGCGAGCACGGCCACGTCGCGACCCTGGCACACCACGTTGTAACGAACGGCGCCGTAATCGGCGTCCTCGGCAGGCGCAAGATCGGGGCGGCTTACCAAGCCAATGCCCGGCACGCGAATCGCCACGGGATGCTCGCGGTGGTCGAGCGACCAGCTCAGCATGGATAGGTATTCCTCCATGCAGGAAGGCGCCAGGTAACGCATATTGGGGAGAGCGCCCAGCATAGAAATATCAAAGAACGAAAGATGCGTCTCGGATGTGGTGCCAAAGATCGATGCGCCAAACACCAGGATGGTTGCGGGGACATCGTTGAGGCACAGGTCGTGCCACAGCTCGTCGTAGGCGCGCTGCAAAAACGTGCCGTACACACCAAAGACTGGCTTGGCACCCGAGCGCGCAAGCGCGGTGGCAAAGGTCACGGCGTGCTCCTCGGCAATGCCCACATCGACGAACTGTTTGCCGGCGGCGGCGCGAAGCTCGGGTGTAAAGCCCATGATGTAGGGCGTGGCGGCCGTGATGCCCACGACCTGCGGATCGTGCTCGATGGCGGCGCTGAGCGCCTCGCCCGTAATGTCGGCATAGGTGCGCGGCGCAGGCTCGCTCGGATGGCCCGGGCAGAGCTTGCGCCCAGTCGCCATGTCAAACGGACCCACATGATGCCAGCGCTCGGGGTCGCTCTGGGCTGGCTCAAAGCCCTTGCCCTTTGCGGTGGAGACGTGCAGCACGATGGGATGATCGATATCGCGCAGCTCCTGCAGCGTGTCGACCAGGGCCAACACATCGTTGCCGGTGTCCAGATAGCAGTAGTCGAGCCCCATCGCGCGGAAAACGTTGCGCTCACAGGTGCCGTTGCTGGCGCGTAGCTCGGCCAGATTGCGATACAGGCCACCGTGGTTTTCGGCGATGGACTGGTCGTTATCGTTGACGATGATGATCAGGTTGCTGTCGAGCTCGGCGGCATTGTTAAAGCCCTCAAACGCCAGACCGCCCGAAAGCGAACCGTCGCCAATGATGGTGATGACGTTGTACGCATCGCCCGCCAGGTCACGAGCGTGCGCCAAGCCGCAGCCCAGGCTCACCGACGTGGAGGTGTGGCCCATGGCGAACAGGTCGTGCTCGGACTCGTCAGGATTGGCAAAACCAGAGGCCTCGCCGTAGCGTGCCGGGTCGATATAAGTGTACGCGCGCCCAGTCAGCGCCTTGTGGGCGTAGGTCTGGTGCGAAACATCAAAGACAATCTTGTCGATGGGGGAGTTAAACACGCGATGGAGCGCAACCGTAAGCTCAACGACGCCCAGGTTGGGGGCAACGTGCCCGCCGACGGCGGCGGAGCTTTCGAGGATGGCGTGGCGGATCTCGCCGCAGAGCAGCGGAAGCTCGGCGCGATCGAGAGCCTTGACGTCCTCGGGCGTTGTCGTTTGCGTAAGCAGCATCGTTGTGGGTTACTCCATGCGAATCGTGCGCCGGCACTCCCTCGGCCGGCACAATTGCACAAGACAGTCTCGCACATTTTGGCGTTTGATATGTGACGGCGGCGCGGTAATTCGCCAACTGGTGGGGCAAAACGTTTTGTCCGATGCCATACTGGTAAATTCGATGATGATTTTATTCATTGCGCGCAGGCCGCGGCTTGCCGCCGAGCGCCGCCGGAAGGAGGCCGCATGTCCGATACCGTTCGTGCCGAGAAAATCGCGCGCGAGGTCGACGATGCCGCCCGTCAGCTTGCCCAGGCGGGCCGCTTGGACCTGATGCATGAGTTTATCCAACATGGCGATGTGACGGTCTATACGCATGTGACCTCGGTAGCGCGGGCAAGTCTGTCCTTTGCCGAGCGCCTGGGCCGCGTCGGTATCTCCGTCGACCGCTTATCGCTGCTGCGCGGGGCCCTGCTGCACGATTACTTTCTCTATGACTGGCACGATCCCGACCCAAGCCATCGACTGCATGGCTTTCGTCACCCGTTTTTTGCCTTGGCGCGTGCGGAGGAAGATTTTGAGCTGACGCCGCGCGAGCGGAATATTATCGTACGGCATATGTTTCCGCTGGTACCGGTGCCGCCGACGTGTCGTGAGGCATGGATTGTGTGCCTGGCGGATAAATGGTGCGCACTGCGCGAGACGATTGCCGGCCGTCTGCCGCGCAAAGGCGGCGCGAACGATTTGAACGAGGGCCCGAGTGACGGCTCGAGCAAAGAATCGAACGAAAAGAGGAGTGGGTAGACGGTGGGAACCGCGATCGACATGGCATTTGACGGCGCGACGCTTGCCGCCTGTCCGCTCTCGGCGCTGGTACTCTCGTTTGCCTTCTACGGTTTTTGCGGCTGGGTATGGGAGTCGACAGTCTGCGCCATGCTCAACCACGGACGCTTTGCCAACAGCGGCTTTTTGCTAGGGCCGTGTTGTCCCATCTACGGTGCGGGCGGCATTGCGTGCTGGTTGCTGCTGCGTGGAATCCCAGACGCCTCGAGCCAGTTTGTCGCTGCCGCGCTCGTATGCAGCGTGATCGAATATAGCGTGGGCGTGCTGTTGGAAAAACGACGGGTGCCCGGTTTTGGGATTACTCGCATCTGCCGTTTAACCTGCACGGACGCATCTGCCTGTACTGGGCCTGCGCGTTTGGCTTGGGTGCGTTGTGTATTTGCCGTTTAGTGGAGCCGGCATTGCTGGGGCTGCTTGGCCATCTGCCGGTGCTAATCGTGCGCTTGGCCGCCTTTATCGTCGCGGTCGCGATGATGGTCGATGCGGTGTGCTCGTTGGCGAGCTGGCGGCGTCTGTCCGATCAGCTTGAGCGTGTGCGTGCCGACCTTGCCGACCGCATCAATGAGTCGCTTGCCGACGCCTCCGACTCTATGCTCGAACGTATTCCCGATTCGGCGATTGACTCGGTGGCGCAGACGCATATCCGCGGTCGCGCCGTTAACGCTTGGCTGGCCGAGCTGGGCGACGCGGCGCTCGATGCCCTGCGCGAGAAGACTTCGATGCCGACGTTTATCTCGGATGGTGCTCGCGGCCTGGCGCTCGCTGCCCGCCGCGTGGCCGATGCCGCGCCGAGTATGCCGCGTCCGTCGCTCGGTCGTCGCCTTGCCGGCAAGCGCATGAGCCGCCCGGTACCGAGCGTGTCACTCAGCCGCCGCGACCTACGCTTCTTTAACGCCTTCCCGCGTCTGCGCATCAATCGTTACGAGGGTGTCATTCGAGCTACCGACCTCCGCGACCGAGCCCGCGAGCTGTTCCGGCGCTAGCCAGAGCGGAGCCAAGCGCGCCCTTCTCGTTCGCACGTTTCCCGTTCGTTTCGCGTCCGTTGCCGCGCCGTTTCCAAGATTGCGGTGCCGTTTCCATTCGACAACGCAGCGTTTAACAACGCCGTATCTGGTCTACACCAGTTGCCCCTCGGCCGCATCATGAGCGCCGACAACGTTCATGCGACCAAGGGGGAGCGAATGTACGATACGGGATCGACAACGTTTATGCTCATCTGCACCATGCTCGTGTTTTTAATGACACCGGGTCTGGCGTTTTTCTATGGCGGCCTGTCCAGGCGCAAAAATGTCATCAACACCATGCTTATGTGCTTTGGCGCCATTGGCCTGGTTGGTGTGCTGTGGATTGTTGCCGGCTGGTCGCTGGCCTACGGTGGCGACGGTTCTAGCCCGTTTATTGGCGGCTTTGACCAGTTGCTGTGCCTGCCGGTGCTCAACCAGGTGCTGCAGGCGGCCGAGGGCAATGCTGCGGATGGTGCCGTCTACCCTCAGATCATCAACATCGCCTTCCAGATGGCGTTTGCCATGATCACCGCCGCTATCGTTACGGGCAGTCTGGCAGGCCGCGTTAAGTTTGGTGCCATGACGGCCTTCCTGGGCATTTGGCTGCTCGTGGTCTATGCGCCGCTCGCCCACATGGTTTGGGGCGGCGATGGTTCCTTTATCGGCGACATCATCGGCGCGCTCGACTTTGCCGGCGGCGACGTGGTACACATTTCGTCCGGTCTCACGGGCCTGATTCTCTGCTTAATGCTCGGCCGTCGTCGCGGCTTTGGCATGGTGAGCTACCGTCCGCATAGCGTGCCGTTTGTGGCGCTGGGCGCCGGTCTACTTTGGTTTGGTTGGTTTGGCTTTAACGGCGGCAGCGAGTTTAAGGCCGACGCCGTGGCGGCACTCGCCATCCTCAACACCGTGACGGCCAGCGCGGCGGGCATGGTCTCGTGGCTTGTCGTCGAGCGCGTGCACACCGGTCGTCCCACGCTGGTGGGTGCTAGCACCGGTTTGGTTGCGGGCCTTGTGGTGGTTACGCCGGGTGCGGGCTTTGTCGAGCCGTGGGCGGCGCTGGTCATGGGCCTGATCGTATCGCCCGTCTGCTATCTGGCCATCAGCCATCTTAAGACCAAGTTCGGCTACGACGATGCGCTCGACGCGTTCGGTTGCCACGGTATCGGCGGCATCTTGGGCGGTGTGCTCACGGGCCTGTTCTGCGTGCCGGAGCTCTCGTGGACCGGTAAGGGCGGCCTGTTCTACACGGGCGACGTGTCGCTGCTTGTCTCGCAGGTTCTGGGCATTGTGGTGACGGTCGTTATTGTGCTGATGCTCGACTTGGTGATCGCCGCGGTGGTCAAGGCGCTGTTCCACGGTAGCCTGCGCGTGGACGAGGCCGACGAGGCACTGGGCCTGGATGCGAGTCAGCACGGCGAGAGCGCGTACCCCTCGTTCTCCGGACTCGATTAGCAGCGCGGCTTTCCCAAGCACCCGACCTTGCCCCTCAAACCGTCGCTTGCGTACCGAAGTACGCGGCGCTCCTCTTTCGGGGCAATCTCGGGCACTTGGAAAACCCGCGTTATTGAATGGCAATTCATTTCTTTACTAAAGAGAGGAATTCACTATGAAGAAGATCACGGCGATCGTCCGTCAGGAAAAACTTGAGGTTCTCAAAGACGCGCTGTTTGCTGCCGATGTTCGCGGCATGACCATCAACCAGGTGCAGGGCTGCGGCGCGCAGCATGGCTGGAAGGAATACGTGCGCGGCAACGAGTTGCTTGTCAACACGATCCCTAAGGTGCAGTTCACCCTCATCTGCGCCGATGAACATGTCGACGGAATTGTCGACATCATCTGCAATGCCGCCCGCACCGGCGCCGTCGGCGACGGCAAGATCTGGGTCGAGCCGGTCGAGGAAGTCATCCGCATTCGCACCGGCGAACATGGCCCCGCCGCGGTGTAGAATCGACCGTCTGCCATCCGCAACGTTAAAATGCTGCAATGAGGCACAAGGCTTGCGTTGCGGATGGGCGGATTATGGGTCGCAATAAATATCCCGAGGAGACGGTCGCGAAGATTCTCGACGCGGCACTGGAGCTATTCTGCGCACAGGGTTATGAGGGGACGAGTATTCAAGATATCGTTGACCGTCTCGACGGCATGACCAAGGGCGCTGTCTATCATCACTTCAAGAGCAAAGAAGAGATTTTCAACGCCGCGTTTGATCGGGCGATGACTCCGATTGTTGAGCACCGCCGCTCGATGCTTGGCGTCGGTAATATGACCGGAGCCCAAAAGCTCAAGCGACTGTACGCTCCCGAGTCCGTTATTCCACAAATTGAGCTATGGGCACGTATGCGTCCTGCAGCAGATCCGGTAAAAAGCTCGCGCCTACTGGCGATGCAGTACCAGGGCTCATTTGACGAGTCGGCCGATGGCTGTCTCTTGCCAGTGATCGAGGAGGGCATCGCCGACGGCTCCATTGCGTGCGAATGCCCGCGCGAAGCGGCGGAGGCCGTATCGTTGTTGGCGAATCTTTGGCTGCTGCCATTGTTCCGTCCGCTCGAGCCCAAGGAGCGAATGCTCGCTCGCGCACAATGTTTGGCGCAGATGGCTGCCGCGGTGGGGCTCGATTTGGGTAATGAAGTGCTTCAGACAACGGCGCAGATTTGGGGCGTATGGGACCGCGCCGGGTGGTAATATAGATACCAACGGTATGTAATTGATTTGTGAGGGTAGCCACGGCTGCCCTTTTCAAGTCATTAAATACATACTAGTGGTATGTATAGGGGGTGGGCTTATGGCTGGGCTGAGAGACGTCGGTGTCTCGTTGAAATCAAAAACAGTGCGGTCAATCAGGCTCGCGGAACTTCTGGTTGCGCAGCTGTGCACGTATTCGATGCTGTCGGCGCTGTGCTTTGCGTATCCACTTTACTTGTTCGATCGCAGTGGATCGTCAACGTTATATGGCGTCGTCGCGGCGATAGCGTTCATACCCGGCGTACTTGCAACTCCGGTTGGCGGAATCTTGGCGGATAGGGGAAGACATCGCGAGGTCCTCGTGTCCCTCGGCATTGCTCTGATGACTGCATCACTGCTGTCTATCCCCATGAAGCACTCATTGCCTCTTGCGGTCGTCGTAGTAGCGATACTTTGTGTTCAATATGGTTCTCAATCGCTGCTGAAGCCAATGCTCCAAATTGAGACGGTGCGCATGGCGGGTGAAGAGAAGGTTGAGCGGGCCACTGCATTGGTTTCGCAGATGACCATGGTGAGCAATATCTTGGGCCCTGTGGTCGGGACGGCAGTCTATGGGTACTTTGGCATCGATGCTCTTTGCACAACCGCGTCGGTGGCGTTTGCGATTTCAGCTCTCTTGTTTGGGGGCGCGCTCAAGCAAAATGCCTCATTTGAAACGATGGGAGACGGCGCGACTCGTACGACATGCCGAAACGATTTTCGGGAGTCGATTCGGTATCTGTTGCAAAATGCATTATTGGTCGCTGTGATTTTGCTTGCGGCAGTTTTGAACCTTGCGTTGGTTGGGCTAATGATTGGCGCTCCCATTATTGTTACAAAGCATCTCGGCATGCAATCGTCCTGCGTTGGGATAGTTGAGGTGGCTATGGGCTTGGGTGGTCTTGCCGGCAGTGGCTTGGTCGGCATTTGGCCGCATCGTTTTTCTTTCAATGGCATATGTCGATATGTTGCGATGATCTGTTTTGGAGTCGCACCGATCATTGTCACGCTACTGTTCGGCGCAGATGCATGCATGCTCACCGTGTTTGTGGTTGGTTCGGCATGGGTCATGGTGTGGGCGAGCGTTGCGTCGGTTGAAATTATCGCGTTTGTTCAGCGGGCAGCGCCGACTGAGCTCTGCGGAAAAGTGCTTTCGGTCGTTTACATGGTCCTTTCCTGCGCAATACCTATCGGCCAATTGACGTACGGGGTTGCATATGATCGATGGACACCGGCGATTGTATTCGCAGCCATGTTGGCGGTGCTGACGTTGACGACGGCTCTGTTTTATCGGCTGAAAAATCGATTGCGGCGATTGTCTTAACGCGCTGGGGCACCGTGAATTTGTGAAGGCGGTGGTACGCCGCGCCGGGACGGCATTGTTTGGACATGCCTCTCCTTCGTCTACAATATCGGGCAGACGAAGGAGAGGCATGTCCATGATCAAGATGTTCGCGAGTGACTTAGACGGAACGCTGCTGAACGCCCTGCATGAGGCGGATGGGACCATCCGCCGTGCCATTCGCGAGCTGACCGAGGCTGGCCTGCATGTGGTTCCCGCGACCGGGCGCTCGACGTTGCCAATCGGCGAGCATGGCTTTACGGGCCTGGCGCTTGACGCCTGCTGCTCCAACGGGTCCATCGTGCGCGACAGCCACGGCGAGGTGCTCAAGACTTGGACCATCGATCCGCAGGTCACTGAGGAACTGCTCAAGGCGTTCCCGGACATTTGCTTTGATTGTTCCACGCCCGATGGCATGTTCTCGAGCGGATCGTTCGAGATGCATCAGGCGGGCTTTAAAAAGGACAGCCCTATCAAGCGCATCGTGATGCGCGGCATGCGTGCGCGTGGCGGGTACCACGAGGAACAGTACTTCGACCAGTCGATCGGTGACATCCTGCGCCACGATGTGTGCAAGATCAACTGTCGCGTGACCTCGCCCGAGCTGGAGCGCGACCTTAAGGCGTATCTGGCCGAGCGCTCGGACCGCGTGGTCAACGCGCCGTTCGATCCGGTGATGTTTGAGATCACGGACGCGGCATGCAACAAGGGCGAGAGCGTGGCCTGGCTGGCGGGCTACTACGGTATTGCCGAGGACGAGGTCGCGGTCTACGGCGACGGCGGCAACGATATCGCCATGCTCAAACGCTTCCGCCACAGCTACGCGACCAAAAACGCTAGCGATGCAGCTAAGGCCGCCGCGAGCGTGACCATCGGCAGCTGCATGGTCCATGCCGTCCCCAAACACATGCTCGCCACCATGCGCAAGCAAAACTCCCGCACCGTCATCGAATAATGTGACAAAGGGACTGCCCCCTCGTCACATCCAAAATATTGCCTTTACGTGTTGATGCACACGGTGTGCAATAATACTCGCACTGTGCAATAGCGCACAGGCTGAGTAACAAGGAGGACGCTTGTCCCAGCTCGAGAAATGCGATCGCCGGTCCCTTCGCTCGCAGCGTGCCCTTCGCCAGGCACTTGCCAGCGAGCTTGCCGAAAGCGGCGACCTTTCGCGCATTAATGTCGCGTCGCTCACCGAGCGCGCCGGCCTTACGCGTCGCACGTTCTATTCACACTACCGCGATATCCCCGACTTTATCAATCAAATCGAGGATGGCTTGCTGGCCGAGATCCGTGAGCGCATTGAGCTCATCACCGCAGCTCAGCTGCCTGATCTCTATCACAACATCGATGAGCTCGAGCCGGCGCCCGGTTCGGTTGAGCTGCTGCGTTATCTTGCGGCCAACCGCGACTTAATCGGTGCGCTGCTGGGTCCGGGCGGCGACCAGGCCTTCATTAAAAGGATTATCGACACCGCGCGTGAGGCTGTGGTGCCGCGTGCGCAGACGGGTATTTTGGGCCTGGCGCTGGGTACGTTCTTTGACTACTACGTCACCTACGTCGTGAGTGCCGAGGTCGGCATGATTCAGCGCTGGTTTGAGCGTGGGCTCACCGAATCGCCCGAGGCCATGGCGCGCATTATGACGGTGCTCGCTTTTGTGCGTCCCGGCGACCTGTATGGCCAACCCATTGATATCAACGTGCCGGAATACGGCATGAAGCTATTGAACTTGCAGCTCGAGGACGCGGCCGACACCGCCGCAACCGTCGAGTCCAACAACTAAGAGGAGAGACAGATGAGCAAACTCGTCGAGGGCATCAAGGATCGTATGGTTGCTGCCGCACGCGAGGCCGCGCCCGCCGTGGTGAACGCCGCGCAGAAGGCCGCGACCGCGGCAGCCGAGAAAGTTGTCGAGGCTGTTGCCGATGCCAAGAACGCGGCAGGGGAGACGTCCATCGCTAGCGAGCCCGCCACCGCCGCTGAGCCCGTAGCCGCCGCCCACGCCCCCGAAGGCGCGATCTTCAACCCCGAGGCCGCCCGCGGCAACCTGCACCTGGGCATCGACGTAGGCTCCACCACCGTTAAGCTCGCCGTGCTCAACGACGACAACCAGATCGTCTACGCCAAGTACCAGCGTCACCACACCGACGTCCGTGCCTGCGCCCGCGACCTGTTCGAGGGCGCTGCGACCGTGCTGCCGACGGCCCAGATGACCTGCGCCATTACCGGCTCGGGCGGCCTGCTGCTGTCCCAGTGGCTCGACCTGGAGTTTGTCCAGGAGGTCATCGCCAGCAAGCGTGCCGTCGAGACCCTCATCCCGGCCACCGATGTCGCCATCGAGCTGGGCGGCGAGGACGCCAAGATCATCTACTTCGACAACGGCATTGAGCAGCGCATGAACGGCACCTGCGCCGGCGGTACGGGCGCGTTCATCGACCAGATGGCAACCCTGCTGCACACCGACGCGAGCGGCCTCAACGAGCTCGCGGCCAACGCGACCACCATCTATCCCATCGCCAGTCGCTGCGGCGTATTTGCCAAGACCGACGTGCAACCGCTGCTCAACGAGGGTGCCCGTCCCGAGGATGTGGCCGCCTCCATCTTCCAGGCCGTCGTGACCCAGACCATCTCGGGTCTGGCGTGCGGTCGCCCCATCCGCGGCAACGTCGCCTTCCTTGGCGGCCCGCTGCAGTACCTCTCCGAGCTGCGCCACCGCTTCTACCTCACGCTCAACCTGGACGAGGAGCACCGCATTGTGCCCCAAAACGCCCACCTGTTTGTGGCAAGCGGCGCCGCCATGGCGCACGAGTCCAACAAGCTCAGCACGTTCCCGCAGCTCATTGAGGCCATCGATGCCCTGGGTGACACACAGGGTGCCGAGGTCGAGCGCCTGGACCCGCTCTTTGCCACCGACGAGGACTTTGCCGAGTTCAAGACCCGCCACGACACCGAGGTCGTCCCCAAGGGCAAGCTCGACGGCTACACCGGCCGCGTGTTCATCGGCATCGACGCCGGCTCCACCACCATGAAGGCCGCGCTCGTGGGCGAGGACGGTCAGCTGCTGCACACTTGGTATGGCAACAACAACGGTGACATCCTGGGCACGGCCAAGGTCATCATGGCCGATTTCTACAACCACATTCCCGCGGGCTGCACCATCGGCCACGTGACCACTACGGGCTACGGCGAGGCGCTGCTCATCGAGGCCCTCAAGGCCGATTCCGGCGAGATCGAGACCGTTGCGCACCTGCGCGGCGCCAAGGCATTCCTGCCCGGCGTCGAGTTTATCCTGGACATCGGCGGCCAGGACATGAAGTGTCTGCGCGTCAAGGACGGCGTTATCGAGCACATCATGCTCAACGAGGCCTGCTCGTCGGGTTGCGGTAGCTTTATCGAGAGCTTCGCCGTCTCTATGAACATGGACGTGCGCGCGTTCGCCGATGCCGCCATCCATGCCAAGGCCCCCGTCGACCTGGGCAGCCGCTGCACGGTCTTTATGAACTCGCGCGTCAAGCAGGCGCAAAAGGAAGGCGCCACGGTGGGCGACATCGCGGCCGGCCTGTCTTATTCCGTCATCAAGAATGCCCTGTTCAAGGTCATTAAGCTGCGCGACCCCAAGGAGATCGGCAGTCAGGTGATCGTCCAGGGTGGTACCTTTATGTCCGACGCCACGCTGCGTGCGTTTGAGCAGCTCACCGGTGTTCACGCCGTGCGCCCCGATATCGCCGGCTGCATGGGCGCCTACGGTGCGGCCCTGCTCGCCCGCGATCGCGCCAGCGCCGACGGCACCTCGACCATCCTTTCGGCCGAGGACATCGCGCACCTCACCGTGACGCAAAAGCACGTCCGCTGCGGCCGTTGCTCCAACAACTGCCAGCTCACCGTCAACGATTTTGGCGGCGGTAGGCGCTTCATTACCGGCAACCGCTGCGAGAAGGGCGCCGGCCACAAAAAGCAGAAGACCGAGGCCCCCAACCTCTTCAAAAAGAAAAACGAGCTGCTCTTTAACCGCGAGGTGCTGAGCCCCGACGAGGCCCCGCGCGGCACCGTCGGTATCCCCCGCGCGCTCAACATGTACGAGAACTACCCCTTCTGGCACGCGTTCTTTACGCGCCTGGGCTTTAGCGTGCAGCTGTCCGACCAGTCGAGCAAGAAGACCTACCAGGCGGGCATCGAGTCCATGCCGTCCGAGAGCGTGTGCTATCCGGCAAAGATGAGCCACGGCCATGTGATGAACCTTATCGACCGCGATGTCGACTTCATCTGGATGCCGTGCGTGCGCTGGGAGCGCAAGGAGGATCCGACCGCCGGCAACTGTTACAACTGCCCCATCGTCATGAGCTACCCCACGGCGTTGGCACTCAACATCGACGAGATCCGCGAGCAGAACATCGAGTTCCTGTATCCGTTTGTGCCCTATCACGACAAGACCGAGCTCAAGCGCCGTCTGTACCAGGTGCTCGCCGTCGACCGTGTGGCCGATGCTGAGGCCGGTCGCGGTCGCGTGCGTGGACCCAAGATCACGCGCTCCGAGGTCGATGCTGCCGTCAACGCTGCCTTTGAGGCCGACGCGCGCTTCCACGAGGACATCCAGACCATGGGCGAGGAGGCCCTTAAGTGGGTCGAGGACCACGGCGGTCACGGCATCGTGCTCGCCGGTCGTCCCTACCATAACGACCCCGAGATCAACCACGCCCTGCCCGAGCTTATCTCGAGCTTTGGCTTTGCGGTCTTTACCGAGGATTCGCTCGCGCATCTGGTAAAGCCCGAGCGTCCGATTCGCGTCGTCGACCAGTGGATGTACCACAGCCGCCTGTACGCCGTCGCTCGTTTTGTGACGATGCGCAACGACCTGGACCTGATCCAGCTCAACTCCTTCGGCTGCGGCTTGGACGCCCTGACCACCGACCAGGTGCAGGAGATCCTGGAAGCCAGCGGCAAGATTTACACCGTGCTCAAGATCGACGAGGTGTCCAACCTGGGTGCCGCGCGCATCCGCATCCGCTCGCTCATGGCCGCGCTTAAGGACCAGGAGGCCGAGCGCTTGGCCGAGGCCACGGCCGCGGGCGAGGCTTACGAGCAGGGCGATGCCGCGCCGGTGGCGCCCTCCACGGATGCCCCCGCGTTCGCGAGCCGCAAGTACACGTTTGAGGCTCAGCGCGAGAGTGCTTCGACCGCATGGCCGAAGGTGCCCTTTACCGAGCAGATGCGCGACGAGGGCTACACCATCCTGTGCCCGCAGATGGCGCCGATCCACTTTGACCTGGTCAAAGAGGTGTTCCGCGGTGCCGGCTACAACTTGGAGCTGCTGCCCTCGACCGATCACGACGCCGTCGAGGCCGGCCTGCGCTATGTGAACAATGACATCTGCTATCCGTCGATCCTGGTGACGGGCCAGATCATGGAGGCCATCGAGAGCGGTCGGTACGACCTGTCCAAGACGGCCGTGGTCATCAGTCAGACCGGCGGCGGCTGCCGTGCTACCAACTACATCGCGCTCATTCGCAAAGCCCTGCGCGAGAGCGGTCACCCTGAGATTCCGGTGATCTCGCTTTCGGCTGTGGCGCTCGGCGAGGACAACCCCGGCTTTAAGATTACGCCGGCGCTGCTTAAGCAGGCAGTCTACGCGGTGCTCTTTGGCGACGTGATGATGCAGATGCTCTACCGCTGCCGCCCGTACGAGGCCACGCCCGGTGCCGCCAACGCGCTCTACGAGGAGTACATGGC
>DXMD01000001.1:0-70786 GCA_019414385.1 Collinsella sp. | reverse complement strand
ACAACTACACCAAGCTGTGCCGCGAGGCCATCCGAGCGTTCGACACCATGCCGCTCGTGGGCGAGGGTACTAAGCCGCGCGTGGGCGTGGTCGGCGAGATCTTGGTCAAGTTCCATCCCACGGCCAACAACCACGTGGTCGATGTCATCGAGCGCGAGGGCTGCGAGGCCGTGGTGCCGGGCCTGCTCGACTTCTTCCTGTACTCCATGAGCAACGCGGAGCTGCAGAAGGACGAGCTGGGTAGCTCTGCCACTACGCGCGCGGGCATGCAAGCGCTCATCAAGCTTGTGGACTGGATGCGCACGCCGGTGGAGGAGATGCTCGAGAAGTCCCGCCGCTTCGAGGCGCCCGAGCGCATCGGCACCATGGCCGAAAAGGCCCGTACGGTACTTTCGGTGTGCAACAACATGGGCGAGGGCTGGTTGCTCACGGCCGAGATGCTCGACCTGATCGACCATGGTGCGCCCAACATCATCTGCACGCAGCCCTTTGCGTGCCTGCCCAACCACGTGGTGGGCAAGGCCGTGATCAAGGAGCTGCGCCGCCAGCATCCCGAGAGCAACATTGTCGCGGTGGACTACGACCCCGGTGCGTCCGAGGTCAACCAGCTCAACC
Organism: Collinsella sp.; assembly: GCA_019414385.1. Classification (GTDB taxonomy): domain Bacteria; phylum Actinomycetota; class Coriobacteriia; order Coriobacteriales; family Coriobacteriaceae; genus Collinsella. The sequence continues at coordinate 70,171 of DXMD01000001.1, read as the reverse complement.
GCATTAAGCTCATGATCAGCGTGGCCAAGGAAAACATGCGCGCCGGCAAGGGCTTTAAGCTCGAGAAGGTGGCGCCGCTCGCGATGGACGAGGTCACCGGTCAGATGCGTGCCCATGACGACTGCGTGAGCTGCGGGCCGGCCAGCGAGGAGGCCGTCACATCGGTCGCCAAGCGTCTGGGACGCGGCATTAAGAAGTAACTGGCCTGCTATGGGCTAGATATGAGACAAACGGGCGGTAGCGTATCGACTACCACCCGTTTTTGCTGGACATATGTTGCGTAAATGCCCCAACTATCACCCTTTGCGAACTTAGATTTCGGAAGTATGCGGCAAAATCTGAATAGGCCGAGCACACCTGATATGTCCAAGCTCTGTACCTGCGGTTTTATTGGCGAAAAACCAGGATGTGCTCAAGAGTTCCGGAATTTGCCGCATACTTCCAAAAACGACGTCTCGGTGGCACCAAAAACTGTCCTCGGAACCCTGAGATAATGAACATATGTAGCCGTTTGCCGCGAAATACCGCCCGTTTATAGAACCCACCCCCAGCGCGCGTCATCCTTACGGTTGAATAAATACACATCTATGGAATTACGTAAGAGAGGACCGTTCCATGAGCTACAAGACCGTTTGTGTTGCCGGCGGCGGCGTGTTGGGAAGCCAGATTGCCTTTCAGGCTGCCTACTGCGGCTTTGATGTAACGATTTGGCTGCGCAGCGAGGGCAGCATCGGCCGCACCCAGCCCAAGATCGATCGCGTGCGCAAGGAGTACATTGCGGCAATCGAGGGCATGGCGGACGGTACGGGCGAGTGGTGCGCCGGTATCGCCGATGGACCCAGCCCTTCGACAAGGAAGCGGCGCTCGCCGCCGTCGAGCGTGCCTACTCCACACTCAAGCTGGAGCTCGATCTTGCCAAGGCCGTGGCCGACGCCGACCTGGTCATCGAGTCTATGGCCGAGGACACCCAGGCAAAGATCGACTTCTACAAGAAGCTCGCCCCGGTTCTGCCGCAAAAGACCGTCATCGTGACCAACTCATCCACGCTGCTGCCGAGCACCTTTGCCAAGTACACCGGCCGTCCCGAGAAGTACCTGTCGCTGCACTTTGCCAACTCTATCTGGAAGAACAACATGACCGAGGTCATGGCACAGGACCAAACCGACAAGCGCTACTTCGACGAGCTCGTCGACTTCGCCAACGACATCCGCATGCTTGCCCTGCCCGTCAACAAGGAAAAGAACGGCTACCTGCTCAACTCCATGCTGGTACCGTGGTTGCTTTCGGGTCTTGACCTGTACGTCTCGGGCGTGAGCGACCCCAAGAGCATTGACCTCGCATGGACGCGTGGCACCGGCGCTCCCAAGGGCCCGTTCCGCGTATTCGACACGGTGGGTATCCAGACGGCCTACAACATCGTCATGCAGTATCAGAAGGTGCCGGGCTTGGTGAGCCCGCTGCTCAAGAAGATGATGATGCCCTACAACTTTAAGGCTATGGCGTCCGTCCTCAAGAAGATGCTCGACGAAGGTAAGCTGGGCGAAAGCTCGGGCGAGGGCTTCTTTACGTACTAAAAATGATCTCTTGGGGGCGGAAGCGTTGGGGATCTACGGTAGTATGCGACAAGATCTGAATAGGTCGAGCAAGAGCCGTAGCGCGCGTTGACGTTTGGCCAATAGAACGCAAAAATGCACCGTTCGCCGATACTCCTCTCGCGAGTGGTTGCCATATGGTTTAATGTTGTAAACATATGATTGCCGGCAGGCCGTAGGTGACGTTCGTCATGATACCGGAGGTACCAAGTATGTTTTGCACTCCGTTAAACAAGTATCGGGCTGGTTGACATGAACCGCCGTACTATCTCGATAGCCCTCGCAGTGGTCTGCCTGGCTGTGCTCCTGGGCGCTGCAGGGCAGTTTGCTATAAATCGAGAAACATCCTATATGCAGGAATGCGTTTCCGAAGGCTTTGCCATTGATGGTTACTATCGGGATGACGAAACAAGTCGGGAAACCCTGGCTTTTCTTGAGGAGGACAACTGTCGATGGCAGCTGGTCGACCAAGACGGAATCTGCACAGACGGGCAGTTTAAGCGTACGGATGACCCCAACATCCTGATATTAAAGAAGGAAAACGGCGAAGAATTCGGTGCGGTCCACGTGGCGTATATTTCGCGCCGACGCGATCAGGGCTTGCTCTACCTATTTAGAGATACCAGGGTGACCCGTTTTTATCTGGTGAGTACCGGTCCGGCGTTTACAGTGGAGTCTGGCGATGTCGATGCGGACAGATGATTCACGGCAATAAATCAGCGAGCGGAGCGCGGCCATGGACCGCGCCCCGCTATTTGCTCGTGGCCCGCGTCACGTCTGCGCCATGTCGTGACTCGCGGCTGCGCGCATCCATCCCACGTCGCGTATTACTGCACATCAAACTCCACGCGATCGAGCTCGGGCACATTGAGGTCGATGAGCTTGCGGGCTACACGGCGGTCGTGTGCCCCAAGCGTCTCGCTTGTCGTCACGTGGGCGACAACCTCGCGCTCGACAAGGCCCTCCTCCTCGCCTTCGGTGGCCGAGGTCTCGACGGCAACGGTGTAATCCTTAAAGCCCGGCAGCACCGCGGCAAGCTCGCGCGTGGTTTCGGTGACGCCGTAGCCGTCCTGCACGCCGGCCTGTGCCGAGCCAATGGACCCCGCGGTCATGACGATGCAGGGGATGGCAAAGATCACCGTACCCACGATGATGCGGCGGCGCACCTTGTGTGACAGCTCATCGACCTCGGCATTTTCCTCGGCGGTCACAATGCCGTCGCCGTTGAGGTCGCGCTTGAGCGGCACGCGCAAAAGAAGTAGTACGGCTTCGGCCGCCAGCGCGATAAAGACGACGTTGATGCCAAACTCGTAGAGGGCCGAGAGAAACAGCGACCCGCTCGCGATGGCGATGCCATAGCCCGCCGCGCACAGGGGCGGCATGAGCGCGGTCGCCACGGCCACGCCGGCGATGAGCGTGGCGGGTTCCTGGTCGCGCGAGTTGCCCAGTCCGCCCGCAAAGCCGCCCGCGAGCGCGACGGCAAGGTCCCACACAGTCGGTGTCGAGTTGTCGATGATGGCGGCCGTGGTGGTGCCAAGGGGCGAGAGCTTAAAGTACAGCGTGGACGTGATTAGACAAAAGACCATCTGCAGCGCGAGGCCGGCAATTGCCTCGACGGCAATCTCGCGGTCGAGCGTGGCGATGCCGTATGCCATGGCAAGGACCGAGCCCATGAGCGGACAGATGAGCATGGCGCCCACGATGGCAATGTCCGAGTCGATATCGAGGCCGATGCTCGCGATCAACATGGCAATGATCAGGATGCATAAGTGCGAGCCAGTCAGGCGCGCCCCGTTTACAAAGCGCTTGCGAATCACGTGATAGGGCGCGCGTCCCTCGCGTATGTTGAACGCCTGCTTAAGGAAACGGGTGGCATTCTCCATGGCCTCGCTGTGTGCAGGGCGTATACCGTGACGACGATGATGACGCTCGCGCAGCCGCTTGATCTGTTGTTTGTCGAGTTCCATGCTTACCTCGTTTAGCTTCTGAGCCGCTTCTTGCGTCTGTCGTCTTTACTCTACACCGCGTTAGGCGAGGTGTCAGACAAGGTTTGTTGACCTGGAAGTCAGGACAATCGACATGGCTAAAACGCCGTGAGGATCATAAGAGTCAAATAGACAAAAAAGCGCGGGGCCGGTTTGATTCCGACCCCGCGCTCTGCGCTGGTGCGTTGTTGTTCGGCCTACCCCAGCAGGCTCAGACCAACAGAGACAAACGCCAGGATAACGCCGACGATGGACTCGCCGCCGAGCAGACCGCTGGCGACGACCAGGCCCTGCTCCTGGAAGGCGGCATCCTTGGAGGCCTTCTCCTCGTCCGAAAGACCGGCAGCGGCGTCGCGGCGTGCGGCCCACTTGTCGTAGGCGAGCTTGGCGCAGGAGCCCAAGAAGGCCGTGAGCGACATGTAGAACGGCAGGTACACGCCCAGGCCGATCATCATGGCCGGAATGCCGAGCCAGTACATGACGATGCCGGCGATAAAGCCGCCTGCGAACCACGGCACGCTCGGGATGCCCGAGACCATGGTGGCGACGACGCTTGCCTGCGCGGCCACAAAGCTCTTGTCGGGGCCGAAAGCATCCGGACCATAGGCGGTGACAAGCGCGACCATGACGGCAGCGGCGACCAGGGCGCCCACGATGCCGCCGATGGCCTGGCCGATCCACTGCGCACGCGGATTGGTGCCCAGCACGGCGCCGGCCTTAAAGTCGTTCATGACGTCGCCCGCAAGGCCGCATGCCACGGCCACGATGCCGGCGATAAAGAACAGCTTGACCTGGGCGATCTGTGCGAAGGCAGCCACGATGAGCATGACGATGAGGCCGAAGATCTCCATGGGGTCGATGCCCGTCTGGCCGCAGCTCTGCGCGCTCATGATAGTGGTGACAAAGGTGAACAGCGTGACGATGACGGCCGGGACGGGGCCAAGGTCGAGCGCGATGGCGACGATCACGGCGATGGCGGCAGTACCCAGGCCGATGATGCCGGCGTCGAGCTTAAGCGAGCCCGAGATGAGCGACTGCTCGTCGGTGTCGCTGGAGCTGTCGGCGGCGAGGCCGCGGGCGATGCCGGCGACCTGCGGCAGGATGTCCTTGAGGACGACGGCGACGCCAAAGCCCATCATGAGACCCATGCCGAGCGATTTGACGATGCCCTGCGCAGTCACAACGTCGAATAGACCGGCAGCGGTGCCGCCCACGATGATGCCAAAGTTACCTAGCAGCGCGCCGGCAAACCAGAAGGCAACCGGGGCGAAGCCAACCAAAAAGCCGATGGAGAGCAGCATGGGCGAGTTATAGATGGCAAAGGTCACGCCGGGGATATTGAGCGTGCACAGCATGCTGGGCACCACGCCCAGAGCGTCGCGAAGCACGCTGTAGATGCCTGCGATGGCCATGGAGCCAAAGAGCTGCTTGCCGGTCTTGCCGCCGGCCTCGGTGGCGCGCAGTGTCTGAGCTGCGGCATTGCCGGTGGGAAACTCCAGCGCGGCGTCCACGATAAAGTGGCGGTGGATGAGCGCGGTGGCCAGCAGGCCCAAGATGGTGCCGGCGAGTGCCACGATAAACATGTCGAGCCAGCTGATCTGGTCGGCATAGCCCAGCATCCAGGCGCCCGGGATGGTAAACGCCAGGCCGCCGGCGACCATGGCGCCCGCGGACATGATGGTGTGGGTGACGTTGGCCTCGTTGAGGCTGGCGTCACCCATGAGCTTCAGGAAGAACAGCGAGATGACGGCAGCGAAAATAATCGGCCAGGGGAGTGCACCCATCTTGAGGGCCGTGTAGGCCGAGCTTGCCGTGATGATCACGCAGCCAAGGACGCCGATGACGACGCCGCGCAGCGTGAGTTGCCCGCGCATCGAAGCGCGGTTCGAGGGATTGCTCATATAAAACTCCTTTGCGTATATCCGCTTCCCCCGGGAGCGCCGTTACGGATACGGCGCGGGAAGTCGGGTTACCAAGGGCCGCCGCGTGAGCTCGCAAACGACCGCGCACCAGTATAGCGGCACGGCAGTTAATTTGGGACTGGGCTTTTTTAGCTATCCCAAACGAAGCCGAAGGATGATTATTCTGGGACGGGGATTTAAAAATCATCAGGTACGCAATGATTTTTAAATCCCCGTCCCAGAATAATCATCGGGATATACTGCTGGGCAGACGAAAGGAGCGCCGACGATGCTTAATGGGTGCGCATATATATTGACGGTCGACGTGGGCAACACGTTCATTCGCTTTGGCCTGTTTGCAGAGGATTCGGCCGCGGCGCAGGAATGTCCGCTTGCGACATGCGAGATCACGACGCCGTCGAGCATTACGGCCGACGAAGCGCGCATGCGACTTATGCAGGTCATGGGCGCGCTCGCCGCCGATGCAGGTGTGCCCGGGGTGCTTGCACCCGCCGCGGCCGTGCTGAGCTGTGTAGTCCCGGCGCTCGAGCGCCCGTGGAAGGCGGCACTTTCCCGCACCTGCACGGGGCGCGTGCTCACCGTGGGGCCGGGACTTAAGACCGGCATACCCGTGCACTACGACGATCCGGCCGAGATCGGCCCCGACCGCATCGCCGATGCCGTGGCGGCCCGCGCCGTCTACGGCTCGCCGTGCATCGTGATTGACCTGGGCACGACGACCAATATCGAGGTCATCGACGTGCACGGTACCTTTGTGGGCGGCGTTATCGCGCCAGGCCTGGCCCTCGGCGCCCGTTCGCTTTCGGCGGCAGCAGCGCGCCTACCCCAGGTTGAGCCCTCGGCGCCAACGCACGTCATCGGACGCAACACGCGCGAGGCCATGCGCTCGGGTGTGGTTTTGGGCGAGGTAGCCCGCATCGACGGAATGCTCGACATGGTGCTTGCCGAGATGCGCGCGACCAAGGCCGCGGGAGAGGGCGATGTGCCCATCGTCATTACCGGCGACGATGCCGAGGCACTTGCGGCGCTGGTCGGCCATAGCCTGACGGTAGACGACGCGCTGACGTTGCGGGGTCTCGCCGAGCTCTACCGCATCAACCAAAAGCCCCGCTGCGCGTAGGGCGAGGGGCTGGTGGGATAAGCGCCCCTACCTTTCACCTGCTACAATGGGCCAAACTATTGCGATTGCGGAGGTGTCTGCCATGTCGGACGATCTTCATCAAACCGCGTCGGGCAAGCGCCGCGACGTTATTAGCTGGGACGAGTTCTTTATGAGCGTGGCCATCGCCGCGCAGCGCCGCAGCAAGGACCCCAACACGCAGGTGGGAGCGTGCATCGCCAGCACCAACCACCGCATCCTTTCGGTGGGTTACAACGGCACGCCCTCGGCGCTCAACGACGACTTTTTCCCGTGGGGTACGAGCGATGACCCGCTGCAGGACAAGCACAACTACGTGGTCCATGCCGAGGCCAACGCCGTGCTCAACTACCGTGGCTCGCTCAAGGACCTCGAGGGTTCCACGGTTTACGTCACGCTGTTCCCGTGCCACGACTGCGCCAAGATCCTGGCGCAGGTGGGCGTGGGCGAGGTCGTCTACCTGGACAATAAATATGCCGACACCGATGACGGCCGTATCAGCCGCCGCATTCTCGACTCCTGCGGCATCAGCTACCGCCAGGTCATCGTCGATGTCCAGATTGGTACCGGGGGACAGGCTCGGCAGTAGCGCGTGCCAACGCCAGCTGGCGGCAAAACAGCCAAAAGAGCCCCGTCCCAAATTGACTGCTCGTGAAAGTCGTGTCCGCACGCATGGCTGGCGCCTAAGCGGGTACATGGCTGTAGTAACATAGCCCCTGTCCGCGGGCGTGCCCGCGTTATTGTGAGAAAGGAGCCCCTGTGGCTGTTAACGAAGAGCTGCTTAAGAAGGTTCTTGAAGAGATTCGCCCCAACCTGCAGGCCGATGGCGGCGATATGGAGTATGTGGGCGTCGACGACGAGGGTGTTGTCAAGTTGGAGCTGCAGGGCGCCTGCGCCGGCTGCCCCATGAGCTCGCTAACCCTTTCCATGGGTATCGAGCGCATCCTGAAGGAGCATGTGCCCGGCGTTACCCGCGTTGAGCAGGTTAATGCTTCCGGCGAGACCGACGACCTGTACGACGAGTACGCGCCGTTTTAAGATGCGAAAGCTGCGGACGGCATACTCCGCATAGACGTTACGCCCAAATATGCGGCTGCGAGCGCAAGGCCCGCGGCCGCATTTGTATGTAGGGAGTAGGAGGGTCGACATGCTCAACGACTTCTACCATATGCTTGATCCTGTCGCGATCTCGGCGGGCCCCATCACCATCTACTGGTACGGCCTGGCCTACGTGGTCGGCGCTCTGCTCACGGCGGTCGTCATGTACCGCACACAGCGTCGCTGGGGCTTTAACATCACGATTGACGACCTGACGAGTGTCGTGGTCGGCGTGGTCTTTGGCCTTATCATTGGCGCCCGCCTGTTCTACGTCATCTTTTACGGCGACGGCTACTACTGGGCGCATCCGCTCGAAATCTTTGCCACCAACGAAGGCGGCATGAGCTTCCATGGCGGCTTGGTGGGCGGCATCATCGGCGGCGTGCTCGTGTGCCGTATGTACAAGCTCGATGCGTGGACGTTGGCCGATCTTGCCGTCATTGGCGCTCCGCTGGCCCTGTGCCTGGGACGTTGCGCCAACTTTGTCAACGGCGAGCTGTGGGGCAAGCCGACTGATCTGCCCTGGGGCGTGATCTTTGGCGGCACCGCGGGCGACATGCCGCGCCACCCCTCCCAGCTCTACGAGGCATTCCTGGAGGGCATCGTACTCTTTTGCATCTTGCAGGTGCTCAGCCGCAAAAAACCGCTGCTGCCCCAGGGCACGTTTATGGGCGTGTTTGTGATGGGCTACGGCATCGTCCGCTTCCTGGTTGAGTTCGTGCGCGTGCCCGATGCGCAGCTGGGCTATCTGCTGGGCGGCGTCATCACCATGGGTCAGCTGCTGAGTTTGCCGCTCGTGATTGCCGGCCTGGTGCTCATCATCTTCGCCCGACACCGCAATCGCCCCCAGCGCATCTACCTCGACGTCTAACCGCCACAAAGGGGACAGGCACCTTTGTGGTGGTTTGCTGGGCAACGATGACAGAACCGTAACGTTTTCCCAGATAAAACCTGCCAAATAAACCTGTCCCTTTTTGGCGGGTTTCTAGAAAGGCTCTTTGGACTGTGAAGGATTCCGACCTCTCCACAACGGCTGCGCGCGACGCTGCCCGCATCGTCTGGTTTAAGCGCTACCCAGCCAAGCAGACGCTCATCGCATTTTTGCTCGCGCTGTTGGCGACCACGGCGTTTTCTATCGATCCCGCGCCGGTCTCGAGCAACGCAGTCTTGGCGATTGACCCCAAAGCCTCGGGCATGCTGTACGTGTGCTACGAGGTGCTCCTCTCGTTTGCCGGCCATACCGACGCGGTCATGCTGCTTGCGCTTGCCTGCCTGCTCACGCTGCCGTTTCGCTACGTATTCTTTGGCCGCGGCGATGCTTGGCGTCCTTCGGTGATCCTTCCGTCGCTGTTCTTTGCCGTCTGCATGGTGTTTGGCCGCAGCTACGACCTCACCGATTCTGCCGAGATCGTACTCGGCGACAAGGCTCGCATCATCTGCGCCTGGATAGGCGGTGCGGGCTGGATGCTCTTGGCGGTCGTTGCCTTCTATCTGGCTTTTGAGTGTCTAGATTGGCTGAGCTCTCGGCGCATTCCGTTTTCCGAAGCGCACTTTGGCCGCGTATGGCGTGTGGCTCACGCCGTACTCTCGGTCCATCCCTTTGCCGGGCCCTTCCTGGTGCTTATGGTCGCCTGGGCGCCCACGCTCATCGCTTCGCTGCCCGGCCTTTTTATGGGAGATACGGGTGCGCAGATTCGCCAGTGGTTCAACTACCCCAACGGCACGAGTGACTACCTGCGTCTGCTCAATCCCAATGTGTTGCTCAACGGACATCACCCCGTGGTGCACACGGCTATCATCGGTTCGTGCGTCCAGCTGGGGCTTTCACTGTTCAACAGTGCCAACGCAGGTCTTGCCATCTACACCTGCGCTCAGTTCGTCATTACGGCCGCCTGCATGGCCTATTCCATCTCGTCGCTGCGCAAGCTGGGCGTGAGCTTGCCGATCCGCGGCGTGATCTTGCTGTTCTTTGTGTTTATGCCCATGTTCTCCAACTACGCGGCCCTGCTTACCAAAGATGTGCTGTTTGCCGACGCGTTTTTGGTGCTGTTGGTGCAGACCGTGAAGCTCGTGGCCTGCGGCCTGCCCCGTCGCGATGCCAATGCCGAGCGTGCGGGCGAACAGAGGCCCGTGCTCTTTGCGCGCCATGACTGGCTGCTGCTCGCTCTGGGTGCCATGGGTTCCACGTTTCTGCGCAACGGCGGCCTGGTGTTTCCCCTGGCGGCATGCGTAATCGCGGCGGCGTTTTGCGCATGGGACGCGCATGTGGCTCGTCGTGCAGTCAAGCAGGCCGGTGCTGCGCCTTCGGGCGCCATCTCGCGTTTCCGCTGGGTGGGAGTTCTTGCGGTGCTTGGACTCTGCCTTGCCTCTAATATGTACTTCACCAAGGTCTTTATGCCGGCGCACGACATTACGCCTGGTTCCAAGCGCGAAATCCTCTCGATTCCGTTCCAGCAGACGGCTCGTTTCGTCCAAAAGCACGACGGCCTCAACTCGGGTGTCAACCCTACGGTTAAGGAGGACGGCACTATCGTGGAGGCTCCTTGCGACGGCTTGGTGACCGACGATGAGCGTGCCGTGATCGACCGTGTGCTCAAGTACGACAATCTGGGCCGCCGCTACAACCCGGATAAGTCGGACGCCGTCAAAAATTGCTTTAACGAGTACGCCTCGCAGGAGGACATCAAGGCCTATTTTGAGGTCTGGGCGCAGATGCTCAAAAAGGATCCCGAGTGCTACATCTCGGCGCTCATCAATAACTACTACGGCTACTTTTATCCGAGTGCCCGCGATGCGTGGGTCTACAGCACGGCGCGCAGTGCCGAGATTATGGCGAAGCCCGATAACCTCAAGTACTTTGACTTCCATCCGGTCGATAGCAAGGTTGTGCGCTGGTGCGACCACCTGATCAACCTGTATCGCGTGGCGGTGCAGCGCATTCCGTTTATCTCGCTCACCATGAGCTCGGCCACCTATGTGTGGATTATGATCGCCGTGGTGGTCTACCTGTTGCGCCGCCATTCGTGGCGCGGGCTGGCCATTTGGGTGCCGCTGCTGGGCGTGCTCGCCGTGTGCCTGATTGGTCCGTGCAACGGCTCGACCTACATGCGCTACCTGTATCCGGTCATCGCCTGCATGCCCTTCGCCATCGGCGCCACCGTCACCCGCAGCGACTTCCTCTGGTCCTAACTTGGTGCATTGGGGTCAGGTTTCTTTGCACCAAAGGGGACATCATCACGACGCCTTCATTTTGGGGTTTATCTCGCAGGCTAGTAGGTATATCATAACGACGTTTGTTTATATTGCCCGAGCATCTGCGCTGGGCTTTAGGTCGAAACCGATAGGAGACACGTATGTCCGGACACTCTAAGTGGGCCACAACCAAGCATCGTAAGGGCGCGCAGGACGCCAAGCGTTCCGCCCTCTTCTCCAAGCTCAGCCGCAACATCACCGTTGCTGCCCGTCTCGGCGGTGACCCGCTGCCCGAGAACAACGCCAGCCTCGCCGCTGCCGTTGCCAAGGCCAAGGCTCAGTCCATGCCTAAGGACAAGATCAAGTCCGCTATCGACAAGGCTTTTGGTTCGGGTGCTGACGCCGCCGTCTACGAGAACATCGTGTACGAGGGCTACGGTCCCGCCGGTGTCGCCGTCTACGTCGACTGCCTGACCGACAACCGCAACCGTACCGCCGCTGATGTCCGTTCCGCCTTCTCCCACGCTGGTGGCAACCTGGGCACCTCCGGCTCCGTCGCCTTCCAGTTTGAGCGCAAGGGCCAGATCGTCGTCGCCAAGGAGATCCTGGACGAGAACGCCAAGAAGGAGACCATGATCGCCAACGGTGCTGCCGGTGACGAGGATGAGTTCATGATGGCCATCGCCGAGGCCGGTGGCGAGGACTACGAGGATGCCGGCGAGGAGTGGATCGTCTGGACTGCTGCCAACGACGTCATGGCTGTCTCCAAGGCGCTCGAGGAGCAGGGCGTCCAGGTCAAGGGTTCCGAGACCACCATGGTCCCGACCACCCCGACCGAGGTCTCTGGTACCGACGCCAAGAAGGTCCAGCGCCTCATCGACCGTCTTGAGGAGCTCGACGACGTCCAGGATGTTTACAGCACCATGGACATGACCGACGAGGTCATCGCTGCCCTCGAGGAGGAGTAGCGCTCGCACGGGTTAAGCCGTGCATATCTGGGCATAATGAAGCGAGCATGCAAGCCTCGTGGAATAGATGAGCCGGATCCGCGTGCGTAGAGCACCGGACCCGGCTCTTTTATAATGATGCGAACCGTTCTGCATTTCGAGAGCCGAGATTTGAAGGGAGCGCCGCGTGCGCGTACTCAAACGAGCCCTAGCGATCGTGTATCTTGCCGCCACCATCGTGGCGCTGGGTACGCTTGTCTGCCAGTTTTGGGGGCCGTATACGTATCGCTTTATGCTGCTGATGCGCGACCCCATGCCGCGCATCGTCGTCACGGCGTGCGCCGGCGTCGTGGCGATCGGCGTGCTGGTAAGCTTTTTCCGCCTGATGTTCGCCCGTCGCGAACCGTCCTGCGTGCATCCGGCGGGGGAGCGCAATATCGAGGTTACCCTTGCGGCGCTTTCTTCGTGCGCCAGGGCTGCTGCCGAGCGTGACGACCGCGTGATGGTCGAGCATGTCGAGGCCCGCGTCCAAGGCTCCGACGATTCGCACGTCCGTTTTAAGGTCGAGGCCATCGCGCTCGATGATAAGGACGTTGCCGCTCTTGCCACCTCGATGCAGCAGCGCATCGAGAAGGCCTGCGACACCATGCTCGGCACGCCGGGTACGACCGCGCGTGTCCGTTTTTTGCCGTCCAAGACTACCGTCCAGACCGTGGAGGTTTCCGGTGAGTGATACCAATCAAGATAAGACCGCTCGTACGCCGCGCCTGACGATTGACCAGAGCGCCACGTCGGCGAGCGAACCTGTTGATTCCAAAGCAGAGGCAACCGAGTTACAAGACGCGGCAGCCGCGGATTTTGACGAGGCTATGGGTCTCATCAAGGGTACGGGCGCTGCCATCTGGAGCTATGCTGTGCGTCATCCCAACACCACGCTCGGCGCCGTCGCCGGCTTTATCCTCGCCGTGTTGGTGCTCACGTTGGGCCTGTGGGACACGCTCGTCATTGCATTCTTCGTGCTGATCGGCGCCGTAATTGGTCAGATCCGCGACGGCGAGAACGGGATCGTCAACTTCTTCGGCCGTCTGTTTAGCGGCCACTAATATGTATTCGACTGTCGCATCCGCGGCAGGCATAAGGAGGAACCATGGCTTTTAATACGAAGGTCGATGTAGCCGATACCGAGCTCGAGGAGAACGAGGCGGTCGTCGCCGAAGCTGAGGATGTGACGCTCGAGGATGAGGCTCTCGTCGAGGCCGAGTCCGATACGGATGAGGATGACGAGGAAGCGGACGAGTCCGAGGACTCGCTCACCTATTCCAACGGCGTGATCGAGAAAATCGTCGCCATGGCCACCCGCGAGGTGCCGCACGTTCTGGGCATGAAGGGTAACCTCATGCACTTTGTGCAGGAGCAGTTTGGTGCCGAGAACCTGACCAAGGGCGTGACGGTCGAGGTCACCGATGACAATCGCGTGGTCGTCAACATCTCCGTCATCATCGAGTACGGCGCCTATGCGCCCGCGATCTTCGACGATGTCAAGGCGCGTGTCACCGAGCGCCTTGCCGCGATGACCGGCCTTGAGGTGGCGGGCGTCAACCTGCGCATCGGGGACGTCATCACCCCCGAGGAGTACGAGCATCGCACCAGCCAGCACGAATAACCTTCCAAAAAGGGACAGGTTTGTTTTGGCAGGTTTTATCTGCGAAAACGTTAAACGGCCGACCGCGCAAGCAAAAGCGTGGCCGGCCGTTTCTGTACGCTCCCGATGTAGTCATACCGCTCGTCTAACTAAGGGTTGCAATCCCCACGTTCCGCGTTACTCTAATGGGCGCATTGTTTCCAAATTGTTAACGAGGGGTTGCCGTAATGGCCGACGAGCACGAAACAGAAAGCAAGGCATGGGCAATTGAGGCCGCCGCGGCAGAGGCGGCGTCGCGTGCTGCCGAGGAGGCGCATCGTCCTCCCGTAGTGCCGATGGAGCGCGTGGTCGATCGCGATGTTATCGAGCGGGGCGAGCGCGCTGGTCGCAAGCGCAGCCAGGAGCCGGGCTTTCCGCGCTTTTTTGCCGAGCTCAATTTGGGCCTGATCCTCACGGCCTTTGCCATCGTCGCGTTTAAAACACCTAATCACTTTGCTTTTGGCGGCACCTCGGGCGTGTCGGTCATTCTGTCCACGCTGTTCCCGACCCTGCCCGTCGGCGTCTTTATGTGGATTATCAATGCGGTGCTCGTCATCCTGGGCTTTATCTTTTTGGAGCGCAAGGCAATCCTGTGGAGTGTCTTTGCCTCGTTTGCGCTGTCCGCCTATGTTTCGCTGTTTGAGCTCTTTATTCCGACCGATGTCTCGATGACGGGCGATATGTGGCTCGACCTGTGCTTTGCCGTGATTCTGCCGGCGCTCGGCAGCGCTATCGTCTTTGATATTGGTGCCTCGACGGGCGGCACGGACATTCTCGCCATGATCCTCAAACGTCGCACGACGCTCGAGATTGGCCGCGCCCTGCTACTGGTCGACATCGGCATCGTGACCATCGCGGCCTTCTTGTACGGCCCGCGCGTCGGTCTGTACTGCGTGCTCGGCCTGTTTGCCAAGACGCTCGTGGTCGACAAGGCCATCGAGAGCATTCACCTGCGCAAAGTCTGCACAGTCATTTGTTCCGAGCCCCTTAAGGTCGAGGAGTTTATCGTCAAGCATCTCAACCGTACGGCGACTATCAGCCGCGGCTACGGTGCTTTCTCGGGCAAGTGCGTGACGGTGATCATGAGCGTGCTAAGCCGTCGCGAGGCCGTGCAACTGCGTCGCTACGCGCGCGAGATCGATCCGGGTGCCTTTATCACGATTGTCGACAGCTCCGAGATCGTCGGCAAGGGTTTCCGCGGAACGAACTAACGCGGTCGAGCTTATCAAACAATCGAATAGCGCCCTGCGCATTGCAAATGCGTCATGTTGGAGTATTTGTCCCCACATTGGGTGATAATGATGCCAAAGACATCGTTTGCGATCCAGATGATTCGCTCAAGATACGAAGGGATGATCTCGATGTTCTGTTCGCAGTGTGGTGCCCCCATGGGCGACAACGATAAGTTCTGTGGTGCGTGTGGTGCCCCCAATGCCGGTGCCGCAGCCTCTGCCCCTCAGGGTCAGCCCCAGCAGTTTGTTCCGCAACCGCCCGTGGCGAATGCGTCCAAGGGCTGTGTGGCTCAGGCGTTTGAGGACATGACCAAGACGCCGGGCGTGCTGCAGCGCGTGTGCCAGATCGCCTTTTTGCCGGCGCTGATTTGTGTTGTGTCGGTGCTCGTGCTGTTCATTCCCGTTATCGGCGGTATCGCGGCTGCCATCGGCTTTTTGGCAGCTTGCATTGCGAGCGTGTGTGGTTCCGGCTTTGGTATTGAGTGGGGTCGCGATCTGTCGCTCAAGGTTGATGACGGTATGGATCGTCCACTCATGCGTTCCACGTCGTTTGGCCTCGGAGTCTTTTCGAGCGTTATCTCGGTCGTGCTCGAGGTTATCGCTGCCATTCCCGTTATCGGTGTAGTGCTTTCGCTGGTGGAGAGCGTGGTAATTGGCGCCGCGGGCTCGTATTCGTATTACGGCTCTTATGCACTCGAGGCAGCGCTGTTCGGCTCGCTTGGCCTGCTTGTCCTGGCTATGATTGCCACGGCGGTCTTGGGGGTCTTCTTTAAGATGTTCGCCGACATTGCCGTGATGCACTTTGCGGTGACCGGTCGTGTCGAGAGCGCGTTTTCGCTCGATAAGGTCTGGGCGGCCTTTAAGCACAACAAGACCAAACTGTTCTGCGCTTCGTTCCTTCCCGAGTTTTTGACGGGCCTGGTCGCCAACGTTGTCACCTGGATCCTGACGTTCGTCTTTGGCACCATTGCCTCTGTCGGTATGTATAGCTACTACTACCGTCCTACGGCTATTGAGGCGCTTGTTACCGGCGGTGGCATCACGCTCGTATTGTTCTTGGTGCTGACGGCGTTTGTCACGGTATTCCTCACGGTCTTTGGCAAGATGCTCAAGCACCGTGCCGTTGGCTATTGGGTTGCGCGCTACGCAAGCGAGTGGGCCGACGAGGACAAGGACGACGTCCTGACTTTTGTGCTGCCGTTTGAGAAGAAGTCTGCTCCGGCTGGTTTTAGCGCCGACGCAGCGCCCGTATCCGATTCCGCTGCGGCGCCGGCGCCTGCGCCCGAGCCCGAGCCCGAGCCTGAGCCTGAGCCCGAGCCCATGCCGGAACCGGAGCCCGAGCCCGAGCCTGCACCAAGCTCCGACGAGGACCCGCAGGACGAGTAGCCCTGCCGCCTGCCATTTGGGGACGGGGTAGAAACGGTAGAAATGGCGCTTGACAAATGAGCGGGGGCGGACGTGTCGAAACGTCCGCCCCCGCTTTGATATCGCGATGTGGCTATGACTGCGAGATGGCCGCGAATCGACTACTCGCCGCGCTTCTCCTCGCGGCGAGCGGCGGCACGTGCATCGTGGATGCCCTTGATCGCGGCATGGCGTGCCGTGCGGGCGTCATGGATGGCGTCGCGAGCCTCGGCGGTCGTTGCCTTGGCAGAGCGCAACTTGGCAGCCAGGTCGGGGTTGGTTTCGGCGACCGCGGTGATCGCGGGGCCGTCGAGCTCCTCTTGCGTGGGCTCGGCCAAAAAGTCGATGGCATACTGGGCGGCCACCATGGAGCCCTTTGCCAGCACAGTCTCGTCGATCTTGTAGAAGCAGGAATGTTGGGCGTACGTGGCGCCAATCTTGGGGTTGCGCGTACCTACAAAGGCGAGCACGCCCGGTAGACGGCGCAGGTACTCCGAAAAATCCTCGCCCGAAAGTGTGCCGCGATAATGGCCTTCGCCGGCTGCACCCAGGCACTTGACCACGGCCTGACGACAACGCTCGCTCGAGGCGGCATCGTTTTCGACCTTATAATTGGCGATGGTGTAGTCGGTGAGCTCTGCCTCGGCGCCCAAGGCGGCCGCGGTATGCTCCACGATGCGGCGCATGAGCTCCGGCATTTCCTCGTGGGTCGAATCTCCGTAGGTGCGCACCGTGCCGGCGAGGTAGGCCGTGCCGGCGATAACGTTGCGCGCGGTGCCGCCGTGCAGCTCGCCGACGGTAATGACGGCCGGCTCGTAGGGGCTGATCTCGCGCGAAACGATGGTCTGCAGGGCATTGACGATCTCGGCGGCCACCATAACGGCGTCGTGGCCGCGCTGGGGCATGGCGCCGTGGCATGAGGTGCCGCGAACATCGATGCGGAACCAGTCGGTATTGGCCATGCGCGGTCCGGGCTCGCAGCTCACGGTGCCGGCGTCGACCTCACTCCAGATGTGCGCGGCGTAGGCGCCATCGACGCCGTCGAGCACGCCCGTGCCGATCATGAGTTTGGCGCCCTGGCCGTTTTCCTCACTGGGCTGGAAGACGATGCGGACTTCGCCGTGGATGTCGTCGGTCATATGGCGCAGGATCTGCAGCGTGCCGAGCATCATGGCGATGTGGCAGTCGTGGCCGCAGGCGTGCATGCAGCCCTCGTTGACGCTGGCGAAATCCTCGCCGGTCTGCTCGGTGACGGGCAGGGCGTCGATATCCGCACGCAGCAGGATACGGCGGCGTGGTGTGCCGTCCTCGCGATAGGCGTCGGGCGCGGTGCCGCGAAGGGTCGCCACAAGGCCCGTCTTAAGGGGACGCTCGTAGGGGATATTCATGGCGTCGAGCTGGTTGGCGATGTCGGAGGTCGTGCGCTCCTCGGCAAGGCTCAGCTCCGGGTGCTTATGGAAGTGTCGGCGCTGCTTGATGATGTAGGGCTCAAACTCGGCGGCGATATCTTGGATGGCTGCGGTGACGTCGTCAGCCGCTCGCACCTCGGTCGCCGCCATAATCTGCTGTGCCTTGGTCTTCGTCATGGTCGATTTGCTCCTTGCTGGTTTTTGCAAAATCGTACAGGCTCATTCCAGTATGCCACCTGCCACTTGGCCTGGCAAAGCTGCCGTTTGCCGCTTGGCATTTTGTAACCGAGACGGGGGAGTACACTCGGGGATGTTGAATTTCCTGCCAGAGATGGGGATGCCCATGCAACATATCGATCGGATTATCCGCTCCAAGAACGTCTTTACCGCGCAAGACGGCATCGATACCGCCCGCGAGCTGGCGATTGCCATCGCAGGCGACCGTATCGTCGCAGTCGGTGCGCCCGATGACGTGATTGCCGCCGCTCCTGCCGCCACGTTGGTTATCGACTACGGCGAGCAGTTTGTCTGCCCCGGTTTCCATGACGCTCATCTGCATTTCTTCCATACCTCGGTCGGTTCCTCGCCGTACATGCTCATGGATATGGGCACGTCCGAGGCGGCGCTGGTGCAACATGCGCTCGAGTTTTCCCAGGACCTGCCCGACGACGCTTGGGTTGTGACGCAGGGCTGGCGCGATTACCGTTGGGACCCGCCCGAGCATCCAACCAAGGCGTCGCTCGATGCGGCATTCCCCGATCGTCCTTGCGTTATGTATTCGGGTGACGGGCACACGCTTTGGCTCAACAGCCGCGCACTCGAGGCGCTCGGCGTCACGCGCGACAGCGAGCCACCAGCGGGCGGCAGCTACGACAAGGACGCAAACGGCGAGCTCACGGGCATTGCTCACGAGGCGGCTGCCATGCAGCTGCTACCGCGCTGCCTTGAGTGGCTGGGCGAGGATCGCATCGCAAGCGCTTACGCCGATCAAATGAGGCGTATGGCCGAGCAGGGCATCACCTCGATATGCGATATGTCGCTCATGCCCATGCCGGGCTGCGATTTTATCCGCGACGACGTCTACGACAAACTGCAGGCAGCCGGCAAGTTGGGCATCCGAGCCCATCTGTTCCCCACGCTGCTGGATGACCAGTCGCACTTGGAAGAGCTGCAGGCACGTTACGCGAACAATGTGCTGCTCTCGGCACCGGGCTTTAAGCAGTTCTTCGACGGCGTGTCGAGCGAACACACGGCGTATCTCACCGAGCCCTATACCAATCTGCGCTTCCCGGGCGACCAGGGCCGTCTGACGGTTCCCGCCGAGCGCATGCGCAAGCTAGTTCTGGCGGCCGCGGAGCGCGGCCACACCGTGCGCATCCACGTCATCGGCGACGGTGCCATCCATGCCGCGCTCGATATCTTTGAGGAGGCGGCAGAGCTGTACGGCCTGCCCCAGCACGGTCATAACACGCTCGAGCATCTGGAGAACCTCTTGCCCGAGGACATCGATCGTCTACGCAAGCTTAACGTCGTTGCCTCGAGCCAGCCCTGCCATATCACGCTCGACCCAGGTGGTCCGGAGCGCGACCTGGGCTTGGAGCGCAGCCGCATCATGTGGCCGTTTGCAACCTATAAGCAGCGCGGCATCCGCCAAGCCTTCGGTACTGACAGCCCTATCACGCCCGTTACCAGCATGAACGTGCTCTACACGGCCATCACGCGCCAGGACCCCAAAAGCCACTGGCCCGAGGGCGGCTGGTTGCCGAGCGAGCGCATCGATGCGGCAACGGCTCTGCGCAACTACACCCTGGGCAGCGCCTATGCAGCGGGCGACGAGCAAAACCTCGGCAGCCTAGAACCCGGCAAATACGCCGACCTGGTAGTCCTGGACCAAAACCTGCTCACCATCGACCCCCAAGAACTCCAAGCCACCAAAGTCCAAGCCACCTACCTGGCAGGTAACTTAATCTACGAGCGCTAGCCCATACCCCACCCACAAGGGGCGCGTTTCAGCAACGTGCCCCTTTCTTGTTCGCACCATCCGCATCGCCATTTTGCTGTACTGACTTTTCTGAATGCCGGGCCCGAATTAGTTAACCTGGCTCCCGTGTGGCTCCGGAGGGGCGGGGCATAAGGTTTATCGCGAGTTCCGCACGAGCCGAAGGCCACTTAATGTGGCCTTCGTGCGAGCAGGACTGCCCGAGCAGGAAACCTTATGCCCCGCCCCTCCGGAGCCACACGGGAGCCACTGCTAAGTTATCCCCCGGCATTCAGAAAATCTAAGTGCCAAAAAATAAGATTTTTTGACTCCGTGTTGTATAACCCGCCATTCGTGGGTACCATTCAACGCGTACGCAAACAAAAAGGGTTAATTCGCGTGGCATAACCACGCGGCCCAAAAAGGAGGAGACAAGCATGTCGTCTTTGAAGCCGCTTGCAGATCGTGTTCTGGTCAAGCCCGACGAGGCCGAGCAGAAGACCGCTTCTGGTCTGTATATCGCTAGCAACGCCCAGGAGAAGCCGCAGCGCGGCACCATCGTTGCCGTTGGCGCCGGCAAGGTCAACGACAAGGGTGAGCGCATCCCCATGGACGTCAAGGTCGGTGACGTTGTCATCTATGGTAAGTTCGGTGGCAACGAGGTCAAGGTCGACGGCGAGAAGTATCTGCTGATGCGCGCCGACGACATCTACGCTGTCGTCGAGGCCTAGTCTCGTCAGAATCTCTGATTCGTCTTTGAACGCGCCCGCCGCATAGGACTCGGAAGCGGCGACGCGAGTCACATTTCTTTTGGAGGATTACCTACCATGGCAAAGAACATTACGTTCAACACCGATGCCCGCGCTAAGCTTGCCAAGGGCGTCAACACTCTGGCCGACGCCGTTACCGTCACCATGGGCCCCAAGGGCCGCTACGTTGCGCTGCAGCGCACGTTCGGTGCTCCGACCATCACCAACGACGGCGTTTCTGTCGCCAAGGAGATCGAGCTCGAGGACAACATCGAGAACATGGGCGCTCAGCTGGTGAAGGAGGTCGCCACCAAGACCAACGACACCGTGGGTGACGGCACCACCACCGCAACCCTGCTCGCTCAAGCCATCGTCAACGACGGTCTGCGCAACGTCGCCGCTGGCGCCAACCCGCTGGCCATCCGTCGCGGCATCGACAAGGCCGTCAACGCCGCCGTCGCCGAGATGAAGAAGCAGGCCAAGCCGGTCGAGACCAAGGAGCAGATTGCTTCCGTCGGTACCATCTCCGCCGGTGACCCCGAGGTCGGCGAGAAGATCGCCGAGGCCATGGAGGTCGTGGGCAAGGACGGCGTCATCACCGTCGAGGATTCCCAGACGTTCGACATCACCATCGACACCGTCGAGGGCATGCAGTTCGACAAGGGCTACGTCTCCGCTTACTTCGTCACGGATAACGACCGCATGGAGGCCGTGATGAAGGATCCGTACATCCTCATCACCGACCAGAAGATCTCCAGCGTCCAGGACATCATGCCTGTTCTCGAGGCTGTCCAGCGCGCTGGCCGTGGCCTGCTCATCATCGCTGAGGACATCGATGGCGAGGCTCTGCCGACCCTCGTCCTCAACAAGATCCGTGGCGCCCTCAACGTCTGCGCCGTCAAGGCCCCGGGCTACGGCGATCGCCGCAAGCGCATCCTCGAGGACATCGCCGTCCTCACCGGCGGCCAGGCTGCCCTGGACGAGCTGGGCGTGAAGGTCGCTGACATCACCGCAGATATGCTCGGTACCGCTAAGTCCGTCACCATCTCCAAGGACAACACCGTCGTCGTCGGTGGTGCTGGCTCCAAGGAGGCCATCGACGCTCGTATCGCTCAGATCAAGGGTGAGATGGAGAACACCACCTCTGACTTCGACCGTGAGAAGCTCCAGGAGCGCCTGGCCAAGCTCTCCGGTGGCGTTGCCGTCATCAAGGTCGGCGCTGCTACCGAGTCCGAGCTCAAGGAGATCAAGCACCGCGTCGAGGACGCCCTGCAGGCAACTCGCGCTGCTGTCGAGGAGGGCATTGTCGCCGGCGGCGGCGTCGCCTTCATGGACGCTGCTCCTGCGCTCGACGCTGTTGAGCTCGACGACCCCGAGGAGAAGATCGGCGTCGACATCGTCAAGAAGGCTCTGACCGCTCCGGTCGCTACCATTGCCAAGAACGCTGGCTTTGAGGGCGCTGTCGTGGTCGACAAGGTTGCCGAGCTGCCCGCCGGCCAGGGTCTCAACTCTGCCAACGGCGAGTGGGGCGACATGATCGAGATGGGCGTCCTCGACCCCGTCAAGGTCAGCCGCGTCACCCTGCAGAACGCTGCTTCTGTCGCCAGCCTGATCCTCATCACCGAGGCCACCGTCTCCGATGTGCCCAAGAATACTCAGCTTGAGGACGCTATCGCTGCTGCCACCGCTGGTCAGCAGGGCGGCGGTATGTACTAAGGCCGACAAGGTCTAGAACTCCCACCGGGAATCCGGGGGCGTGACGGGGGCTTCCCTCCGGAACGTCCTCGGACATGCAAAGAGGCTCCGCATCGCGCTTCGCGCTGCGGAGCCTCTTTGCGTCCTGCGGAATGTTCCGGAGGGAAGCCCCCGTCACGCCCCCGGATTCCCTGCGTTTACGGCCTTGAGGTCGGCGGGCGGAGAAGGACGTGGTCGATAGGGATACGTGTCCCCTTCGCTGTTTCGCGCTTTGCGCGAAAGGCGCGCTACTTTGGGATGGATGGGGAACGTGGTTGTTGCGGTGGCTTTTCCCTTTTGCTGTTTCGCGGCTTTGCCGCGAAAAGCGCAGCACTTTGGGATGGGCGGGTACGTTATTGTCGCGCTGCTCTGTCCCGGCTGCATTTCTAGAGCGTTTCCCCCGCCATAAATTACCCTCGGCATACTTGCGTGAAAACCTGCTCGTGCTACACTTGCAAGTGCTGTTTCAGGGCGGGGTGGAATTCCCCACTGGCGGTAAATCGGGCGGTGCCAAAGGGGTGCCGTGGCGTAGGCGAGGTGCCTGCGTTCGTGCCGATGAGTCCGCGACCCGTGTGTGCGTTGGTTCGCATACCGGCTGAACTGGTGAGATCCCAGTACCAACGGTTAGAGTCCGGATGAAAGAGGCAGGTGATCTTATGTCTGAACAGTCGCAGCATATCCATTTTGAGAACACGAATAGGTGGAGCACCAAACAGCTCGTTACCATGGCGCTGATGTGTGCCTTGGGCGCCCTGTTTATGTACGTGCAGCTGCCTATCCTTCCTTCGGCGCCGTTTTTGACGTATGACCCGTCGCTGGTGCCGGCGATGGTGTGTGGATTTGCGTACGGCCCTGGTGCCGGCACTGCCGTTGCCGCTATGGCGATCGTTATCCATGCGCTCACCACGGGTGACTGGGTCGGCGCGCTTATGAACCTGGTGGCTACGCTGGGCTATATTCTCCCCGCGGCTATCGTGTACCAGAAGATGCATACCTATAAGGGTGCTGTGATTGGCCTGGCGCTCGGCGTCATTGCCGCTACGGCGTTGTCTATGGTCGCGAACCTGACCATTGGCGTATGGTTCTGGTATGGCTCGGTCGATGTGATCGCACCGCTCATGATTCCTGCCGTGCTGCCGTTCAACCTTATCAAGACCGTGCTTAACTCGGTGTTGACACTGGCGGTGTATAAAGTGGTCTCCAACCTCATCACGCCTAAAAAGGACCAGGTCAAAGGCCGCGCATGATTGAGTGTCGGGGCGTTTCCTTTAGCTATGACGGTGCCGTGCCGGCACTCGACGGCGTCGATCTAAACATCGAGGATGGCGAGTTTTTCTGCATCCTCGGTGGTAATGGGTCGGGCAAGTCGACGTTTGCCAAGCACCTGAATGCGCTGCTACAGCCCGATGCGGGAACGGTGTGCGTCAACGGCATGGACGCGTCCGATCCCGAGCTGGTCTACGACATCCGCTCGACTGCTGGCATGGTGTTCCAGAATCCCGACGACCAGCTTGTGGCGACGCTTGTCGAGGACGACGTTGCGTTTGGTCCCGAGAACTTAGGGGTCGAATCGGCCCAGATCGCGCAGCGCGTGCGCGAGGCGCTGAAGGCCGTGGGTCTGGTGGGCTTTGAGCGCCACGAGACCCATGCACTCTCGGGTGGCCAAAAGCAGCGCGTGGCGCTTGCCGGCGTGCTCGCCATGGAGCCGCGCGTGCTCATCTTGGATGAGGCGTCCTCGATGCTCGATCCGCGTGGACGCAAGGGCCTCATGAAGGCTTGCCGCGCGTTGCATGATCGTGGCATGACCATCGTGATGATTACGCACTTTATGGAAGAGGCCGCCGAGGCCGATCGTGTCGCGGTGTTTCGGGCGGGGCGCGTTGCCATGCTCGGTACGCCCGAGGAAATCTTGACGCGAGCGGACGAACTTGCGCAGCTCAACTTGGATATGCCGGCGTCGTGCTGTCTAGGTAGGGCACTTCGTGAGAAGGGCGTATCCGTTTGCGCACAGGTGCGTGAGGCGGATATGGTCGCTGAGATTGCGCAGGCTTATGCCGAGCGAAGTGGGGCAGGCACCGCGGGACAGTCTTCCGCATCCCAGTTGGAAATCGCTGACGGCACTGTTCCGGTAGACAACGAGGGCAACGCGTCGGAGCCCGTCATCGAGCTATCCCATGTTTCGTACAGTTATTCGCTCAGTCCGCGCGAGCGCCGCCGCTGGCATAAGCGCTCGGTCACTGCGGGCAAATCGAACAAACAGACCCTCTGGGGCAACGACCCTAGCAGCCCGTGGGCGCTGCGCGATGTATCGCTGACGGTGCGTCGCGGCGAGTTCCTGGGCTTAGCAGGTCATACCGGTTCGGGTAAGTCGACGCTGGTCCAGCATCTCAACGGTTTGATTCGCCCCCAGGAGGGATTCGTTCGCGCGCTGGGGCTCGACCTGGCAAACAAGAAAGATGCCGCTGCGGTTAAGGCCAAGGTCGGCGTGGTGTTTCAATATCCCGAGCGTCAGCTGTTTGCCGAAACCGTGACGCAGGACGTGGCGTTTGGCCCGCACAACCTTGGCTTGCCGCAAGATGAAGTCGACCGTCGCGTCGAGTCGTCGCTCTCGCGCGTGGGCCTCGACCTTTCCACGGTCGGCGACAAGAGTCCCTTTGAGCTTTCGGGCGGTCAGCAACGGCGTGTGGCATTCGCCGGTGTGCTCGCCATGGAGCCCGAAGTCCTGGTGCTCGATGAACCCATGGCGGGGCTCGATCCGGCTGTGCGCAGGGATTTCCTTGAGCTTATCGATCGACTTCACCGCGATGGCCTGACCGTTGTCATGGTTTCGCATAGTATGGATGACCTGGCCAACTGCTGCGACCGCATCGTCGTGATGAACGAAGGTGCGGTGTTTGCCGAGGGAACCCCCGCGCAGGTGTTTGCACATGCCGATGAGCTCAAGTCGATCGGCTTGGGCGTTCCCGCCGCCCAGCGCATGGCGTTGGCGCTCGCGGAGGCGGGCGTGCCGCTGCGTTGCAGCGGGCTCTATACGGTTGAGTCGCTGGCCGACGAGCTGGCAGATTTGCTGATCGGTCGCTCAGACGGTCCTTCTAACGTCGCGGACATTGCTAAATCCAAGACGGTCGCGCGAGAGGAGGGCTGCTAATGGAGGCGTTTTCGTTTGGCAGCTACTATCCGAGCGATAGTGCGATCCATCGCCTGGATCCGCGCACCAAGCTGCTCCTGGGCTTTGTGTTTTTAATCACGACGCTGACCGTCGGCGGCTTCCGCGGACTGGCTCCTGTCGCAATTTTCGTCGTGCTGATCTATGCCGTGTCCCGGGTGCCGGCTCGTCGCGTTCTGTCGTCGATGGCGCCGCTGCTGGCAATCGTCGTCGTGGTCGCGGTGCTCAACTTGTTTACCGATCAGAGTGGGCGCATCCTGTGGCAGCTCGGCTTTCTGCAGATAAGCGAGGGCTCACTGCGTTCTGCCGCCTTTATGGCGTGTCGCCTGACCCTGATGATGGCCGGCATGAGCGCCATTACGCTCACCACGCCTACGCTCGACCTCACCGCGGGCTTTGAGCGTCTGCTCGCACCGTTTGCGCGCGTGGGGCTCCCTGCGCATGAGCTCGGCATGATCATGGGCATCGCGTTGCGCTTTATGCCGCAGTTTGCCACCGAGATGAAGCAGACGGCGGACGCGCAGGCAAGCCGCGGTGCACGCGTAACGGGTGGCCCGCTCGGCGGCGTGCGTATGCTCGGCAGTGTGGCGATTCCACTGTTCACGGGCGTGTTCCGTCATGCCGAGACGTTGTCTGCCGCCATGGATGCACGCTGCTATCACGGCGAGCAGGGCCGCACGCGTCTGCATGCGCTTGCATTTCGCCGCGGGGATGCGCTGGCTGCGGTTGTGACGATGCTGCTGTTTGCGTGTGTCATCGTCGTCAACCTTCAACTTGTTTAGGCGCGATTCGAGCGCAAGAAAGGGGTCCCTATGACCGACAACGACCGCACGGCTCAGCTTGAGCGCGCCTGTTCGTATCTCAGGCGCATTCCGGCGTGGTATCTGGCCACGACCGATGTGACCGACGGGCATCAGCCTCGCGTGAGGCCGTTTTCGTTTGCCATGGTCGATGACGGTAAGCTGTGGTTTTGCACGTCGCGCGACAAGGATGTGTGGGCGGAGCTGAGTGCGAATCCCAAGTTTGAGCTCTCGGGCTGGAAGCCGGGGGAATGTTGGATCGTGTTGACCGGCGAGGCCGCACTTGAGGACGACGCGGTTGCGAGCGACAAGGTGCGTCAAGCGGGTTTTAAGCACATGGTGGGCATCGGCGAGGAACACGAGAGTGCCAACGACGGCCGCCTTGCTTTCTTTTCGGTCCGCAACATTGCCGCGCGCTTCTGTGATATCGACGGCAGCGAGGAGCGCCTGGAGCTCTAGAGCGTCTCAAATTAACTACCCGTTCCGAATTAGCTAGCGCCAGGAGGACACATGGACGGATTGAATACGGTGTTGGAGTATCTGACGTCGGTGCCGGCATGGTATTTGGCGACGAGCGTTGACGGACAGCCTCATGTGCGTCCGTTTTCGTTTGCGCAGATCCAGGATGGCAAGCTGTGGTTTGTAACAGCGCGCACCAAAGATGTGTGGCAAGAGCTGCTGCAAAACCAGCGCTTTGAGGCCACGAGTTGGTGGCCGGGCCATGGCTGGCTCATCTTGCGCGGGCGTGCCGGCTTGGATGACCGGGCTTTAGGCGAAATGCGCGAAGCTGGGTGGAAGCATCTAGAGCGCCTGGGCGAGCACTATGAGGGGCCTAACGACCCCACGCTCGTCTTCTTTAGCGTCGAGGATCCCGAGGCTTTTATCTGCAATCACGACGAATGGGTGCCGGTCGAGCTCTAGCCAGCTGGCTCATCCTAACAACTTGGTTTTCGCATGGGCGGGCCCCGTATTGCCCGGCGCCGTTAGGAGCGCCGGTCAATACGGGGCCCGCTCCATTTGTCAATTCCTTCAAGCGAATGTGTCGGGAATGTTTCAATGCATGAATATGCAAGCCATTTACGTATTAATGCATCTTTTGGTGCTAAAGTTTCAACTCACTTCATAACGACCGCTGCGAAATGCGCATCGGTGCATAAATCGCAGACAAGGAGTCTGATATGTCTTTGAAGGTTGGAATCGTCGGCGCGGCTGGATATGCCGGAGCCGAGCTCATTCGCCTCGTCCTCGGTCATCCCGAGTTTGAACTTGCTGCCATTACGTCCAACGCCGATGCCGGCCAGCCGTTGTCTGCGGTGCACCCGAGCTTCACCGGCGTAAGCGATCTTGTCTTTACGACGCATGATGCCCCTGAGCTCAAGAACTGCGACGCGGTCTTTTTGGCCGTGCCGCACACGGCTGCCATGGCACAGGTGCCCGCGCTGCTTGCATCGGGCGTCTCCTGCTTTGATCTTTCGGCCGACTACCGTCTGAACGACGCGTCCGTTTTTGAGGCTTGGTATGCCGCCGAGCATACGAGCCCCGAGCTGCTCAAGACCCGTGCCTTCGGTCTGCCCGAGCTGTTCTGCCAGGACTTGGAGACCGCCGCATCCGACCATGCCGACGGCAAACCCGTGCTGGTCGCCTGCGCCGGTTGCTATCCCACCGCAACGAGCCTTGCCGCCGCGCCCGCCGTGCGCGCGGGCTGGGTGGCCGAGAACGGCCCCGTGATTGTCGATGCCATCAGCGGTGTGACGGGTGCCGGCAAGTCCTGCAACGCTCGTACGCATTTTTGCAGCGCCGACGAGAATTTGGAAGCATACGGCGTGGGCAAGCATCGCCACACGCCCGAAATCGAGCAGATCTTGGGCCTGACCGATCGCGTCGTCTTTACCCCGCACCTGGCACCGCTCAAGCGTGGTCTGCTCTCCACGGTGACGCTGCCGCTCGCGCCGCAGGCTCTCGACACGTTGGCTCTTGAGGATGTTGTCGACTATTACAAGCAGTTCTACGCTGGACGCACCTTTGTGCGCGTGCTCGACGCCGGCCAGCAGCCCAAGACGGCTTCGGTCGTCGGCACCAACGCCGCCCAGATTGGCCTCGCGCTCAACAAGCGCGCGGGCGTGCTGGTGGCGACGGGCGCCATCGACAATCTGTGCAAGGGCGCTGCGGGCCAAGCAGTCCAATGCGCCAATATCGTCTTTGGCTTTGACGAGCGACGAGGCTTGCCCACAGTGGCGTGCCCGGTGTAGCACATTCGATTGTTAACGATTTGGTAGTCGGGCATCGAGTGGGGCGCCACTCTTAAGCTGGTCTCATGATCACGACTGGCATGGCGCACCAACCGATGTCCGTTTTTTGTTTGATATAAGGAGTCGTAAGGACGATGAATACAGAGCAGTTCGATATCAAGATTCGTGCCGTCGAGGGTGGCATTACGGTAGCGGCCGGCTTTAAGGCCGCGGGTATTCATGCGGGTTTTCGCAAGAATCCCGAGCGCTTGGATTACGCGCTCGTCGTGCCCGATAAACCCTGTCCCGGTGCCGGCGTGTTTACGACCAATCGCTTTTGCGCAGCGCCTGTGCAGGTGAGCCGCGCCAACCTGGGCGGTGTGGGCAAGGGCTATGGCATCATCGCCGGCGTTTCAATCAACTCCGGCAACGCGAATGCCGCCACGGGCGAGACGGGCCTTGCCTGCGCGCGCGAGACGTGCAACATCGCCTCGCAGGTCATCGGCTGCGAGCCCCAGCAGATTCTGGTTGCCTCCACGGGTGTGATTGGCCAGATTCTGTCGATCGACACGTTTGAGACCGCCATTCCTGCTGCCTACGAGGCGCTCTCCGCCCACGGTGGCGCCGATGCCGCTCGCGCCATCATGACGACCGACACGCACTCCAAGGAGTACGCCGTATCCTACGTCAGTGAGGCTGCGGGTCATGCGGGCAATGTCTATACGGTAGGCGGAATGTGCAAGGGCTCGGGTATGATCATGCCCAACATGGCCACCATGATCGCAGTTATCACCACCGATGCCCCCGTCGAGCCTGCGGCACTTCATGCCCTGCTGCTCTCGACCGTCAAGCAGACCTTTAACAAGGTAACGGTCGATTCCGACACCTCGACCAACGACACCTGCATCATGCTTGCCTCCGGCGCCGCTGCCGCAGATGCCGAGCCTATCGTCGAGGGCTCCGATGCCTTTGACGAGTTGGCATTTGCCGTGCACGAGGTGTGCGAGAGCCTGGCGCGCAATAATATCGCCGCCGATGGTGAGGGCGCATCTAAGCTTGTTACGGTCAACGTTACCGGCGCCGTGAACGACGAGGAGGCCGATATCGCCGCCCGTGCCGTTGCCAACTCGCCGCTCGTTAAGACCTGCATCGCCGGCCACGACTGCAACTGGGGCCGCGTTGCTATGGCGCTTGGCAAGTGCGGCGTGAAGTTTAATCAGGAAGACGTTTCCATCGACATGATGGGCATGCCTGTCTGTCGCGATGGTCTGACTGTTCCCTTTGACGAGGACGAGGCTCTACGACGTTTCGAGGCGCCCGAGATCGTGATCTCGGCCGACCTGGGCGCAGGCGACGCGGCAACGACCGTGTGGACCTGCGACCTCACGCATGAGTACATCTCCATTAACGGCGACTACCGTTCCTAGATTCCAGGCACGCTGCGCATCTTGCCGCGATTGCGGACAGCGGAGCACGGCGCGATAACGATACGAAAGACGAGGCAGATTATGAAATTCGCACGCGATTGTCGTTCGAACGAATCCAACGAAGCAACCGCGCAGCTGCTGTTCGAAGCGCTGCCGTGGATTAAGAACCTGACCGGTAAGACGGTTGTTATCAAATATGGCGGAGCCGCCATGGTTGATGAGCAGCTGCGCCGCGACGTGATGAGCGACATCGTGCTGCTCAAGATCATCGGCATGCGCCCTGTTATCGTGCACGGTGGCGGCAAGGCCATCAACGAGGCGCTGAGCCACTACGACATCCCCGTCGAGTTTAAGAACGGCCAGCGCGTGACCACGCCGGCGACTATGGATATCGTGCGCGAGGTGCTGGGCGGCAAGGTTAACCAGGAGCTGGTTGCCGCCATCAACCACCACGGCAACCTGGCCGTGGGCGTGTCGGGCAGCGATGCTGGCACGCTCATCGCCGAGCCGCTCGACCCCGAGCTCGGTCGCGTGGGCAAAGTGACGCACGTTAACACCGACTATATCGAGCGCTTACTCGATAGCGAGTACATCCCCGTTATCGCTACCGTCGCGGCGGGGGAGGACGGCGGTTTCTTCAACATCAACGCCGATACCGCCGCCGGTGCCGTTGCGGCAGCGCTCCACGCGCACAAGGCGATCTTTTTGACCGACGTCGACGGCCTGTACAAGGACTTTAGCGATAAAGACTCACTCATCTCCAACCTAACACTCGACGAGGTTAACGAAATGCTCTACGGCGGCGAGGTCGATAAGGGCATGATTCCCAAGCTGCGCGCGGCCGTCGATGCGCTTGCCGGCGGCGTATTTCGCGCTCACATCATCAACGGCACCACGCCGCATTCGCTGCTGCTGGAGCTGCTGACCGATGCCGGCGTCGGTACCGTGATCCATTCCACCGAGACGGCTTACGAGTTCGATACGCATCCGCATCCGCTTTCGACGTTTGCTGCGCGTCTGACCGAGAATCTTGACGAGGTCGAGAAGCTTCAGACGGTCTAGCTGACCCTCAGCCGCCCCATTCCTACACCCATAGGCCTGCGCCGTCCGGCGCTCAACGAAAGGCATCCCATGTCACTTGCAGCTCAGCAATCGCTTGAATCCCATTACGTTATGCATACCTTTGGCCGCTCTCCGGTCGAGTTTGTCGAGGGTCACGGCATGAAGCTCACCGGCGACGATGGCCGTGAGTACCTCGACTTTCTTGCCGGCATCGGCGTGTGCAGCCTAGGTCATGGCGACCCGGCTGTGCTCTCGGCGCTCGAGGCACAGACCAAAAAGCTCATGCATGTCTCCAATTACTTCTACATTGAGCAGCGCGGACAGGTCGCGGCGCTGCTGTCCAAGCTTGCTAACGACGACGTAGATGGTGCGCGCGTGCTTGCCGATGCCATTGCCGCCGGCGATGAGACCACGGCAGCTGCTCTTGGTGCCCCGGCTGCGGATGAGCAGGTTTGGGAGACCTTCTTTGCCAACTCTGGCGCCGAGGCCAACGAGGGCTCGATGAAGCTCGCGCGCCTGTACGCCAAGCGTGCCGGTAATGGCGGCAACACCATCGTGTGCATGCGCGGCGGCTTCCACGGCCGTACGCTCGAGACCATTGCCGCCACCATGCAGGATTGGCTGCAGGACAGCTTCCGCCCGCTGCCGGGTGGCTTTGTGGCCTGCACGCCCAACGATGTGGATGAGCTGCGTGCGATCTTTAAGCAGCTGGGGAGCGAAATCTGTGCCGTGATGCTCGAGCCGATCCAGGGTGAGAGCGGTGTGCATCCCATGACCGAGGAGTTTATGGCTACGGCGCGCGACCTGGCACACGAAGTGGGCGCCGTGCTTATCGCCGACGAGGTCCAGTGCGGCATCTTCCGCTCCGGCAAGCCGTTTGCGTTCCAGACCTATGGCGTGGAGCCCGACATCATGGGCCTTGCCAAGGGCATTGCTGATGGCGTGCCCATGGGTGCCGTCGTGGCGAAGAAGGAGATTGCCGACGTGTTTAAGCCGGGCGACCACGGCTCGACCTTTGGCGGTAGCTGCTTGGCCATCGCGGCGTGTGCCGCGACGCTCTCCGCGCTTGTGCGTGGCGATTATGCCGAGCATGCTGCCAAGGTGGGTGCCTATATGGAGGCAAAGCTCGCCAAGCTGCCGCACGTGACCGAGGTACGTGGTCGCGGCTTGATGCTCGGCTGTGATTTGGATGATGCCGCGGGCGACGCGCATGGTGTTGTTGCCCGCGCGCTGGCCGCCGGTGCCGTGATCAACGCTACGGGTGCGCATACGCTGCGTTTCCTGCCGCCACTCGTCTGCGAGGAAGCCGACGTGGACAGTCTGATCGAGATCCTGTCGGGTGTTTTGGGCTAACGCGGCGCAATAACTCAATTTGGACCGAGTTCCGGACTGCGGACGTGCCCTATGCGGCATGATTCAGCGGTCTGGAGCCCGTTTTGCCTTAGATTTGCTAAGGCAGGGAGACCTGCTGGTCAAAAAACATCAAATATGAGTACTGTTACCGATTTTGTAGCAGCAATTTTGGACTAATAAGGCCAGATGGCAAGTCGAAATGGCGATGAATACACGATTTTGATCTGACTGTTAGTCCTTATAATGGACATATGTTGCGTAACCTAAGCAAACACTATCTGTTTATATGTTGCAAGCAAAGTAGCAGTACTCATTTTTGCCATTATTTGGCCACGGCCTTTGTGACAGATGTGCTGGCGGGTTCGAATCCCATGCGCTGGGCCCAAAAAAGAAAGGCTCCCATTGCTGGGAGCCTATCAAATCAGTGGTGGGCGATGAGGGATGTCCGCGTGCGGCTCCGCCGCCCGCATCCGCTTCGTCGCTTCGCTCCTCGCGTGCTGCGCTGGAAAACGCTTCGCGTTTCCTCAGCTCCGCACCCTTGCGGGTTCGAATCCCATGCGCTGGGCCCAAAAAAGAAAGGCCCCCATAGCTGGGAGCCTATCAAATCAGTGGTGGGCGATGAGGGATGTCGCGTGCGGCTGACGCCGCCCGCTTTCGCTTCGGGCCTACGGCCCTCGCGTGCTGCGCTGGAAAACGCTTCGCGTTTCCTCAGCTCCGCACCCTTTCGGGTTCGAATCCCATGCGCTGGGCCCAAACAAAAACGGTCCCCTTGCGAGGACCGTTTCCAATTCAATGGTGGGCGATGAGGGATTCGAACCCCCAGCCTTGTGCGTGTAAAGCACCTGCGCTAACCGTTGCGCCAATCGCCCGTGCGGAGAGAGTATAGCAAAACAATCGCCCCATTCACCTCATATCCATTAAAGGTAACCGGCGCGTGTCACAGCGGAGCTGATTCAGTTGAGATTGCCTGAACATTCCGCCCCTCTTTACGCCCTCGGGTATACTCAAAAGCTACTGA
This sequence comes from Collinsella sp., assembly GCA_019414385.1. Taxonomy (GTDB): domain Bacteria; phylum Actinomycetota; class Coriobacteriia; order Coriobacteriales; family Coriobacteriaceae; genus Collinsella. The sequence continues at coordinate 37,056 of DXMD01000001.1, read as the reverse complement.
TTCGATTTGATGCCCAGCAACAGCAGAGGGGATAGTATATGTGCGGTTTTGTCGGTTTTGTCGGTGGGACGGATAACCAATCCGAGGTGCTCACCAAGATGATGGACCGCATCGTCCATCGCGGTCCCGACATGGGCGGTCAGTTTATCGACGGCCGCGTTGCCCTGGGCTTCCGCCGCCTGTCGATCCTCGACCTGACCGAGGCCGGCGCTCAGCCCATGGCCAATGAGGACGGCAGCGTCGTCATTGTCTTCAACGGCGAGATCTACAACTTCCAAGAACTCCGTTCCGAGCTCGAGGCCAAGGGCTACAAGTTCCACTGCGGCGCCGACACCGAGAGCCTCCTGCACGGCTACGAGGAGTGGGGCGAGGCCGTACTCGATCGTCTGCGCGGTATGTACGCCTTCGTCATCTGGGACAAAAAGAAGAACAAGCTTTTTGGCGCCCGCGACATCTTTGGCATCAAGCCGCTCTACTACTATCCCATGGCCGATGCGGGCGACGGCGCTCCGGGCGTGCTCTTTGGTTCCGAGATCAAGAGCTTCCTGGACTACCCGCACTTCCACAAGGCGGTCAACAAAAAGGCTCTGCGTCCGTACATGACGCTGCAGTATTCGGCGACTGAGGAGACCTTCTTCGAGGGTGTCTACAAGCTGCCGCCGGCGCACTACTTTACCGTCGATATCCCGACCGGCAAGATGAACATCGAGCGCTACTGGGATTGCGATTACTCTGCCGTCGAGAAGCCGTTCGAAGAGTATGTCGATGAGCTGGACGAGGTCGTGCACGAGAGTGTCGAGGCCCATCGCATCGCCGACGTCAAGGTCGCGTCGTTCCTCTCCGGTGGCGTCGACTCCAGCTACATCGCCGCTTGCCTCATGCCCGACAAGACCTTCTCGGTGGGCTTTGACTACAAGAACTTCAACGAGACCAACTACGCCAAGGAACTTTCCGATAAGCTCGGCGTCGAGAACGTTCGCAAGATGATTACCGCCGACGAGTTCTTCGGTGCGCTCGAGGACATCCAGTATCACATGGACGAGCCGCAGTCCAACCTGTCTTCCGTGCCGCTGTGGTTCTTGGCCGAGATGGCCCGCAAGGACGTTACCGTTGTGCTTTCGGGCGAAGGCGCCGACGAGCTCTTTGGCGGCTACGCCTACTACGAGGACACGGTCCCGGTGCGCAAGTACAAAAAGATGGTGCCGCTGCCCATCCGTCGCGCGCTCGGTAACCTGGCGCTGCATATGCCGTACTTCAAGGGACATAACTTCCTGGTCAAGGGTGCCGAGATCCCCGAGAAGTCGTTCCTGGGACAGGCTCTGGTATGGCCGGAGCGCGAGGTCGACGGCGTGCTCAAGCCCGAGTACAACACCGGCGATGGCGCCTTTGAGCTCGCTGCACCCATCTACGCACGCGTGAAGGGTCAGCCCGAACTGGTCAAGAAGCAGTACCTGGACATGAACATGTGGCTCCCGGGCGACATTCTGCTCAAGGCCGACAAGATGTGCATGGCGCACTCGCTGGAGCTGCGCGTGCCCTTCCTGGACCGCAAAGTCATGGAGTTCGCCGAGCACATTCCCGATCGCTACCGCATCAACGAGAACGGCAACAAGCAGGTACTCCGCCACGCTGCCAACAAGTCGCTGCCCGATGAGTGGGCCACCCGTCCCAAGGTGGGCTTCCCGGTGCCGATTGTCTACTGGCTGCGCGAGCAAAAGTGGTACGACTATGTCAAGGAGTACTTCACCGCGCCGTGGGCAAGCGAGTTCTTCAATACCGACGAGCTCATGCACCTGCTCGATCTGCACTTTGCGGGCAAGGGCGATTTCCAGCGCAAGATCTATACGCCGCTCGTGTTCCTAGTGTGGTACAAGCGCTTCTTTATCGACGAGGACCAGCCCGCTGTTCAGGCTGCCTAGCCTCGGCTTACGAACGCCTGCGCGTAACGGCTCCTCCGGGAGCCGTTTTTGCGTGGGTGCGTTTCAGTTACTATAAAACCGTCCCTGCCAAATGGCTGAGAAAGGTGAAAGATGCACCATTCGGATTCCGCGACCGTGACCACGGTCGATACGCTTGCCAAGCTTCTCGATGTGTGCGGCGAGCTGCGCGCATCAGAGCAGGTTGACGAGCGCGCCGTGACCGGCTGCTCGTTTGATTCGCGCGCGGTCTCGGCAGGTGACGTATTCTTTTGCAAAGGTGCTGCCTTTAAGCCCGCGTTTTTGAGCATGGCGCTCGATGCGGGCGCCGTCGCATTTGTGTGCGAGGAGTCGCTGGTCGAGTCTCTGGAGCCGCTGGAGCAGGAGAGCGGTGCTGCGATGCTGGTTGTTGATAGTGTTCGCACGGCCATGGCCCTGTTGCCGCCGGAGGTCTACGACCGTCCCGACCACGACGTCAAGATCGTGGGCATCACCGGCACCAAGGGAAAGACCACGGCCGCTTTTATGCTCCAGTCCATCATCAAGGCGGCGGGCGAGTCCTGCGGCATGATCGGCTCGGTGAGTACCGACGATGGTATCGAGTGCTACGAGAGCACCAACACCACGCCCGAGGCCCCCGAGGTTTGGCGCCATATCGCCAACTGCCGCACGTCCGGTCGCCAGTCCATGGTCATGGAGGTCTCGAGCCAGGCGCTCAAGTACCAACGCGTCGAGAATCTGCCGTTTGACGTGGCGTGCTTCCTCAACATCGGCCGCGACCACATCTCGCCGATCGAACACCCCACGTTTGAGGATTATTTTGAGAGCAAGCTTAGGATCTTTGACCAGGCAAAGACCGCCGTGGTGAATCTGGGCACCGATGAGGTTGACCGTGTGCTAGAGGCAGCGTCGACGGCCGAGCGCTTGGTGACCGTTGGCGTCGAGCATCCCGAGGCAAGCCTGTGGGCGAGCGATGTCCGCATGCTCGGCTTTAACATCGAGTTCAACTTGCACGGCATGAGCGCCGACGAGCCCGAGGCGGGGGAGAAGGTCCTGCTGGGTATCGCGGGCGACTTTAACGTGGAAAACGCGCTGGTCGCTATCGCCGCTGCGCGCGAGATCGGCATCGGTATCGAGGCTATCAAGAAGGGCCTCTCCAAACTGCGTGTGCCGGGCCGCATGGAGGTCGTGGAGTCGAAGGACGGCCGCGTGATCTGCGTCGTTGACTATGCGCACAACCAGCTTTCGTTCCGTTCGCTTTTCTCGTCGGTCAAGCGCGCGTTTCCCGCTAGCCCCGTCATTGCGCTGTTTGGCGCCGCCGGCGGCAAGGCGCAGGAGCGCCGCGAGCAATTGCCACGCGAGGCCGCACCGTATTCCGACCTGATGATCTTTACGAACGAGGATCCAGCTCACGAGGACCCGATGAAGGTCTGTCGCGAGCTTGCCGAGCATGTTCCCGACGATACGCCGAACAAGATCATCCTCGACCGCGAAGCCGCTGTGCATGCGGCGTTCAAGGCGGCGCGCGAGGAGTACGTCAACCCCGATGCTCCCACCATTGTCTTGCTGCTGGCAAAGGGTGACGAGGAGCTCATGCACGTGGGCGACGAGTTCGTGCCCATCGAGAGCGACCTTTCGCTGGCCAATCGCCTGATCGATGTTACCCAGTTTGACTAATGAACCATGATGGCGGCGGCGCCCTGAGTGCGCTGTCGCCATAAGCGTGTTCCCTCAATCAAAACATGCCGTCCAAGTCCAAACCCTTCTACGTAAACGGAGTAACCATGTCCCACAACACCTTGCCGACCGTTGCCGAGCTTTCGGGCGAGATGCGCGAGCGCTTGGCCAAGGTCAAGTACGTCTTTACCGACCTGGATGCCACGATGCTCGCGCCCGGCTCGTGCGTGCTGCGCGACAACGACGACAACCCCTCGACCAAACTCGTCGAGGCCGTCGTGGCGCTCGCTCGCGCTGGCATTCAGGTGGTTCCCACCTCGGGCCGCAACCGTACCATGATCCACGAGGACGCGCGCGTGCTCGGCCTCAACTCCTACATTGGTGAGATGGGCGGCCTGGTCATGTACGACCTCAAAGCCAACGATTGGGAGTATCTGACTGGCGACATGCCTTACGACCCCGCCTGCGGCCTTACTCCGCACCAGGTGATCGAGCAGACCGGCGTGTGCGAGAAGATTCTTGCCCGCTGGCCGCACAAGATCGAGTATCACAACGACATGTCGACCGGCTACAAGTACCGCGAGGTCACCGTCGGCATGCGCGGCGATGTGCCCGACAATGAGGTCCAGGCCATCCTGGACGAGGCCGGCTGCGGCCTGGTGTGGGCCTGTAACGGTCACCTGACGCATCTGTCCAAGCCGACGACGCTCGAGCTCGATCGCGTCGAGGACGGTCGCGCGTTTAACATCAATCCCGCCGGCCTCAACAAGGGCGTTGCCATCGCGCGCTTCTGCGAGCACCTGGGGATCGAGCGCGAGGAGACGCTCGCGCTCGGCGATTCCGAGTCCGACTTCTACATGGCCGATCACGTGGGCACGTTCTGCCTGGTCGAGAATGGCCTGACGAGCGCCGGTGCGCCCGAGTTCCTGGCTGCTTGCGAGAACGCTTTCGTTACGCGCGGCAAAATTGTCGACGGTTGGGCGGCGACGGCAGAGCTGCTGGTCGCGGCGCGTTCGTAGCGCGGCGTCGCCGCACTTGGACATGTCTTTTCGAGAGAGACTGGTGAGGTAATGTCCGATATCGAGAATCCGACAGGCGACACGCGCCCGATTGGCGTGTTCGATTCTGGTTTGGGCGGTCTGACGGTTGCGCGCGCCATCGCGACGGTGCTGCCGCGCGAGTCCGTCTACTACTTCGGCGACACCAAACGCTGCCCCTACGGCACGCGCACCGAGGATGAGGTGCGCTCGTTTGCGTTGCAGGCGGGCCGTTGGCTGTCGAAGCACGACGTCAAGATTATGGTCATCGCCTGCAACACGGCGACAGCTGCGGCCTTGCGTCTGGCCCAGCAGGTGCTCGACGTTCCCGTGATCGGCGTGATCGCGCCGGGTGCCCGTGCGGCAATCAACAGCACCCGCACGCGTCGCGTGGGCGTGCTCGCCACCAACCTCACCATTCGCTCGGGCGCTTACACGCGCGCCATTCAGGACCTAGATGCCGGCGTCGACGTATACGGCTGCCCCGCCTCGAGCTTTGTCGAGGTTGTCGAACACGAGCTCGCCTCGGGTGCGCATCTGCAAGAGCAGTGGCTTGAGAACGAGGACATCTTCGATACGCCTGCCGTGCGTGCGCTGGTGGGTGCCACGGTTGAGCCACTGCGCGACCACGGTATCGATACCGTGGTGCTCGGCTGTACGCATTTTCCGCTGTTGGTGGGACCTATCCGCCATGCGCTGGGGCCTGGGGTACGCGTCGTGAGTTCCGCCGAGGAGACCACGCGCGAGCTGACCGATATCCTCACGCGCCGCGAGCAGCTGGCGGGCGTCGCCGCCGAGCCGCAGCATCGTTTTGCCACGACGGCCGATAACATTGCCGAGTTTGCGGTGGCGGGCAGCTTTATCTTTGGTCAGCCGCTCAAGAGCATTGAGCATATCGATATCGATGAGCTGAAATAGATGTAAGGCCGCCGTCAGAGCCTTCGCCACACCTTTTGCCGAAAGGATTTTTCTATGGAGTACATGCAGGTCAACCGCGCCAACGGTCGCGCCGCCAACGAGTTGCGCCCCGTTAAGCTCACCCGTGGCGTCATGAAGCACGCCCACGGCTCGTGTTTTGCCGAGTTCGGTGACACGCGCGTGTTGTGCGCCGCCACAATCGAGGAGGGCGTGCCGGGCTGGCGAAAGGGAGCTAAGGTCGGCTGGGTGACCGCGGAATACGCCATGCTGCCGGCGTCGACCGGCAAGCGCTGCAAGCGCGAGCACGCCAACCGCAAGGGTCGCTCCATGGAGATCGAGCGCCTCATTGGCCGCAGCCTGCGTACCGTCGTCAACATGAAGGCGCTCGGCGAGTACACCGTCACCGTCGACTGCGATGTGATTCAGGCCGATGGCGGCACGCGTACAGCGAGCATCACCGGCGCCTGGGTGGCGCTGCACGACGCCCTCGCCATGTGGGTCGAGGCGGGCAAGATCGAGCGCATCCCGCTTACCGGCCAGGTGGCTGCAATCTCCATGGGCGTTGTCGACGGCAATACGCTGCTTGACCTCGATTATTCCGAGGACAGCCATGCCGAAGTCGACATGAACCTCGTCGCCACCGACACCGGTGAGATGATCGAGCTCCAGGGCACTGGCGAGCAGGCGCCCTTTGACCGTAAGCGCCTCAACGCCCTGCTCGACCTGGGCGACAAAGGCATCGCCGAGCTCATCGAGCTTCAGCGCCAAGCCATCGCCTAACCTGCCAAAAAGGGACAGGTTTATTTTGGCAGGTTTTATCTGGGAAAACGTCGAAGTATAAGACTGCCGTTGATTGAGAGGGGAGAGGCGGAGGCCCTCGTCGCCCTCGGCGCGGCATTGCTATAGAGACAAGGAGACCACTCATGGCACTTGAGAAGATCGACATCGACACCCTCGACCCGGCGGCGACCATTGTCGTGGCAACGGGCAACGCCCATAAGCTCACCGAGATCGAGGCCATTTTAGGCAAGGTCGTGCCCGAGGTTCGCTTTGTGGCGCTCGGCCAGCTGGGCGATTTTGAGGACCCCGAGGAAAACGGCACGACGTTTTTGGAGAACGCCATCATCAAGGCGCAGGCTGCCGTCGAAGAGACGGGGCTCATGGCCATCGCCGACGATTCTGGCTTGGTCGTCGACGCGCTTGACGGCGAGCCGGGCGTGTATAGCGCGCGCTATGCGGGCGTGCACGGAGACGATGCCGCCAACAACGCCAAGCTTCTCGTTAACCTGGAAGGCGTGGCGGACGAGGACCGCACCGCGCGCTTTATGAGCGTCGTTGCGCTTATCGACACGGATGGTCTGGTCACCTATGGCGAGGGCGCCTGCGAGGGCGTTATCGCACACGAGGGCCGCGGCGATCACGGCTTTGGCTATGACCCGCTGTTCCTGCCGGTCGACACGCCGGGCAAGACCATGGCCGAGCTGACGGCGGACGAGAAGAACGCCATCAGCCATCGTTTCCACGCGCTCGAGCATCTGTCCGCCAAACTGACGGGCGAGGAGTAGGCCGTGCGTGCGGTGGTGCAGCGCGTACTCAACGCCGGCGTGACGGTCGACGGCGAGTGCGTGGGCAAAATTGGGCGCGGCTATCTGGTGCTGCTGGGCGTGGGCCACGGCGACACGCGCGCCGAGGCCGATAAGCTGTGGGGCAAGCTCCGCGGCTTGCGCATTAACGAGGACGAGAACGGCAAGACCAACCTGGCACTTGCCGATGTCGACGGCGAGGTTCTCGTAGTGTCGCAGTTCACGCTGTTCGCCGATTGCCGTCACGGCCGCCGCCCATCGTTTACGGATGCCGGAGCCCCCGATGTCGCCAACGAGCTCTACGAGTACTTCCTGACGCTCGTTCGTCAAGATGTCGAACACGTGGCGCATGGCATCTTTGGCGCCGATATGAAAGTCGACCTCGTCAACGACGGCCCATTCACCATCGTCCTCGATACCGACAATCTGTAAGTAGCCAAATTAGCTACTTGCGCGTGGTCGCAACAGGGTGCTATAGTATTGGAGTTTTGTCTACCTTAGGGGTATTATCCCCTTTTTGAATTGCACCTTCTGGAGGCCCTGTTCATGGAAGAGATGGAAGTCAATCACGTCGACGACATCCACGAGAAGCTGACCGATATGGTGGGCGATCGCGTCAAGGTGAAGGCCAACATGGGCCGCACCCGCGTCGTCGAGCGCATGGGCACCATCAAGAGCGTCCACCCCGCCGTCTTTATCGTCGAGGTTGACGAACGTCGCGGCCGCAAGTCGCGTCAGTCCTACCAGTATATCGATGTCCTCACCGGGCAGGTCGAGCTGTTCGACCCCGAGAGCGGTGAGCACATTTTTACCCCGCTCGGCAATCAGCTCGAGGAGCACTAACGGTGACCGATCGGTCCCTGACTCTTTCCGCGCCGGCAAAGATTAACCTCTACCTGGGGGTTCATACCGAGCGCGATGACCGCGGCTACCACAGGGTCGATTCCCTGATGGCAGCCGTCGGTCTTTCCGATTCCGTGACGGTCGCGCCGGCGCAGGCGCTGACCGTCCAGACGGTTCCGGCATCAGATTTTCCCATGCAAAAGAATACGGCGTATCGGGCTGCGGTTGCTATGGCCGAGCATTATGGTTGCGAGGCAAACATCTGCGTGACGATTGAGAAGCGCATTCCATTGTGCGCCGGCTTGGGCGGCCCCTCGACGGACGCGGCCGCGGTCATTGTCGCCTTGGCGGAGCTCTGGGGAATTGATCGCACCGACCCCGCGCTCGACGACATTGCGCGGGGTATTGGTGCTGACGTCCCGTTCTTTTTGCACGCGAGCCTTGCGTTCTACGTAGGTGGGGGAGACGTGCTGGCAACTGAGTATCCCGCGCTGCCCGCAACGCCCGTCGTGTTGGTCAAGCCGCGCGAGGCAAGCGTTTCAACAATTGAAGCCTATCGACGTTTTGACGAGGCTCCGGTGCCTGCAGACAAGCCCGGCGCGATAGCTTCTGCCTTGCATGCTGGTGATGCCGAGACGGCATATGCGCTCATCCATAACAACCTAGGTGTCATTTCCGCACAGATGGAGCCGCAGATTCAAACGGTTCTCGATTGGCTGCGTAAACAGGACGGCACCGTTGCTGTAGATGTGTGCGGATCGGGTGCCTGCTCATTTGCCATTTGCGACACCGCCGCCACGGCCGAAAGGCTTGCCGACGCTGCCCTGCAAAACGGCTGGTGGTCCTGCGCGACGGAGCTCATTCCCAACACGGTTCGCATCGAAGTGCCAAAGAAGTAAAAATTTCTCTAGCACACGACGGAAATCTTTGTTACTATAGTCGAGCTAACGGGTTGTGGCTCAGTTTGGTAGAGCACTGCGTTCGGGACGCAGGGGTCGCTGGTTCAAATCCAGTCAACCCGACCAGAGCATGAGGAGGGACCGCTTCTTGCGGTCCCTTTTTTTAGCTATTGTTGTGATACCGCGATACCCGCGGTATACTCATTCGAGCTTGTCTCGCTGTATTGTGGAGGTCTACATGTTTGGACTGAGGGCTCCTGAGCTCATCATTATTCTCGTCGTTGTCCTGATTATCTTCGGGCCCAAGAACCTGCCGAAGCTCGGCAAGTCCCTCGGCTCTACCGTCAAGAATATCCGCGAGGGTATGGAGGGCGACGATAAGGCCGAGACCAAGCAGGCCGAGGAGGTCGTGGTCGAGCAGTCCGAGGAGGACAAGGAGATCGCTGAGCTCGAGGCCAAGCTCGCTGCTGCCAAGAAGAAGCAGGCAGAGGACAGCGACGCGGACGCAGAGTAGTCCCATCCCTTTGGGGTGAGCACCTGACCGGCTTGCCCGCAGGCTAGCCGGTCTTTTTCGTTTTGTTGACAGTTGATTGTTTGATCAGAGTTGGGGAGATATCCGTATGGACGCAAGCCAGATCGTACTGACCGCTGAGGGCCGCCAGAAGCTCGTCGAGGAGCTCGCTTGGCGTGAGGGCGATTACGCCAAGGAGATCGTCGAGGACATCAAGGAAGCCCGCGCGTTCGGCGACCTTTCGGAGAACTCCGAGTACGATGCCGCCAAGGACAAGCAGGCCCAGAACGCCGCTCGTATTGCCGAGATCCAGGCCATCCTTGCCAACGCTCAGGTTGCTGCCACCACAGGTGATCTGACCGTCTCCATCGGTTCCACCGTTTCTCTGATTGATCCCAACGGTGAGGTCATGGAAGTCACGCTCGTCGGTACCACCGAGACCAACTCGCTCGAGCACAAGATTTCCAACGAGTCTCCGGTCGGCCACGCCATCATCGGTCACGGCGAGGGCGACTCCGTCGAGGTCGTTACGCCTTCCGGCAAGACTCGCGTCTACACCATCGCCAAGATTGCACGCTAGACCACGGTCCCGCGTAAAGGTATGTTTTCGCTCCCTGGGACCGAATCCTGGGGAGCGTTTTAGTTTGAGGAGCTAACTTATGGCAGAGAACCAGAACGCCGCAGATCAGGCATCGACGCTCAACGACGAGCGCGCCACCCGCCTGGCCAAGCGCGCCGCCCTGTTCGAGGCGGGCCAGAACCCCTATCCCGAGCACTCTGAGCTTGAGGACTACGTTGCCGATATCGAGGCTAAGTACGCCGAGCTTGCCGATGGCGAGGACACCGAGGACGTCGTGAAGATCGCCGGCCGCGTGGTCGCCAAGCGCGGTCAGGGCAAGATCATGTTCATCGTCGTGCGCGATGCGACTGCCGAGATTCAGCTGTTCTGCCGCATCAACGACATGGACGAGGCTGCCTGGAATACGCTCAAGTCCCTCGACCTGGGCGACATCTTGGGCGTGACCGGCGTGGTTGTGCGCACCCAGCGCGGCCAGCTTTCCGTTGCCCCTAAGAGCGCGACCCTGCTTTCCAAGGCCGTTCGTCCGCTGCCCGAGAAGTTCCACGGTCTTTCCGACAAGGAGACCCGCTATCGCCAGCGCTATGTCGACCTGATCGCCAACGACGACGTTCGCGAGACCTTCCGTAAGCGTTCGCAGATTCTCTCCACCTTCCGTCGCTTTATGGAGTCCGACGGCTACATGGAGGTCGAGACCCCCATCCTGCAGACCATCCAGGGTGGTGCCACGGCCAAGCCGTTCATTACCCACTTCAACGCGCTCGATCAGGAGTGCTACCTGCGTATTGCCACCGAGCTGCACCTCAAGCGCTGCATCGTCGGTGGTTTTGAGCGCGTGTTCGAGATCGGCCGCATCTTCCGTAACGAGGGCATGGACCTTACCCACAACCCCGAGTTCACCACGATGGAGGCCTACCGTGCCTTCTCCGACCTCGAGGGCATGAAGGCGCTCGCCCAGGGTGTCATTAAGGCGGCTAACAAGGCCATCGGCAACCCCGAGGTCATCGAGTACCAGGGCCAGACCATCGACCTTTCTGGTGAGTGGGCCAGCCGTCCCATGACCGACATCGTCTCCGACGTGCTCGGCAAGCAGGTCACCATCGACACGCCGGTCGAGGAGCTCGCTGCCGCAGCACGCGAGAAGGGCCTGGAGATCAAGCCCGAGTGGACTGCTGGCAAGATCATCGCCGAGATTTACGATGAGCTGGGCGAGGACACCATCGTCAACCCCACGTTCGTGTGCGATTACCCCATCGAGGTCAGCCCGCTTGCCAAGCGCTTTGAGGACGATCCGCGCCTGACGCACCGCTTTGAGCTGGTTATCGCCGGTCACGAGTACGCCAACGCGTTCTCCGAGCTCAACGACCCGGTCGACCAGGCCGAGCGCTTTGCCGCCCAGATGGCTGAGAAGGCTGGCGGCGACGACGAGGCCATGGAGTACGACGAGGACTACGTGCGCGCCCTCGAGTACGGTATGCCTCCCGCGGGCGGCATCGGCATCGGTATCGACCGCGTGGTCATGCTGCTCACCAACCAGGCTTCCATCCGCGACGTGCTACTGTTCCCGCACATGAAGCCCGAGAAGGGTTTCCAGTCCGGTGCCGCTGCCGCTAAGGCTGCCGAGGCCGGCAACACCGCGAGCCCGTTCGTCAAGCCGCTCAAGCCCACGGTTGATTACTCCAAGATCGCCGTCGAGCCGCTGTTTGAGGAGTTCGTCGACTTTGATACCTTCTCCAAGAGCGATTTCCGCGCTGTGAAGGTCAAGGCGTGCGAGGCCGTCAAGAAGTCCAAGAAGCTGCTGAACTTTACGCTCGACGACGGCACTGGCACCGACCGCACCATCCTCTCCGGCATTCACGGTTATTATGAGCCCGAGGACCTGGTCGGCAAGACTCTGCTCGCCATCACCAACCTGCCTCCGCGCAAGATGATGGGCATTCCCAGCTGCGGCATGCTCATCAGCGCTATCCACGAGGAGGATGGTGAGGAGCGTCTCAACCTGATCCAGCTCGACGCCTCCATCCCCGCCGGCGCAAAGATGTACTAGGGGGTTACGCGGTTCTACGAACCGCGTAACGGCTCGACGCTGCGCGGGCCGCATTTGGACAATCTGACGTTCAACTTCAAGGGCGCGACCAGAAGGTCAGCGCCCTTTCGTTTCACGTCACCTTGCCTCAAATGCGGTCCGCTCGCTGACGTTGCCAATACATCGGCGTTGCCTTGGCCGTCAATAGTCATTGGGGACGTTCTTAAACGACTACCCAACGGCTATTGAGCACATGGCTCGCATGGCAGCCGTCTCTTTTATGTTTCCTTTAGCCGTTGCTGCCTAGGATGGGGGTTAGTCGGTAGGAAGGGAGCGTCTATATGGACGACGCGAGCGAGCATGCAATCGAAGAGGACATGCTCGATCAGTTCAATTACTTTGACGATGAGGATGAGGAACTAATCGATCGTCGCGAGCCGGCATCGCTTGACTCATTTGATCTGGTCGATGAAGAGACTGATGAGGTTGAGGACGAATCAACGGAGCCCCCACAGTCTTCGCGCCTTGACTCGCTGCTTTCGAGAGCCCCCATGCACCACGGTGTTCGCGCCGGCGCACTCCATATGAAAACTGACTGGCACCAGATCGTGACGGCAGGCGATGAGCTTGCCGTCGATGCGCCGCTCACCGATAAGTCATCCATCATCTGCCGCACCGGTATGCTTATGCTCGCGAGCGGAACGGGTGCCTGGCGTGTACGCGATACCATGAATCGTGTTGCTGCCGTACTCGGCGTCACGATTCACGTCGACCTGAGTCTTCTGTCGTTTGAGTGCACTTGCATCGAAGATGGCCACTGCTTTAACGAGGTTGTCAGCCTGCCCACAACGGGAGTCAATACCCATCGCATTTGGATGATGGAGAGTTTCCTCAAGGAAATCGAGACCTATGGTCGTCGCTTCACGGTACACGAGTATCACGAGATGCTCAGGACCGTTGAGAGCTCAAAGCCCGATTACTCTCCCTGGCAACAGGGCCTTGCGGCAGCCTGTGCTTGCGGCGCCTTCGTCTTTTTGCTCGGCGGCGGCCCTATCGAGATGGCTTGTGCATTTGTGGGCGCTGGTGTCGGCAACTTTGCTCGCTCCCATATTCTCAAGCAAGGCCTTGGCCAGTTTAGCGCGCTGACGATCGGCGTTGCGCTCGCTTGCGTTTCGTATCTGCTGGCATTGCTCGGCCTTGGCCAGGTCGTACCGGGGGCAATGTCGCACCAAGAAGGCTATATCGGCGCCATGCTCTTTGTGATTCCCGGCTTTCCCCTCATTACGGCAGGCCTCGACATCGCTAAGCTCGATATGCGAAGCGGCATTGAGCGTCTTTCGTATGCCGTGTCGATTATTGTGATGGCGACCCTCGTAGGCTGGATGGTTGCCGAGTGTGTGGGGCTGGCGCCGGATGACTTTGCCCCGCTCGGGCTCTCGCCGTTGGCTCTTACACTCTTGCGTGTGGTGATGAGCTTCGTCGGTGTATTTGGCTTCTCGGTTATGTTCAACAGCCCGCTAAAGATGGCCGCGGCGGCCGGTCTGATCGGCGCCGTGTCCAATACATTGCGTCTGACCCTTGTCGATGCGCCGGCGCTGTTTCCCTTCCTGGGCCTGAGCTTAGGTATGCCTCCCGAGGCAGCAGCGTTTATCGGTGCGCTGGTATCGGGCCTGCTCGCGAGCTTAGCCGAAATCAAGCTCACCTACCCACGTATCGCCCTCACGGTGCCATCGATTGTCATTATGGTGCCGGGCTTGTATCTGTATCGCTCGATGTATTACATGTGCACCTTCGACACGGTCAATATGCTCGGCTGGTTTGTGCGTGCGGTGCTCATTGTGGCGTTTCTGCCCGTTGGCCTGGGTGTGGCGAGAACCCTCACCGACCCCCGCTGGCGCCACACCAGCTAATTGGTGCAAATGAAACTGATCCGCAAAACATGAACGTGGATAATCTCCCGTTTTTGGCCTGTTTACGGGCTCAAGACGGGAGATTATCCACGCTCGTGGAATGGGTGTCCGAAAATCCACGCTCGTTGGGCCGATGCAGAGGCACCTGGCAATTCCTTTTTTGTAGACGTTGTCGCGCGGCTACGGGCAGGAAAGGTCCCAACGGTTAACATATACTCCATATGGGTAAAGAGACCAAAGCGCTGCCGCGGGCGGCGCTTTGCGTTTGAAAAAACTAGCTCGTCTAAGAGGAACTAGCATGTTAGACCGTTTTACCGATCGCGCGCGCAAGGTCATGTCCATGGCCAAGCAAGAAGCGCTCGATCTTCACTCAAATAAGGTGGGTACCGAGCACCTGCTGCTCGCACTCGCCAAGGAGGACGAGGGCATTGCCGCCGAGGCACTGCGTTCGCTCGATATCTCCTACGACGACATCATGGATACTCTTAAAGAGGTCCAGACCACGGTTCCCGAGCCCAGTGAGGAGACCGAGGCGGCCAAGCTCGCCTTTACGCCGCTCGTCATTAGCGTGATGGAGCGTTCATTCCGCGTGGCGCGTGAAAACAACCAGACCTACGTGTCGACCGAGCACTTGCTGATCGGCATCGTCGAAGAGGGCAACGGCATGGCCATGGACATCCTCATGCGCCTGGGTGTGTCGTCCGCCTCCATCAAAAAGGCTATCGAGAAACTCACCGCCAAGGACCAGGATAAGAAGCGCCCGCTCGCTGGTGCCGGTGCTGGTCGTCCCGGTACGGGCCTGCCGTTCTTTAGCGGCTCGGATGCCTCCCAGCAAAAGGGGAGCGGCACCGATACACTTAAGCAGTTCGCGACCAACCTTACGCAGAAGGCACGCGACGGCGAACTCGATCCGGTGATCGGCCGCGAAAAGGAAGTCCAGCGTATGATGGAGATCCTTTCGCGCCGCACCAAGAACAACCCTCTTATCCTGGGCGATCCCGGCGTGGGCAAAACGGCCATCGTCGAGGGACTGGCGCAACAGATTGCTGCCGGCAACGTGCCCGAGAACCTCATGAACCAGAATATCTGGACGCTCGACCTGCCGGGTCTCGTTGCGGGCGCCAAGTATCGCGGTGAGTTCGAGGAGCGCCTCAAGAACGTGATCCAGGAGGCAACCGAGGCCGACGACGTCATCTTGTTTATCGATGAGATGCACACCATCATCGGTGCCGGTTCTGCCGAGGGCTCCATCGACGCGAGCTCCATGCTCAAGCCCGTGCTCGCGCGCGGTGCCTTCCAGATTATCGGCGCCACCACGGCCGAGGAATTCCGCAAGTACCTCACCAAGGACCCGGCCTTCGAGCGTCGCTTCCAGACCATCGATGTCGAGGAGCCGAGCGTCGAGGACACGGTCAAGATCCTGACCGCGCTCAAGCCGCGCTACGAGGAGCACCACCATGTGCGCTATACGCAGGGTGCTATCGAGGCCGCCGCGAACCTTTCCAACCGCTACATCCAGGATCGCTTCCTGCCCGATAAGGCCATCGACCTCATTGACGAGGCCGGTGCCCGCGCCCGCATCGCCGCCAACCGCGCGCCCGAGCCGGTGCGCGAGGCCGAGCATCGCATAGAGGAGCTCAAGGCCGCCGCGCAGGAGGCCACCGAGAGCGACGACATGAACAAGGCCGCCGAGATCACCGAGCAGCAGAAGGCTGCCGAGATCGAACTCGCCGAGGCCAAGGCTGCCTGGACCGCCGAGCTCGACGCCAGCCCGCTCACCATCGATGTGAGTCAGATCGCCGATATCGTGTCCGTGACTTCGGGCGTGCCGGTGTCCTCGCTTACCGAGAGCGAGAGCCGTCGCCTGCTGCAGGCAGAAAGCGTGCTCAAGATGCGCATCATCGGTCAGGATGAGGCTGTCGAGGCCGTTGCCAAGGCCGTGCGCCGCAGCCGCTCGCCGCTCAAGGACCCGCGTCGCCCCGGCGGTAGCTTTATCTTCCTGGGTCCCACCGGCACGGGCAAGACCGAGCTCGCCAATACGCTCGCCGAGTACCTCTTTGGCAGCAAGGACGCGCTCATCAGCTTCGACATGTCCGAGTTCGGTAGCGAGTTCGAGGTTTCCAAGCTCATCGGCAGCCCTCCGGGTTACGTCGGTCACGACGAGGGCGGCCAGCTCACCAAGGCCGTTCGTCGCCACCCGTACTCGGTCGTGCTGTTCGACGAGATCGAGAAGGCACACCCCGATATCTTCAACATCCTGCTGCAGGTGCTGGAGGAGGGTCGCCTGACTGATAGCCAGGGCAAGACGGTCGACTTCCGCAACACCGTGATCATCATGACGTCCAACGTGGGCGCCCGCGAGATCGCACAGGATGCGAGCGTTGGCTTTGGCACCACCGGCGAGCAGGGCCTCACCTCGAGTGAGATCCGCGGCCGCGCGATGGGCGAGCTCAAGCGCCTGTTCCGCCCCGAGCTGCTCAACCGCATCGATGACATCGTGGTGTTCCAGAAGCTCTCGGGCGAGAATCTCACCAAGATCGCGCACCTGCTGGTGGACGACCTGCGTCAGCGTTTGATTGCCAACGGCATGAACATCAAGCTCACCGATGCGGCCTATGACAAGATCGTGGCCGAGGGCACCGACCTCACCAACGGTGCGCGTCCGCTGCGCCGTGCTATTCAAAAGCTCATCGAGGACCCGCTGTCCGAGGAGCTTCTGGCCGGTGAGTGGGGCGAGGGCGATACCGTCCTGTGCGACGTGGCCGATGGCAAGTTCGTCTTTAGCCACGGCACGGGCGAGATTCCGGCGCGGCGTCCGGCAGGTACGCTCGGTGGCGATACCGCCCCGGCGGCACCGCACACCGGCAACGCCGCGCCCGTGAGCGGCGGCGTGACCTCGGGCCCCGGTGGCATGATGCAAGCCGGCTCTGGTGCGCTGTAGGGATTGAACATACCTTGTATAACGGGGGCGTTTCCGATAAGGAAGCGCCCTCATTTCTATTGAAATGCGCTTCAATCTGCCGTGCTATACTAAAATCGAGATATAGTATAGCAAAGGAGCTGATATGCCTACGTCAATACTCGACACGCGGCCAGTTCAGATGAACGTGCGTATAGATCGCCAGCTCAAAGAGGCGGGAGACGCCGTCCTGACTCATATTGGCATGACGCCGTCACAAGCCGTTCGGACACTTTGGGAGTATCTGGTCGTTAACGGACGCATGCCCTCGAAGGGAGACGCGGCGGCTCCGGTTTCTGACGGAGTGGAGCCCCGGCGCATGGAGTCAAGGGCCGCGCAAGGCAGCCATATCGTTCGCGATTCGTGCCTCAAATACGGCATCCCCATCCCTGAGTTCTCGGGAGACTATGACGACCTCTATGAGGAGGCCATGGCGGAGCGCTATCCCGAGTGGGTGGAACTATGAGCACAGAAGGCGTCCTCAAGCTGTTAATCGATACCAACGTATGGATGGATTATTTTTCTGGCAGGTCCGTCCGTACGGCAAATGTCGTCCATCTGATCGAGATTGCCGACGCCTCGGAGCGGATTGCCCTGTTTGCCTCGTCGCTTTCGGTCAAAGACGTTTCATATCTTGTCTCGGCGGCAATCAAGCAGGAGTGCCGAAGAAAGACTGGCTCACTGAGCGATAACGCCATTGCGGCGGCAGACGAAACGGCCTGGGCATGCGTTCGACAGATGCGCGAGCTAGCCCTCATCGCCCCGGTCGGTGCAGACGAGGTCTTCGACTCCTTTGTGTTCAAGTACCACCACAATGACTTTGAGGACGACCTGATGCTGGGCGTCGCCAATCGCATTGATGCCGATTACGTCGTGACGGAGGACAAGAATCTTATTAAACATACCAATGGTGTATGCATTAATGTTCAACAGGCGTTGAGGTTGGTTGGGGGGTCCAACGTTCCCTCTGCACGGCCCGTCTAGCTTGCTTTACCTTGATAAAGTGGCGTTTCCTCACCGTTAGCCGATGATGCAAGGGCGCTCGGCGTTTTCGACTGGTTTATGCACGCAAAGTCTGGGAATATACAAGTCGCATATCTTACTGTCTAACCAGTTGCGCCAAGGAGGCACCATGGACTACAAGATTACCGGCTACGAGCCCGCCCAGCTGTTCCATTTCTTTGAGGAGGTCAGCGCGATCCCCCGTGGGTCTGGCAACGAGAAGGGCATCAGCGATTTCCTGGTTGCGTTTGCCAAGGAGCGCGGCCTCGATGTGTACCAGGACGAGGTCTACAACGTCATCATTCGCAAGCCCGCTTCTGCCGGCGCCGAGAATGCCCCGACTGTGATGCTGCAGGGCCACATCGATATGGTGTGCGACAAGTTGGGCTCTGTTGAGCACGACTTTACGACCGACGGTATCGACCTGGTCGTGAAGGACGGCGTCCTCACCGCTAACGGCACCACCCTGGGCGCCGACAACGGTATTGCTGTCGCTCTGATGCTTACTGTGCTCAACGACGATTCGATTGCTCACCCCGCCCTCGAGTGCGTATTCACCACCGACGAGGAGACTGGCCTGGTCGGCGCCGAGACGCTCGACAAGTCCCAGATTAGCGCCCGCACCATGATTAACCTTGACTCCGAGGAAGAGGGCGTTGCCACCGTCAGCTGCGCTGGCGGCGTCGTTGTTACCTACACCTGCCCCATCGTGCGCGAGCACAAGACCGGCAGCACCCTCACGCTCGACATCTCCGGCCTACTGGGTGGTCATTCCGGCAACGATATCAACCTGGAGCGCGGCAACGGCAACCTCATCATGGC
Organism: Collinsella sp.; assembly: GCA_019414385.1. Classification (GTDB taxonomy): domain Bacteria; phylum Actinomycetota; class Coriobacteriia; order Coriobacteriales; family Coriobacteriaceae; genus Collinsella. The sequence continues at coordinate 18,376 of DXMD01000001.1, read as the reverse complement.
CCGCATCATCGACCGCCTGATGGTCGCCGGCGAGCCCGCCATCGTTAGCTTTAACGGCGGCACTAAGGACAACGCCATCAACCGTGAGTGCAAGGCCGAGCTGGTTTACGCCGACCACGCTGCCGCCGAGGCCGCGGCCCAGATCGCAAAGGACATCATCGCCGACGTCACTGCCGAGCTCGAGGTCTTCGACCCCGGCTTTACCTGCACCGTCGAGATTGCCGACGACGCCGAGGTCGAGGCCATGGATCAGAAGTCCGCGCTTGCCCTCATCCGCGCCCTGCGTCTTGCCCCTAACGGCGTGATTCGCCGCAACGTCGCCACCGACGGCTCCGTCGAGGTTTCCTCCAACATCGGCGTGGTCGCCACTTCCGACGACCAGGTCAAGATCATGCTGTCCCCGCGCTCCTCGATCACCTCGCTGCAGAACGAGTTCAAGGACCGCCTGCAGACGCTGGCCGATGTCTTGGGCTTCGACGCCAAGTTCGAGTTCGAGTATCCCGGCTGGAGCTATGCCGAGCATTCGCCGGTCCGCGACATCTTCGTCGAGAGCTATCGCGAGCTCTTTGGCTCCGAGCTGCGCATCGAGTCCATTCACGCCGGCCTTGAGTGCGGCCTGTTTGCTGAGGCCCTGCACGGCCTGGACGCCATCGCCGTGGGCCCGACGCTCTCCGATGTCCACACCCCGGACGAGAGCATGGAGCTCGCTTCTGCCGAGCGCTTCTACGAGCTGCTCATCGACGTCCTCAAGCGCCTTGCCGCGTAAGGGTCGCGCTAGCAGCAGTTCGAGCCACGTGCTAGCGGATTGCAAATGACATTACGAGAGGGGCATCCGAACTTTTGCGACGGGTGCCCCCCCCCTCTTCTTTTAAGAAATGTGGATTGATTGGCGCCTAGCCCATATCCGCCTTGATGAGGTCGAGGGTGCGCTGGCAGTTTTCGCGGACGGGGCCGAGCATGTGCTCGCGCAGGTCCGCCATGCCGGGCAGGTCGGCGTGTTCGTCCATGATCTCTTCCATGCAAATGGGCACCTCGTAGGCGAGGTCCATCATGGTCGCAAAGCAAAACTTCTCGGATAGCCCGGCATCGGTGAGCGCCGCCTCCAGCGCGGGGTCGCCCATACCGTGGTATCGGCGGATAGCGCCTGGACCGATGCGCCCCACTCGATTTTCGCCGCCAACGCTCATGGCAAGGCGCGCCCGGCGGCGCATACGCTCGTACGCCAAGCCCGATGCGACATCGTACATGGGTGCGAGCGCTGCGTTTGTGCCTTTACCTAGGATGAGCGAGTAGTTTTTAGCGTGTGCGTCAGGCGCTCCGATAATGGCGTTATAGAACAACATATAGGTAAAAAGCACAAGATTCATGTGGTGGGGGACTGTGTTAATCAGTCGTTCTTGGATGTCTCGTGTGGTTGGTCCTCCGTCGGCGGTGTATTTCTGGCTTGGCAATACACCGAGCGCCTGGCAAAAGTCCTCCTGATGCAGCCTTTCGATATTTCCGCTGCTATTGACCATTCTGTCGTACCGTTCAACGACGAGCGCGGCTTCGTCTTAAAATGTGCAATAGGAGACGTTGGCAGTTGGAATGCCAACACGCCGAGCCGTTTTCATGCAGACGAATTCGTTTAAGGCCTGATGTTTGAACCCAACGACACTATTTTTGAAGATATGGGTAGTGGGGGATGACCCTAGACATTCGCACCATTGGCCATCATGCCAAGCTAGTGCAAATTTGCCTTGGTTGCCGCCCAGGGACCAGCTTTCGTTGGAGCCCATCCATGTCTCTCTTTCGTCATCGCGAATTGCTTTGAGCTTGTGAGCGATTTGAGAATTGGTAAGCGGGCGGTATGCCGAGACCCTGCCGCGGGCGGCGCCTAATTGATCGGTTCGACAAAACTGAACGGCCCCTGCGCAGTCAAGACCGATATGGCACAAGAGGGCGACGGGGTTGTTGGATGCAACGTCATGCTCGGCGGCAATAGCGCGACGCTGCTCTTGGCTGTCGGGCAAAAGGCCAAATAGGAACGGGCGGACGATGTTATGGCCATACGTGCGATTGGAAAGCGGCATTGTAAGCGATAGTGGTGTTCCGCGATAGGTTGGGGCGTATACAAAGCTGCAGAGTCCATGCTCGTCTTGCCGGAGAGTGCCTGCGATTTCGCCACAAATGAGGGTCGCAAGCTCCATCTCTGCCATTTATTTCACAACCTTACAGTCAAAGGAGAGGTCTGAAGTGTCGGAAAGGCCTTGCTCGGCTGCGATTTGGGCCAGCAAGGCACCATAGGAAGATGGCGTTCCCTGTCGAGCGGGTCGTCTGCCTACGCTTGGCTTTGGCAGGGCATTCGAGTTCGCGATAGGGAGATCCGCTTTCGTCGTCGGATGTTCGGAGGGCGATGCGATGGAGTCGTTATCGCTTTGCGCAAAGAGACCTATGCCGAGTGCGTTAAAGACGGACAGCAACTTGTCGAGTCGAATGCCGGTGGCGTCTCCTAGCTCGAGCGATGCGAGCAGGCGCTCTGAAACACTGGCCGTTTTGGCGAGGGCGGCACGGGTGAGACCCTGAGCCTCGCGTGCCTGGCGCACGTAGATGCCAGCTTGGCGCGGTGTGGTGATGGGAAGGGTATTCACGGCGATCTCCTAACGTGCAGACTTTTGCATATCAGTATGACATGCAAAAGTCTGCACGAAAAGGCCTCATGCAAAACTTTGCATGAGGCCTTGTACTGGCGTTGAGTTTTGAGCGATTGTGTTTGGCGTTACAGCGCCAAAATCCCCAGATGCTCAAGCAAGATCTTAAGTCCGATGAGGATGAGCACGATGCCGCCCACGATGGTGGCAGGTTTTTCGTAGCGCGCGCCAAAGGTGTGGCCGATCGCTACGCCGGCGACGGAGAAGATAAACGTTGTGACGCCGATAAGCGATACAGCGGGAACGATGTCGACCGAAAGCGCGGCGAACGAGATGCCCACGGCCAGGGCGTCGATTGAAGTGGCGATGGCGAGGATCAGGTACTCGCTCAGTTCAATCTTTTCGGCATTCTTGCCGTCGCCTTCATCCTCGTCCTCGGTAAAAGCCTCCCACAGCATTTTGCCGCCGATGAAGGCCAAAAGGATAAAGGCAATCCAATGGTCGATGGGGCCGATGATGCCCATAAACTGGCTGCCAAGCGCCCATCCGATCACGGGCATGCCGGCCTGGAAGCCGCCAAAGAACAGGCCGAGCACTACGGCGACCTTAAGGTTGATCTTCTTCATGCCAAGGCCCTTGCAGATGGATACGGCAAAGGCGTCCATCGAAAGGCCAATGGCGAGCAGCACGAGCTCTACGAGTCCCATGGTTTGGCTCCCTCCTTGCGGGCGAACCCGCGTGTACTTCTGACAGGGGAGCAACAAAAAAGACCCGTGGCGTACGCGCCGCGCGTACAACCACGAGTCTCGTTCATTAAGGCAAGCCAGACCGTGTCGGCCAGTATGTTGACTTGCCGCGCCACCGGAGGCGAACCCGGTCACGCGACTACTCCCTCATTCATGTGAATCCCGATGCTACCACATGAACAGCTCATTTGGGTTGAGGCTCTCAGCGGTGTTCGCTCATTCTGTAAGCATCGGATTTCGCGAGCGCCGCGGGGACAAACCGTGAGAAACTATTTAGCGTTTATGGAGCGTATGCGATGGGAGCGATGCCTTGGATAAGAACGAGCTGCAAAAGCGTATGGAACAGGCCATCCGCCTGACGGCACCTGGTCAGCCGATCCGCACCGCCCTCGACATGATCATCGCCGGTCACCTGGGTGCCCTTATCTGCGTCGGCGACACCGAAAACGTGCTCGCTGCCGGTAACGACGGCTTCCCACTCAACATTTCGTTCACCTCGAACCGCCTGTTCGAGCTCTCCAAGATGGACGGTGCCATCGTTATCGACGGCGACCTCACCCAGATCCTGCGCGCCAACTTCCACCTCAATCCCGATCCCTCGCTTGCCACGAGCGAGACGGGCATGCGTCACCGCACTGCCGCTCGCATGTCGGTGCTCACCGATGCCATCGTGATCTCGGTCTCGGCCCGTCGTGCCGTCGTCAACGTGTACGTTCACGGCAAGAGCTATGAGATCCAGCCCGTCACCACCATCATGAGCTCGGTCAACCAGCTCGTCGCCACGCTCCAGACTACCCGTCAGTCGCTCGACCGCTCCCTACTGCGCCTGACGGCCCTCGAGCTCGACGACTACGTTACGCTCGCCGACATTACCGGGATTTTCTCGAGCTTCGAGATCATGCAGCAGGCAAAGACCGAACTTAAGGATTGCATTGTCAAGCTGGGCAACCAGGGCAAGCTCGTGCAGATGCAGCTCGAGCAGCTCGCCGGCTCCAGCATGGATACCGAGTACGACCTGATGATTCGCGACTATGCGAGTGATTCCTCCGAGGCCAATGCCGAAAAGATCCGCGCCAACCTGAGCCGTATGACGCCTAAGGACCTGTCCGACCCACAGCATGTGGCGGCGGTTCTGGGTTACGACGACCTGGACGAGGACTCCGTCATGACGCCGCTGGGCCTGCGCACGCTTTCGCGCGTGTCCGTCGTGCGCGACGGCGTGGCCGAGAAGATCGTCGACGAGTACGGCTCGCTGCAGGAGCTCATGGATGACATCAGCGAGGATCCGGAGCGCCTGGGCGACTTTGGCGTCAACAACCCTGCCATTCTTGCGGACTCCCTGTACCGCATGAAGGGTACCAAACAGGGGAACGCATAATGGCGCCCGTATGCGCCGTGGTCGTTGCCGGTGGCAGCGGCCAGCGCTTTGGTAACCCCGGTGGTAAGCAGCTCGTCAATGTAGCGGGCCGTCCGCTTATGAGCTGGTCCATCCGCGCATTTGACCGTAGCAATAAGGTCGGCCACATCGTCGTGGTTTGCCCTGCCGAGCGTCGTGCCGAGATGCGCCGCCTGGCCATCGACCCGTATTCGTATAACACGCCCATCAGCTTCGCCGATGCCGGCGATACCCGTCAGGATTCCACCCGTGCCGGCGTGCATGCGGTTCCGGCGGGTTTCGAATATGTCGCCATCCACGACGGCGCCCGTCCGCTCATCACGACCGAGGCCATCGATCATGCGATCGACGTGCTTGTGGACGACCGCGCCCTCGACGGTGTCGTATGCGGTCAGCCCGCGATCGACACGCTCAAGATCGTCGACGGCGACAATATCGTCGAGACGCCGCCGCGTGAGCTCTACTGGGCCGCGCAGACACCGCAGATCTTTAGCGTCGACGCCATGAAGCGCGCCCACACCGCAGCTATCGCCGAGGGCTTTATCGGGACCGACGATTCTTCGCTGGTCGAGCGCATGGGCGGGCGCGTCCGCTGTGTCCAGAGCCCGCGCGATAACCTTAAGGTGACGGTGCCCGAGGACCTGCGTCCCGTAACCGCGATTCTGCTTGGTCGCATGGCCGAGGGAGAGGACCTTCCCCATGTTCAGTAACCTGCGCATTGGCCACGGCTACGACGTCCACCGTTTGGTGGAGGGGCGTCGATGTATCATCGGCGGGGTTGACATTCCCTACGAGCGCGGCCTGCTGGGCCACTCGGATGCCGATGTGCTCGCGCACGCCTTGGCCGACGCCATTCTGGGCGCCTGCCGCGGGGGAGATATCGGCAAGCTATTCCCCGACACCGATCCCGCCTACGAGGGTGCCGATTCGATGGTGCTGCTCGCTCGCGTGATGGACTATGCGCGCGAGCTTGGCTTTGAGTTTGTCGATGCCGATTGCACCATTGCCTGCCAGCAACCCAAGATCACTCCGCACCGCGATGCCATGCGCGCCAACCTTGCTCATGCCCTGGGTGTCGACGTCGAAAACGTGGGCGTCGCCGCCACCACGACCGAAAAGCTCGGTTGGGAAGGCCAGGGCGAGGGAATTGGCGCCTGGGCCGTCTGCCTGCTACAGAAAACCGTTAAGGAGTAACGAATGCGTATCTACAACAGCGCTACCCATAAAAAGGAAGAGTTCCAGCCCATCGAGTCCGGCAAGGTCCGCATGTACGTGTGCGGCCCCACGGTCTACGACAACATCCACATCGGCAATGCTCGCACGTTCATCAGCTTTGACGTGATTCGTCGCTGGCTCATCGCGAGCGGCTACGAGGTCACGTTCGCCCAGAACCTCACCGATGTCGATGACAAGATCATCAAGCGCGCCAACGAGCAGGGCCGCACGGCCGCCGAGGTCGCGACCGAGTTCTCCGACAAGTTCATCGGCGTCATGCGTGCCGCCAACGTGCTCGATCCCGATGTGCGCCCCCGCGCCACCAAGGAGATCGGCCCCATGATCGCTATGATCAAGACGCTTATCGAGCAGGGCCATGCCTACGCCGCCGATAACGGCGACGTGTACTTTGCCGTGCGCAGCGATCCCAACTATGGTCAGGTTTCGGGCCGCAACATCGACGATCTGATGGTTGGCGCGCGCATCGAGGAGAACGAGGATAAGAACGACCCGCTCGACTTTGCCCTGTGGAAGGCCGCTAAGCCCGGCGAACCCAGCTGGCCGAGCCCCTGGGGCGAAGGCCGTCCCGGTTGGCACACCGAGTGCGCCGCCATGGTGCATCGCTACCTGGGCACCCCGATCGACATCCACGGCGGCGGCTCCGACCTTGCCTTCCCGCATCACGAGAACGAGTGTGCCCAGGCCACCTGCGCCTGGCACCAGGGTTTCTCCAACACCTGGATGCACACGGGCATGCTGCTGGTAGACGGCGAGAAGATGTCCAAGTCGCTCGGAAACTTCTTTACGCTGGCCGAGGTGCTCGAACAGCACTCTGCTGCGGCCCTGCGCCTGCTGATGCTGCAGACGAGCTATCGCTCGCCGCTCGACTTTTCTTGGGAGCGCCTGGAGGGTGCCGAGAACTCGCTTACGCGTATCGCCGGTACGGTCGAGAACCTGCGCTGGGCCGCGAACCATGCGGCGGCCGATGCCGATGAGGCAGCATCTGAGGCGTTTGCCGCCAAGGCCGCCGAGACCCGTGCCGCCTTTAAGGAGTGCATGGACGACGACTTCAACACTGCCGGTGCCATGGGTGCTGTCTTTGGCTTTGTGACCGAGTGCAACCAGTACCTGGAGCAGGCGGGCGATGCTGCCGACAAGGCCGTTGCGCTTGCTGCTGCCGATACGCTGGTCGAGCTGCTCGATACGTTTGGCGTCGAGCTCCCCGAGCCCAAGGTCGAGTTGCCGCTGGGCCTGCTGGGCGTTGCCGCCGGCCTGGTCGCCTACACGGGTGACGACGTGGACGAGGCCGCTGCCAAGATTCTCGAGGCCCGTGCCGAGGCCCGTGCCGCCAAGAACTGGGATCTGGCCGACGCCATCCGCGACCAGCTCAAGGACCTCGGGCTGACGATCGAGGATACTGCCGCCGGTACTCGTATTAAGAGTCTCTAGTATTTGTCGACCGTTCGAGGTGCGGCAGATTGCCTTGAAAGAGGAGGGCATAGACCTGGTGGTCATGCCCGACGATTGAAAGGCAAGGTGCCGTGGCTCGGACGGTCGATTCTTGTTCGTTTTCTATTTAAGGAGGCCGTCTTATGGCCGACAATCGCAAGCGTGCACCTCGTGGCGGCAAGCAGGCCGCTTCTGGCTCGCGTCCGATTCGCCGAAATGATCGCGCTGCTGCTTCCAAGGGCCAGCGCGATCGCGCCCAGGCCGCACGTCCGCAGCGCGATCGCAACCGCGACGCTGTCCAGGCTCCCAAGGGCGAGTTTATCGAAGGTCGTCGTGCTGCCGCCGAGGCGCTGCGCACTGGTTTTCCCGTCAAGTGCGCGCTCATCGCCGAGGGCGGGGAGCGCGATGCTGCTTTGTCTCGTCTGGTCGATGACCTCAACGCCGCGGGTGTCCGCATTAAGTATGTGCCGCGCGCGCAGCTCGATGCGCTGTCGAGCCATGGCGCTCACCAGGGCATTGCGCTCGAGGTGGGTAATTTCCCCTATGCTGATGTCGCCGATATCCTCGATCGCGCGGGTGACGGACCGGCGCTCGTCGTCGTGCTCGACCATGTGACCGACGATGGTAACTTTGGTGCGATCGTGCGCTCCGCCGAGGTCGTGGGCGCGGCGGGCGTCATCATTGCAAACAAGCGCGCCGCCGGTGTGACCGTGGGCAGCTACAAAACCTCTGCTGGTGCCGTCATGCACCTGCCCATCGCGCAGGTTCCCAATATCGCCCGAGCGCTTGACGACCTCAAGGCCGCCGGCTTTTGGGTGGTCGGTGCTTCCGAGCACGCCGAGGGCAGCTGCTGGGATGCTCCCTTTGAGGGCCGCGTTGCGCTCGTCATGGGCTCCGAGGGCGACGGCATCTCGCGCCTGGTGCTCGAGAAATGCGACTTTTTGACCAAGCTTCCCCAGCGCGGCATGACCGAGAGTCTCAATGTGGCCCAGGCGACCACCGCGCTGTGCTTTGAGTGGCTGCGCCGCAATGCCGGCGAGCTCATGGGGGAGGAGTAGCGCATGTCCAAGAAGAACCGCGCCAAGTCCAAGGCCAAGCGCTTTGGCGAGGGCTCGGCCAAGCCAATTGTTTCGGCCGCGACCTATGGCGTGGGCGGCAATGCGTTTGCGCAGGCTATCGCCGATCCGGTCTCGACGGTGCACTCCAATAAGCCCGAGCTGCTGGTGGTCGACGGCTACAACGTGATTCACTGCACGCCGCGCTACGAAAAGCTCGTGTACGACCATTCCGACGATCCGTATTCCAGCGACGTCCACGATATGGCTCGTACTGCGCTCATCAACGATGTCGCGGCGTTTGCCCAGGGCCGTTACGAGGCCGTGATCGTGTTCGACGGCGCGGGCAATATCTCTAACGAGCGCCCCAACCTGCCGGCCCGCGGCGTGCGCATCGAGTTTTCGCCGACGGGTGTCTCTGCCGATACCGTGGTGCAAAAGCTCTGCATCGAGGCACGCGGGGAAGGTCGCGCGTGCTCCGTGGTATCGAGCGACGGCACGATCCAGGCTGTCGTCATGGGCAAGGGCGTTACGCGCATCTCGAGCCGTATGCTGGTGGACGAGATCAAACAGATCGATAACGACGTTCACGAGGCAGAGGAAGCTCCGCAGATCAAGATGACTCTGGGCAGTCGCCTGAGCCCCGATGCCCTGGCCAAGCTCAAGGCCCTTCGTGGCCGGTAGGGGAGTATCTGTAGAGACCAGCTACTCGGCTGGTCAATTCACTGGCTTGTAGTTATTGGATTGTGGACTTGCCATCGCCAAAACGAATAGTTTTTTGTTTTGGCGAACAGACGAAACTATTCGTTCTGGCGAATAGTTTTGAGATGTGGTCGGTCGAAGGGCCTGTTGCGCCCCATCCTCAATTCCTTTATCCTTAACAGGCTTCGCGCGAAAGCGCCAAGTGTGCCAGTGTGGCGCAACGGTAGCGCAACTGATTTGTAATCAGTGGGTTGCAGGTTCGATTCCTGTCACTGGCTCCATGAGAGTTTCGGGCTCTGTTCCCTTGTGGGACAGGGCCCGTTTCTATTTATGTTGACATGTCAGCGGGTTTGACTCCCACCAAGCTTCAGGTTTGTCTCGATCTATAACACGGGCGGGCTGAAAACCCTCCTTATAGTTACAGATCGAGACATTGCCAAGGGACGGCCGATAACATCTCGATCTGTAACACGAAGAAGCTGAAAACCTTTCTTACTGTTACAGAATGAGACGTAAGCGGAGGTCTCTGCGTAATATCTCGACCTGTAACAGATAGGGGAGAAAATGTTCTCTATATGTTACAGATCGAGACAAAAGCCGTGTCGAGCTCGGCTGCCCCCCTGAGCGTGGATTATCGGACGTACGAGCGTGGAAAATCTCCCGCTTAGTGAATGATCGTGGATAATCTGCCACTTTGGCCTTGGGGGCACGCCAATAGTGGGAGATTGTCCACGCTCGATTTCAAACGGAAGAAAATCCACGCTCGAATCTGCCGCGGAAGCCCGATCTCGACCTATATATAGGTGCAAATAGGCTGTTATCGAAGTTCGATCCTGAAGGTGTACTCCACTACACCAAAGTGTTACCTTGGGAAACGTCACCGCTGTATCCAAAACCACCGTCCTTCACATCCAAACTCAACAAAACCGCAGGTCACGGCTATATAGATACGCCCGGAACCGTGTATCTAGAGGTTTTCGTTGACAGCCCCCAAGGTTGCATCGTATTATCTTTTTCGTTCGCGGGGGCGACGGTCCAAAAGACCAAAGAACCTGCGGATACTTGAACGATTGGGAGTTTGCCCGAGTGGTTAATGGGGACGGGCTGTAAACCCGTTGGCTCTGCCTACATAGGTTCGAATCCTATAGCTCCCACCCGTCAAGTGCCTGTATAGCTCAGTCGGTAGAGCACTTCGTTGGTAACGAAGAGGTCACCAGTTCAAGTCTGGTTGCAGGCTCCATCCGGCGGTGTAGCTCAGTTGGTTAGAGCACACGGTTCATACCCGTGGCGTCACTGGTTCGAATCCAGTCACCGCTACCATAGGTAACACGGTGGCTTCTCAATAGTATGTTGAGAGGCCACTATGGTATAAAGGCAAAGTCCCGTCCGGGGACGACCTGTTAAGAGGAGGGCTTTATGGCCAAAGAGAAGTTTGAGCGCACTAAGCCGCATGTTAACATCGGCACCATTGGTCACGTCGACCACGGCAAGACCACGCTGACCGCCGCCATCACCAAGGTTCTCTCTGAGACCGAGGGCTGCAAGGCTGACTTCACTGCGTTCGAGAACATCGACAAGGCTCCCGAGGAGCGCGAGCGCGGCATTACGATCTCCGTCTCCCACGTCGAGTACGAGACCGCTGCCCGTCACTACGCTCACGTTGACTGCCCGGGCCACGCTGACTACGTCAAGAACATGATCTCCGGTGCTGCTCAGATGGACGGCGCTATCCTGGTCATCGCCGCTACCGACGGCCCCATGGCTCAGACCCGCGAGCACATCCTGCTCGCCCGTCAGGTCGGCGTTCCCTACATCGTCGTCTTCCTGAACAAGTGCGACATGGTTGACGATGACGAGCTTATCGACCTCGTCGAGATGGAGACCCGTGAGCTCCTCTCCGAGTACGATTTCCCCGGCGACGACATCCCCGTCATCCGTGGTTCCGCTCTGGGCGCTCTCGAGGGCGACACCAAGTGGATGGACGCTATCCGCGAGCTCATGAACGCCGTCGACGAGTACATCCCGACGCCTGCTCGTAACAACGACCTCCCGTTCCTGATGGCCGTTGAGGACGTTATGACCATCTCCGGCCGTGGTACCGTTGCTACCGGCCGTGTCGAGCGCGGTGAGCTCAAGCTCAACGAGCCCGTCGAGATCGTCGGCATCAAGGATACCCAGAACACCGTTGTTACCGGTATCGAGATGTTCCGTAAGTCCATGGACTTCTGCGAGGCTGGCGACAACGTCGGTCTGCTGCTCCGCGGCATCAAGCGTGAGGACATCGAGCGCGGCCAGGTTCTCTGCAAGCCCGGTTCGGTTACCCCGCACACCAAGTTCACCGGTGAGATCTACGTTCTGACCAAGGAGGAGGGCGGCCGTCACACCCCGTTCTTCGATGGTTATCGTCCTCAGTTCTACTTCCGTACCACCGACGTTACCGGTACGGTCAAGCTCCCCGAGGGCACCGAGATGGCTATGCCTGGTGACCACATCACCATCGAGGGCGACCTCATCCACCCGATCGCCATGGAGGAGGGCCTGCGCTTCGCTATCCGCGAGGGTGGCCACACCGTCGGTTCGGGCATCGTCTCCACGATCATTGAGTAAATTAGCTCTCTGATATAGCTGACTTAGAGAACCCGGCACTTATATGGGTGCCGGGTTCTTTTCTGCAATGGATATTGAGCCGTTGCTGGTGTCCAGAGGATCGATAATGGTTCTGGGCACACCGTCGATTAGATCTCGCTGGCCCCATTGATGTGTTCCAAATATGAATGGATCCACCGAGAACCAATTGATTCGAGGTTTTCATTGACAGCACTTACATAGAGCTGATAAAGTACCATCTCGTGCCCGTACGGGGCGGATATGAAAGGTTCAGGATACATGCGTACTCTAGTTACTCTTGCGTGCACTGAGTGCAAGCGCCGCAACTATACGACCACCAAGAACAAGGCGAACATGCCTGATCGTATGGAGATCAAGAAGTATTGCCCCTGGTGCCGTCACCACACGCTGCACAAAGAGACTCGCTAGTCTTTAGTCATATACGCCAGTAGTTCAATTGGTAGAGCATCGGTCTCCAAAACCGAGTGTTGAGGGTTCGAGTCCTTCCTGGCGTGCCAGTCATTATTCCGTAAGCTCCCAATTGGGGGCTTACGGTTTACTCATGTATAAGCGCATTGCGCGGAGGTAACCCAAATGGCCAACAAGAAGAACAAGAAGAAGGCTCAGCAGCCGGCATCTGCCAATAACGCTGCCGCCAACTCCAAGGTTGAGGCCAAGAAGGCCGTTGCCAAGAAGAACGAGAAGGCTGCGAAGTCTAAGAAGAACGAGAAGCCTGGTTTCTTCGCCCGCACCAAGAAGTATTTCGCTTCGGTGAAGTCCGAGATGAAGCGTGTCACGTGGCCCGATAAGAAGGAGCTCGTGAACTACTCGGTCGTCGTTTGCGCTTCTCTGATCGTCGTCGGCGTCGTCATCGCTCTGCTCGATGCTGGCTTTGGCGAGGCTCTTGCTCTGTTCTCTGGATTGAGGGGCTAAACCATGTCTAAGCGTTGGTACGTCGTTCACACTTACTCTGGATACGAGAACCGCGTTAAGTCCGATCTCGAGCATCGCATCGAGACTATGGGCATGCAGGACCGTATCTTTGATATCGAGATTCCTATGGAGCGCGTCACCGAGATTAAAGAGGGTGGCAAGCGTGAGACCAAGGATTCCAAGATCTTCCCGGGTTATGTCCTGGTCCGCATGGAGATGGATGACGATGCTTGGACGTGCGTTCGTAACACGCCTGGCGTCACCGGTTTCCTGGGCGGCAACGGCAAGCCCGCTCCGCTTTCCCGCGACGAGTACAACAAGATGACTCGTCGTCCCGGTAAGGGCGATTCGCCCAAGCGCACCTCGGTTGATATTCAGGTCGGCACGTCCGTCCGCGTCACCGATGGCCCGCTTACCGACTTTGATGGCAAGGTCTCCGAGGTTAACACCGAGGCTGGCAAGCTCAAGGTCACGCTGATGATCTTTGGCCGCGAGACGCCGGTCGAGCTCGACTTTAACCAGGTCGCTGTCATCGCTTAAGTTTTCGTCCGTTCGCGCGAGCGTGCTTCTTCTGTGACTGCTCATCTCAGGAGTGCTTCTAACACGTGCGTGCTTACGATATAGCAAGTACTTCACACTCGTGATTCGAAAGGAATGACCATGGCTGAGAAGAAGGTTGCCAACGTCATTAAGCTCCAGATTCCTGCTGGTGCAGCTAACCCCGCTCCTCCCGTCGGCCCCGCCCTGGGCGCTGCTGGCGTGAACATCATGCAGTTCTGCCAGGCCTTTAACGCCGAGACGCAGGACAAGAAGGGCGACATCATCCCCGTTGAGATCTCTGTCTACGAGGACAAGTCCTTCTCCTTCATCACCAAGACCCCGCCGGCGGCTCACCTCATCAAGAAGGAGCTGAACCTCAAGTCTGGTTCCGCTAAGCCCCAGGCCGACAAGGTTGGTCAGCTCTCTCAGGAGCAGCTCACCAAGATCGCCGAGATCAAGATGCCGGACCTCAATGCCAACGACATTGACGCCGCCAAGAAGATCATCGCCGGTACCGCCCGTTCCATGGGCGTCACCATCGCTGAGTAGCGATTTCTTTAGGTAATGACGTGTGCTCCGACCGGGGCGCCCGTTATATGTGTGCAATAGGGCACACGATACGATGTGGGAGGGCTCACGCCCGTTTAACCACAGGAGGTAATGCACATGGCTAAGCATGGTAAGAGCTATAACGCCGCTGCCGAGAAGATCGACCGCGCCACGCTCTACACCCCCCTTCAGGCTGCCAAGCTCATCAAGGAGCTCGACACTGCCAAGTTCGACGAGACCGTCGAGGCCCACTTCCGTCTGGGCATCGATACTCGTAAGGCTGACCAGAACATCCGTGGTTCCATCTCCCTGCCTCACGGCACCGGCAAGACCGTTCGTGTTGCTGTCTTCGCCGAGGGCGAGAAGGCCCGCGAGGCCGAGGCTGCCGGCGCCGACATCATCGGTTCCGACGAGCTCGTCGCCCAGATCCAGAAGGGCGAGATCAACTTCGACGCTGCTATCGCTACGCCGAACATGATGGCCAAGGTTGGCCGCATTGGTAAGATCCTCGGTCCCCGTGGCCTCATGCCGAACCCCAAGCTCGGCACCGTGACCATGGACGTCGCCAAGATGGTCTCCGAGCTCAAGGCTGGCCGCGTTGAGTACCGCGCCGACCGTTACGGCATCTGCCACGTGCCCCTGGGCAAGAAGTCCTTCTCTGAGCAGCAGCTTGTTGAGAACTACGCCGCCCTGTACACCGAGATCCTGCGCGTCAAGCCCTCTTCTGCTAAGGGCAAGTACGTCAAGTCCATCTCCGTGTCTTCCACCATGGGCCCTGGCGTCAAGGTCGATCCCGCTGTCCAGCGCGACTTCCTGGCTGAGTAACTTTTAGTTACTGCCTGAGCAAAGCAAGCATTGCTAAAGAAACCCGGTTCTGCCTCGTGCAGGACCGGGTTTCTTGCTATCTCGGGCCAAAACCGCCACAAAGGTGCCTGTCCCCTTTGTGGCGGTTACCAGGGTGTTCTGGCGGTAGAGGACTCGATTGCCTCGTGGCGCTTGAGCTCGCGGCGCATGGTTTGCGAATTGAGCCAGGCTGCCTGCCAGCCACGGATGGGGTAGCGCGCTTCGTCCAGCTCAAACTGCGTATAGCCGCAGGCGTTGATGATCGTTGCCCCGCATGCGTGCTGATGTTCGCGTTGAAAGTCGCGACCATAGCATTGGTGCACATGCCCGTGCACCATGTAGTCGGGATTCCAGGATTCGAGTGCTGTGTTAAAGCATTCGAATCCTCGATGCGGCAGATCATCCAGATCGCCCACGCCGGCGGCGGGTGCATGGCTCAGCAGAATGTCGCAGCCGCCGACCATCCTCACTTTGCGGGACAGCTTGCGCACACGCTTGGTCATCTCGCGCTCGGTATACATGTTGGCACCGTCTCGGTAGCGCATGGAGCCGCCAAGCCCCGCAATGCGGACGCCGCGATACACGTACACGGTGTCTTCGACACAAATGCAGCCGCCCGGTGCATGACGTGCATAGCGGTCATCGTGATTGCCGCGTACGTAGATGAGCGGTTTGTTGATGACCGTGACCAAAAACTCAAGATAATCCGGGTCCAGATCGCCAGCAGACAGAATCAGGTCGATACCCTCAAAGCGCTCCTTGCGAAAGCACTCCCATAGGCATCGTTCTTCGGTATCGGCTATGGCAAGGATTTTCATAGGGCGCGGACCTTCGGCTCATCGTCGAGTTGCGGAATGGTGCCCACCACGTTGTCGGCCAGCCAGTCCATCTCGACGATTTGCGTGCTCGGCAGCGGGGGAAAGCCCTCGATCTGCACCACGCCGTCTTGGCTATGGAGCTCGCCGCCAAATGGATTGATGGAGCCCTCGACGATGCCATTGCGGAGCAGCTGAACAAGCTTACGCGTCTGATAGGGCAGGCCCGGAGCGTAGCGAATGTCGATGACGCCCGAGCTCATACCATACCAGTAGTTGACGGCACGAATCTGGCTGTCGTCACTGGTCTCATCCCAGGTGCCGTGCAGCAGACTTCGCACGATAAGCTCGTAGTATCGGCCCCAGTTCCATACCGGCATGGCGATGCCGGTGACCTTGCCATCGACCAGGCGGTGGAGTCCGTAGGCCGTGGGGTCTTCGAGCGACTTTGACATGTCAGCGCCGGTCATGACGCTCACGCCTTCGCGGCACATGGCCTCGGCAAGGCCTCCGGCGGGCACATCGCCCCAGGTCAGGATAATTTGCGCGCGGGGGTCGAGCAGCGAGGCGCCAATCGCAAAGGCGTTGATCTCGCTAAGCGCGCCCGACGCAAAGACCGACGCGTGGTAGCCGATGCGGTGGTTGTCCGCCATGCTGGCGGCAAGGGCGCCCAGGAGGAACTTGGCCTCGTACATCTTGCCAAAGTACGAACGGACGCTTTGGTGGGGAAGGCCGATAGAGCAGTTAAGGAACCGAGTCTGGGGATACTCAACGGCAGCTCTGAGCGTGTATTCCATCAGGCGGTGCGAGGTCGAGAAGATGACGTTAGCTCCATGTTTGACAGCCGTTTCCACGGCGGCGTAGAACACGTCCGGATTGTGACAGTCCTCGAACGCCTCGGTGCGCACGATACCGCCAAAATGCTCATCGAGATACTGACGCCCTTGGTCGTGCAGGCTGTCCCAGCTCGACGTCGCACAGGGGAACTCATGGATAAAGGCGATGCGCAGAGGGTTGGCCGCCGAGTAGACGGTCTTGCCCATAAAGAAGTTGAGCACGCCGGAGGTGGACTTGGCGGGCGCCTCTTCCTCATCGACACTCGGTGCCTCGACAAGATCGACCTTCTCCTCATCACTTTTGCCGGCAATGACCAACTCGCGCCAAATCTTGCACAGGCGGTTTACGACGATATCCGTCGGCGTATCCAGCAGGCGGTCCTGGTTGTACACATTGAGGTAGACGAGCATAGCGTCGGCGGGCGTAATGTCCAGATGGTCGCCGCCGGCGCGCAGGTAGGCGCGCTTAAAGAGCAGGAAGGTGTGGCGCAGGTAGTCGACCTTTTTCTGCGGCCATTTTTCGATAAGGTTCTGACCGAGCATCTTGGCGAGCGTTTCGTAGCTTCCCTCACGCGAGAACTCGATCTCGTATAGGGGGCAGACGCGCCAAAACGCGCAGAACTCGCCATAGAGGCGGCTTTCGACGGAATTCCATTTTCCGGGGTAGAGGCGGGTGACCTTGGCCGAAACCGTCGGGGCGTCCAGGAATTTGAGGACGCTGACGCGCTTGTTGCCCTCTTGGACGTAGAACCGATGCATGAACTCGGTGACGATGATGGGGTCGCGATAGCCCTCGGTCACCTGGATGTCGTAGAGGTTGGACCACTTGCGGGCGAACTCGGTGCTAAATGGCAACAGGGGCATAAAGTTGCACGAAAAGGCAGACTGACGGCCCTTGGTAACCGTGCCGACGACCATTTCGAGCGGAATATCCCGCAGGCCGACGCTCTCTCGCTGACCTAAGGGGAGCTGGGCAACCAAGCTGTCGAGGTCCGTAAGGTACGGGTGCTCGCTTTGGCTGATGGCGCGACGGCGTCCCTGCTCGCCGCGCTTGCGTGCTTGACGATAGGCCTCTTCCATGGTGTCTACTCCCTTAGTCGTTTAAACAACGATATGAACCATGGTACCACGATGCGAAACCACCACAAAGGTGCCTGTCCCCTTTGCGGTGGTTTTAGGCGATGATGGGGGCGATGGCGCGGATGCAAGCGTCGGCTGCCGTGAAAGTGGTGCTGTCGTCGCTGACGATAAAGATGATTTTGCCCTTGACGCCAAAGTCGCCGATCTCGCTAAAGAGTACGTACGGCTCCTTGTCAAAGCCAGAGATGGGAAGCACCGCGGCCTTGGTGGCGTCGGTAAGCTCATCTGCCAGCGCGTCCAACGAGGCCCACTTGGACGTGTCCTTTACGGCAACGGGCACGGCAACGCGCCCAAAGGGCATGAGGTGCACGAGCGTGTTCTTGGAGATGTTGGAGTTGGGGACGATGATGGTCTGCCCGCAGGCGTCCTCGATGGTCGTATGGCGCCAGGTGATATCTTGGACCACGCCCGACACGCCACCGACCTCGATATTGTCGCCGGGTTTGATGATGCCCATAAAGGTCACCTGCATGCCACCGATAAGGTTTGACAGCGTGTCCTGAAAGCCGAGCGAGATGGCGATGCCGCCGACGCCAAGAGCGGCGACGAGGGCGTTTGCATTAATGCCAAAGCAGTTGTCGAGGATAAAGCTGCCGCCGATCATCCAAATGACGGCGCGCGCGATGTTGATGAAGATGCTTGATGAAGGGAGTGGGTTATCGTCGCGGTTGAGCAGGTGGTACAGGGTCTTGGACGCGACCTTGGCGGCAACGGCGGTGCCGATGGCCAAGATACCTGCCCAGATGATGTTGTGGACCCATCGTTGTGCAAAGAAATGAAGAATCGGCTCAAACAATTCCATGTAGAGAAACCTCCTAATGATCGTCCAACCATGATACCCATCAAGAAGCCCGTCCGATCAAATTGAACTGCGTCCCAAATCTTGGACGCCCTAAATAGCGACTAGGCCGCGAGGGCCT